>CABMDC010000011.1 GCA_902384795.1 Candidatus Gugararchaeum adminiculabundum | reverse complement strand
GTGTAGACGGTCGTGTTTTTTTCTGTGCCTGAATCAGGGTCGTAGATGTAATGGCTGATGGAGATTTTGCCGCTCGCGTCTATTTCCGTGCCATTGTAAAGCGTGGTGGAAATTTTCACAGCGGCAGGCTTGTTTAGTTCCGAGCTCCAGCCGGTGTTGATGTTTACCGTGAACCCGCGGCTGACCGGAACGCTGGTTTCGTCTTCAACGCGCTTGCCGGCCGAGTCGACGGTTGCTGTCCGTATTACTAAATTATAGTCGCGCTCGCTGCTGGGCGCGAGAAGTGAAATGTTTGCCTTGCCGTTTTCATCGGTTGTCACTGTGCCGTTCGCAATCGGCTCGCCGTAATAGGAGCCGCCATAGTAGCCCCCGTACCTGCCCCCGCCGTAATAGCCGTAATCCTCGTACATCGGGCATTCCCAGTAATGGCAGGGCCAGTAGGGATAACCCTTGTAAATTTGGTAGAAAATTTCCGCGTTCTTCACCGGCTTGCCAAAGAAATATTGCGCATCAACTTCCACCTGCACCTTGTCCTCGACATTGAACCAATCCTTCGTTGGAGTGAACGTGAGCAGGTATTCGGGCTTCTGGTATTCCTCGACCTGGAATGAATCATAGGTGTAGCCTGCGCCGCCGGCATTGAGAGTGATGGAGTAATAGCCGAGCGGGGCTTCGGTGTCAAGCGGAATGTCCAATGATGCGATTCCATTCTTGAGTTCCACTGTTTTTGTCAGCACAATGTTGTAATTCGGGCCGCGCACCTCGATGTCAACTGTTCCGTTCACCTCTTCATATCGACTGTCGTTCAGTTCCTTCCAGACTATGGCGCGGTAGTGGACTGTCTGGCTTGGCCGGTAAATCGGGCGGTCGGTGTAGGAATAGGAAGTGTAGCGGGCGTTGATAGGATTGTTGTAGGGATAAAACTTCACAAAAGCAGAATCGCCCTGGCTGGAGGCAACCGCCTTGTAGGGATAGGCGGGATTTTTCAGCGCCATTGACATTACGCCGTTTTCATCGCTTGTGCCTGAAGATTCGAAAGTTTCTTTGTAATCATCCGCGCTGCCGTACATGTTTGAAATCGAATAGAGGGAAACCGATGCGCCAGGAACCGGCTGGCCGCTGGTCTTGTTCACCACTATTATAGTGGCCGTGTCCGAGGCGCGCGAGGTTTTTGCAACAACCCCCAGATTGGTTACCTGAAGGTCGTAGGAGGCGTTTGCGCCCCGGGCGGTTTGCGCCTGCAAATGGTATTCACCGATTGGGAGCGAGAGGTTTTTGTCATACTTGGTGCTGTTGTAGCATTCGGTTTTTTGGAAAGGGAAGTCTCCGTAATTATAGCAGTATTCTTCAATTACAATTTTCTCGTCCGATTTTTGGAAAAGCTTTGGCGCGTTGTCATCATAGCGGTAGATGGAAAGCGTGAAATTGGTCGCCTGCTGGGGGTAGGCGTAGACATCAAGAGTTATGGTGTCCCCTGGAGTGTAGACATTCTTGTCCGCGTAAAGGCTGATTGAGGAGTAATCGTCGGCAAAAGAAACGGATGCCAGAAAAACCAAAACCAAAAATGCCGCCAGAATGCCTGTTTTGTCCGGTTTCATGAAAGGGTTGAGCGACCCGGGCTTAATAAATGTTAGATGTTTCGTTCGGCTGGAGCCGAACATGCGAACGGATGCAGGCGGAAGCAAGGCAGGCTAAAGAATAAATACATGAAAGACCATAAAAAATACATGCATGATCTTGTTTCTCGCCCAAAATCTGGTGAAAGGGCGCGGTTTGCATTTCGCATGGATCAGATGGCGGCAGAGGGCAAAGGCGCTTCTGCTTTAATCGCAACTGAACCGCTAGTGGATAGAGTGGGAGGGGGGAAGAGCGAAGGCGCTGTTTCTGAATTGGAGAAGAGAAAGGAAGAGGCGATACGCCAGCTCAAAAAATTCGCAAAGGAAAAGGGACTTTTGGGAAAACAGATAAGGGAAAGGGATTGGGAGGATTACGCGTATGATGAGAAACTGAAGGATAGGAAAGAGGGGGGCAAGCTGTTTGCGATAAGCACCTTTAGGCGCATTTTTGGAACATTTAGCGAAGCAGTAAGGCAGGCTGGTTTGATTCCGGTTGAAGCAAGAGGCGGGAAAAAAGGGAAACTTTCAGAAGAGGAGCTCGAAAGGAGAAGGGAGATTATCGTAGACCAGATTAAATGGGTCTATGAAAAAATTGGCCGCATGCCGGGCGGAGATAAATTCGGCAAGTATGCGAAGGAACTTTTTAGGGAATTCGGATGGTCTGTCACCACCGGATCTATTTCCATATATTTTGAAAAATGGGGGGACGCGACCGCGGCGGCGGCTGAAAAATACGCTCTGAAAGTGGCAAAAAAACCGAAAATGAACGAGAGAGAAAAGAAAGCTTGCATTATTGAATTGCTAAAGGGATATAGGGAGAAACTAGGGGACATTCCAACCCTGAAGGAGTGGGATAGGAACAAGAAGGAGCTGACCGGGGAGTTTGGCTGGATTCCGCACAGCAGAACCATCTCGGATGCTTTTGGGGGCTGGCCTTTGGCGATTAAGGCGGCCTTTCCAGGGGAGGAACCCCAGCGGAATGTGGGCGGAACTAATGTTTACTACGATTATTACTAGGCCATTTTAGGGATGCCGCCAAAAAGAAGGGAATAATAAAACTGCTTTACAAGAATTAGGCGTATGAGAATCATTGCCGACCTTCATATTCATTCCAAATACTCCAGGGCTTGCTCACCGGAGCTGGACGTGCCGCACCTTTCCGAATCAGCTAAAATAAAGGGAATCGGATTGCTGGGGACAGGGGATTTCACTCACCCGGAATATTTCGCTGAGCTGAAAAAATATTTGAAAGAGAGCGACGGGAGCCCTGGCTTGTATGAGCACAAGGGGCAGAAATTCCTTTTGCAGACTGAAATTTCATCAATTTACGGGCACCACAAGGTGCACACTGTTATTTTCGCGCCTTCGCTGGAAGTGGTTGCGCAGATTAATGATGCACTAGGGAAAAGGGGGAATTTGAAGGCTGATGGAAGGCCGATTCTCGGAATTAGCGCGCTAGAATTGGCGGAAATTGTTCTTGGAATCAGCAATGAGTGCATGGTGATTCCGGCCCATGCCTGGACCCCGTGGTTTTCTGTTTTTGGAGCCAACTCTGGATTTGATTCGCTGAAAGAGTGCTTTGGGGAATTGACGAGCAAAATTTATGCCATTGAAACCGGGTTGAGCAGCGACCCGCCCATGAACTGGAGAATTAGTGCACTGGATAAGGTGGCGCTGATTTCGAATTCCGATGCGCACTCGCCTGCGAAACTGGGAAGGGAGGCGAATGTGTTTGAGCTGGATGAGAAAGAGTTCAATTACAGGGGAATTTGCGAAGCGATTAGGAAGAAGGATAAGAAAAGATTTTTGTGCACCTATGAATTTTTCCCGGAAGAGGGGAAGTATCATGTGGACGGGCACAGGAATTGCGGGGTGAGATTGTCGCCTGAAGAGGCAATCAAGCTGAATAATGTCTGCCCCAAATGCGGGAAAAAAGTCACCATGGGAGTTCTTCATAGGGTGAATGCGCTGGCTGACAGGCCGGATGGGTTTGTGCCTGGTGATTCGATTCCATTCAAGCACCTTGTCCCTCTTAGGGAGATTGTTGCGAAATCGCTGGACAAGGGGGAATTTACCAAGGGAGTGGTTGAGGAGTATGGCAAATTGGTGCGGGCTTTTGGCAACGAATTTGCCGCGCTGAATGCGAGCTTTGAGGAAGTGAGAAAAGTTTCAGGGGATAGGATTGCGGACTGAGTGAGAAGGGTGCAGCAGGGGAATGTAAAAATCATTCCAGGCTATGACGGGGTTTTTGGAGTGGTTGATGTTTTTGGCGAGTTCAAGGACGAGGATT
>CABMDC010000010.1 GCA_902384795.1 Candidatus Gugararchaeum adminiculabundum | reverse complement strand
TGGCGTTCGCATCCACAACCCTCACTTTTAGGCCAGTGTTCACTCCCAATTTCTTCACATTATCAGTATCATGGATTCTCATCAACCCGGTATCCACGTAAATGGCAACCAGCTGGTTCGGAATAGCCTTATTCACAAGAACAGCAGCAGTGGTGGAATCAACCCCGCCTGAAACGGCAACTATCGCCCTGCCGCTCCCGATCTGCTTCTTGATTTCGCTTACGCTCTTATCTATGAATTTCTTGGTGTCAAACGGCATGATTCACAACTCCCACTTTATCCTCTTCTCTTTCCTTGATGAAACTTTTGCGGAATAGATGTTTGCAAGGTTCCCGCGCAACCCGGCCGCGCGCTCCTCCTCGCTCCTTTTTGCCTCCTCTTTTTCGTTTTTTCCCATGGATTTTCCCTATTCCTTTCTCTTCATCTTCGCAATCCTTTCCATATCCTTTTTAAGCACTTTTCCGAGGGAACTCAGCTCTCCACTCACATCCGCCAGCCTGCTGTTGATTTTGGCCAGTTGTTCGGCGCCGGCGATTTTCTGCTTCAGCACCAGGTTGCGCAGCTCCTCGTTCTCCTTTTTCAAATCCTGCAAAGCATCCTCAAGATGCGCCTTGGAAAGCTCAAGTTCGGAAACGCGCGAATCAAAGTCCTTGGTCCGTTGATCCATCACGATTTAAGCAATCTGATTAATCTCGACCTTGATATCCTATGAAAAAATCTGCGTAGTCCCCAGCAGCTCGTGGGATTTGCTTGAGGGTTTTTCCCCTTTCTTTTCTTCAGACAAGTTCTCTCACCATTATTTCCTTCTCACGCAACGCTCAAAAACCATGCTGCCAGCGAAAAACAGCAGGTACCCGAGAATGGCGGCTGCAACCGCCACAATCGACGGGTGCACCTTTGCCAGCTGGGGAATGAAATTATACATGAAATCAGCATCCGTTCCTATCTCCCGCCTGATTTTCCAGCCAAAGCTCGTAATCGCAAGCAGGGACGAAAGCGCCACGGCAATCACCAGCGAGCTCGCTGAAATCGCCCTGTTCTCATTCATCTTCTTGGCATTAAAACCAGCGAAAATTCCAACTATGAGCGCGCCAACCAATCCAATGGCAAAGTAAAGCACAAGCGCCACTATCGTAACCAGGACATAGTCCAGCTCGCTTCCATTCGCCACTTTTGTTTTTTCCATTCAAATCTCCTCAAACATTTTCTCGTATTGCTCCCTCAGCCTCGTGCAAGTCTCCCCGCTCCCAATTTTCTTTCCGTCAATCTTCTTCACCGCCACAACCCCTCTCACAGCATTGGTCAAGAGCACTTCATCGGCAGCCAGCAATTCTTCAGCATTAACCTCCCGCTCAACCGCTTTCATCCCAATTTTCTTCGCGGCAATTAAAACCGCTTTTCTCGCAATCCCGGAAACAATTCCCTGAGAAACGGCAGGAGTGATCAATTCACCGTTTTTCACAAGGAAAACATTGGCAATGCACCCTTCCAGCACTTTTCCATCCCTCACAAGAATCGCATCAAACGCCCCTTTCTTTTCCGCCTTCTCCCTTTCAATCACATACTCCATGAAATTCCCGCACTTGAAATCATACTCCCGCTTCCAGGAGATTTTGCCAGTAACGCATTCCACCCCGTTCGCGGTTATCTCAGCAAGCGGCATCTCATCCGCGCAAACAATCACGCCAGTTTTTTCCCCGTTCTCCCCTTTTTCATCCCTGAAAACAGTAATTCTCACCCGCGCCTCTTTCAGCCCGTTTTCCTTCATCACCTGTTTTACAACCTGCGCGAAATCCAGCCCGGTCTCCTTCAATCCAAAAGTATCCATCCCCCTTTTCATCCTTTCCAAATGCTCCTTGAACAAGACAACCTTCCAGTTCCTGCACGCAAAGGTTTCAATCACGCTCCTTCCCTGGCGGAACCCATCGCAGCCAGCAGAAACTTTCGCCTCATTCACGGGCACAATCTTTCCATTGTAATAGCATTTTCCATTTTTCATTTCATCAGCACCCCAATGCCTGCTTCATTGCTTCCATCTTCTGCAAGCTCTCCTTCCACTCCCTCTGCGGGTTCGAATCCTTCACAATCCCAGCCCCTGCCTGGGCATAGGCCTTTCCCCTATCAAAAATTATGCTTCTAATGATTATATTGAATTGCGCGAAATCCGGCCCAATAATCCCCGCGCTCCCGGTATACGCCCCCCTTCTCACCGGCTCCAATTCCTCAATCACTTCCATGGAAGCGATTTTAGGCGCCCCGGTTATTGTCCCACCGGGGAAAACCGATTCCATCACATTCCCGAAAGTTTTCCCCTCTTGCAGCTCGCCAACGACATTTGAGACAAGATGCTGCACATGGGAATATTTTTCCACAGCCATCATTTCGCTCACTTTCACGCTTCCGAACTTGCTCACCCTCCCCAAATCATTCCTTTCCAAATCAACCAGCATCACATGCTCCGCGTTTTCCTTCACGCTGCCGGTCAGCTGTTTCCTAAGCGCCGCATCCTCGCCCGCATTCTTTCCCCGCGGCCTTGTTCCGGCAATCGGCCTAGTCACAAGTTTCCTCCCTTCCCTTTCCAGCAATAATTCAGGAGAAGAGCTCGCAATCGCCACATTCCTAGACTGGTAAAAAAAGCTGAAAGGAGACGGATTAATCCGCCGCAGCCTTTCATAGTAATCAATGGGTTCGAGCTCACTTACAACACTGCCCCTCACAGAAAGATTCGCCTGGTAAATATCGCCCTGCTTGATTCTCTCCCGCGTTTTTGAAACCATTTCGCAGAATTCGCTTTCACTCCTGTTCAATTCCATTTTCTGTTTTCCAATTTTCTTTTCACTTTTATTCTCCCTACCCTCTTTCTTCCCCCTTCCGTTTTCCGCTTCTTTTCCCCTGCCCAAATTAATTTTCACCAATTTTTCAGGAATGAAAAATTCCGCCTCAGGGGTTTTCAAATCATCCTTCGCCTTATTCGGCAGCCTGATGCAGCTCCTGCCCGCATCATAGGAAACATAGCCAAACGCGGGCATTCCGATTTTTTCCACGTCCTTTGCAATCCCGTCAAAAAATTCCGCGAGCCCCTTTCCCTCAAATCTATCCACTGAATAATTTTTCCTGCTCCCAATCGCCAGCACCGGCTCTTTCCATCCGCCAAACCCGTCCAGCAGCATCATCCGGCGCCCCTGGCTGGCGAATTCTCTAGCCGCTTCCACACCCTCTAAAATTAGCCCCTGTTTCACGAGATTCTTTCGCTAGCAACATTTATATATTTCCAAACGGCCAATCCACTGCGGCGATCGACCAATGGCAACAGAAGAAAACATCCAGCAGAAAAAGAGGGCAGTGCTGCAGCAGGTCGTAATCCAGTATCCTCCAATGCAAAAATCAGAGCAAAAGGACTTTTTCGCAAAGCAGATGCAAATAAAGCGCCAGGAACAGAGGCGCGAAGAGCAGCTGAAGCCATTGCTTGACCAGCAGCAGAAGCCGGAAATGGCAGTGAAGATTGCACGAAAGGAAGTCCGGGTCACCCATGCGCAGGTGAGCATTCCCGCCCCGACCCTGCGCTCCAAGCTGAGGTCAATGTTTTCCGGCATCTCAACCGGAATGCAGGTCATTGACACATTTTTCGGGAAGGACGGCGATTACTGGTATTACAAATCCCCGGAAAACCTCGGATACAAGCTAACCGGGCCGAAGGAGAGAAGGCGCCAGCAGAAAAAACTGGCCCCAATCCTAAAGGAGTCAAAGGCAGCCTGAGTTGTTCCCATGCAGATAACAATCGACGAAGTGGAGCAATACATAATTTCCAGGAATTCCGGCTATGCGAAGAACGGCAATGCCACAAAGCTGTGCGAGGCCGATAAAAAATTCGCAGATTCCAATTTCACAGTTTTCCTTCCGCTGAAAAAATCCCTGAACGAGCTTACCAAATCCCTTACCCTGGAGGCGAAGAAAATAGCACCGGCGAATTCCGATGAAAAGAAGATGCAGGAGGAGGTAATGAAGTGCATCCAGTCAGAGCTCAAGAACCGCTCCAGCAAAATCTACAAAATTTTCCAGGACCGCGAGGCGCAGAAAAAATTCGCCTGCGGCCTTGCGCACAACTACGCGCTCCTGAGCGTTTCAGCCAATTCCCTCCGCCAAAAGAAATCCATCTCGGGGGATGATTTCAAAAAACTGCTGGACATTTTCCAAAACAGGGAAGGGAGCTGCTCGTTCGCTCTTCCCCCGGGGGATGAAACGCGCGCATTCCTGATCGCGCTTAAAAGCTCAGAAATAAATTCCATCTCAGTTTCCTTTTCCGATCCAGAATTTTCCGAATCCATGAAATCCCTGGGTGAATCCATGGACCGCCTGAACCGCATAGAGAAGAATGTGGTCCCGGAATTGCAGAAAGTTTCCATGCAGCTCACCAACAATCCTGACCTGACAAAGGAAGAGCGCGGGAAACTGCAAAATCAGCGCAACGGGCTGGAGCTTGATGTCGCACTATTGAACGACCTGCGCGAGCTTCGGAAGAGCGCCGCCATCTCCTTTGTTATCGGGGACGATTCGCCCGCAGCCTCGGTTTCAGAAATTCCTGTTCAATCCGCAGCTCCGGTCATCCTCGCGCCATCCATCCCGGTTCCATCCGAATCTTCCGCACCTGCTCCCGCAGATACCGCCCTACTAGCATCAGCTTCCACTCCAGCTCAAGTTGAAGCAGAAATTCCAATTCCAACTCAAATTCAAGCCCAGCCAGCTCCAATTGAAATCCCAGCCAAGGCCCCTGAAACAATTGTTGATCTCCTTCCAGCGCCAGAGCCAGCAATTTCGGTTCCTGAAATTTCAGCCCTTCCCCAAATCTTCTCTACCCCTCTCCAAGCTCCCCCGGCCCAGTTGCACGAATCAAAAGACTTCACCCCGATTTTGCAGGGAATAAAAGCAGAGCATGCCAAGAGTTTAGATGCCGACCTCAGCCTGCTCTACCGCGGGCTGGCCGAACTGGATTCCATCAAATCAGCCTCCAATGATTCGGCGCACGAGGCGCTCCTGTGGCGCGACAAACTGAAATACGAGTTCAAGTCCATGCCAGCCCCAACCGCATCCGAGGCAAAAGTCCTGGGCAAGATTTCAGACTGGCGTTTTTCCCAGGAAGGCAAGAGATTCGCCTCCGGCGGCTCCGTTCCCACCATAATGCGGCTCATCTGCTTCCGGAAAGATTCAAAAAAAGTGGAAAGCAGGATAGTCCTTTCAACCGATTCCTCGCACCCGTTCCGCATTTACGAAGGCTCGCAGGAATCAATGCAAAAGAGTTCCTCTGGTATTTTTGACATCACTTCCTACGAATCCTCCTTCAATTTCGCAGTGCTTGCAACCCAGGTTTACGACGAGGATTCCAAGCTCTTTTTGCACCCTGCGCTTTACTCGCGCGAGGCTGCGGAGCCCAAGCGCGCAGCCAATCTAAATGAGCTGGAAAATTCCCTCAAGTCATTCGCCAGCACAGCAAACCAGAAGCGGCTTGCGATAGAACTGGTCTCTTCCCTGGAAAATCCGGCAGACCCCTTGCTGGCGGTTTCCATTCACAGGCTTTTGAAAAATTCTGGAGCAGATTTCGCATTCACCCTAGCAATGCAGGACGAGGCGCAGTGGCGGGCATTCGCTTCCTCCTCTGGAAAAATAATCGACCTAACCCAGAAGCACGCGGGCCGGGTTCCGGAAACAGCGCGCCATCTCGGCTATTCCTATGCGTTCGCTTCTGAAGAAACGGAAATAGCGGAAGAAATTGAAGGAATGCAAGAAACAGCTGCGCTTGCCTGCGATTAGTTAAATTAGCGTTAATTAGTCAACCTAATCGGAATTAGATTTTGGCAAAATTCCGTACCCGCTCAATCTCCACCTTTGCCCGATTCTCCTGGAAAGCGCAACCTTCATCCCGGGCATGGCGCAAATCGGCCTCTTTAATTTGAGCTCCAGCTTGTTCTTTTTCACTTTTTCCACAAACCCGAGCGCGGTCGCGGTTCCGGCGCTCACCACAACAGGTTCAGCCTGCTTTAGCGGAGAATTGTCAATCCCCTGCCTTGCGAACAATTTGA
The DNA here is from genome assembly GCA_902384795.1 of Candidatus Gugararchaeum adminiculabundum. GTDB lineage: Archaea > Micrarchaeota > Micrarchaeia > Burarchaeales > Gugararchaeaceae > Gugararchaeum > Gugararchaeum adminiculabundum. Next base: position 81,749 of record CABMDC010000010.1, on the reverse strand, counting down.
ACTCCAAATCCAGCTTGTCAACCACTGGCGGCAGGCTTCCTGGCTTTCCGACAATGTTGCCGACCATTCCGTCATTCTTAGTTAAGCTAGGGTCAAGCAAAGTTTCCAGCGCCACCAGCCCGCCTGGTGCCGCTTTTTTCAGCGTGTTCTTTTCCGAATGAATCGCAATAATTTCTGTTTCCAGCGCATGGGTTTTAATGGAATTTTTCTCCTCAACCGAATACCCCGGCCTGATTTCAATCTTGTCGCCAACCGCGAATTTCCCCTGGACTATCGAACCCCCGATAACCCCGCCTGCAATTTTTCCCACATCCGTCCCTGGTTTGTTAATGTCAAAAGATCTTGCCACATACATCAACGGGTCTGCCTTGTCATTTCTCTTCGGAGTTGGGAAGTAAGTCTGAATTGCTTCAATCAGCTTGTCAATATTCGTGTTAAAGTTCGCGGCCACAGGAACGATGGGCGCCTTCTCAGCCACCGACCCTTTCAGGAACGCCTTTATTTCCTTGTAATTTTCCAGCGCCTTTTGCTTTGTCACCAGGTCGATTTTATTCTGCACAACTATGATGTTCTTGATTCCCAGGACATCCAGCACCATCAGATGCTCCTCGGTTTGCGGCTGGGGGCATTTTTCATTCGCCCCAATCACCAGCATGACCGCATCCATTATGGAACTCGCGGCAATGGCAGTGGCCATCAAGGTTTCGTGCCCAGGCGCGTCAATAAAAGAGACCCTTCGCACGTCCTTGGGCTTGGTTTTGCAGGCCGGGCATTTTTCCTGAGTAGTATAAGGTTCGCCCTTGCACTTGGTGCATTGCCTGATTATGACGTCCGCGAATCCCAGGCGGATGCTGATCCCGCGCTTCAGTTCCTCGGAATGCTTGTCCGTCCATATGCCGGTCAATGCCTTGACTACTGAAGTCTTTCCATGGTCGACATGGCCAAGGGTTCCGATGTTAATTTCAGCCTGCTCCATCAATTCACTCAGTTAAAATTACTTCTCTCAATTTCGTTTACTTCTTTTTCTTGTCCGTGTCCTTTTTCGCGCTTGGCGGGAAGAGCTCGGCCAATGGCTTGTCGCCATAGTCCGTCACTTTCGTGTTGATCTGCTGGGTCACTGTTCCGATGGTGTTTCCCCGCAGGCTTTTCCTGTACCTTACGCCCTTGCCGCTTTTCCTTTGGCCCATTCCATATTGCAGGAGCGGTGCCACTTTCAGGTTTCCCTGGACATCGCCTCTCATGGGAATGCCGTCGCTGTCGGTTCCGCCGGTAACAATGAGCTTGTAGCCGCTTGCGCCAACGATTCCGCCGTCGAGCGCCTCGCCAATCTTGACTCCAAGTAGCTTGTTGGCCTTGTCCTTGCCGACTTCCACTTGATAGCTTTTACCTTCTTTAGGGTCAGAAATCACTACTTTCATTTAATTCACCTCGAACGAAGTAGAATATACCTATTTTACGCCCTTGAATTTAAAAAGCCTTAGCAATGCATCCGCCCGCCCCTAGGACGGCTTTTCCGCAGGAAAGAACCGTTTTGCTGCGAGATATCCGAGCATACCCAGCAGGGCGATTTCCATATATAAATACCAATATTGGGAAGACCCTCCCGGCCTTACGCCATTGGTGTAAATAAAAAGATGAGATGAAGGAGCTGACCCAAGGAGCCACAGCACGAAAAACACAACATCAATTCCCAGATAACATGCAAGAAGCGCGGCTATCGGCGTAATTATCAAACTCCCGCCAAAGCGCGCGAACAATATTCCGAGTAAAATCGCGGGCATAATAACAATGAGAATAGCGGGATCCGCGACCCCATAATCCTTGATTCTGGTGAATTCCGTATGAACAACGCCGTGGGTGTTTATCTCAACTTTCCAAACTATTGGTTGCACTACTAAGAAATAGTATAGCGTGAAAGCCAGGAAAATCGCAACCAGTTTCCAGTTTATTTTCATTTTTCCCTCTCCATTCATTCCCTATATTTTTTAGGCAATAAAAAGCAGCCACTTTTCGTTCGGTCTTTTCCAAACCAAATTACAAAATCAGCACTTTCCCGTCCTTTAGCAGCACTGTTTCCTCGTACCTCAGCCCGTAATTACCGGCGTAGTACACTCCCGGCTCAATGGTAAACACATTCCCCGAAGCCAACCTGTGCTCCGAATTCTTCCTTATCCCCGGATACTCGTGCACTTCCAGCCCAATCCCATGCCCAATGGAGTGCGGCAATTCCGGCAACTTATTTTCCTTCATCAATTTGTTCGCAAGCTCAGTCACTTGTGAAAATTTCTTCAGCCTGCCCGCTTTCTTTGCAATCTCCCCGGTAATCTCCTGAAGCTTTTCATAATCTTCTTTCTGTTTTTTACAGTTCCCCAAAAAGTAGCATCTTGTCAAATCACTGCAATAGTCATTCGCCCTAACTCCGTAATCAATGGTCACTGCCTCATCCCGCGCAAGCTTCTTAGCACTTGGCACGGCATGGGGAAACGCCCCATTTTTCCCGCTTGCCACAATAGGCGCAAACGCGGGCTCAAATCCCATTTCAATAGTCTTGATTTTCAATTTAGCGGCAATCTCACTCTCTCTTTTCCCAACCTTCACTTCATTTTCAATTTCATCAAGGATTTTCTTCCCGCTTTTGACTGCATTTTTAATCAGCCCGATTTCCATCTCATCCTTCACCATTCGCTGTTCCAGCATTTTCGAGCCCACATCAACCAATTTCGCTTTCCTTAAAATTCTCATGAGCGAAAGATACGACCGCGAAGTAAGCGCATAGGAGTTGAACCCGATTCTCTTCAGCCCCATTTTTTTCACTTCAGCGGAAAATTTCTTCAGGAATTCCTTTCCCTTGTAATCCACAACCGTGCAGTCAAACCCGCTCTGCTCGCTCAGGAATTTCGCATGCTCCACATGCATCTTCGGAGTAAACAGAATTCTTTCCCCCTCATCCTTGGAAGCGAGCAGAATGCTCGAATCCACCCTGAGCCCGGAGTAATAAAAGAAGTTCGGATCCCCTAAATCAGTCACATCCCCATTATTCAGCAGCAGCGCGTCTACTCCGTGATTTTTCAAAAAGAATTTTTCCAGCCGCAAGCTCATTTGCCACACCAAGCTTATTTTTTCTTCAACTTCTTCACGTTAGGCAGCTTGATATAATAAATCTCCTTTTCATCCTTGAGCACAACCGGATTTTCGGTCAGCGAATTCAGATCAAGCCCAAAAACCCCTTTTTTCAGGACCTTCACATTCTCCACTTCAAACTTGGTGTCGCTGCTAATCTCCTGCTGCAGTTCCTCCAGTTCCTGTTGCACCTTTTCGCTTTCCTCCGGCTCCCCGCTCCCATCCTTGAAAAATACGAAAACCCTGCTTCCGCACGGGCATCCGCTTTCAATGCATCCCGAATCCTCAAAAACAGCATTGCATCTTATGCATTTGTGCGGCATGCAATTTCACCTAGGACAATTCCCGGCAAATCGTTTCATACAATTTGTCAATATACGTTCCCTCAAGCGCGCTCACTTCCACGACGCTATAGCCAGGGAACGTTCCCCTTATCCTGACAGAATCGGCTTTTTTCAGGTCCATCTTATTCGCAACCAATATGGCCGGGATATTCATTGCCTCCAAATTGCCAAGTATCGCGAGGTTCGCCTGGCTCTGCGGATCCTCGCTCGCATCCAGCACCACCAGCGCGGCATCCACGTGCTCGAGCCATTTCATCGCCTCAATAATCCCCTGGGCCGCTTCCCTGGAGCGCTCCTGCGATTTTTTCTTGTTCAGCCCGAATCTCAGGAACGCCCTGTAATCAACCTTGTTCGCAATCCCGGGCATGTCCAGCAGATTCATGGTCAGCCTTTTGCCGTCCACCTTCATCTCAACTTTTTCCTTTTTCTGCACGGCCCTGGTTTCGTGCGGGATTTCGCTCGCAACTCCCATGGGCTCGCCCAGGAAGTCCATGCATATCCTGTTTGCCAAAGTAGTCTTGCCCGCGTTCGGGGCGCCGTACAGCCCCAGTGAAATTTCCTTCCTTTTTCCAAAAAGTTTTGAGATCCAGCTAAAGATGAACTCAAACGCCATAAAAACACCTAATTCTCTACTGACCGCGACATTTCTTTCGGTTAGCTCATATAAATATTTTTGCAGGCATAAGTTAATCCCAACATGCCGAGGTGGCGGAACCTGGTAACGCGCTAGACTTGAGATCTAGTGTCCTTCGGGACTTAGGAGTTCAAATCTTCTCCTCGGCGTTGGCCTTTTTGCCTGCGGGCAAAAACCCCAGGGAAAAAACGACGTTGGCCTTTTTTGGCTACGCTAATTCAATATAAAAAAAATAAACTAAAAAAAGAAAAATTAGCCAACAGTTGCCTTGCTCCTGTTTCCTGTCTTGCTGCCACCAGCATCCACTCCGCCAGGCGCTGCAAGTTTCTTTGGAGACTGGGCATCTTTGAGAATTTCAGCTATTTGGGTCGATGTTTTTGCCCCATAGCCAGTCATCAGGCCTTTCAGTTCAGCCCATTTCTCAGCCTTTCCATCCTGTGCAGCCCTGCTCTCCTCAAGTTTCCTCAAGACTAGGTCCAGCGGCCTCTCCCCCAGCATGTAATCCACATTCACAATAAGCACCTTGAATCCCTCGAAATACTCGTGTTCCAGCATTCCCCCCGCCTTTCCTGTCAGGTTGCAGATGCGCGTTATGCCTTCCTCAATCTCGCGCAGAGCTCCCTCGGGGTCGCCTTCTTTTTCCTTCAACGCATTGCAGATGAACCTTATTGCAGTCATTACTCTCTCTTCCCTTGAAATCTGCCCAATTTTTTCATTCATTTTCCTCTCAAGCAATGGGGCCACTTCTTCCCTTCCCCCTGTAGCGAGCTCCTTCATTTTGTTTCTCGCTTTTGCGAAGTAATCATATTCATTGTAAGTCTTGACACGGAGATCATCCAATTCTTCATAAGTCGGATATCTGTGAAGCACATCAATCGGCCCGAACATTTCATACAGCGGAATCGGGCTGATCAAAGCTTCAACAACTCTCTTATCAACTCTCGGAATTCCCTGCAAATAATAGTTAAAAACATTGTAACCCTGGTTATTCTTCACCATTGGGTCGGCTCCGTTTTTAATGCAAAGCTCGAAAAATTCAGCCCTGTTTACTCCGCCATGCCAAGCTATGTCGTGTAAAATAGTGTTTCCATCTTTATCAGGTGTATTCAAAACCACGGCTATGTTCGAATCTCCGCTTTTTATCTCAGTTAAAATTTGTTCGAATTTAGCGCCATCCCCAGCTATCATTGCACTGTAAAGTCTTTCCTGTACTCCGTCTCCAAACATTTTATCCGCGTCAACCATAATTTTCCACCCGTTGCGTATTATGTTATTTCGTGTTTAAATACCTTTTCTCTTTCCCCTCGTTCGCGTGCGTTATTTTTTAAGCTTTCACGGAGTAGTAATCCCATGGACACTTTTCTACTTGTAAGCCCGAACTGCGGAGATCTCGCAGCTCCGAATTTCGAGGTAAAGCAATTCCCTGACAAGGAAAATTACATCCACATCCCCAGCCCGGAAAATCTAAAGGGCAAAAATGTTACAATTCTCCACAGGTGCTACCCGGACCAGGATGCAGGATTAATCCAGCTTCTCCAGGTAATCACCGTGGTAAAGCAATACGCTTCCAAGGTTTCAGCAATAGTCCCCTATCTTCCCTACTCGCGCCAGGACCACGCAGTCCGCTCAGGAGAAGCCGAGACAGCAAAAATAGTCTGCTCGCTCCTGGCAAAAGCAGGCCTGGACCTGCTCATCACGTTCGACTGCCACTTCATAAAAGAAGGCGCAGGCCAGCACGAATACGCGGGACTAAAGATTGACAACCGCACCCTGGGCCCTGTTCTGCTCGAATACGTAAAACCCAAAGTAACCGACCCTGTTTACATTTCACCGGACGTTGGCGCTTCCTACATGGTTGAGGAAGCAGGCGGAGTTGCAATGGAAAAGCAAAGGGGCGACTATGCCGCAGGCCCGACCGCCTTTAGGCAAATCACAAAACAGAAATTGGACATCTCGGTCACTGGCAAGGACGTGGTGGTTTTAGACGACATGATCGAAGGGGGAGACACCATGGTGAACGCGGTTTCCACTTGCAAGCGCGGAGGCGCAAAAAGAATAATCGCAGCCGCTGTCCACGGATTGATGGTTCACAATGCCTTTGACAGAATCAGGGCCGCAGGTGCTCGCGAAGTAATAGTCAGTGACAGCGTCCCGGGCCCGGCAGCAGTAGTTTCCATCACCAGCGGGCTGAAAGACTACTTGAAATAGACCGAAACCCTTATATAGTATAAAACACATATATATACAAATAACCACGATTTAGAGTGGGGGTTTTCAAATGGCTCGAATTGCAACTAAAGCAGACGAATTAACAGCGCACGGGCCTTCAGGTTTAACAGTCCTAATCGGAGATATCGTTTTCAGCCGCCAAGAGTTTGACATCCTAAGCAACGGGAAGCTTGGGGACATCATTGAGCAAATCAAAGAAGTTTATTCACAGCCCAAAATTGAAGTGCTTGACCAGCTGCCCAAGCCCAATGCAGTCAAAATACCCCCCCTTGACCGGGTTCGCGCTATCCTTTCAAAAGAACTCGGCTCAGAAAACGAGGCTAGGAGAGATTTTGCGCGCAGCCTGACCCTGGAAATAGTCTATCATTACCCAAAAGACTACCTAACACTCGTTTTAATCGATCTAAAGCAGTTGGCAGACAATGAGAATCCGCTCTTCAGAGACTCAAATGTCGCGCTAATCACGCTTATGCTGACCTCCAGGAATTATGCGGAACATTACGAACCGCATGTCACTGTCCCTGCGCTTGTTTCCATTGTTGACATGTCTTTTAGGAAGATTCAGGACATGCTCGAAAACAATCCGAAATACTACGAAGGATTCCAGAAAAAATGCCCAAGAACAGGAATTCCAGACCTTTACCAGGGCCATCTTGATCTTTTGCACATAATCGCAGAAAGGAACATCAAAGCAGCCGGCCAAATACTTGAAAAAGCGCAGGAGCGGTTTTCAAAGAATGTGATTTACCTGGAAATCGCCAGCCAGGTTATTTCAAGGCAGCCAGAGCTTGCTTCAGAGAAGCTTTTGGAAGAAGTTTTGAAGTTTGAAGCGCCTGCTGATCCGGGGCAATCAAAAGTTGGAGAATATCAAAAGAACAAGCAGCTCCAGCAAGATTACTACCTGAACAAAGGGCGCTACACCAACCCAACCGAGCTTGCTAATAAAATCAGGAACATCCTCGCGGGCATTCAGCAAGACCACACTGAAAAATTGAGTCCATTGCCAGATCTATCAGGAGCATCCCTAAAAGGGAAGCCAACAACAACTACCGGCAGGGACAAGGGCGCCTGGAGAGATTCTTAACTGACTGGCCTAGAGCCCGATTTCCCGCATAAGCGCTTCTTTTGTAGTTTTCTTCCATTCTCCCTGCTTAAGCCCCTTGAGTTCGAGCTTTCCAATGCTCTGGCGGTGAAGGCTGATAACTCTCATCCCTGCCTGCTCGCACATCTTTCTTACCTGCCTGTTGATTCCTTCATGCACAGTGACTTCCAGCGAATTCCCTGCCAGGCTCTTCACCCCTGGCGCCATAATCTTCTTCCCATCAACCATTTTGGTTTTTCTCAGCGCATTAACTTTTTTATCATTCATTCCAGCCACCTGGGCCAAATATTTTTTCCCAAGCCCAGACGAAGGATGGATTATTTTCTGCGCCAATTCCCCATCATTTGTTAGTATAATCAGCCCGGTTGTTTTTTGGTCCAGCCTTCCCACTGGAAAAATCCTCGCCTTGGTCGGAATCAGTTCAACAACAATTTTGCCAGCATGCTTGTCCGCGCGCGTGCACATCACATCCACTGGCTTGTTCAAAATGTAATACTCAAATTTCTCATTTACCAGCAGTTTCCCCTCAACCGTCACTTCGTCAATGTCCCTGACTCGCTGCCCAATTATCGCAGTTTTGCCATTCACCCTGACCTTTCCCAGGGCAATCCGCCCCTCGGCTTTCCTGCGCGAGCACAGGCCCGATCTGGCGATTACTTTCTGGATTTTTTCAGTTTCGGCCATAAGCGGAACCCCACTACAGTCTACCTATACCCTGCCTAACCTAATAATACTCGCCCTAAACAGACCGAAACCCTTATATACCTAAAAACACATATATATACAATTAACCACACCTAAAACAGGGTCTTTAACATGGTCGAAATTGCAAACCGGGAAAACATGCTTGCCTCTAACCAGCCTAATCCATGTGTAATCATCAAAGGCAGCTTTGCCTTCAACACCGTAGAATTTGAAGCGCTTCACAATTCAGGCCTGGCACCTTTTCTGGATGAAATGGAAAAAATGCCCCTCAGCAAAGTTGTACAGGTTTCCATTGAGGCAGTGAGGCTCCTAAACGGCGGCCTCAAGGTCAGTTTCTTTATGGAAATCCTCGCAATCGCTCTCACCATCGAGCCAAAACACATCGACGTCGTATTCGCGGAATTGACCGAAACATCAAGGAACGAAAATCCGTTTGTGGCAAAACCCCCGGTTACTTCCTTCCTAATCTCCCTTTTGAAATCGAGCGATTATGGTGCGTGTTACTCTTCCTATGTCACTGAAGAAACACTTCTCGAGCTTGCCAAATCTGCTTTTGCAAAATTATCAGTCTGCAACGACATGAAGAAATGGATGGATTTTATCACCGAAGCAAAGAAGAACAAGGAGTCTTTCACCGACAAATACTATGATTCTTCGGCTAAACTTCTAACTGCGCTCGCAGGCAAAAATGAAAACATAGACAACTTTATGATACACGAATCCGGGAGAAGGTTTACTGCCACCCACCCATTGCACGACCTTCCTTCCAAGCTTAAAGAGTTTAGCAACCGCGTTTTTTCGGCCATAAGGGCAGAAAAATCGTTCAAAGCCCTGTTTGTGCAACAGGACAAAAAAACTCTGCCCACTAGCTTGCCGCCTTACGCCGTTCGCCGCCCTCCACTTACGCTCTAGAGAATCACATCACCCAAAACATATTTATAGTTCCCCGGGCACAATCATAGTCAGGTGGGAAATCTAATTCAGGTGGGTTGAAGCCTATGGCTATCGAGGTAATAGCGGCAGTGCTAGTCAAAAGCCGTGAAGACCTCATGCGCCGCATTTCACTTGTCAAGGGCGTAGTTTCAGCCGCGCAAATCGATGTCATGGACAATGAATTCGTTCCCAACAAAACCATCTGGCCAAATGAGTTCGGCACGCTCCCAGGCGGAATTCCCTACGAGCTCCACTGGATGGTCTTTAACCCAGAGAAATGGATCATCCAGGTTCCGGGAAATCATCTGCACCTGGTTCACATTGAAACAGTGAAAGATGCAAACCACTGGAATGCGATTAAGCAGGCGGCGAAAACAGCAGGGGGAAAGCTCGGGCTGGTGATAAATCCGCCAACGCCCATCGAGAAGCTGACCCCATTTATTAAAGACGTTTCGCGTGTAATGGTAATGGGGGTGAACCCGGGCTTCTCGGGCCAGAGCTTCATTCCCGAAACAGCTGACAAAATTTCCGCCATAGCGAAGAGATTCCCGAAAATCGAAATCGAGGTCGATGGCGGAGTGGGAATCGAAACAGGCGAAAAAGTATCCGAAGCAGGGGCCGACAAGCTCGCTGCGGCAAGTTCCATTTATGCGGCCCCGAATCTCGCGCAGGCAGTGAAAGAAATAAAGGAAGCGGGAATCCGGGGCCAGAAGAAAAGAAAGGTGCTCGCATAAACGATGAAAAGCCAAAGCAAACCCTGCTCGACACCCCTGATGCCGGCGCACGCCCTTTTCCAAAAATAACCGACATCAACCGGCTAAAAGTAGTGGCAAACAACATCAGACAAAGCATTGTGAAAATGCTGCACGAGGCAAAATCAGGCCACTCGGCAGGCTCCATTGGATTGGCGGACATTTTCACAGCACTCTACTTCAATGTGCTTAATCACGATCCCAAGAATCCCGATTGGCAGAACCGGGACCGTTTAATTTTATCCAACGGCCACGTCTGCCCTGTTCTCTATGCAACCATGGCCGAGGCCGGCTATTTCCCAAAAGAAGAACTAATGACTTTGAGGAAACTCGGCACAAGATTGCAGGGCCACCCTCACAGGGGCACTCTTCCAGGAATTGAGAATTCCTCAGGCCCACTAGGCCAAGGTTTGTCCATTGCAGCAGGCATGGCTCTGGTGGCAAAAAGGGAAAAGAAAAGCTGGAAAGTCTACTGCGTCTGCTCGGATGGCGAGCACAATGAGGGACAGATTTGGGAAGCAGTGATGTTCGCTTCAAAATACAAGCTCGGCAATCTGATTGCAATAATGGACCGCAACAACATCCAGATTGACGGCTTCACTGAACAAATTATGCCCCTGGAACCGCTCGGGGAAAAGTACCGCTCATTCGGCTGGCACGTGATTGAAGTCGATGGCCACAATATGCAGCAGCTAATCAACGCATGCAATGAAGCCAAGCGCGTGATTGAGCGCCCGACAATGATTATCGCCCACACTGTCCCGGGAAAAGCGGTTTCATTCATGGAATTCCTAACCGAATGGCACGGCAAATCTCCGGGCGACAAGGAAACAATCGATGCGCTTAGCGAACTGGAAACCGAGCGCAAGAGTTACGGAAACATCGACTAACCCCAGTGATACTTATGGCAGGAAAAATCAACAAGCAAATGAATCTCATCGAAGTTCTCGATGCCCCGCAGTCCAAGCTTCCCAGCAGGGACGGATTCGGCAAGGGTACGGTTGAGCTCGGCGAATCAGATCCCAATGTCTGGGTAATGAGTGCCGATGTGGCCGAGAGCACACGCGCCCACCTATTCGGCGAAAAATTCCCACAAAGGTTCGTCCAGGTAGGCGTAGCAGAACAAAATTTGGCAGGAGTGGCATCCGGAATCGCTTCCACTGGAAAAACGGTTTTCATTTCAGCCTATGGAGTTTTCTCCCCTGGAAGGAACTGGGACCAAATTCGTGTTTCAATCTGCTACAACAATGTCCCGGTGAAAATTCACGCTTCGCACACAGGAGTCACAGTCGGGCCTGACGGCGCATCCCACCAGGCGCTGGAAGACATCGCCATAGTCCGCGTAATCCCAAACATCACAGTGCTGGTTCCAGCAGACGCAGAAGAATCACGCAAAGCCACCATTGAAATGGGAAAAACCAAAGGCCCTGCCTACATGCGCACCTGCCGCGAAAAAATGCCGGTTTTCACAACCGCAAGCACGCCCTTCAAAATCGGGGAAGTCAATGTTCTCCGCGAAGGCGATGATCTGGCGATTTTCGCCTGCGGCCCGCAAGTTTACTATTCACTAATGGCAGCAGAAGAATTGGAAAAGGAAGGAATCTCCTGCGCAGTAATCAACATGCACACCATCAAGCCCATTGACAAAAAAGCCATTTCCTACTGGGCAAAGAAAACCAAATTCTTAGTTAGCGTTGAGGAGCACCAGATAGCAGGCGGATTGGGCAGCGCAATTGCCGAAGTTCTAACCGATGAGTGCCCGTGCACGCTCAAGCGCCTTGGAATCAATGACCACTTCTGCCAGTCAGGCACACCGCTCGAGCTTCTCAAAAAATACAAATTGGACAAGGACGGGATTAAGGAATTCGTAAAAGCAAATTTCAAGAAATAAGATTTATGCTAAGAAATGAAATTGATGGTGATTTGAATGAAATTTTTCGTTGACACTGCAAACGTTGAGGCAATCAAAAAAGCAATGGAACTGGGCATGTGCGACGGAGTCACCACCAATCCATCACTAATTGCAAAAGAAGGCAAGGACCACGAGCAGGTGATAAAGGAAATCGCCGCAGTCATTGGCGACCGCCCGCTTTCAGTTGAAGGAATGGGCGACACTGCAGCTGAAATGGTAAAGGATGCTGAAAAATTCGCCAAATGGGCTCCAAAAAATGTTGTAATCAAAGTTCCCATGACCAAGGAAGGAATCAAGGCAGTCCGAATTCTCAAGGGAAAAGGAATCAAAACCAATGTCACTTTAGTTTTCAGCGCTTCGCAAGCACTAATCGCAGCAAAAGCAGGCGCAACCTATGTTTCCCCATTCGTTGGAAGACTGGACGACATCGGGCAGAGCGGAATCCAGCTCATCAAGGACATTATGGAAATCTACAAGGCCTATGACCACAAGGGAGAAACCCAGGTAATAGTCGCATCCGTTCGCTCCCCTGAGCACGTGATAGACTCCGCGAAAGTCGGCGCAGACGTGGCAACAATCCCGTTCGCGGTCATGGAAAAAATGTGGGTCCACCAATTAACTGACAAGGGAATCGAGCTTTTCAAAATTGATTACGCAAAATCCCAGCAAAACAAGTAATCAGCCATACACTCCGAATTCCTGCGGAACAACCCTTCTTTCAGTCTCTATCGGTGCCGGCACCCCGAAAAAGTTCCCATACCACTCCTGTTTTCTAAAGTCACGCAGAGCATGCCTGCACTCTTTCATCAATCCCTCCATCTTCTCTGAGAGTTGCAGGTAGAATTCCGTTGGATTGTTTTTCCTAAAAATCGAGACTTTCACCGAATCGACCAACGAGCCATCTCCTCCGCCGGTTTTGAGAAAGTCATTCACCTGCCACCCATTCAGGAGCCCAAGCTTCAGCACCTTTTCAGAGTCAGATACGATATTTGTTCCAGCCACGTTGAACCCTGACTCTTCATCGGATGGCCCATACCACCTTGCTGTAACAAAAACGCCGCCCATCTTCAGTGCCAGCATCGCACCTAAATAGGGCAGAACTATATTGTCACTCATAATAACCCGATTAAGTGCCCCCATCACTTCATCGAACTCCACGGTCAAATTAAGCGAGCTGAGATATATATCACAATACTCCATCCCTTTTCTCGCCCCCACTCCCCGTATTCTCTCAGAGAATGAGTAGAAGACTATGTCCGCGCTTTCATTCCTGACTGGCAGGTGCGTCCTGTCCGCAACAACACAAAATCCATTGCTCCTTGCCAGCGCTTCCCTGTCCAGGTCAAGATTCAAGTAGGTGAACGAGGGACTGCGCCTGATTTCCCTGGACTTGCTTTTCCTTCTTAGGCGGACTGCGGCATCAAAGCACTTCCCTTTCCCGCCCCCAATATCAATAATGGTGGGGTTTTCAAGTATGTCCACTCCTGCCATCTTTGCAATGCCCGAGTGCACGCGCCCCAGAGGTCGAAAATCAGCAAGTTTCCTGTTGTAATCCGACTTGTAATCCTGCATCACAAGTTAATACACAAACTACCATTTAAAGATATGCGGTTAACGCATTTATTTTCTCTAATCAGCCCTGCGTGGTTAATGCTGCTTTCGGGCCAGGTTGCCCCTTGCTCACCTGTTGCTCCTGTTGGTAATTCCTAACAAAAGTTTTCAATTCCGGGCTTATGATATTTCTTGCGCTGGGATTGGGCTGCCTGTCATAGGTATTTACAAAATACGCAGCAGCTTTCATTGCAGCCTCTTTTTCATCCCCTTTAAGCTCGTTTACTCTCTTCATGAACTCCTGCGGGAAATTGTACAAGACACTCGAAGCGCAGGCAAAAAATTCATATTTATCCGTCGGGTTCCCATAGCTGCTATCAACTTTCATGTAGCTTGATTCGCTAAATACCCCCATGGCTCTATCCCCATAACTCTTTGTACTCAAGAAAAGATTTTCAAACTCCTGCCTGTTGTAGTCCTTGTCTTTTCCTTCCAGCTCCCCCCTATGGAATGTATGAAATACCTCGTGCATTACCGTAACTTTCATAAACTGGTCATCATTGGCGCATTTCTCCAGCATTTTACTATTCATCTCAATATCAAACAGACCAAAACGTTTCGTTCCTTCCTGCCCTGCATAGCTAACGGCGTACTTACCGCTGTCTTCCGCTTTAATATCCGCTCTCCTCAGCACTTCATCTGTCTTCCCAGTTTTTAAAATCTGCAACTCCCCTACCTTGTAGCCCAAACCTAGTATGCTATTCATCGAGGCAACTTCGCTAGTTATCTTGTCTATAGCTGCAATTTTCCCAGAAGTATAATCTTTTTCCTTGCTTCCTTCCATGACGACATTAATCCCATTCGACTTGAATTCAACCCCTTCGCCCACAACCGTCCAGGTTTTTTTCATCACTTCCTTTCCATCCTTATCCTTGATTACAAAACCGACCTTATTCTCGCCTGGCCTTAATTCTGCCCTGCTGTCCGCAAATCCGCCATAAAATACGACCGGTGTCAAAGTTTTCCCAGTGCTGTTTTCCACGGCCACGTAAGCAGTTTGCCCGGGTTCTAGTTTTGTCCGCCTGATCCCGCTTTCACAGGCCACTCCCAGGCCCTCTACTTTAAAATTCAGGTTATACCCTTCGTCCCTTAGGTTGAACTCCACAGGATAAGGCACGACTCCCTCAATTTTAGTTTCTGCCATAAACGCACCGGCCGCGCAACTCAAGTAATATCCTGGCTTTCAGGATATAAAATACCCCATCCTAATCCGGCTTTAGATAAACAGCAAACAATTTCTCCCTGTTTCTCTGTTTCCCTTCATACTTCACTTTCCAGCTGATTCTCTTCCCCTCAATTTTCTTCATCCCCGCCTCTTCAAAGAGCCAGTCCAACTCTTCCTGCATGAAATAATGCTCCCTAATTCCATTGCTCTTCACTTTCGTCTTATCCTTTCCTTCCGGGCACCTGAAATCATTCACTGAAAAAACCTTTGCAAATACTCTTCCGCCCTTCTTCAAAACGCGGGCAATTTCGGCAATCGCAATTTCTCTTTTTTCTTTCTCTATGTTTCCTATAATGTGAAAAGCAATCACCGAATCAAAAGTCCCATCCTCAAATCTCAGTTCACTCGCATCCATCCTCTCAATTTCAACATTCTTCCATCCATACTTCTTTTTCAGCTCATAGCAAATTTCCCCCGCTTTCCTCGAAAAATCAACGGCCCAAATTTTAGCCCCACCGGGAGCAATCATCTTCAGCGTCTGCCCATTTCCACATCCAAGCTCCAGCACTTTTTCTCCCTTGGTCAATTTCACCTCAGCTTCATTGCTCAGGCTATTCCACAAAACATTTTTCCTGGAGTACTCGCGGTTCCATGCCTGCTCCAAACTCGCAGGCTTTTTCTTCTTGCTGGAATGGGTCATACAAAATCAGTTTCCAATTACGGTTTCCACTGCTCTTCTTTCTCCCCGCAAAATTTATTCTCAATGCGCGCAAGCACAAACAAATAATCCGAAAGTCGATTGAAATATGCATGCAACTCAGCGCTCGCACTCCCTTCCCTGTTCGTCTTCAGGATGCTCCTCTCGGCCCTGCGCGCAACCCCCCTGCAAACCTGGATTGCCGCGCTCCCAGGAGAACCTCCGGGATAAATGAAATGGCTTATCCTCTCCAGCCCTTTGCTTTCTTCCACAATTTTCCCCTCAATCTCATTTACATCATTTTCCCCAAACCTTTTCGCCAGCTCTTTTCCACCAGCGCTCGCAATATCCGTCCCGGCCCGAAACATCTGCGCCTGCAATTTGTGCAGCTCTTCTCTCACTTTAGCACTCTTGCAAAGGCTAAGCGCGAGGCCAAGGCACGAGTTCAACTCATCAATATCCCCGATAGCGCTAATCCTGGAATCTGTTTTGTCCACCTGCACACCGGAGCCAAGCACGCTGGTCTTTTTCACATCATGCCTGCGTGAATAGTCCTTCATATTTCAAATTAGGAAAGCAATCTTTATAACACTAAAAACCCCCAATCCAATGATGGACAATGACCTAGTTGAAGTGGCCTGCGCCCTGTGCGGCAAGAGATACACGACCACCATTTACGAGACCGTAATTGACGGCTCGCCAATAATGATCCGCTCCAAGCAGTTTTGCAGCAAAAAATGCTCAAAAAAATTCGCCAAAGACTCTGGCCAGGAATGGAACGGCGAGCATATCTAGCGCATCGGCGGCCCTGCCAAGGGAGAGTTTTTAAATAACTCCCCTTCCAAACCTATTTTTATGGTAGACAAACGCCTGAATTTAGCCAAACCAGCGGCGCCACCAATCCTTCTGGCCCTAATCGCGCTCCCCCTAATCCAGATAATCCTAAGCGTGCTCAAGCTCAACATCCCTTCCGCGGACTGGTTCAGCGGCGGGGTCATAATGCTCATCTGCGGCGCTTTCTCGGTGGTCTTTTCATTCTATTTCGCAGGTGCATTCCTAAGAAGCGGGCTTACCCGCCTTCACCTCATCTCTCTCGGTTTCCTGTCACTGACTTTGTCACTGACCATTGTTTCCTATGACAATACGATTTACGGGGCAGGAGTGCTTCCCTACACTTCCTATGTATACCTGTTCGGCATGTGCATCTCGGGAATATTGTTCCTCATGAGCGGCTTTGCCGACCTTAAAATAGAAGGCAATCTCAAGAAGAACCTGATCACCACCTCGATATTCTTCATATTCCTTACCACTCTTATCCTCGCAATAGTCCTGAAAACCTGGCTGGACAATCTTCCGCCCCTTTTCGCAGGAGGCATGTTCACCCAGAGCAACCAGCAGCTAATCGCAATCCCCGCCGTTCTCTATTTCCTCACAGCGCTCAAATACTACACATCCATCTATCGGAAAGAGCCAAACACAGTGATCTTCTGGTTCAGCCTTGGCTTTGCCGCAACTTCGGCAATGCTGGTTTCCATGGTGATTCCCTCTTCCCAGGGTGATGTGTGGTATACCCGGATCTGGATGCTTCTCACTTCATTGCTATTCCTAAAGGGGCTGCTCGAGTCCAAGGAGTTCTAGTTTGGCGTTTGCGCTAAAGGTTTTCCCATGCCTGAAATTTTCCTTCCTGTTGCACTCAAGGCGGCAAAGCTCTCCGGCGAAATACTGATGAGGCATTACCAGAGCGTGCTTTCAATAACTGAAAAAACGCCCGGGGACATAGTCACCAATGCTGATTTTGAAAGCGAGAAGGCGATTATCGGCGAGATCAAGCGCTCATTTCCGGATCACAATTTCCTGAGCGAGGAATCCGGCAGCGAGAACAGGAATTCCGAATACACCTGGATAATCGACCCGCTTGATGGCACGAAAAACTATGCGCGCGGCTTCCCGTTCTTCTGCGTTTCCATCGCCCTGGCCAAGGGGGACGAAGTGATTTTGGGCGTGGTTTTCGCGCCCTTTGGCAAGGAGCTTTTCACAGCTGAAAAGGGCAAAGGCGCATTCCTGAATGGCAAGCGCATCTCCTGCTCGCAGACCAAAACAGTGCACGACTCCTATGTTGCCTATTGCGATGGCAATGGCATGGAAAACCGCCTTTTCACTCTTAATCTGCTCAATGCTTTCAAGCGCGATGCGTTCGAGGTGCGCAAATTCGGTTCAGCGGCCCTCGAACTTTGTTACCAGGCATGCGGCAGGATTGATGGTTTCATAGCAGTAGGGGCAAAGGCCTGGGACTGGTCAGCAGGCGGATTGCTGATTGAGGAAGCAGGCGGCAAAATTTCCGACCTTCAGGGAAAACCCTGGAACATTCACAGCAAGAATCTTATTGCCGGCAACAAGTACATCCATGCCGAATTAGTGAAAAGATTGCTCGAAATTCAAAAGCAGAAATAATCGTTTCTTCTACCTACTTCTTACTTGTATCTCTCCAAAATCTTTCCAATCTGTATTCCATCTATCGGCTGCTTGGCGCACGGCACATCCCTTATCTCCGGCACCCCATCCTCATAAGTAGGTCTCTCTTCCTTATAGAAAATCCCAATGGGAATCCTGTCAGCATGCATCCCCTGCTCGCTCGCCCTTTCCAGCGCCTTCCACTTGTTTTTCACGTCATAGCCCTTCTCGTCTTCCAGCTTGTAAACCCTCTGCTGCCAGAACTGGTAAGTATTAAACGAGTTGTAAGTAACGCACGGCTGGAGCACATCCACGAGCGCAAATCCCTTGTGCTTCACCGCCTCAACCATGATTTTCTTCATGTGCACTACATCTCCAGCGTAAACTCTCGCAACAAAAGTCGCGCCTCCTAAAATTGCAAGAGCTTCGGGATTCACCGGCTCCTCAAGGCTCCCGGCAGGAGTTGATTTCGTCACCATTCCCTTTTTGCTGGTGGGCGAAGTCTGCCCCTTGGTCAGTCCATAGATCGCATTATTGTGGACAATATAAGTAAGGTCAATGTTCCTTCTCATTATGTGGATGAAATGGCCCATGCCGATCCCATAGCCATCCCCATCCCCGCCCTCTGCAATAACTGTCAATTTATTATTGGCCAATTTGATTCCGCTTGCAACAGGAAGCGACCTTCCGTGCAATGAGTGGACCCCATAGGTTTTCACATACTGCGGAACGTAGGAAGAGCATCCGATTCCCGAAACAATCACAATATCTTTTTGCTCGACCCCCAATTCGGCAATCGCGCCTTTCACTCCCATTAGGATAGCCATGTCCCCGCATCCCGGGCACCAGGTAATGGTTTCAGGAGTGTTCAAGTCAGTGATTTTTATTGCCATCATTTCACCATTCATTTTCATCTGTGTTTTTCATTCATCCTTTTTCTATTCGCGTTTTCTCCTCATTCCCATTCCTTACCTAACTACCAATTCCGTTTCCTTCCCGTTCTTCGCAATCTCCTTCACTTTCTCGGTTATTTCACTCGGGTAAAACTGCCTTCCATTGTATTTCAGCACCTTATATTTCACCTGCTTGGCAATCACTTCGCTGATCAGCGCCCCCAATTGCGCAGTCTTGTTATTCTCAATCACAACAGTTTTCTTAGCCTTGTCCATGAGTTTTACTAGTTTTTCAGTCTTCAGCGGCCACACATAAATGTAATGCAAAAAGTTCGCCTTTATTCCCTGGGCCTCAAGCTCTTTCATGGCCTCCAGAACCGGCCCTTTGCACGAGCCCCAGGAAATCAAAGTTATCTCCGCATTTTCCGGCCCGTACAATTTCGGCTCAGGCAATTCCTTGAGTATGAAATTCAGTTTCTTGTTCCTCTTGTCACTCATGTCCGTCCTGTTCCCCTCGTCCTCATTGATTCTTCCATGCTCCTCGTGCTCGTCGCCCACTGCCACGTGCATGAAGTTCACCATTCCAGGCACCGCTCTTTTGCTAACCCCATTGGCAGTGAACTCGTACCTCTTGTAATCGGTTTCCTTTGCCGCCTGGGCATCGGTCATCAGCAGCCCGCGGTCGATTTTCGCCTTGCTCTCGTCAATGTTCACCGTGGAGAATCCATCCGCCAGATGCTTGTCAGTCAATATAATTACCGGGCACTGCCATTTCTCAGTCAAATTGAAAGATTCAACGCCCGCCCAAAAACATTCCTCATGGTCCCCTGGCGCAATAAGTATGCGGGCGAATTCCCCCTGGCCTCCATGCAATGCGAATTTCAAATCGCTCTGCTCGGTCCAGGTCGGCAATCCCGTGCTCGGCCCTGGCCTTTGCGCCAGCACAATCACAATGGGAGTTTCAGTGGCCCCTGCCAAACTAAGCCCTTCAACCATAAGCGAAAATCCGCCCCCGCTGGTTGCGGTCATTGCGCGAGCCCCTGCAATGGAGGCTCCAATCGTCATGTTAACTGCGGCAATTTCGTCCTCTGTCTGCTTTACAACAATCGAATATTCCTTTTCCACAGAAGCCAGATTGATCATAACGCTCGTGGCCGGCGTCATCGGATAAGCCGAGATGAATTTGCATCCTGCCTTTATCGCTCCGATGCTGAGTGCGTCATTTCCGTTCAGCAGCGGCCTTGCGCAGGGCCCGGTGCATTTTTTCAGCTTCGCCTTGAAATTCCCCTTGTAATTCTTCTTCACATATTCGTATCCCTTGTCAATGGCGCCCAAATTCGCGCTAATGACGCTCTCGCCTTTTTTGGCGAATTTCTTTCCCATCATGTCCCTGAGAATTTCAATATCATAATCAAGCAGCCCAATGGACGCGCCCACCGCGACCGTGTTCCTCATCACCTTGTCAATTTTCAGCTCAACGGTAATTGCCAGCAGCGGCACGGAGAACCATTCCACATCGCTCCTATACTTTGCGGTTTCAATTTTCACTTCATCCGCATCATAAACAATAATCCCGCCTTTCTTCACCTGCTTATAGTGCCTGTCCACTGTCTCCTTGTTCAGGCACACCAGCATGTCCAATTCTTTCTTTGGCGACTGCAAATCCCCTTCGCTCGCAGTCACATGGAAAGTATTGTGCCCTCCCCGGATTAGGCTCGGGTATTCACTAACGGTTCTTACATTCAGCCCGCCGCGCGAGCAGCATCTGGCAAAAGCCTGGCCGCTGGTATCTATTCCATAGCCCGCTTCCCCGCCAATCTTCCAGCTGATCTCGTTAACCATTGTCCTACCTTCTCAAACTTTTTGGCAACGAATCATTAAAAACATACATTGATTCGGCACGTGTCGTTGTCCCCCGCATTTTTCGTTTATTGCCCTCTACTCATCTCTTCCTTATTTTTTCTCTTTCTTCAGCTCTTTCCAGTCCATAAGAGTTTGAATTACAATTCTCACCCCATAGCCCGTAGCACCTAGGCAGAACCCAGGCTTCTCCTTTTCATAGTACGCAGTTCCCGCAATATCCAGATGCACCCAGGGAACTTTTTCAATGAATTTTTCCAATAATTTCGCCCCGGAAATCGGGCCCGCTTCCCCAATCCCGACATTTTTCACGTCAGCAATCGTGCTCTTCACATGCTCGTTGTAATCAGCATACATGGGCAGTTCCCAGGTCCTTTCACCGCTCTTTTCCCCCGCCTCAAAAATCTGCTTCAGCAGATCCTTGTTGTTTCCCATTTCCCCGGAAACAATGCTTCCGAGCGCAATGACCACAGCGCCGGTCAGCGTTGCCATGTCAATAATAGCATCCGGCTTTTTGCTTGCGGCCAGCGCGAGCGCATCGCTCAGAATCACCCTTCCCTCGGCATCCGTATTTAATATTTCAATTGTCTTCCCGCTGTAAGTTTTCACCACGTCCCCTGGCTTGTAGGCACTGCCACTGGGCATATTTTCAGTGCATGCGGCAATCCCAATCAGATTCACATCCAG
The DNA here is from genome assembly GCA_902384795.1 of Candidatus Gugararchaeum adminiculabundum. Classification (GTDB taxonomy): domain Archaea; phylum Micrarchaeota; class Micrarchaeia; order Burarchaeales; family Gugararchaeaceae; genus Gugararchaeum; species Gugararchaeum adminiculabundum. The sequence goes on along the minus strand of CABMDC010000010.1, from coordinate 60,654 downwards.
TTTCAGGTGTGACGCAGCATCCATTATCCCCAGCACAGCGCTTGCCCCGCTTTTATCATGCTTCATGAGCTCCATTCCCTTGCTCGGCTTTATGGAAATCCCGCCCGAGTCAAAGTTGATTCCCTTTCCAACAACCGCAATGGTTGGCGCATCTTTCTTCCCGCAGGAATATTCCAGCACAATCATCGCCGGGTCCTGGTCGCTTCCTGAATTCACTGCCATGAGCGCCCCGAACCCTGCTTTTTTGCACGCCTCTTTTCCAACAATCGAGGAATTCTTCAGCCCGTGCATTTTCGCAAGCTCGGCCGCCTTTTCAGCCAATCCCCTGGGGGTAAGAATGTTGCTTGGCGCGTTTGCCAAATCCCTGGTATAATTGGCAGACCTTCCCAAAATCTCCCCGATTCTCTTCCCTTCCTCGGCCTCTTTTTCATTAATCCCATTGCTTGCAATAATCGTAATCTCCTTGAGCTCCTTTTCTTTCAGCTCATCGATTTCCTTTTGCTCTGTTTTGAATTCGGCATACCTGTAAACCCCGAGCAGCGCGCCTTCAACAATTCCCCGTGCCACGCTCCTCGCATCGCTTTTCAGCTCACTTGGATTCGGCAGCACAAACACCGCGGACTTAAATGTGCTATCCCGCGCATAAATCGCCCCGATGGCGGCGGCCCTTCTCAGCTGGTCAAAGAAAAATTCCTCCTTTTTTCCCAGCCCGATGAGCATGACCCTTTTGGCGGATGATTTCCCCAGCGTGTGGTGGACAAAGACTTCCAGCCCCTTTCCCTTGAACTTGTCACTGTCAGCGTGTTTCTTCACTTCCCCCCCTAGTTTTGCATCAATCCCCCGGGCAGCGCCAGGCACTTCCCCCTCGAAAACAAAGAACGCGAGTGTTTCAGCTTCCGACTTCTCAGGTTCCTCTTTCCTAAAATGAACTTTTGTTTCAGTCATCACAATCACCTATAATCATTTTCTTCAGACTATTATTCCATGGTTTATTTAAAGAAGTTTAGTCTGCTTCCCATTTCAAACTCTCCTCGTTGGCAATTTATCGCACATTAATCAATTTTCCATGCAAAAAATAGCATTTCATCCATTTTAAACCCATTAAAATTAAACATTGTTTCATTTTTCAGCAAGTTTGAGCAACATTTTTATACCTAACTTTTCACAAGAGATACGGGGTGTTTGATTTGCTGCCTAGATTTTCCCACATAGCTTTGCTTCTAACCGTGCTGGCGGTTTTCTCAGTTTTAGCGTTCGCCCAGCCCACTTCCACATCGGCAATAAATTCCGGCGACACCGCCTGGATGCTCGCTGCCTCGGCTTTGGTAATGCTCATGACGCCTGCGCTCGGCTTCTTTTACGCAGGCATGGTCGGCAAAAAGAACCTGCTCTCGCTTCTCATGCACAGCCTCGTGATTTTGTGCATAGCCAGCCTTCTCTGGGTGCTCATCGGCTACTCATTGGCATTCGGCCCGGACATCAAAGGCATAATCGGCGGGCTGGACTGGGCCGGGCTCAGGGGAGTCGGGCTCCAGCCATTCAATCTCTATGCCCCTGGGATTCCCCACCTGGTGTTCATGATTTTCCAGGCAAAATTCGCCATCATCACTCCTGCACTAATGATAGGTGCATTCGTTGGCAGGTTCCGCTTCCCTGCTTTCATTTTATTCGTAATCCTCTGGAGCCTTTTGATTTACTACCCTGTTGCCCACTGGGTCTGGGGCGCGGGAGGCTGGATAAAATCCATGGGCGTGCTTGATTTCGCAGGAGGATTAGTGGTGCATGTGACCGCTGGCATCTCAGCTCTCGCGTGCGCGCTCATAATCGGGCCGCGCGTGAATTTCCGAAATGGAAACGGGAACGGAAACAATGGAAGCAAAAATGGAAACAGCAACGGCAACAGCAGCGGAAGCGCCAATGGAAATGGGAACAATCACAGCGAAGAAAAACCCTCGAGCATCCCCTACATAGTTCTAGGCACAGCGCTTCTCTGGTTTGGCTGGTTCGGGTTCAATGCGGGCAGTGCGCTCTCGGCCAGCGGCCTTGCGGCCAACGCGTTCGTGGTGACAAACACCGCAGCTGCGGCAGGCGCGCTCACCTGGATGTGCGCCACCTGGTTCTTCAACAAACGGCCAAGTTTAGTTGGTATGTGCGTTGGCGCAGTTGTCGGCTTGGTCGCAATCACGCCAGCTTCGGGATTTATTGACAACCTGTCTGCAATCGCCATCGGCATCATCGCCGGGCTTCTCTCGTTCGCAGTGGTCTCCTGGAGAATCGGCTCGCACATCGATGACACTCTTGACGTTTTCGCGGCGCACGGGGTAGGCGGGATCACGGGCGCGATTCTCACCGGAGTTTTCGCGAGCACGGCAGTGAACCCGGCTGGCGCGAACGGCCTCATTTACGGAAACGCGCATTTGGTCCTAAACCAGATTTTTGCAGTTTTCGCAGTCGCCCTGTACGCGTTCATCATAACCGCAGTCATCCTGAAAGGCCTCGGGCTTTTCATGAATGTGCGCGAGGACAGGGAGTCGCAGGAAAAGGGGCTTGATTTGGCGCAATTGGGGGAAACCGCTTACGGACATTAAATTTTTCTCTCGTAATACGCTTACTTTTTTAAGCTTTGAATTCCACAATTACTTATGCAGACTTCCAACCGTGCGTATATCGTCATACTCGGCTCGTTGATGAGCGGGCTGGGCAAGGGCATCGTCTCTTCTTCTATCTCAAAAATTCTCCAGGCCAAGGGACTCAGCGTAATCCCGATCAAATTCGACGGCTATCTTAATGTCGACTGCGGAACCATGAACCCCTACAGGCACGGCGAAGTTTTCGTTCTTGACGATGGCACGGAATGCGACATGGATTTCGGCACCTACGAGCGCTTCCTGAACATTGACATTGATGGCGATTCGAGCATCACAGGCGGCAAGATTTTCAAGAAAATAATTGAAAAGGAAAGGCGCGGCGAATTCCTCGGGCGCGACGTGCAAATCGTCCCCCATCTCACCAATGAAATCAAGGACTGGGTGCGCGGGGTCGGGGAAAAGCGCAAGGCCGATGTTGTAATAATTGAAGTTGGCGGCACGGTCGGAGACTTGGAAAATTCCTATTTCATTGAGGCCATGCGCCAGCTGAAGAACGAGGAAAAAGTGTTCTTTGTCCAGCTCACCTATGTTCCCATGATGGAAACAACCGGCGAGCAGAAAACCAAGCCAACACAGCACGCGAACCGCCTAATTCTCTCGCTGGGAATAAAGCCTGACTTGGTAATCTGCAGGGAAACCGAGCCCCTGGGCAAGGAAGTAAAGGAAAAAATCTCGCTCTTCTGCGGTGTTCCGACCGAGGCAGTGATCGACGATCCGGACCTAAAGACAATTTACGAGCTCCCGGAATTATTCGAAAAAGCAAATGTCGGGGAAATAATAACCAAGTCGCTTGACCTGAAAACAAAGAAGCATGACCTGTAAGAATGGAGCAAATTAGTTGGCAGAATCATAAAACCCTCGAAGAAAGTGAAAATCGCAATTACCGGCAAATACACAGCGCTGCGCGATGCCTATGTTTCAATCCATGAATCACTGCGCCATGCAGGCGCTCATTTGGACTGCGAAGTTGAATTAAAATGGGTTGAAACAACTCACATTGAAGACGGCAAATTAACCGCAGCCGCCGCCTTGAAAGATGTTGACGCATTGATTACTCCGGGGGGATTCGGGGCTCGTGGAACAGAGGGAAAAATCCAGTGCATCCAATACGCCCGTGAAAACAAGATTCCCTTCCTGGGACTATGCCTTGGAATGCAGCTGATGGTAGTTGAATGGGCAAGGAATGTGGCAAAATTAAAAGATGCCAATTCAACTGAATTCAACAAAGATTCCCCTCATCCAGTGATTGACATTCTTCCGGAGCAGAAACGCATAATTGACAAGGGGGCAACCATGAGGCTCGGTGCCTGGAGCGTGAAAGTGCAGAAAGGCACTCTTGCTCACAATATTTACAAAAAAGAAACAATTTCCGAGCGCCACAGGCACAGGTATGAGGTCAACCCAGAATATGTCCAGAAGCTCAAGGACTCCGGACTCATCATCTCGGGCACAACTGAAAAAGGAGACATTACTGAAATTTGCGAATGGCCGGGCCAGTTCGGGATTGCGACCCAGGCTCACCCGGAATTCAAGAGCAGATTGGAAAAGCCGGCTCCGCTATTTTTGGAATTGGTTCGAAAAGCTCTGGAGAACCAGAAGAAGTAAGGCACTGAAGAACCAAACCCTTATATACAACTTCGTAACAATTAGTTATCAACTTGTATCAAAAGGTGATAACTATGGTTTTCCTAAAAAAAAGCCCGTCCAGTGCGCATTTGCGAAAATCCGCATCTCAATCCGTTCATTCGCCAACGCTTGAAACAATTCTGATGGTGGAAGAAACGCTAAAGAATGCTGATGAAAGCCTGTTGACAATCGCTGAATTAAAACGGTTGCTTCCAAGGCAAGTCAATCATAATACTCTTCGGGCAATTCTGCTATATCTGGAATCCGGCAACAAAATAGTTGTCAGCCTAAAGGGAATTACTTGGGTATACAATGACAATCCTAATTTGAATCGGATTATAGCTACGGGCAGGAGATTATGAAATCTACCGTCATAGTCCCTTCTCCTGAAGCAAGCGAGGCGTACTCTGTTTTAGAAAAACAGGCGCCTACGTCCAAAATTAGCAGATCAATCCTTAATGGATTAAAGAAGAAATCAGATTTAATCAAGGCAGATATTCATTATGGCGATTCAATTGCAAAAAGCCTCATACCCCAGGAATATATTCTAAAGTACAATGTGACTAACTTATTCAGGGTCGAACTTCCAAATTTCTGGAGAATGCTCTATACCATCAAAGCCAAAGACGCAGAAATCGCCATAGTAATCCTTGACATTCTAGACCATGACGAGTATAACAAAAAATTCGGCTACAGGAAAAAGTAATTTAGTTCAGAATTTCAGCTCTTCTTTCACATCCACGTACGAAACCGGCGTCTTAATCGTATTGGTGCAAATCACATCTTCGGCGCCTGCTTTCTTCAATCTCTCGAGCGCACTATTCAACAGCAGCCCATGGGTTGTGGCGCAGAAAACTTTCTTTGCCCCTCCCTGCAGGCATTTCTCAACGGCCTTGATCATCGTTCCCCCGCCTGCAATCATGTCATCAATAATAATCACATTCTTGCCGCTCACTTCAAAATCCGCCTTCATGCTCTCAATTTCCCTGTAAGCTTCAGTCGTCTCTCCTTTCTTGTATTCCCCCCTTACTTTCTTCATGCTCTTTCCGCCATAATCCTCAACCAGGTATTTCGCTCCCATATCCGGCGAAATCACAAGCGCATCCTTTCCGGCCCTTTTCTTCGCCTCGGCAAGCAGCTTGTCATTCATACTCCTGTTCACAATTTTCAGCCCGCCATACTCGAAAGTCCCCTTCTTCTTCAGGAAGTGGCAGTCAAAAGTAATCAGCTCCTCGATTCCCGCGTGCCTGATCAGTCCGCACACGACCTCGGCGCTCATTGCCTCCCCGCTCAGCCAAAGCTTGTCCTGCCTGGCATAGGGGACATAGGGGACAACTGCAGAAATCCGGGCAGCACCGCCCCTTTTCACGGCATCAGCCATGAAAAACAATCTCATTAATTCTCCATCCTGGTCAGGCCAGCACCTGTGCACGATTACGGTCTCCTTTCCTTTCACATCCGCGGTCAGGCGGATATAATTTTCAGAATCAGGGAATTTCTTCACTTCAAAAACATTCCCTGAAAACAAGTCAGTGGAATTCGGGCTTGCGAGGATCACTTTTTCCATAAGTAAACTTAGAAGAAGAAATTAATTAAACTCTTCAGTCATCCGCCCAGCTAATCCTTTAATTTGTGCCAAAAGGTAACTCGCGCCAAACCGTCTTGCTTCTTTTTCAGCTTCTCTATCTTCGCGTCCCTTCTCTCCCTTTCTTCATCTGAAAGCACTCTGTCCATCCTGCTTATTGGTTTCTTAGCAAGTTCAATTCTTGTTTCCAGAATCGCGAACCTCAGGCTCCTCAAGAACAGCAAATTAGGAACAAAGCCGCCCAATCCAAACTTGCGTGTGTCCTTCTCGCCCCAGTTTCTCTCTCTAAAAAAAATGGGATAGATCGGGACATACTTCATAGCTTGCCTATCTGTCATAGTTTAACTTTGCCAGCCAACTTTTAAATAGTTAATCTAAGCGGCTATCTATGTAAAGTGGTTACTCTCTAGCTCAATAGCTCTTCCGGCTGGAAAACCCTTTCGCAGAACGCGCACCGCAGCCCCATCTTCTCAACCTTGAACCTGGTCTCGGAGCTTTCAAAGCTGCTTATGCATTTCGGGTTCGGGCACTTGGCGACACCGATAAGCACTTCGGGCATCACCACTTTCCTTTTCTCCACCACTTTGGAATTCTTCACAATGTTCAAGGAAGCGTTCGGGGCAATCAGCGAAATCTTGTCAGCGGTCTTCTCGTCAATATGTATCCCCTCGATTTTCACAATGTCCTTTTTCCCCATGGCCTTGCTCGTGACATTCATCACCAGCGCAACCCTTCCGGTGAACTCCTCGCTAATCCCGAGGATTCTCAGCACCTTAAGCCCCCTGCCGGCCTTGATGTGGTCTATGACGCTTCCGCTTTCAATGGGCTCGACATTTATGCTCATGCGCCGCTACCTCCAAGAACTGTGTAAAGCACCGCCATCCTGATCGGGATTCCGTTGCGCGCCTGCTCGAAATACTTCGCATGCTTTGATTTGTCGACTTCCTCGGGAATCTCGTCGATTTTCGGCAGCGGGTGCAGTATGATCATGTCATCCTTCGCCCTTTCCAAATACTCGGGGTTAATCCTGAACTCCTTTTTGATTTTCTCGGCCTCGTAGGGGTCGGCGAACCTCTCCTTCTGCACCCGGCAGACATAGAGCACATCCGCATCCTTCAGGTCGACCTTCCCGGTCAGCCTTATTTTGGTGCCGAACTTCTCCTTTACCTCGTTGATGATCGCCGGGTCCATTTCCAGCCCAACCGGCGCGGTAAGCGTCACCTCGGCCCCAAACATGCCCAATCCATAGAGGAGCGACCTCATGGCCCGCGCATGCTTCAAATCGCCCACCAGGTGCACGCTGAGCCCCTTGATTTTCCCCTTAATCTTGCTAATGGTGTACAAATCTATGAGTGTCTGCGTCGGGTGCTGGTTCCCGCCGTCACCTGCGTTTATGACCGGGTGTTCGGCAATCTGGGAAGCGAACCTGGCAGACCCCTCCAGCGCGTGCCTTATCACTATGACATCGCAGTAGCCGTCGATAATCTTGATGGTGTCACTAAACGTTTCCCCTTTCTGCACCGAACCCACCTGCGGGTTGAATGCCACGGGCGTGCACCCGAGCCTGGCTGCGGCTGCCTGGAATGAAAGGTTGGTCCTGGTGCTGGGCTCAAAAAACAGGTTAAATACGATTTTATCGTTGAAAAACTTCTTTCCGGACTTGGCCGCTCCCTCCATCTTTTTGGCGAGAGAAAACAGGTTTTCTATCTCATCTTTGCCCAAGTCTCTGATCGAAATCAAGTCTTTTTTCTTCAAGTCGAACCCAATTATATTTTAAATAATGGGCTTTATAAATCATCGCTATGCTCGTGGTATTTGAAGGGATTGACGGGGCTGGCAAGGAGACGCATATACGCATTTTGCGCACCTGGCTCAAGAAGAATAGCATACGCTCTAAATTTTATAAGTACCCTGACCTCGGGGGCACTCTCGGACAGACAATTCACGCGTTCCTCAGTAAAAAGCTCGAGCTCACGCGCAAATCGCTCCTGCTCCTCTTCCTTTCTGACATTATGAAGGACCAGGAAGTCATGGAAACCGAGAATGCCAACCCGAACCGCATACTGTTCCTTGACCGCTATATCGCCTCGACAGTTTCCTATCAGTGCGGCAGGGTCGAGGAAGGAGTCAAATTAGTGCGCGATCTTGGTTTCATCGAGCCGGATTTGACAATTCTATTGGACATCACCGCTGACACTGCGCTCGAGCGCAAGTATCGGCAGAAAAAGAAGAAGCGCGACAGGTTCGAATCAGACCGCGCGTTCCTGAGGCAGGTGCGCAACCGCTATTTGAAGCTCGCGAGCAAGAAAGCGCTTTCCAAAAAATGGGTCATCCTTGACGCTGAGCAGGATGTGGAAGTTGTGAGCAAGCAGATTCAGGAAGCGATTTTGAAGCTCGCTTAAATCGGGCAATCAGAAAGAGATTCGCAGATTTCTCTAGCTCATTTTTTTCGTAATCAGGTAAAACAGCACTACCACTGCCAGCGCTATACCCGCGCCCAGGGCAAGCGGATAAACCCCCCACAGCTTCACAAACACCGGCGGATACCAGACCAGCAAATACTGCAGAATCCAGAACAGGAGCGAATTTCTTCCCAGAACATTCACCACTTCCATCACTCTGCTTCCCTCGCCAAATTTCACGAGCCCAAGCAAATACCAAACAATCGCAGCAACTCCCGCGGAAATCAGCGCATAGGAAATGCTCACTGTCCATTTGTCAAATGGAATGGTTTGGCTCGCATAAATCGAAACCGCAATCAAAGCCACTCCTATCACTGGCAAATAATTCCTCTTCCCCCGGAGCAGATAGCTTGCGCAAATCACCCCGAAAACAGAAACAATTCCATAGCCAATAGCGCCAACAATTCCGCCATGGGTCGTCATTTCAGCAATCCCAAAATCAATTGATTTTCCATAAATCGCAAACGCATAAACCCCGGCTAGCAGCCCTGCAACCGCAATCCTCAATCTATTGTTCCTCACAGCCAAAAATGGGATTGCCACCAGCCCCGCAACTCCCAAGCTTTGCAGCACTCCCCAGTGGATAGCCGACCCAAGCAGCCCATTGGCGAAAATCCCATCCAAAAATATCCCGATTAAAGAAAGCAGCACAAACCGCTTCCCATATTTCGCTATCGCCTCAATTCCGAATTTCTTGAATTTGTTCTCAAAAGAAAACAGCAGTCCGGCTCCAAGAATGAACGCAAAAGCAGAGGCAACAAAATCAAGGGGAAGAAGCGTGTTGTGCACATTGTGCGTCAATAGGACGGGAATATTCTCGGCAAGCACAAAAGTGGCGAGCATATTGAAGAATACGAACAGCACCACAACGATTGCCCGGAAAAAATCCAGCGAAGAATCCCTTTGCATCAAGTTCATCTATTGCTTCTATATTTAAATAAACTATCAACCAAAAGAATAGAACTTTGCTCCGTTCGTCTAGCTCGGTCAAGGATATCGCCCTTTCAAGGCGCGGTGCCCTTACGAAAGGTGGATCCGCCAGAAGATAGGCGGCGACCCGGGTTCAAATCCCGGACGGAGCACTTTTTCTTTTTTAAAATTCGACCATTACTTTTCCTGTTTTCTCGTCGTATTCCACTCCCTTTTCCCTGATTTCAGCGGCAATCTGCCTGGGAGTTTTGTTCATTTTTCGCAGTTCCTTCACTTTCTTCAGGATTTCCTCGACTTTCTGGTAATTTTCGTAAATCTTATCTCCGGCGCTTTTCGCCTCGCTTGCCTCTTTTTCCAGCTCCCCAACAGCCTTCTCCTGGTCCTCAATCTTCTTCATCACCTTGGCTTTCGCCTTGGCAAACCCAGCTCCCTCTCCGCTTTCCCCTTCGCTCACAGGCGCATTAATGTAATACTCATCCAATGCCTCGCTAAGGCTCGCAAAACTTTTTTCCTCAAGTTCCTTCCTGGTGCCAAATTCACTCAGCCCATACTCAGCAGGCTTCCCTTCCTGCAAATAAATCCTTGGCTTCAGTTTCCAAAGCATCCCCTGCAAATTCTCTGCAAGGAATTCGACTTCTTTTTCCCTAAGCGAATTGGCAGGCTTTTTCTCCTCGAAATTACTGCGCGCAAGCAGCTCGTTCACATACTGTTTTCCCAGGGGAAAATTCTTGATCAGCGCGCTTGAAATGTAAACCGTTCCGGCATCCTGCAGGATTTTCTCCAGCTCTTTCAGCCCTGCTTTCAAATTCACTTTTGGGGATTTTGGAAATTTGTATTCCTCATTTCTCCTGGTTTTTCGGTCGCTCCATTCCTCATTGGAATAGCAGGTTATGATTTTCCCGTCAGCGCCAACCAAAATCAAATTCCCCTTGGCAAACATTTCAAAAATCAGCCTTAGTTTCTCATCGCCTTTTTCAAAATCAATTTCCACCACGCGGTCAAACTCATGCTGTTTCACTGCGGCAACTTTCGCGTTTTCCAGGTATTTCCTGAGCAGCATCACAAACTGGTTCGGCTCTTCAGGCGCATCCTTGATGTACTTGGTAAAATGGATTCTTTCTCCCAAAACAGCGGTCACATCCTTCCCGCGGAATTTCAGGCGGTATTCCTTTTCCCCAATTTGATAAACCTTATCCAGCCTCGCGTTTTCCAGCCCCTGCGCCAGCTCGGCAATAACAAAATGATACTCCAAATTAGTCATAGTCCGCATTGAATTCACTTTCCACTTTCGCTTATCTCACTTCTTTCTCCCATTCGCTCACTTTCACTTCACTCTTTTCAAAAATTTCTCCACATCTTTCCTGGGCGGCAGCGACTGCGCGCCCTGCCTCAGAATTTTAGCAGCAGAGCAGGCTGCTCCGAGTTTCACGCAGTCAATATGCTTCTTCCCTTCCAGCAGGCCGCAGATAAAGCCCGCTGAGAACGCATCCCCTGCGCCAATGGTGTCAATCGGTTTCAAATGAACAGGATAAACAGAGAAATGCTCGTGCCTGCTCTCAAAAATTATCGGTTTCTCCCCGCTCTTGATCACGCAGCTCAGGTTGAATTCTTTCACCAGTTCCCTTGCCCCAGTCAATGGATTCCAGGCCTTGGTGATTCTTCCCAATTCCGCTCTGTTCAAAATCAGATAATCAACATTCTCAAGGATTTTTCCAAGCCCCTTTTTCCCAAGGTGCGATTTGCTTCTCCCAGGGTCAAAGCTCACAGTTGTTCCCGCTTTCTCGGCAATAGCACTCGCCTTTTCCAGGGCTTTTATGCTCGTTCCAGTCAGGTGCAAATGCTTCGCAGCCTTAATCGCTTTCTCCGCTTCCTTTCCCAAGGCAAGCGGCTCATTCGCCCCCACATCCTCAATCACTTCAACTTCCGCGTTTTTGTCAATCAGCACAATGGAAATCCCAGTATGGGTTCCCTTGCTTTTCTGTATGCCCGCGGTTCCGACCCCTTTTTTCTCCAGCTCATGGAGCAGCTGCCTTCCTGTGAAATCATCGCCTATCCTTCCGATCATGCTCGCTTTCTTCCCAAGCCTGCACAAATTCACGGCAGTATTCGCCGCGCTTCCTCCGCAGCCAGTGGCAATCGGCTTTTGCGTAAAAGTGGTCCTGCTCGGGCTCGGGAATCCGTCCACATAGCACCTGGTATCATAGAGAATATGCCCGATTGTCACAACTTCGCTTTTAGCCATGCAGTTTGCCCCTTTCCCCTGTTTTCTCCCCTTGCCAACTAGTAAAATATTTTCTCCATCTTCTTATTTTTCATAGCCAGCTTTATTTCGCGCGCAATCCTTCTTCCTGTGCTCATGGGCTCCCCGAACTTGTAATCAGTGTACGGCGATCCCTGGGTAAACAGATTTGTTCCAGCCACAATCCTCGCAGAAATTTCAAACGCAAAGAATTGCAGGTTCTCATCCACCACGGTTTCAATGCAGAATGGGCCTGGAATCCCTCCGAACAATTTCTCAGCAGATTCCACTACTCCCTTTCCCATTTCGAGAACTTCGCCAAGCAAACTCTCGCGCAACACCAGCGACTCGTTTCCCATCACAGTGAAGCTCGGCTCAATGTTCATGAGCGCAATCTGCGTCCGGTAGCTCTCGTCCACATTGCTTTCCACCCTTCTGTCCACGCTCATCAATTCAACGCTTCCCTCGCTCGCCCTGTACCCGTCCTTGGTAAGCGGAGTGTAGAAATAGTGCGGGTAAGCCCTGACTCCAATCAAATATTCCTGAATCACCACATTGTCGGTTTTCACCTTCTGCTCGAATTCCTCCTGGTTTTTCACAATCACATAGCCCTTCCCGCCTTTTGCCCCAGGGGTTTTCACAATGCACGGCCTGTCAATTTCATAGGGCTGCAAGATTTCAGGAGTCTCCAGCCCGGCATCCTTCATCCATTCATACAGTTTCTTCCTGTCCCCTTCCCATTCCAAGCTTTTTCTGTTTCCCAGAATCGGCACCGGAATCTCTGTAATTTTTTTGGCGACATATTCCACCAGTGAGCCGTGCGGAATCAGCACCGCATTCCTTTCCAGCAATTCCTCAGTCGGGATTTCGCTCACGTCATCAACAATTATGAACTCATCCGGCGCGCCATAGGGAAAGCTTTCATACACTTTTTTCCTGTCCTCGGTGCAGATTCCGATGGTTTTCACTTTCTCCTGCCTCGCCCCATGGAAAATCTGCAGCGCTGTGTGCGAGCATACTGTCGCAATGGCAAACTTGCCTTTTTTCTCGTATTTCTTCACTGTTGCGTCAATCTCATCCTTTGAAATCATTTAGGTCACCACTTTCCCTAGCATCTTTTTGGCCTTGGCTTTTTTCAGTTCCATGGCAATTCTTTTTCCAACGCTAATGCTCTTTCCATGCAAATATTCCGTGTAAGGCGTGAACCTGGTTCCAGGCGAACCCGGCACCCTGAAGCTCACGTCAAAAACTACAATCTCCTCTCCCTTCTCGGCAGGGACAACCGCGCCCTGGAGCGCAAACGGCCCGATTATTCCCGGAGCATATTCTTTCCTGCAAGCCTCAACAAATTTTTCCCCTGCTTCAAAAACTTTTTCCAGCATGCTTTCCTTTATGGTGCAGGCCACATGCCCGATTTCAATATTATTCACGCGCAACTGTTTCAGCACATCAATCTGCTGGGGCGCAGGCAGCCTGAGCACTCCGTCCAAATTGGTCTGCCTTCGCATATCGGTTCCCATCAGCTCTAATCTTTCATCAACCGGCGAATAGAAGAAATTGAAATTATACTGCGCGCCAAGGCAGAACTCCTCGATTACCGCACTCTTCAGCCCCTCGCGCGTGATCACTCCTTTAGCAATCAACTCTTCTCCCTTGCTCTTCCACTCATCCGCATTGCTCGCAAAAAAGAACGCCCTTTCATAGCTCCTCTTCGCCTCGCTCGCCTTTACCAGGCACAACCGGTCAATTTGGGAAGGGCTGGAAAACTGCTTCGGCATCCTGATTCCCACTTGTTTCAGCAAATAATACTGGTTCTTTTCAGCTGTCCTTTCCTCGGCCCTGAGAAGCTTTCTATTGCCGAAGATAGGCACCTCGAACTCCTTTTCAATGGCATCATAGCCAACATAAACGCAAAAGCTCCTGTGGGGTATAAAGATGGCGCTTTTCTCCCGTAGCTTTTTCGTAACAGCTTCACCAGCGCAGTCAGCGAACTTATTCAGCACAATCGCTTCATCCACAACTCCCAATTTGCTTTTCGCGTCATACTTGTAATACTGGGAATAGGTTTTCTCGCGCCCCTTTTCGCACAGCACAATGGTCGGCAGCCCCTCGCTCTTCGCCCCTTGACAAACATCCAGCGCCGAGTGCGAGCCGAGCACCGCTACGCTAAGCCCCTTATATTTTGCAGCAACCTCGCCCATGCGCGAAACATCAGCCATAGTCTTTACTATCGAATGGACAACTTTTAAATATTGCTCTGCAGCAAGAGTTAGCTAGGCATTCATTATGGTCAAAAGAACCCTCTTTTTCGCGTTTTTTCTTGCAGCGCTAATGCTTGCCAGCGGCTGCGTGCAAGACCCCGTGGCTTCAGCCAATGCCGCTTGTGGGAATCTCCCTGATAAGGAAAAGAAGCTAGACTGCTACCTAAATTTTGCAGAAGAAAAAAAGGAGCCGTTAATCTGCGAAAAAATTCCAGTCGAACTATTGAAAGACATATTTGACAAAGACTACTGCTATGAAAAAGTTGCAGTGGCAAAACAGGACGTTTCAGTCTGCGATAAAATCTCACGTGCGCAGCTCAGCCTCACGGAAGACGCCTGCTATCGCGGTTTCTGCAATCAAAGAGCAAGAGCCGCCCCAACAATCACGTCCTGTTACTACCAAATCGCAGTAATGGAGGGCGATTCATCCATTTGCGGGATTTTCTATGACAAATATCAAAATTCTACAGCGGAACTAACGACTATAGGAGACTGCTATTCAATCATCGCAAGCAAAAAAAGGGACCCGGCAATTTGCGCGCAAATCAAGCATAACGAAGTCAAAGATTATTGTTATTACGAACTAGCGGAATTCCTGAACGATTCCTCTCTTTGCGAAAAAATTCCGGACAATGCCACAGCTAATAGTTTTTTTAAGGGTTACACCAAAGATCATTGTTACGATGAAATCAAATAACCGGGCCATTGCGGGTATTCCAGCAATTCTTGTCTTTTTACTAGCTTCATTCACATTCGCAGCCCTGGCCCCGCCCCCATTCCCGGACGAGGGCGCAGGCTCGCTCCTGGTCACTGTTTCAGGCGAATCAGGCGCCCCCATCGAAGGCGCCTCAATATCCCTCAGTTGCAGCCCACCTGTCTCCTTCTCTCAAAAAACAAACTCCAGCGGCTCGGCTCTTTTCGCAGAAGTTTCCGGCAATTGCCTGATCTCGGCGGAAAGCGGAGAGCAAACAGCAAACGCCTCCATCAGCATTGCATCGGGCGAAACCGCATCGCTGAAGCTCACCTTACGCCCACCCTCGACTCCAGATTTCATCCCTCTCATTTTTTTCATCTTAGTTTCGCTTGCAGTCATTTTCACAGTAATTTGGTACGGCAAAAAAATTCTCCTGAACATGAAAACCGATTTTGAAAAATCCGCGGCACGGGAAGAAAAAGAAGAAAAATTCGAAATCAGCCCAGAAGAGCAGGCGGAACTCGCAGAGCCGGAGCCACCTGCAACAGCTGGCGCGGCAAAAGTAATCCGCACAAAAAAGATGAGCGACATAATCAAAACCCTGGAAGAAAAGCAGGCGGCAATAGTTGAATATCTAATCTCCCATGGCGGAAAAGCGCGCCAGTCAAAAGTGCGCTATGATTTGCGGATTCCAAAAACCACATTCTTCAGATTGACTCGCGCTTTGGAAAATCGCAACATAATCAAACAGGAAAAATACCTGAATACTGCCGAAATCTCCCTAAGCGACTGGTTTTTAAGCGCAAAATGAAAACGGAACGATTTTCAAGCTTCTTTTTTTATTAGCAGCCTTTTTCTTGCCCCGAATTCCCTATCGTTCCGCCCAACCGATAACTACAGGTTCCAGCTACAATACTGCACAGGTGATGTTCAATGCAAAAAATACCAAATTGCAAAACGGATTTCAATCATGCCAATCCTGCAAATGCAAATAATAAAAAAATAATTCCGGGGCGAGTGTTCCTGCATTCACTCAGCATGGCGGCAGCCGTTGTTTTTTTAGGGGCGAGTGTTTTAACTGCGCTCCCAGGATGCAAGCCCCCTGCGGCTATTATTATACCGGCACCCTCAGGCAAATCAGAATCCTCCGAAGTGGCAAATTATCTTCTCCAGCTCCCCTTTACCTCATTCTTGCTCGAACCCGGGGTAGTCCAGCCGCTGGCCTGGTCGGCCTGGCAAGACAATATGCAAGGTGAATATGTGGAAGCGCAGAGCATAAGGGCCGAGCATCTTGCCACAGGAAATACAAAAGTAAGCTGGTCGATAAATATCGACCCTGGATTGGCGCCAGAAGATTTATTGGGGCTTCTTGCACTGCACAACCCTTTCACAATAGGGGCGAGCGGAGGAAGGGGAAACTGGACCGTTACCAATATCAAAACATCCGGAAACCCTTCAATAAGTTTCGCGCAGGAGGCAGCTTACGGCTGCGTAAGCGTTGGAAACGGGCTAAATGCCGGGGAAGTCACATTCAAGCTCATTGGCATCGGCAATGCAAATTGGGGCAGCAGCCTTGGGCCCGCAATTCTCCAGCTGGAGGATCCAAACGGGGCTCCCATCGGCAGCCCATTCAGCGTCATGCCGGGCGAACCGTTTACCTATGTCACGCCTTCTGGCCAAACACTCACGCTTCTTGTCTACCAGACAATGAACGGCGTATCCGACAATTCCCACTGGGCCGAAATGTCCCTCCAGACCAGCATATTCACCATGGCTAACGGTTCAATTACCAAAGACGACTGGTTCGTTGAAAGCATCGGGGTTAGCGATGGAAGGCTGAATTACATAATCCTCACAAAAGAATATCCCGATCAGCCGGGGCAAATCAATGAAACCGGATTCATCCAGTTCAGTTTCAGGCCAGTTGCAGAAGGCGAAGTGGTCACAACCAATACCAACAAGGAAGTGACCCTGGGGGAAGGAGATTCCGCAGCCATCGCGCCAGGCATCAGCATTTCAGTGAATTCAATAATGCAGAATATTTCAGCGGGCCACAACCCGGACGGCAGCACTTCGGTGAATGTAAGCGACGAGCGCGTCCTGTTTGATCTAACCGAGAATGGCGCAACACGCCTTGTAGAGCTGCAGGAAGGAGCAACATTGTACCTCCAAAACGGAGGAGTTCTGTATGTGGAAAATATCACTGAAACCGTAACCACAAGCGGTGAGATCCAAGCAGAGCGCGTGACTTTTGTCCTATCCGTCCCCTATGCCGCAAAGGCAGGCACGAAAAAAGGTGATTCAAAATGAACCTGAGCATGAAAAATAAAATGAAAAAAAATCAAGCATTTATCTTTGCAATCTTTTCGCTTGCATTCGTGCTTGCGATTCCCCTGTTCGCCTGTGCGGAGCAAACCGGCTATTCTGAAATGCAGGTGGCCCCGGGAACAGCCTACAAAATTCCACCATTCAATGAAAGCTACGGCTACCTGTTCGTTTACCAAACCTCCCCGGGCTACACCCTAAACTCAAAATGGGCAGAAGTGGCAGTCCTTTCAGAATACCTGCAACTGGGGAACGATTCAAAGTACAACGGCTACCAGGTAAAACTGATTTGGGAAGGACAGGGAATCAAGGAAATACAATTCGTAGGAGCTTTTGAAAGCTCAACCCCCAAGACATTCACAATAAAGGACGACTGGGACGGTTCCACTTACAACGGCGAAGACTATTATTCACGCGTGGTTTTCACCCCTGCGCTCAAGTCGCACGATCTGCCAGGATGCGAAGACGAAACGTGCGCCGAGCACTATCCAGAGCATTACCAAAGCATGCGCATCCCGCTGAAGCTGATGGACAACGAATACCTACTTTCCCGAATCTCCAATCCTGAAATCACCCTGGTAAAGGAAAAAATCTACGGCAACTATCACGTCGGCGAATACGTCAGCACGCGCGAGCCGGTAATACAATTGGCCGACATCGGCCTGGACACCTGGGGCTTTCATCCTGCAGCATTCGAGATTTTCACAAAACTCGAGCCAGCGATCCTGACTTTCGCAGCAAATGATTTAAGCGACAAGCTGAAGTTCTCCATTTCCTATGCTTCAAATGGCGAGCCAATCGAGGGCGCAAATTGTTATGTTTCCGGCAACGGCCTAGGCTGGGCCAGCGGTTCGCCAGCCAACTATGCCAATGGGCGCTATGAACTAACCTACTCCAAGCGCCCCCTGGCCACTGAAGGAATTTATAATTATACGGTCAGTTGCACCAAGCCAGGCTATGAACATGGGAGCGCAAACGGTTCGTTTTCCCTGGCACATTCGTGCAGCAGGCCATTAACAATCTACACCTGGAACTCCTACAAAAGTTCAGAGCAGGGAAAAACTGAAATCTATCCAGTGACAATCACCAACAATGATGACTATGGCTGCCCGGCTGCGGACTACAAGCTAATGGTGCAGCTTCCGGCCGATGGCTGGACAGCCAGCAATTCGCCTTTGGGGAATATCCCCCCGCAGAACTCCTCGCAAATAAATGTTTCCATAACCTCCCCCTTGGATGCTGCAAAAGGCGAGCAGCATAGCATACGAATAGTTCCCATCGCCGAAGGCAAGCAGCAAACCTATTACGCAGACATTAGCTACTACATCCCGACCCCCTGCGAATACCGGGACCCGCTGCTATGGATTAGCGATAGCACGAGAACCGGCACGCAGGAAAAAGATTTCACCCTAACTCTCATTGCCGGAACCACGGGTGACGGCTGCAGCTACAAAACCTACCATCTGTACGCAGAAGCGCCAAAAGGCTGGAAAGCGGAAATCACCGATGGCAGCAAAATCACCATGTCCACCTGGAACTCCTATAGCTACCTGGCCGTCACCCCTCCGGAAAATGCATCGGAAGGAGAATACAAAATCACAGTAAAGCTTGTTTCAGACGAGACCATGCAGGAAGTTGCCAGTGGCACAATAGCGTATGTCTACAAGCATACTAGCGAAATAAACGCGCCTCTTGACACGATTTACTCAAAGGAAATCAACGGCATTTCCGCCCATATCCTGGCTGAAACAATCCCGGACGACTACACGCACCTGGATGTTTCAATACTCTCCTATATTGACGGAAAGCAACTGCAGGTCGGCCAAAGCATCAGGGGAAATGGCTATGGGCTGGAGCTCACTTCGCTGGAAAAAGCGGAAAAGAAGGGAAAACAAAACAAACTCTCTTTCACGCTGAGCCGCTCGGGCTACCCGGCAGAATCCTTTGATCTAGAAGATGGGGCCATAATCAAGCACGCCTATTCGGACGGCAAGGTTGCGGTAATCCGAGTTAGCGCAACGCGCGTTGGAGTTTCCAGCAGCAGCGATGTTGCGGAAATCCAGCTATACGAACAGGAGGCAAGGCAGCGCATAGGAATTGGCGGCAGGGTCATGGGAAGCGAGTACTCGGTTGAAATGCAGGGAACCGAGTGGTCAGGCAACACCCACTACGGGAAACTTTCAATAATCAAAAATGATGCGCCAGCCCCTGAAAATAATTCAGGCGGGCCAAGCACGGAAACCGGAGGCCACGGAGAAGCAAGCGCCATTGGTGCAGTAAGCAACACCGATGCGTTTCCAGCTTCAAGCTCTCCCAATTTTTTGCAGATTCTTCTGCGCCTGCTCGGTCTTGCGCTAGAATAAAAAGAACATGATGCATAAGGGGTGTTTATATGAGAAAACAAACAGCGTTCGGAATTATTCTGGCATTCGTGCTCCTGTTCGGGTGCACCCAGCCAGGCAATGCCCTGGGGAATTCAAGCGGCGCAACCGCCAATTCTTCGGCAAATGCCAGCGCAAATGATTCGGCAAAAGAAAAACAGGGAGGACCAGGAAATCCAGGTTCTGCAATCGCCAATTCAATAGCCGGAGAAAGCAATGGCTCTCCAGCCTCTTCTGCCAATAGTGAAGCAAAGCCATTGGTCCAGGAGTCAGCAAAGGGCGAATACTGGTTCTGCAATTTCCCTAGTCAGGTTTCCAATGCCGAAAGCGAATACAAGGAAAGCAGGGGGTTCATCTACCGCTCGAGCGAGTACCGCGACCTCTCCACCTATTCGGTGACTTTCATACCGGGCTTAAGCAATGAGAATTCCTACTCCCCGTTAAAATTCTCGGGAAAGCCGGCAATCATTTCAAAAATCAATCCTCCAGACTGCATTCCAGCTGAAATCAAATCCCTGAAAGCAGGAGAGTCATTCACCCTGGGCAATTATACTGTGCAGTTTAAGGAACTCCTGTTCCCGGCATGCGAGAACTGCGATGCGCCAGCAGTGGTTGTGATTTCTTCTGGAAGTGAAACCTACGAGAATTACATCCTGCCCGGAATGGGTTTTAGGCAGTCATTCCCAAACAATGACCGGATTGGACTAAGCGTTCTCCAGACCTACTGGCTCTCGCAAACCGAGGCGGTTGCAGAAGTCGGGGCATGCCAGGATGACGGAGGAAGCGTAGTAATAAACACCGACGGCCATCAGCCTGTGAAAATAGTTGAGGGCCAGGAATATTGCGGGCTCAGGGCGCATCTTGAATGGGCGAACCTCGCTTCCTGGGGCGAGCCTGATGCGATCAAGACAATAGCATTTGTAAGGAAGTGATTATGGTGAAACTGAAACTCCTGGCAGCATTGGCATTGATACTCTTTTCATTTTTCTCTTTCGCGCTAGTGGAGACGATTCCCGATAATTCGCTTTACCATAAAACAATAGACGGGAAAAGCGCATCGCTCGCAGTGTTTGGCGTGGCCCAGGGCACTGTTTCAGTCTCAGCCCTGGATGAAAAGGCGTTCGGAGTCGTGAAGCTCGGGCAAAATATCTCCGCAGGCGGCTATTCGGTGGCAGTGGAGGAGATTTCCGGAAACACGGCAGTCCTTTCGCTCTACACGGACGGAACAAAGCAGAAATTATTCGACCCTGAAACCGGAATGTCGCGCTCTTCCCTGACACTTTCATCAGACACGCAGTTCAAGGCGTTTACCCAGGACGGCACGCCAATTTTGATCGGCCTGGGCAGGGTCGGCAGCGACTGGGCAGAAGTTTTCCTGAGCGAGGAATACGATTCCGGAGTCCTTGCAATCAATGATTCGGTGAAAGGGAAGGATTTCGAATTCAGGGCAAATGAAATTGATTACCCGGGAAAGTTCGCAAGGTTTGAAATCAGCAAAATAGAAGCAGGCAACGCCCTAAGCGTCTCCCATTCAATTTCCGGAGGCCGGCTTTCGGTCAGGGCGTTTCTCCAGGACAAAAACGGCCAAATAATTTCCGATGCAGCCTGCTCTGCAAGCGGCGCAATCTCCGGCACTCTCACATTTTCAGGCGCATGGTCAGACCTGGGCTCAGACTACGAAGGCTCTTTCCAGCTTTCGCAGCTCCAATACGGAGTCTACCAGTACACAGTTTCCTGCGCAGATGCCCATGAGACTGTTTCGCGCACAGCAAACTTTGCAATCCAGGACCCTGCGCCAGAACTCGCAATAATTTCCGTGAACCTGAAAGGGACCCCTGAAGTTGATGTTCCTGTCCAGCTCATCACGCAAATTTATTCCAACAACATCCTGCACCCCTACACTGCCTCGTTCTATTTAGACCGTGGCTATGGCTGGGTCCAGTTCGGCACTCTTACTCTGCGATCAGAAGAAACAGCTTCACTCACCTGGACTCCGAAAGGCGAAGGCGTGTACAAAATAAAAGTCGAACTGGATTCAAACCACGACATCTTTGAGAAAAACGAGACAAACAACATTTTCGAATTCAATGCAGCTGTCTCTCCGCCAACTTCAGCCAACTACTCCTACTCGCTGAAAAAGGGCTGGAACCTGGTGCAGTTCATTTCCGGGGCAAAAGTTTCCTCAACCTGCAGCGAGACGAGCGCCTGGGCCTATTCCCCAAAGGAAAAGAAATATTACGGGCTCTCCAGCTCCCTTGAGTTCGCCAATTCAACCGAGGGAATCTCATTCCATGAAAGGAACGGAGATGCCTCCACAATGAAATCGCTCGCCCCATTCTCCTCCGCCTGGGTCTACACCAATGCCGAATGCCAGCTGAATTCCAGCATCCGCTCCTCGCTCGCCCCTTCGGCAGGCGGAACAAATGATTTGAATTTGCTAAAATTGGAAAAAGGCTGGAACCTTATCCTCGCCCAGGAATGGATGAAAGGAAATACTCTCCAGCACATTTTCTGGAATTGCGGAAGCATGAAAGCCTATTACTGGGACAATTCTGCGCAGAAATGGCAGGGCCCGCTTCCTGACTCGTACGAAATCACGGATTCATTTTTAGGGGAATCCCTGGCAGTAAAAGCAGGGAAAGAATGCACGCTCATAGGGTGATTTGAATGGAAAAATCTGCAAAAATGTTAGTGCTAGCCATGCTCGGCCTGCTGATTCTGGCAAGCGGCTGCACGCAGGAAATAGAGTTTGAGAAAAAAAATGCAACCAGTGCGCCTTCTGTGCCCAGTTTCCCGAATGATACAGTGGCAAGCCCGCCAGCCATGCCAGAACCGGCTGCATCTGCTAACGATTCCGCAAACCAGTCGCCAGAGCTTTCAAACGGAACAGGGGAAATAGTGAAATTGCACGTAGGCGAAAAGGTGACAATCGGTGATTATGATGTGCAACTTAGAGACATAGAGCTTTGCCAAATGGCTGATTGCCCGTATCTAGCAGCTTTCTCAATATACGATGAAAACGGAGTCAAGATAGCTGAACGGCTAGTCGAGCCAGTGGGCAAGGAAAACGTTTCCCTCCAGAACGGAGATATTCTCACAATAGAAGTTTTTGAAACGCACTCTGCCTTCACATCTGATGCAAAATGGGCGGATGTAAAAATTTCTCTGCAAACAATCCAATAACAAACTATTAATACCCGGCTTTTTCTCTTATTATTGATTTTATGCGCAAGGACCTCAAATCTCATTTTCTCGCAACCCTCTACGGCGCTGCCATCGGAGATGCATTGGGTGTTCCGTCCGAAGGCCTCACCATCACCATGTACGAAAAATATTTCCCAAACGGAATCCATGATTTCGTCCCTTCCCCCCCTGGCCTGCACGGAAGCCTCCAGCCCGGCCAATATTCCGACGATACGGAGCAGCTTCTCATACTCGCCAATTCCCTGGTTCAGGACAAGGGGCTGGACATTCACAATTTTTCAAAGCGATTGGCCAACTGGTGGAGAATCTCAGCAGGAGTTCCCTCAATGAACCGGGGAATTGGAAAAACAAGCTGGGCTGGCTGCAGAAAGCTTTCACTGGGAGTCAGCCCATTCGAGAGCGGCTCGCAATATTCGCTTTCCAATGGCTCGGTTATGCGCGTGGCTCCCATTGGTTTATTCTACCGCAACCCAAGAAATTCCTCATCCAAGGCGCGCGTTTCCAGCATCCCGACCCATGACAAGCGCGAATGCAAGGAAGCAGCCGCCTACATCGCTTCCATGATTTCATTCATGGTGCATCTGGGCAAAAGCCCGCTCCAGGCGGCAAAAGCTTCCCTGGACATGATAAAGGACAAGAGATTGGAAAACCGCTTCAAAAAGGCAATCCGCTATAGAAAGCAAAAGCCGGAAAAAGTTGCAAAAATTTTAGGCACAAGACAAACAGTCCTGCAAAGCGTTCCCTATGCGGTCTACTGTTTCCTGCACAACCAGACAAGCTATGAAAAAGCAGTTCTTCTCGCAGTGAATAGCATTCCCGGCGATACCGACACCATCTCCTGCATCACCGGCGCCCTCTCAGGCGCACACCTGGGGATGAAAGGCATCCCGAAAAAGTTCATCAAAAATCTGGAAGACCAGAAACGAATCCGCTCGCTGGGGAATAAATTACTGTCAAAAGCAGCCCAGTTCGGTTTCTAATGTTTTAGCCCATTAGTCTACCGCTTCTTCTATTTACTTTACTCAAACTCCTTTCTCAAAACTTTAGCCGCCTTGACCATCACTTTCAGTTTCTCAAAGGCAATATTTCGCGGAAGCATCTTAAGCCCGCAGTCAGGCTTTACAAACAGTTTCTCCGGCGACACAAGCTCCAATCCCTTTCTCACGCCTGCAACGATTTCCTCAACTGTTTCCACGCGTGGGTTGTGCACATCGCAAGCGCCATAGCCAATCTCCTTGGTGAATTCATGTTCCTTCAGGAAATCAATATCCCATTTCCTGTTTGCCAATTCCAAATCAATCTGGTCCACATTGAAATCCAAAACAGCAGGGTAAATTTTATCATACTCCCCATAGCAGATGTGCAGCCCTTTTTTCACATCAATCCCCTTGGTCGTGATTTCAATCGCCTTGCGCGCAATTTCAATTTCTTCGGGATGGGTTGACAGCGCAGGCTCGTCAATCTGAATGAAATCAACGCCGGCTTTTACCAGCGCCTTCAGCTCCCTGTTTTCAATTTCAGCAAGCGCGTAAATCGCTTCCTCCTTGTTCCTGTACGCCTCGTTGAAGCTCCAGTCAACAATTGTGTAAGGCCCTGTAATCGGCACCTTAATCCTCTTTTTAGTCAGTGATTTCGTGTAATTATACTCATCCACTAAGATCGGTTTTTTGTAGGTCATTTTTTCAATAATGCTCGGTTTCTGGTAGTAATTGTTCCCCCAAACCCGGACAGGCCCGAACATTTTGAACCCACCAATGTTCTCTGCGAAGAATTCCGTCATCTCGCTTCGGCGCATCTCCCCATCTGAAACAATATCAACATCCGCTTCTTCATGGTCCTTAATCACGTCAACAATCGCCTTCTCGGCCAGCTTGTGCAGCTGCTCATGGGAAATTTTGCCTGCGTAATACTCCTTGAAAGCGTCATTCAGGTAATCGGGCTTTGAATAGCTGCCCACAATCGTTGTTGGAAAAATTTCCTTTGCCATAATCTCATCACATCAATAATCTCAATTAAAGTTTCCTCGCAACCTCTCCCAAAAATTTCACTTTCTTCTCGGCAATCACTTCCGGCAAATATTCCAGCGCAGCATTGGGTGCGAGTATCACCGCGCCATCCTTCATTCCTGAGCGGATTTTTTCAATCGCTTTCTTCACATCCGCTTCAGTTTCCATCTTAGTATTCCTGGCATCAATCACGCCTGCAACCAGCTTCTTTCCGCCGGTTCCGTGCTCCTTCACAAGATCAAAGTTCTCCTTTCCACTTGCAACACTGGCAAAATCCAATCCAATCAAATCAGCGGGGAAATCAAGCAATTTTTCATAAACTTCTCCAGCACCGCCAAAGTAAGTCTGCAGACAGAATTGCGAGTCAATTCCCTTTCTCAATTCGGCAAATGCAATGCTCGCTGCATCCACTTCCTCATCGGGAATATTCTTCTCAAAAACAAGCGAAGGCTCGTCAATCTGGAAATTCCTGCAGCCAGCCGCATAGAGGGCTTTCACCTCAGCATTCAAAACCTGGCCTGCAATGGCAACAAATTCCTCAGTTGTAAACGGAGCAATTTCAGACATTTTCGCAAGGGTAAACGGCCCCGGCACTATCGCCTTTAACTCGGCCTTTTTCTTCATTTCATCCGCAACTTTCCATTCGCGCGCAATCAGCCCTACTGTTAAACTCGGCTTCCTGTAGTAATTATTATTGTCAAAAAATCTAATCAGCCCGCCAAGCTTGAAGCCAAAAGTGTTCGCGGCATAGGGCGTAATCACATCATCCCAGCTAAACCCTCCGCTCGTAATGTAATCAATTCCCGCCTTCTCCTGCAGTTCAATGTAATTCTTCGCGGCCTTGCGGTATTCCTGCTCCAGCTGCTCGGCGCTAATCCTGCCCTTGGCAAAATGCCTTATGGCCGGTTGCAAATACTCTGGCCGTGGATACAAGCCGACAGTAGTAGACTTCATAGCAAGAGAATTTTTGCCATCCAATTATTAAAAGGCTAACGGCATCATTTATTCTATTAAGAATCGGCTGATTTCATGGCAGTTCCTCCCCGTGCATCCGTCAAGAAAATGCTCTCGCTCCTAAAGAAAATGCACCCCAGTTCCACCACCCAGCTAATTCATTCCAACCCATTCCAGCTCCTCATTTCCACAATTCTCTCGGCCCAGTGCACTGACGCGCGCGTGAACCTGGTCACAAAAGACCTTTTCAAAAAATACAATTCGCCCAGGGATTTTGCAAAAGCCGACATTCATGCGCTTGAGCGCGCCATCCATTCCACTGGCTTCTATCATGCAAAAGCCCGGAACATCAAATCAGCCTGCAAGCTCCTAGTCCAGAAGTTCAATGGAAAAGTCCCGAAAACAATAGAAGAGCTGATTGAGCTCCCTGGAGTTGCGCGCAAAACAGCGAACATAGTTCTCACCAATGGCTTCGGCCTGGTTGAAGGAATAGCTGTTGACACTCACGTGATGCGGCTTTCGCAAAGGCTCGGCCTCACAAAACAAAAAGACCCGAACAAAATAGAAAAAGATTTGATGAAAATTCTTCCCCGAAGCGAATGGGGCGAATTCAACGGAAGACTGGTGCTTCACGGAAGATACATCTGCACAGCCAGAAAGCCAAAATGCAATGAATGCAAATTAAACAGGATTTGCCCGTCTGCTTTCAAATTTTAGCAATCATTTGTTCTTCATCTGTATATACGCGCCATCATCTTTTTCAACGATTTCAAAAGTTCTGCTTTCGGCCCGCGCTTTCATCATCTCTTCAATCGTTTCCCCTGAGAACTTTCCAGAATCGGTCAATGTTTGCTTAATTACCGGGTCGAGCTTTCCTTCCTCGCGCTCTGCCATCGCTTTCAAATAGGCCTCTGCAACTCCATCTTTCAAGCCTGCTGCGCTGTAGTTTTCTCTAATCGCTTCAAATCCCTTCCTTGCCTCATCAAACTTCTTTTTCCTAAACGATCCAACTGCTTCGTTGTGCACATCCATGTTGTCTATCCTCAGTTTTCTCACTTCAGGTTTCTCATTTGCGAATACTTCAAAAAGTTCCACCGGCTGTTCCTTGCCCTTGGGAGAAACACGCCCGAATCCCCTAATGCAGTTGCCCACTGCCTGCTTCTCCCCTCCCCATCCTTCTACCTCCATATCCAGTAATCCGGGTTTTGCGAAAACATTCTCCGTAGCTATGAATTTGATTCCCCACTGCTTAGTCATGCTCTCAAATCTAGAGGTCTGGTTGACCTCATCCCCCAAAATATCGGACCACATAATTACATGTGAGCCAAAGTTTCCTTTAAGCACAGTTCCAGTGTTCACTCCAAATCCCACTTCAAACGGTTTCTTGCCGCTGTTCACCATGTATTCGTTGAACAACCCAAGAGTTCGCTGCATTGTTATCGCGCCCTGCACCGCAGCAAGCGAATCCCTATCATCCCAATTCAAGAGCACTGCATCCCCCATCAGCTTTACTGGTTCGCATTTCAAGTCCTGTTCAAATTGCATTCGCAAAAACTTTTCAGGGAAATCCCTTTCCACTATTGTGCGGTCCGATTTTCCATCCTCTTTTTGCTTCCAAAGCTTGTCGTGTGCATCAAGCAGTTCTTTTAGCCATCCAACATCCTGCAAAAACTTAAGCTCCGGAATATCCTTTGCTTCCTTGCCTTTCCTAACATCCTCCAATATCCTACTGATCTGCTCATCGCTGAGTTTTACCGGTTCCCACTCGGAATCCTTGATCATCTGCGGAAGCAGCAAAAGGCTCCAAAGAATGTTATACTCCGTCCCTAGCCTTTCTCCGGTCGTCTTTGATGCGTATTTGGTAAACTCTCTTATGTCCATAAACGCCAAAACCACATCCTTCAATTCAGAATAAAGCGTCAGTTTCCATCCGTTTCTCACGGCTTCCCTCGCCATCCCCGACAAGAAAGCTTTATTGTTTTCCAAAGCCATCTCCAAAGCCAAATTTTTCAAATCCTTGCTCATTGCGTCTGTTTCAGCGCGCGCCAGTTCTTCTCTCACTTTAACGCTCGTCATAGTCAGTGCGGCGGCATAAATTGACAAGACAAGCATCAAACTCCCAAACCCTCCAATTGTGCCAAGCGTATTTCTCGAAATTCTCATCTGGGTTTTCTCCAGCTCAGTTGACAACGAAGCGTTATAGACTGCTTCCGGCTGCAGCATTCCGACAACATTCATCCTGTTCCCGTTGTAAAATGCCTTCAGGTCAAGCCTGAATCCCACCCACTTTCCGTCAACTTTCAACTTCATGGTTTTCTGAACCACCCGTTCTCCCGCATCATATCTGCCCAGATAAATCGGCTCAAGCCCAGATTTCTTAATCGCATTTTTTATCAGCCTATCATTCTGAATCGTTGAAAACGTTGTCACCGTATTACCTGCCTCGTTTTGCACAAGGAAATAGCCTGGCCAGATATCTTTCCCACTCCCGCCTTTGGTGAGCTTAAGCCACTCTTTTTTACTGAATAGCTCCGAAGCAGCAGTCTCCAGAACATTTTTGGATGAAAATTGCGCCACTAGGTAGTGAAGTTTTCCTTCAATCTTGACTTTGTAAACAACCCTGACCGCCTCATCCGCCGTTTCTTTCACTTTTTCAGCTGGCAGAGCGCTCACGAAAAAGTTCAGCCCATTCTCATCCTGCGTGAATCTGTGGCCTTTAACCAGGTTCAGGAAGTTATCTCCCGGAGCAGCTTTTTCTCCGTTAACATACCCTCCTACATAATTTCCTTTCGCATCTATCAACAAGCAGGATTTCATCACTCCTGTCCCATCATCCAAAATATAGCTATCAAAGATTTTCTCGGTCTGGCTTGCGAAATATGCCACGGTCGACCCTTTCGCATCAGCTCTTATTCCAAAATCCGAAATAATATCATTTACTAAATCAAAAATTTTGCTTGACATGCTGCTAAGCTTTGTGCGCATCTGCTGCGCCTGATCTGCTTCCAGCTTGTCCGCTTGCCTCTTGAATTCATATTTGCTTGCATTTTGCACCAGCATAGTCGTTCCGCCGAAAGCCGTTGCAAGAAGCGGCACTACAATTTTTCCAAAAGTGAGCATTCTCTTGTTTGGGAATTGTCCGCGCGTTTTTAGGAATATTTCAAGTTTCGCGTCCTCTTCCTCCACAGCGAAGCTTTCTCCCATGGCCACCTTTTTGACTGCATCCGTGCTGGCCGCGCGGATGAAGGGATGGACATTGTTGAGTTTTCTGACAAAAGTTTCCAATTCCCTCGGGTCATCGCGCCCCGCCAAAACCTTGCACTTGTGAAAAAAGCTGAGTTCATTCCAAAGCCTGTGCAGTTTCCACTTACACACCACTCTGGACAATCCTTTGGCCGAATCCAGCCGGCCATTCAATTCGTCATATTTTTTAAAAACAAGTTCTTTTTTCTGCACTTCGGGCAGCCTGTCCATTGGCAATGGTTGTTTAATCGCTCCCTTAGGCACTACTCCCGCGCTCTTCATAGTTGTAAATTATAGCAAGACAGGTTATAATCCCTTTCCCCTATCCTTCCTCGTTCTACTACCAATCTGCGCCTAGCGCAGCATTTCTTCGAGCTCCTTGATTATGTGCCTGTTCCCGATGTGCACCGGCGTGCGCGCATCAATATCGTCTCCTGTCACATCCAGCACGCTCTTGAACCCATTCGAGCTCGCCCCGCCCGCATTTTCAATAATCAGGCTCATGGGGTTCCCTTCATAGAATAAGCGCAACTTTCCCTGGGGCTTCTTCGGGGTGCCAGGGTATGCGAAATACCCGCCATAGTGCAGCACCTGCGAAAAGTCTCCAACAAATGCCCCGCAATATCTATTTTTCAGTTTGTGCTCAAACACCAGTCTCCTAAAAAAGTCATTATACTTGTCATCAAACTCAATCGGGCTTCCACCAATCCCATAAACGCTCCCGGGCTCTGGCAGCTTCATATTGTCATAAAGCAGGAAATACTCAATCTCACCCTTCCTGTGCTTTACAAACTCCGCAACCTTCCCCGTTTCCTTAGTAGTATAAACCAGCGTGGTAATCGGCCCGTACAATTTGTACAGGCTCGCCACCTGCTCGCTTCCTTTTGCAGGCAAATCCTTTTTCCAGATTCCAATAATAGTGCCAAACGGATTATTCGTGGCAATATTCGAGCTCCCGTCCAGCGGGTCAATGGTCACCACAAACGGCCCGTTTTTATCGCCCAGGCGCGGCTCTTCCAATTCCTCGGAATAAACCGCCCTGACCAGTTTGGTCCTGAGCATTGCATTGCAGAAGAATTCATTCGTCCAGGTGTCCAGTTCCTTGGCAATCTCCCCATACTTGTTCATCTGCGCGTTCTCGGTAATCAGCCTGTGCGGGAATTCCTTGCGCACATCCTGGGAAAGCGTGCTAATCGAGTAAATCAATTCAGCGAGCTGCCTGTCCTTCAGGCCAGACAAATGCTGCTTTAAGGAAGGTTTTTCTGCCACATTTTCACCTAATTTCTCTTTGCAGACAAACCATTAAAAACTTTTGAATTGAATCAATTTGCATTCAACTTTTCGTGAGGGGATCTTGTATGGCTGTCAAGGCAAACTATTTCAAGAACATGGGAAAAGGCAAAATCGCTGGGCTTAAGAAAATCACCAGGAACGGCTATTTCCAGGTGTTCGCAGTTGACCAGGTGGGCTCTTTCCAGAAGGCGATCAAGGACGAGCTCGCAAAGAAAAAGGGAGTGGACGCAAAGCAAATCACCGAGGATGAAATAATCGCAGTCGCCTCCCCGCTCAAAACCCAGTTCGCGGCAATCGCATCAAAAAATGTGAGCGCAATTCTTTTGGACACAACCCCCTATGGAATAAAAGGAATTCCCCATGTTGACAAGGCTACGGGCCTTCTCCTGAAATTGGAAGCAAGCACAAGCGTCACTGACAAGCAGGGCAATATGATTTACTTCGAACCGATTCCCGAGGGCGGCGAAAGAAGCCAGGGGAGCGATGCAGAATACAAGCAGCGCGTAGGAAAAGCATTCGATTTCCTCAAGGCAAAGGGCGCACACGCAATCAAGCTCCTGCTGAATTACAATCCGATTCACGAGCCAGCGCACGCGCGCGAGCAGGCCCGCAGGCTCAAAATTCTCTATGAAGTGAGCAATGAAAAAGACATTCCTCTGTTGCTCGAGCCCATGAGCTTCTTTTTCGTATTGGACGCAAACGGGCAGAAGAAGAGCGACAAAAAGAACATTGATTTCGCAAAGCAGAAATTCGACATAGTCCTCCAAACAACCAGGGACCTCAGTTCCATCTGCGATGTTTTCAAAGTCGAATTCCCAGTAGATTTGAAATTCCTTTTGCCTGAATTCGCTACAGCAAACAAAGTTACGAATGAACAGGTTGAGGAAACAAGAAAGCACATGGCATGGAAGCTCGGGCTTCCAGAGTCAGCTTCAGCAGACCAGATAATCACCGAAGCATGCAAGAGGCTGGACAGGGAGTGCGCAACCCCCTGGGTCATGCTCTCGGCCGGGGTAAAGGACAAGGAATTCGAAAAGAACATAGATTTCTCGACCAAGAACGGCTGCAGCGGCATGTTCGGCGGCCGTGCAATTTTCCAGGAAGCGCTTCCAATCGCAGTGCAGAACGGCGGGGATAGCCAGCAGGCAAAGGAGTTCCTGCAGAAAACCGCGATTGAAAGAATCGAGCGCTACAAGTCCATAATTTCTAAGAATGCGAAACCATTCTGGGAAAGATTTGGCTTGACAAAGCAGCAGTTTGATTCGCTGTAAGCCGCCCAGTTCAATCCGGCAATTTAGCGCCCGCAGAACGATTTTAAACTAGTGTCCACTAAATACTACTACAAGACACATTTTACCGGTGCGCCAAATGACAAAACAAGCTTCGCTCAATTCTCTCATCCGCGGAAGAAGGATGGATGCAGTACGGGAAATGTACCAAACTCCGGGCAATAAATCATTCTACGAGGTAATGGAGAAAAGCGCCAGGATTGCCGATCAGCAGCGAGCCAATGTTTTCACTCGCTATAAAAAAGATGAAAAAGAGCTGGTTCTCAGCCTTGCTGGCAAGAGGATTGACACGCTCATAACCCAGCTGAAAACTACAGCTGGAGCAGAACGGCAAAACGCTTATTATGAACTTGTTCGATGGTCAGAAGAAGCCTGGATCGGTTCAGATTCCCGATCCAAAGCAGACATGGCCACTTTCGAATTAACAAGTTCTGCCATACAACATATGAAAATTAAAACTTTCGAAGAAAAAGATTTCAACGATCTCGTTCTCGCACTCAGCACAAGAGCCAACAAAACTACTTGGCAGATTGCCAGAGGAACAACGCAACTAAGGATACGGCAGCTTTCTCAAAACATTGATCTGCGTTCACTAATCGAATTAAGGCGCTGGGTTGACGAAGCGCCTGCGCTCCATCTGCAACTGCTTGCAATCAATGCGTTATGCTGCGCTCCCTACCGACCAGCCTTGCAACAGGTAGCTCTTGGTTTCGTCCAGAGCCTGATAATCGGAGTACGAAACAAGCACAACCAATATTCTTATCCTAATGCAAAAGGCGGTCTTCAGTATATCCTCGAAACTGAAGCTGATTTGGGCATGAAGCGACATTACAAAGAGTGTACTGTGAAAGAGTTCATACAAAAACAACTAGGCGACCCAAGATTCTTTGACTTGATGATAACCGATCCCCCGTTCGCTTCAAAAAATTAAGCTTTATCCGGCACAAACTTCGCTCTTCTCATTTCCCCTTTTTTACTATTACAAAAGCATCCTGTACCAAGCCTCATATTCTTTATGCGTTGTAAAAATATGCAGTATTCTAATCTCATTCTCGCTTTCATTCACTCTGCAGGCGATCTTTCCCTGGCCCACCCATTCCACTGCAATACCGCTCCCCCCGCCCAGGAATTTTTTTGGAGGGTTATTGCTTATCTTTTTAATATGTTTCGCAAAGACTTTCTTAACCGAGCCGTCAAGTTCCTCAAATTCCCCTAAGGCATCTTCAGAAAAAGAAATCTCGTACATGCAGAAATCACGCTTTAAAGGTCTTTTTTGTCCATCTTGTTTCTTCTTAGCACTTCATCAAAGCTAGTCCATTTAGCCCCGGTTTTCTTCCATCGCTCCTCATCTTTCGCTATTCTTTGGACAACCAGCCTCTCTTCTTCCGCTTCAAGCATCCGCTCATAAGCTATAACCGCCATTCTCAAAGCTTCAGTCTTGTTCGAAGCAACTCCTTTAGCCATAATCTCCTGTAGTTTCTGCTCGTAATATGCACCCAAGTTAACATTCATAGTATCATCCAATAATATATACAATATATCACTTATAATACTATCTACTGCTTATCCGGCACAAACTTCGCTCTTTTCATTTCCCCTTTTTTCCCTTCCTCTATTACAAATCCGCCCTTGGAAAACATGTCCACAACTTTCGGCAGTCCCACGTGCTCCTGGGCAAGGATTTTCGCCTTCACTTCATCCACACTTTTGCAATTTGAAATGTCCACCTTCTCCTGCAGAATAATCGGCCCTCCATCCAGCGAATCATCCACAAAATGGATGGTATAGCCGCTCACTTTTTCGCCTGTTTCAAACGCATCCTGCTGGCCATGCGCCCCTGGAAACTTCGGCAAAAGCGAAGGATGAATATTAATCATTTTCCCGGCATAGTCCTTTAGCCACTCTTTGCTCTTAATCAGTTTCATATAACCTGCAAGCACGACCAAATCCAGCTTCAGTTCATCCAATTTCTTTTTCACATCCAAATCAAATTTCATCCTGTCAGAATAGCTCTTGAAATCAATCACCTGGGAAGCAATCCCGTGCTTTTTCGCCCTGTTCAACGCGTTCGCGTTCGGATT
The DNA here is from genome assembly GCA_902384795.1 of Candidatus Gugararchaeum adminiculabundum. Classification (GTDB taxonomy): domain Archaea; phylum Micrarchaeota; class Micrarchaeia; order Burarchaeales; family Gugararchaeaceae; genus Gugararchaeum; species Gugararchaeum adminiculabundum. The sequence goes on along the minus strand of CABMDC010000010.1, from coordinate 27,433 downwards.
ATCCGTGATAAGCGCCACAATCTCGGCATTCACTTTCTTGGCTTCCACTCCGTCAATAATTGACTGGAAATCCGAGCCATTCCCGCTCGCAAGAACCGCAATCCTGATTTTTGCCATAGCCATCTTCTCATTCATTTAAGCCTTTTCGAGTGCTAGTGCGTCATAGTTGCCTGACGCTCTTTGATAAGAGTCTGCTTATTCTCACTTACACTAAATAGTTTCTCAACGAATGCGAGCTTGTCTTGAGAACTTTTCCTGAAAACTGTTTCGGTATCCGCTAGCTGTTTTATCTGTTTCTCAAGGTCTTTCTGCGGAGTGCCGATCATGGCTGAAAGTTTAGAAAGCGAATCATTGAGGAAGTTGATCTGTGGCCGATTTTCCCCCATTAAATCAGTGATTTCGCGGATTTTTTTCGTGATTTTAAGCTTGTCTTCAACATTACTCTTCACTCGCAAGTCAGTGTCCCCTTTAAGCGTGCATAAAATATCTGTGAATTCATTTCTCGCAGTTACGAAACCAAAAGGAGGCGAGTTTGGGTCCAAAATAATTTTTATCAATTCTCTTATCCTCGCTCTTGTTTCTCCCTTATTCTTTTCAGTTTTCTCGAATTTCTTCAGCAGGCTTTCCGTGTTCAGCGCAGTGTGCAGGAAATCCTTGGCATATTCATTATAGGTGTAGTAATAGAGCGCTGCGTTGACAAGTGCGTCAATCTTGAGCTTCTTCATCAGCTTGTCATCAGCAATATTTCCTTGCGCTGAAAGTTCCTTTTTCGCCTTGCGCAACTCTTCGATACACCGCTTGTATTCGCCAGCATACGCGGGGTACTTCTTCGCATAGGTTTCGAATCCTTCTATATACTTGCCAAGAAGCTGGTCAAAAAATCCAGCGAGAATTTCTGAAATCTTGGGCCCCTTGCCAGAGCATCCCTTCTCCTTGATATAGTCAATGAGCGCCAGTCCGAGCATATCGCCAGACATGTCTTCATGATACCTTTCCCAGTCAAGTCGATTCTCGCCGCGCAAGTCTACTTTTCCACCCGCACTAAATAATTTATTGATTTGCTCATCCTTGGCCCCAATGGCATGCTCAAAGGTCCTCAGGAAAGTTAGCGGCAGCTTCATAACTCGACCCCCCCTGAGCAGACTGGGATTTGACGTTCCGGTTGCTTTATCGGCATCACGCCAATCACGCAGAATCCCAGGTTTCAGCCAGAAAATGAGCCCGTTGCTAACTGTCCTGTACGCACGCGAGAACACATCAGATCCAATTTGGTCGGGGGACATGCTTGCATTTTCGTAGTTGTGCTTTCCGAATTCTTTTTCAGAGAAAAATCTCGGAGCAAGAACAGCAAGTGGCGGGGATATAACTGGGAAGCGCTTCAATGTGGTCGGATCATGTGTTTGGATCTGGCTTGAGAAGAGGTTCAATGCCAAATACCACCACTGCTGCATCCGAAGAAGCGATTCGTCCTTAACATTGGCATTTGTGTCATACGCCGAAAGTAGAAAAGTTAGAACGTGCCCTGGTTTGAAGGCAAATAGCCCTCCGGGAAACACCGTCAGTCCTATAGACGAATAATTAATGCCGGAGTTTCCTGAAAACAGCATTACGTTCTTTTTATCGAGTGTTCTATCCCTATTTTCTGCCATCTTCACTGCTGCCGCTGTTACCTCCACATCTTTACTCTTACCAACTCCCACTATCTTCGAAATGTTCTTTAGCACAATGCGCGGATCAACCCTTGCCACGTTGCTTTGGCCACTCACATCTGTATAAGAAATAATTGTGCCTAGCGCCATATGGAGTATCTCGGCAGGGGCAAGGTCGGGATAAAGCGCTTCATAAGTTTTCACAACTGCTATTATGTCAAGGAATGAGGAATCAACGCCGTTCTTCCAGCCCGGCGAAACATATGTCTTGTTAATTGTGTGGCTTATCAGTTGCGGGTCTATGATAAAGGCAGGGTGTCTTCTGCCATGCAGGACTTCGTCAGGGGGAGGATCCTTGTTCTCGAGCCTGAAAAAGTTTTCAGCCCCAGGTTGTGTTCTGGGGTAGCCCCCTAAACATGCGTAGAATTTCGGGAAGCCATCAAAATACGCCTCGCCAGTCTTTTCCCAAACCGGCAGTTTCTTCGATGCGTCCTTCGTACCCGCCATGAGTGATTTTAGCATTTTGTTCTTCTTAACTCTTTCCTAATTCCCTACTCAATAACCCTTTTGTCAGTAATGATTTTATCCATTCTCACATCATGCTTCTCAGTCGGCACCTTATCAACCACTTGCCAGTCAAACGCCAGTGCCACCTTCTTCCCCTTCACTTTCACAAGGAATTTGTCAAAATACCCGAATCCCCCGCCAATCCGGTTTCTTTTCGCATCAAACCCTACGCCCACAATGAAAATCAGGTCAAATTCCTCACTCGTCTCTTTGGCATTGGTTGGCTGCAGCACCTTGAACTTCCCTTCCTTCAATTCCTCAAGCGAACCAATTCGAACTGCAACCATCTCTTTCTCATAAATCTTCGGCACAAAAACCTGCTTCCCTTCCTTCAGCATCCTGACAATCAGCTCCCGCGTCCCCGCCTCATCTTCCCTCGAAACATAAGCAAAAATCTTCTTCGCCTTCGCATACTCATTGAGTGCTACCACCCTTTCTAGAATCAGCCTGCTTTTCTCAGTTTTCTCGCTAGCCATATGACTGCTGTTCACCTGCCAAACTTTCTCCCTTGCTTCCCCCTTTTCTTTTGCAATTTCCATAGGCTCAACTGTCAATATTCATTTTCTTCCCGCGTATCTCTCCAATCAGATAAAATGACCCAGTGACCAGGACAAACCCTTTTCCCCCTGCCTGCTTTTTAGCATATGCGAAAGCTTCAGCGCTATTCGCCATCTTCACAACTTTCTTGCAGACTTTCCTCGCTTTTTCAGCCACTTCCTCAGCATCTCTGGCTCTTCCAACCTTCGGCTGGGTCACAATAATCATCTCAGCAACAGGCGCCAATTCTTTCAAAACTCCTTCGCAATCCTTGTCCTTCATAATCCCAAAAACTACAATCGCCTTTCTCTCTATTGCGCCATCCTTTTCATTCATCCTCTTTATTTCACCAGCCAGCACTTTCATGGCAGCTGGATTATGCGTCCCATCCATAATCACCAAAGGCTTTTCAGAAACAGTTTCCATCCTAGCTGGCAAAAATGCCTCGCTAATCCCCGCTTCAATCCATTTCTCCCCAACTTTAATTCCCAGCGCTTTCACAGCCTCAATTGCAAGCGCTGCATTTGTTTTCTGGAATTCCCCTCTCAGCCCAATCTTTCCCTCGTATTTTTGTGTTTTTGCAACAACCTGCAATTCACAGCCAATCTCTTCACACCTTTTTTCAATTACTGCGAGCGCTTTCCCTTCAGCCCCAGTAACAACGGCGCTCCCTTTCTTCCTAATGATCCCAGCTTTTTCGCGTGCAATCTCCTCAATGGTCTTTCCCAGCAAATCCGTGTGCTCAATGGAAACATTGGTAATCACGCAGACTTTCGAATCGCACAAATTCGTTGCATCCAATCTCCCGCCCAGCCCGGTTTCAAGCACGGCATAGTCAACTTTTTCGTCGGCAAACAGCTGAAATGCAATGGCGGTGGTGATCTCAAAAAAACTGATCCCCCTAACTTTCAGAACGCTCGGCCTAATCCTCTCATAAACTTCCGCAATTTTCTCCTTGCTCACCGGCTTTCCATTAATCTGAAACCTCTCCTCATAGCCATCCACATCCGGTGAAAAATAAGCCCCAACCTTGAAACCAGCTTCGCGCAGAATTCCCGCGCCCATTGCCACGACGCTTCCCTTCCCATTAGTCCCTGTCACATGCAAACTTGGGAATTTTCTCTCAGGGTTTCCAAGCAATGAGCACAGCTCAGTGATCTTTTCAAGATTCCAATTCTCCCCTGCAGGCCTTCTAAAGGAATAGAGTTCTCGAATCATCTCGGAGTATTTCATCCAGCTCACTTTGCAGTTTGCTTTCCACTCTGTTTCTTAGTTGCTTCAACCACGTTCTTTATGAGCTGCGCAACAGTCATCGGCCCAACTCCACCGGGCACCGGGGTAATCGCGCCCGCAATCTTGGAAACAGCATCAAAATCAACGTCGCCCACCATTTTCCCGGCAGCGTTTCTGTTGATTCCCACGTCCACAACCACTGCGCCCTGTTTCACCATGTCCGCAGTAACAAATTTCGCCTTGCCAATGGCAACCGCCAGAATGTCCGCCTGCTTGGTAATCTCCTTCAAATTCCTGGTTTTCGAATGGCAAATCGTAACGGTCGCATCCTCGGCAAGCAAAAGAAGCGCCAGAGGTTTTCCCACCGATAAGCTTCTTCCAACAACAACCGCATGCTTGCCTGAAATTTCCACCCCATTCCTTTTCAGCAATTCAATAACCCCACGCGGAGTGCACGTGGGCAAACATTCTCTCCCGGAAGCAAGCTTCCCCAAATTCTCATAGTGCAACCCGTCCACATCCTTTTCAGGAGAAACGCAGTCCAGCACTTTTGTGGCGTTGATATTTTTTGGAAGTGGAAGCTGCACCAGAATTCCATTCACTTTTTTGTCCGCGCTCAGCTTCTTCACCAATGCAATAACATCCTTTTCGCCCGTATTCTCCGGAAGCCTGTGGGTTTCCACCACAATGCCAATGCTCCTGCCCACTTTTTCCTTTATGCCAACATAGGTGACACTAGCAGGGTCATTTCCCACAAGCACATTGGACAACTTCGGCTTCAGCTGCTTCTGTTCAATTTCGCGCTTCAGCTCGGACATCATCTGCTCGCGCGTCTTTAGCCCATCCAGAATTTTTGCAGCCATTTCAATTACCTAAAACTAATACTTCACATCCTTGTAAATCGGAAACTTAAGCGCAAGTGATCTCACTTCTTCCCCCAACTTCGCAAGCTCAGCATCATCCTTTGCCGCAAGCCCGCGCCCAATCAGCTCAGCCACCTGCTTCATCTCGTTTTCCTTCATTCCCCTGGTAGTTAAGCATGGTGTTCCCAATCTAATTCCACTAGTCACAAACGGGCTCTTAGCATCATAGGGAATCATATTTCTATTGCAAATAATGCCCGCTTTTTCCAATTTCTCCTGGGCCACTTTTCCGCTTTCCACTTTGTTCGTAACATCAGCGAGGAGCAAATGATTATCCGTCCCTCCGCTTGAAAGCGCAAATCCTTTTCCTTTCAATTCACCAGCCAGCGCGCCCGCATTTTTCACAATCTGCTTTGCATATTCCTTGAAGCTCGGCTGCAGCGCCTCCTGGAAACAGACAGCTTTGGCGGCAATCGCATGGTCAAACGGCCCACCCTGCAATCCAGGGAAAACAGCCTTGTCAATCTTCTGTGCCAAGTCAGCTTTGCACATGATCATCGCGCCCCTCGGCCCCCGCAGAGTTTTGTGCGTGGTAGTGGTAACCACATCCGCGTAGGGGAAAGCATTATCATGCACTTTTCCTGCAATCAGGCCCGCGATGTGCGCAATATCCGCCATCAAATACGCGCCAGTTGAGTCAGCAATTTCCCTAAATCTCTTGAAATCAATCTTTCTTGGATAAGCGGTATAACCACACAAAATCAGTTTTGGCTTTTCCTGTTTCGCCAATCTCTCAGCTTCATCATAGTCAATCAAATGAGTCTTCTTATCTAAGTGATAGGCAATCGGCTTGTACAATTTACCAGAAAAATTCACCGGAGATCCATGGGTCAAATGCCCTCCCTGGTCCAAAGACAATCCAAGGAATTTATCGCCATACTCCATCAGCCCATAGAAAACAGCCATGTTGGCCTGCGAGCCTGCGTGCGGCTGCACATTCGCGTGCTCGGCATCAAACAGCTTTTTTGCCCTTTCAATCGCCAGAGTCTCGCTGTCGTCTATGAACTGGTTTCCTGCGTAATATCTCTTCCCGGAATACCCTTCTGAATATTTATTCTGCAAAACACTTGCCTGCGCCTCAAGCACAGCCAGGGAGGCATAGTTTTCGCTCGCAATAAGGCCCAAAGTTTCCTGCTGGCGCTTCAGCTCCCTCATTGCAATGTCCGCAATCGCTGCATCGGTTTTCCTTAGTTCGCCCATACAAATCATTTGCACAAACACAGTTTTAATCTTTTCAATTGTTCAGACCGGAACAGTGCAGGTCTCCTTTGCCGTGTTGACTGCCGAGCAGTATACCGGGTCTGGATAGTGCGTGAAGCCCAGGTTAGCATTGTATATGCCCGGATTGACAGGCACTCCCTTATACCAGATTTCAAAATGCAAATGTATCCCTGAAGCATGGCCGCTCTCCCCCATCACCCCGATCTTTGTTTGCGGTTTCCCTGTGTTTCCATTTGAAACAGTGTCCCCTGCGCTTACTGCGACCGAGCCTGGCGCCAGATGGTAATACCTGGTCTGGCATCCAGTCACCGTATTTTGAATATACACGTGGCATCCTCCGTCTCCGCCGCATCCCGCTTCCTTCCCTGCCGTAACTACTCCGTCTTGTGCGGAATATACCGGAATATTCACGGAATTCCCGACATCCAGGTCAACCCCCTGGTGCGCAAGCGGCCTGCAGTGGGTCCCTTTTGCATCGCAGAACGCGCTGGTCACAACCGCTCCGGGCGGCAGCGGGCTTGAAAGTTGGCATCCGGTGAATCCGCATTGGTACGGGCACCAGTCAGGGGTCTGGGGCGCGCCAAACATCTGCAAATTGCTTCCGCAATTCGTTGCGCATTTCTGCCTGAGCAAAGTATACTTGTCAATCACTTCCCTTGCATAGGTGATTTTCTCCTTCAGCAACGGGTTCTGATACTCCTCCATGTACTTTTCAAAATCGTCATTGCCGCATCCCTTGTTCGCATTGGCAATCACCTGTTGGTTGGTGCTGCTAGCCAGGTCACAGCATGCCTTTACCTTGTAGCACTGGTTAATCTCACTCGGATTGTTGCACCTGGCAATCGTTTCCGCAGGGCTGAGGATCATGTCTCCTTTCTCTTCCTTGCACACCGCCTGCTTTGCATAGTCGTCAAGCCACTGCTTTGTCTGCACTATCCCGTAATTCTCTGCCAGCGCTGTTAGGTAATACAATTTTTGCCTGTCAAAGGGCCCGCTGAAATCCAGCTTAACGCCCAGCGCAAGGTAGTAGTTGTTCGTGCTCGAAATCACCGTGCTCTCGACAATCCCCAGCAGGTTGCAAACATTATTCGCCCCGCACTGGATGTTCTTTTGCGGGTCAAACGGATCATAGCCAGGAACTCCGCCGCAGCCTCCTTTTCCATCCGAAGCTCCCTCATATTTGTTGGTCGCACCAGTAAGCCCGCATTTTATCGGCTTCTCTCCAGCAATCAAGCATTTGAAATCCTTTGGCGGGGCAACTCCGCCAAAATCAGTGGCGCACCCGATCTTGAATCCCTCTGCAATCGCGGTGTTCTCATCGCGGCAGGTGAATGCATAAACATCAAATTCCGTTTCCCCCTCGTCCTGCATCTGTGTTTTCTGCTCTTCTGAAAGCCCTGAGTTCTGCCACATGAGCGCCCTGAGGAAATAGGGGTCAAAGGTCGAAGGGCATGATTTCACGGCACCATCAATTTCAGTTTTCCAGTCGGTGCACAGGGTTCCGCTCACCTGCCCGGCCACTGTGCCGGCTACCCCCGTATCCTCGCAGTCATTGCACGAGAATTTCATAGTAGACTGCAGGACAGTCCCCTGGGGCGTTCCCGGCGAGCTTGACAATCCTGTGAACGTAAGGGTTGAAACAGCGGTCGGCATGCTGCAGCTGACCCCGCCCAGGGGCTCACTCGTCCCTCCCTTTGAAAACGAAGCCGCGACCTGGTACACTCCGCTATCTCCATAATATTTTTGGCACTTGTCAAAGAACCCGTAATAGGCCGATTCCCTGGGCTTTCCGACGCCAGTGTACAATCCCCATGCCGGGTCAAACTTCCTCCCTTCGCTTCCATCCTTGTTTATGTAATGCAATTCGGTGTGCGACTGCCCGTCATAGAGCTGGTAGCCGGCAAAGCCGATCACCCCGCTCCCGACCAGTTCCGGTATGCGCGAGAAAACATACTCATACGCTTTCCCGGTCGCATCCTTTGAGAACTCGCACGTTTCATAGAAGTTCTGCCCTTCGGCGACCCCGAAGTAAACCCAAATGGTGGGCTTCCCGTATTTCTGCAAAACTTGGCGCGAGAAGTCCAGGTTTTGCTGCACAATCATTTCCATATCGCAATTCGGCACTGAGTAATTGTTAGCCAGAATCCCCTGCCCTATAATATTCACGTCGGCCTTGACCTCATCGTTGCCCATTACCATGTCCAGCCCCTGCATATCCAGGTTCTTGGGCATGAGGATGATTTTGCAATCCTTGCAGTTCGCGCGTATCTCAACAACCTGTTTCCTTACATTCTCCACTATCTGGTCATTGCTCGAATCATAGTTCGCTTCTGCGGTTATCATCACCGGCCCCTGCCCGCTGAGCGTTTTTGCAATCTCCCCGACCTTCGCAGGGTCCGTGCTCTTTCCCTTGGCATCGGTATAAACCACATAAAGCGGGATCACATTGTTCTCAAGATAGCACTTGGTTCTCTTCAGCGTTGGCAGCGGCGGCGCTTCCCCGTTCTTTCCAATCAGCCACTGCACCGCAATCTGCATCCCGTTTCCGCAGTAGGTGTTCGCCTCGTCAAAATCTGCAAAAGAGCTTCCCATCCCGACCATGAAACTATGGAGGGCGACATCGTTGTATTTGGTCTGTTTATCCAAAGCTTTTGCCTTCTCCTCAAGGTATTCCTTTATGCCCTGCGAGTTGCAGTCAGAAAAGTCGCACGTTCCCCCAAAAAGGTTCTCCTCATAGGTGACCGTGCTTCCGCTTGCATTGATATACGGGACTCCCTTGTTGACGCTGGTGCAGAACATGCACTGGCAGTTCTTGGCGCAGAAATCCGCAGAGGTTATTTCCGCTGGAAATTTCTCTGTTTTTTTATCCATGGCGCCCAGGCAGCCGCTGGCAATCAGTAATGTGACAATGGCAAATGCAGAAATCAATGCATGCTTTCCGTTGAATCCCACGAGAAGCTTTCAGTGCTAAATAATAATAAGCTAACTAAACCGGTTCATTCATTCTAGCCTGATCTAAGCCGCCCTTCTTACTGCCCCGCCGATTCCAGTGGTCGCCTGGAGCTTGTGCGGGCAGGTGCAGCCATCAATGTGCGCCCCTCCGCAGACGTCGCAGTACTTAATTTTCTTTGCAAAAACCTGGTATTCCTTTTCATGCGCCGCCTGCGCCCTGTGGGCGGAGCTCAGCGCGTTCCTTGTTTTTCCATAAATCCCCTTGCCCACGAAGTAAGCTCCTGCAAGCGGGCTGATTATTCCGCTCATGGGGAATTTGTGGAGCAGGTACATCCCCCTTTCCATCGCAAGGTTGGCCGCCCACTGGTCTCCGGTAAGATAGGACCTGGCCTTCACTTCATACTGCCCGGTGACCGGGTTGAGCTCGTATCTCGCTGTCTTCGGGTCTGGCAAGTACGCTTTTCTGAATTTCATGGACGCTTCCTCGCGCTCCTGCGGATCATTCGAAACCAGGTTCTTCAAAGTCTGGTCTGACAAAGTTTTGCTTCTCCGCATCCAATCACTATAGAACGAACCCTTCAATTCTGGAATATTCATGTACTCGGAGAAATCCTTCTCCAGATAGCTTGCAAACGCCTGCCTCATTCTGTCTCTTTTTTCAACCCCGCTCTTTTTGGTCAGGCTAGTGCTTTCGCTGAATTCTGTAACATCCCTTTCCACCAATGCGAGCTGCTTATATCTCAGCAAGCTTGCCCCAGAGCCAGGCATGGTCCTCTGGGTATACCACAAATCTTCAGGCATAACCGCAGCCGGTCCGCCCGTTCCTCCCTTATATAAGTGGTGATAACCAGTAGTAGCGGCTTCTGTGAACTTTCCTTTTCCATAAACCCTTGAGCTTAGGAAAGGCACGCTTGTGGCTCCAATGAACGGTATGTAGAATTTATTTCCGAAACCTCGTGTTCCAGCCATTGACTCTCCTTTTGCTGACGCTGCGATTCCTTCTCCCCATCCTCCTCCTGCAAACCAAGTGCCGCGCGTCATCCTCCCTCCGAACATGTCCCCTCCCTGCGCTCCTCTTCCCCATCTTGGCTGTAGCATTCCTGTTGTTTCCTTGCCTGTAATAGGATCAACTTGCTCAACCACTCTCGATTTGAACAGCCCTCTGAAAACAGGCACCGTGGATTCCTTGTATTCATGGGTCTTGAGTATATCCCTGAACGACTTTGCAAATCCAGGCAAGCTCATTGCCTTGTGCTCGGACATCTGCTGGTTGTAAGGGCCGGGGTAACCCATCATTCCCAATATAGGCTGCCTTGTTGCGCGTATGAACGCCTGGTTCAAATACTCGGAAGGCTTGCTGAACATGGAAATAATCCTTGCTCCGGGGTAGTTCCAGCCCATGGGGCCATAGCCCCCGAAGTTCTTTGCAACACTTCCAATGCTGGCAGTACCAAACTGGTATCCCTGCCTGATGTGCTGCTCAACACCGTAACCCGGCAATGTCCTTCCGTCACGGATGAACTGGTAGTCTGCCACAGTGTCAGCATAGTGGGTAGCATAATAGAGTTTTCTCAGTTCCTTCAAATGATCCTCTTTGGAAATTTGCTTTCCCAGCTCTCCAATCCTCTTGGCAAGCAAATCAGGGGAACCGAATTCATGCGCCGCGATCCCATGCGTACGCATCAACTCATCCTTTGCTTCCTGGCTCAATCCGCCAATCTGCGGCTGCTTCCCATGCCTTATAAAATACTCATTTCTCATGAGTGTCTGCATCTCTCCAAGCAGCTTGTTCCTGTCTTCCATAAGCTGGCTGAACCTGCCCCTTTCAACGTCATCCATGAAAGTCGCAGCAAGCTTTCTGTTAAACTCCAGTAATGAATAGGTTTTGGTCTGCTGGTTGATTTCGTTCCAGGCGGTTCCTATGAACAGCCTTTCCAGCTTCATGAACGGGAGTTTCGTGACGGTTTCCCAGAAGTTGAGCGGCTCAAACCTGCTCCTCATTTCCACTCTGCCCTGAGCCACCAAGGTGTTTATGTCCCCGTGTTTTGCCTGGTCATAGAGCTGTTTCTTGCCCTGCGCATCAGTGTAAATCATCCTTCCCAGCGGCTTGTCAGTAAGGGCAATCGTGAAGTGCGGTATATATGGAATCATTGTCTTGTCATAGGTGTGGAACCAGGCGCCTTCCTTGAGCATCTTATAAGTGAAATCCTGCCCTGGCCTCAGGTTCTTTTCAACAACCGCGTTGTAGATTTTCATTTCCCTGTGCATCCTGTCCAAGACATCAGGCAAATGGTTCAGGCCAATCGCGTCAGCGTAATTCTGTAGCCTGCTCATTTCTCTTTCATCCTTTGTAAATCTCTGTACTCCTGTCCCTCCATATGTTTCCCACTTTTCCGCCCGCTTCCGGAGGTTTTCCAATTCCATTAAATCTTCAGCTTTTGATTTTGAGATGTCCTTTCCAACCTCCCTGCTGGCAATTTCCCTGTCGCGATCCTTTACTCCCGCCAAATATATCCTCTTTCGGTAATCCTCGTAATCATTTAGTATGCCTGTCAATTCAGGCGAGGTGCCCAGCTTCCCTTTCAGCTTGTCCAATACCTGTTGGTAGCCCATTCCTTCCTTCCATTCAACATCATTCCTCGCGGCGAGCTTTCTCAGCCTTTCATTTCTCTCATTAAGGGCATTCATGTCCGCATGCACCCTGAGCGTGTGGTCAAGCATTGTTTCATAATCCCTTTTGCTGTGGAGCAGCATGTTTTCATAGCTGTCAAAGCCGCTGAAACTTGCGGTTTTGTCGCTTATTTTTCTCAAAAGCTGCTCCAGGTCACCGGCTCTTTTTCTGTCACTCCTGTTCAGCCCCTCTGCATCAAGCCCGGCATTTTCCTCCGCAGCCAGGACATTGCGCGCCTGCCTGGTGAGATCCCTGATTTCCATTGCGAGTTTCATTTTTCCGATCAAAAGTTTGTACTCCGGACTGTCCCTGGTCATCCCCGTTTCCTTCATGAACTTTCTCATTTCGTTCGGGGAACCGAGCAACATTAGGTCGACGAGTCGGCTGAGTTTTTCCCTTCCCTCTTTGCCAGTCAATCCCAGTTCTTTCATGAGCTCATTATTATGTTTCAGCATTGCTGCCAGTTCGTGCACTATCGTTTTCTCCATGGTTCCCAAATCCTTGCTCAGCGCCCTGGGGGAATCATGTATGGAAGCGATTACCTTTCCGTCAACGGAATTTCTTGCAATCCAGTTCCTGTACTTGTCCAATTGCCTTCCTGCGATCAATTCGGCAAGCTTCAGGCTGTACCGCGCCCCGCCGCTTTCAAGGAGCAGGGTTTTCCCTCCGCTTGCCGCAATTCTCCCATAAACCCTCATGTTCCCGAGCGCGCTCGCCACCAGCGGAACTTTTCCTACCCATCCGGTTGTCCCAATAGTTTTGTCAAGCTCAAGGTTCGCATTCCTGTTAACATCTTTTCTCAGGAGCGCGTTGTCCACCAGCATCAGGCTTTCGCGCAGTTGCCTTTTCGTTGAGTATGTATCGTGGATCTTGTCCGAGTAAAGCTCCCACATTTTTTCCTTTCCCAGCTGCCCGGTGAGTATCCTTTCAATTTCATTCATGCTGATTCCCAGGGCCAGGGCTTTCAGGGCCAACGCCTTTCTTTCATCAGAAACACTGCTCTTCATGATTCTCTCAATCGAGCCGGCATTAACTCCCGCCATTCCCAGCCTTCTGGCAAACTCAGCGTTCGCCTTTCCCAGCGCAACGGCCAGCCTCGTCCCCTCGATTTTTACCGCCTGCCTCAGGTGCATCCAGGTGGTGACCACCACTCCCCGCTTGAACTGGTATTTCTTTCCTTTCGGCACCCTGGGGGTGGTCAGGTCAAACATCGCAAGCGGGTTGCCGCCGCGCGCGTAAATCGCGCCCACAAAAATTCCGCCAATCAGGAATGCGAAAAGGCACTGGGGCAGGATATTCGTTTTTGCGGCATCGCTGAAAATCACCCCTGGCGCCCCGAACGGAACCATCGGGGTCTCCTGGCAATAGTAAGTGGCAGAGCTTCCAGGGAACAGCCCAAGGTCCACGTCCCCGGCGAAAGCAGCCTCAATCTCCCCGCATTTCGCAGTTCCCCAGGTGAGCGCGGATTCCTTGATTTTCGCGGCAGGGCAGACAACGACCCCGTCCACTCCGCCCCCCCCGCTGGGCAATTTTTGGCATCCAATAATCGGCTCCCCGTTCATGCTGAAATCTACCAACACCCCATTCACTTTTCCATAGTCATATTGCTGGCTGTCAGTGGCAGTGAGCTCCCGGGTAATTTCATTTATGACATTTTTCGGGGATATCTGCCCATCGGTCAGCCCTTCGATAATCGCGCTCTTGGGCGCGTTCTTGTCATACTTCAAGGTGATATAGCTGATGGTTACGGCCACATTCCCATCCTGGTCAATCGCCATTTCCAAATAGGAATACTTGCAAGTCGGATTATTGCATCCGATAAAATCAGACTGGCGCGGCTGGTCCGCAGTCGTTACCGTTCCCGTGCCAGGTGCAAAAAGAGTGCTAGCGAAAACGAGGCAAAACACAATTACCCATATCCCGCAACGCATATTATATTTAAGCATTCGGAACTTTATAAGGCTTTGTTTCTCTCGAGCAAACGCTCCAAAACACCGGCGAATTTTGAGTTTGGGGCCACCTTTTTCAGGGTCCTGAGCGAGCTCTTCAGGACCGCCTTTTTTGCCCAGGGCTTGGTGCAGTAGATTAGCGTTTCCAGCGCGATCCATGGTTCACGGGTCAACACTTTTGCCCCCATCGCAAGCGCCATTTCCGTTGGTTTAAACGAATAAACCGCGAACTTTTTCCCTCTCTCTGAACGCATCTTTTCCAGCCCAATCTTCGAGACATTTTTGCCCGGCCTGAACTTCCCAAAATAGGCCCAAAAAACAGCTCCGATTTCATCTGGTAAATAAAGTTTTGCTTTTTCTCCTTTCTTCATGCGGGCCAGATTTTCCGCAGTTTTGCTTCCATCATACGCTTTGATTTTTACCAATTTCAAATCATCGCTCCAGTAGCCCATGGGTGCGTAATTTCGTTTTCTTTTCGCAGCTCCGCTCCAAGCAGTCTGGAGCACTCCCTCGTAAATCCATTTCCTTTTCATGCCAATTTTTTTCAGTGTGTTCATTTACGTTTCCTCTTTTTTCACCATTTCAGCGATTCTTCCGGGCAGGGCAAGACCCAATGGTTCTCGCCCTGCAACCCCACTCTCCTTCTTACCACCGCAGCGCCTCTTCCGGTATGCTTTTCGGAATCTGCTTTCTCACTTTTGCTGCGAACATCAGCCTGACCGCGCGCGCCAGTGATCTCACATTCCCTGCGCAGTGCTTTGCCACCTCGGTCGTGAGCATCAATTCCACTCCGGTTTCGCTCGCAAACGCGGCGCAAACGGCATTCACTCCCTCAGGATTCGCATTCATCAGCTCGGTCAAGTTTCCCACTCCCATCATCATGGGCAGGGAATTTTTCCTCCTGAATTCGGAGTAAGTGCAAAGCGACTCGGCAAAACCATAGCCAGCAGGATTCAGAATCGGGTCGGCAATAATCCTCACCCTATTCCCGGCATTTTTCTCAGCCAGCGCCAAATTCCTTTCCAGCGATTTCAAATCCCCTGGCTTTTCCGGAATCACCACCACGCCAGTTCCATCTGGCAAACCAGAAACAATCCCGGCATTCCCAGCATTCACGCTCAACACCAATCGCGCGCCTGCCTCAATCGCAGCATTAATCTCCTTCACATTCAGCGAATCAATGCTCAGTGGTTTTCCAAACTGCTTCAGCATTCCAAAAACTCTTTCATACTCGCTGGAATTCTCCTCTCCGAAAACAGCGCCCACATCCAGAATATCAGCTCCGCTTGCAACATAATATTCCGCTTTAGCCATTAGCTCCGCGTCGCACATCTTCGGCGCATCATTAATCTCAGCAATCACCTTTACTCTCGTATTTTTCCCAATCTTAACATTCCCCAGTCTAAACTCCTCTTTTCCATCCTCGCGCAGAATTCCCGCAATTTTAGCCCCAATCTCCTTTTGCAGAAATTTGTCAGCAGGCTTTTCATTGCCCAGCTTTTCCGCATTTCTCACTGCCAGTTCCAAATCAGCGGCATTCAGCGGGCCTAGCACGCATCTCTTCCCAATCCTCTTTTCAAGCTCCTTTGCCCCCCGGAAAACCCCGGGCAGCAGAACAGCGTCAATTCCCTTTAAATCCTCGGCCTTCAAATTCGCAGCAACAATTGTTGGAGTCAAAAATGCTGCAATCCCTTTAATCATCTTATATTTCACTCCTTCGATTGGAGACATTTCACTGCACGTAATCACTAGAATAATTCAAATCCCCTCAAGAACTCTCTTCGCAAGCTCATCCGGCCCGCTTACCACTTGCAAATATTTCCTTTTACCATTTCTCAGCTCAGCGACATTTTCCAAATCAATTTCCGTTGGGTAGATTTTCGCCCTTGTCCCATCGGGCAAAGTCGTTTCCTGCTCGGCTTTCAAATCACAGGGCATAATTGCGACAGGAATCCTGTTTTTCTGGGCCTGCTCCACAACACCCGTCACCAGCGAATCGCTTACTCCCCACCTGATTTTCGCCACCGTATTCGCAGTTGCCGGCGCCACCACCGCCAGTTTGTAATCATGGCCATACATCGCCCCAATCGCAGGGAAGCTTTTCCCCTGTTCCTTTTCCCTGATGGTTTTCAGCCCCAGTTTTTCAACCCGACCCGCAAGCCCGTAAATTTTCAAAATCTCCTCGGAAGCGGAGCTAAGGAAAAGCAGCACCTTGAATTTCCTCGCGCTTTTTTCCAGCACATCCACGGATTCTTTCAGGAAATGCCCCGAACCGGTCATGCACCAGGCGATTTTTTCCTTTTCCTCAGCCATCGTAAGCCACTCCCACACAACTTTCGCCATCGGCGCCACCACCGCCAAATGGGCGCTGCGCCAGCGGCAATCGCGCTTAGCGCGATTGGTCGCCACGAGGGGCGACTTGCGCTCGAGCGCACCGCTTCGTTGGCGGCAGCGCCCGGCGCGGTGGCGCCAGTAATACCAGCGGCGCCATTTCCTCCACGGGCAAATATTTAAATCAGGCAAATTATAACAGTTGCGTATGTTCGCTCACAAGGAGAAAAAGAAGGAGCCAGATCCTTTCCAGAAGCAGAACCCGTTCGAGGCATTCGGGCCTGAGAAGCAGCTTCAGGAGCAGAAAGAACAGCAGGAAAAGCTGCGCACCCAGTCCCTTCTGCTTTCCGATTCCGAGCTAATGACCACCGCGCGCAGGAGTTTTGAGGATGCGGTGAAGCGCGAGTTCGAGCGCCTGAAAAAGAAGGCGCCAAAGAAGAAGCAAAAGAAGCACAAGAAAGTGACGAAAAAACAGGCGAAGAAGCAGCTTCCTCCGAGAAAGAAAAAGCAGAAGCATAAGTCCGGCAAACTAAAACGAAAAAAGAGAAAGTAGAAAATCTAGCAACTTAACCCGGCAACTATTTTTTCTTCAGGGTGATGCTGAACTCACAATACTTGCTCCCCAGCGAGCGGCATGCGGTTTCCTTTGCTTCAAACTGCTCCCCTGTGAACCCTTCAAACAGCCCCAGCGCCCTGCCGAGAAGAATTCCGCACGTTGGTTCGTGCACGTTTTGGGGACAGTATTTCATGACCGCGCTTGATTCGAAAGTGTTGCTCAGCCTTAGGACGACCCCGTCCTTCTGCGGAACCACCTCCTCAAGTTTTCCCCATCCGGTCATGCAGTGGTACCTGAACGCGTTGATGATTTTTTCCAGGTGCACAAGATAGTGGTCCGGCTTTATCCCCAGGACTTTCTTGTATTCCTCGGCCTGCTTTAGGGAAATTCCCCTGCCGATTTCCTTCACAACGCCCAGGTACATCGAGCCATACTTCGCCCCTTCCATGGTTGAGTACATCTGGGCAAAAAATTCCCTGGATATGATCGCCACCACCGAACCAGTAATACTTTTTATCTCGCCTTTTTCCTCATCAAGCTTCAGTGCGTCCAGCGAATATCTTCCCTGCAGGAAATCGTACAGGCTCTCCTCTTTTTTAGTTCCCCAAATTTTCTCCTTCCCTATTTCAGACCCCCTGATTTTGTCCTCCATTATGAGCTCATCCAGCGCTTCCTTGCATTCGCCGGCATCCAGCCCCAGGTGCCTGCACAGCTCCTCCTCCGAGGCTCCCCCTCCCCTCTTCTGGAGAAACGAAAGAATTTTTTCTGCATTGCTTTTGGGTTTAATCGCCATGTCCATCACTTTTCATTGGCTTCATGCTTCATCCGCTCCATGCTCCCTCATTCATGCGTTTCCAAACCTTTTCATATTATCGATTCTCCTCTGCAGCAGCTGCCTGGTCCCAATGTCTTTCCTGTGCGCCACCGGCCCCTTTACCAGCAAGCAGGCTTTTTCAGCAATCTGCTCCGCGGTTTCAATTCTCTCGGCAACTGCCAGCACTCCGATCGCCCTTGAGCTTCCGGTGTAAACACTCCCATCGCGCTCATCCACGCTGGCATAGAATAATTTCGCCCCAAGTGCGGCAATCCCCTTTGCGTCAATTTCCAGCTTCTGATTTTTCATCGGCTTTTCCGGGTACCCCTGGGGCACCAAATATTTCACAACGCTGGCTTTTCCCTCGTCAAATCTCACATCACTCTGCTTCAAATTCCCGCTTGCAATTTTTTTGCAGATTTCCACAAAGTCGCTTGTAAGAAGGCTCAGGACATTCATCGCTTCCGGGTCCCCGAACCGGGAATTGAACTCAATCACTTCCAGGGTTTTTCCCATCATGAACTGGCCATAAAGGACTCCCTTGAATTGTTTCCCTGTTTCTTTTTCAAAGGCGGCCACTGTTTTTTTCATAATCGCAATTGCCTCATCATAAACTTCTGGCTTGAAAAACGGCAGGACTTTTCCAATCGAATAGCTCCCCATTCCCCCGGTGTTCACGCCCACGTCCCCTTCGCCCAATCTCTTATGGTCCTGCACCATGGGCATCCCGAAAACATTTTTTCCGTCAACAAAAGCCTGGAGCGTGAATTCCTCCCCGCTCAGTTTTTCCTCAATCACAACCGAGCCCAATTTTCCAATATTGGACGCAAGCACTTCCTTTGCATAGTCCTTCGCTTCATTTGCGTCCTTTAATTGGAAGCCGACAACCTTCACTCCCTTTCCTCCCGTGAGGCCGGCCGGCTTCACTGCCACCTCTCCCTTCAGTTGGTCAATGAATTTTCCCGCTTCATCCGCATCCGTGAAATTTCCGAATTTCGGGCATCCAGGAATCGCATATTTTTTCATCAAATTTCTTGTAAAAGTCTTGTCCCATTCCAGGCGCGCAGCTTCCTTGCACGGGGATGCGCAGGGTATCATTTCGGCTTCCAATTCATCCACCACGCCCGCCTCAAGCACCGCATCGGGCCCGCAAACCGCGAGCCTGATCCCCCTTTCCAGCGCCCATTCGGCTATGGCTCTTCCCTGGTAAATATCGCCTATTAAAAATTCGCCGCCGCTTTTCAAGCAGAGTTCGGCTATGCCCGGATTCTTCGCGCCCATGTACGCATACAAGACAGCACCGGGGTTCCTGCAAAGAGCATCAGCAATCGCGTGTTCCCGCGCGCCGTTTCCCACAAGCAAAATGTTCATTCAATCCCACACTCATTTTTCAACCAAACTTTACCCGCAACTCTTGCTTCTTCCCAGTTCCTTTGTTCCTGGAGAAATTCTCACCGGGTAATCGCCATTCAGGCACGCCATGCACAATTCGTTTTTCGGAATCCCGATCGCTTCCACGAGCCCTTCGATGTCCATGTAGGTGAGCGAGTCAACCCCCAATTCCTTGGAAATCGCCTCAATGCTCTTGTTGTTGTGCGCAATCAGTTCCTCGCCGGTTGGGAAATCGATTCCCATGAAGCAGGGGGCAATAATTTTCGGGCATGAAATCACCAAATGCACTTCTCTTGCCCCGGCCTCCCTGCAAAGCGCGGCAATTTTCCTGAGCGTATTCCCGCGCACAATCGAATCATCAACAAGCGCAATCCGTTTCCCTTTCACCAGGCTCTTTATGAAATTCACTTTCAGCCGCACGCTATTTACCCTCTGCTTCTGGCTCGGCATTATGAAAGTCCTGTACACATACCTATTTTTGATGAGCGCTTCTGCGAACGGCTTCCCTGATGCGAGCGCATAGCCATAGGCGGCGCTTCTTCCCGAATCCGGCACAGGTATTACCAGGTCCACATCAAGCTTCTTTTTCACGGCCAGAATTTCCCCGAGCTTCTGCCTCACCACTCCGACAACTTTCCCCGAGAACACGGCATCCGGCCTTGCGAAATAAACATATTCAAACATGCACTGCGCTTTCCTGGGCGCGGTCTTCAAAATGCGCGACTCCAGCTTCCCGTCTATAATTAGCACGCATTCGCCCGGCTCGACCTCGCGCACAAACTCGGCATCAATCGCATCCAGGGCGCAGCTTTCGCTTGCGACCACGTACGCCTTGCCTTTTTTGCCAACGCACAATGGCCTGAAACCCTGCGGGTCCCTGCAGGCGATCACTTCGCCCCCCTCGAGCAAACTCACCAGCGAATACGCCCCATCCAATCTTTTCATCGTGTCCTCTACAGCTTTGAAAATATTTTTCCCTTCGGAAAGCTCGTCAATCAGCATGAACCCAATGGCCTCGGTGTCAGTGGATGATTTGAATTTTCTTCCTCTTCCCTCAAGCTCTTTTTTCAGCTCATCGTAATTTGTCAAATTCCCGTTAAACCCGATCGCCAGTTCCCCCTGCTTCCTGATGCAGAACGGCTGGGCATTCTCGGCCGAGCTCGCGCCGGTAGTCGAATATCTCACATGGCCGATGGCAGCGCTCCCTTCAATTAGCGCCAGGTCATCCTGCTTGAAAACTTCGCTCACCAGCCCCATGCCAGTGAACAGCCTTAGTTTTCCGCCGTTCGCAGTGGCGATCCCGCAGCTCTCCTGCCCCCTATGTTGGAGCGCGAGCAGTCCGGCGTAAACATCAAGCGTGACATTTTTTTCGCCGGCTATGGCGAACACTCCGCATTTGTCGTGCTTCTCTTCTTCGTTTCTGGCAAGTCTAATCGGTATCATCATTTTACCCCGCTATCTCAGCACTAATTCTTCCCTCTCCACACTCCTACTTTATTATCACATTATACTTTATTATGCTCCATTGCTTTCCATAGCGCTTTGCCATAGCCCTCTTTCATGTCCTGGAGCTTGAACTGGTAAGCGTCAATCTCGATTTTTCCGCCGCCCACAATCCCAATTTCCGCAGCCGGCACTCCGGCTTTCGCGGCAGCAGCCAGCAACTCCTCGGCCTTTTTGGTAGCTATAATATAGCGCCCATGGGTTTCGGAGAAAACAATGTCCTCTTCGCGCACATGCTCCTTGCCGCTCATGGGAATCGGGTCAAGGGTGATTTTCGCCCCCATGTCCGCCTGCACGCACATCTCCAGCAGCGCATAGGCAATTCCCCCTCGTGAAACATCATGGACCGCGTTTATGTTCTCCCAGTTTGCAAGCACGAATTCCCCGTTTCTTTTCTCAGCCGCAAGGTCCGGCTCTGGCAAAACCCCACAGTGCGCCCCCAGAATAGTTCTGCAGTATTCGCTTCCCCCGATTTCCGCCCTTGTTTCGCCAACCAGCACAAGTTTTTCCCCCTTGTTCATCCTGCATTTCCTCAGTTTTTTCAGGCTGTCAATCACTCCAACCATCATAATCACTGGAGTTGGCTTGATAGACAATTTCGTTTCCTCATCCTCATTATAGAATGAGACATTTCCCCCAACGCAAGGTGTCTCCAATGCTTTGAGCGCATCTGAAATTCCACGCACGCTTTCCTTGAACTGGAACATCACTTCGGGCTTTTCCGGATTCCCGAAACTCAAATTGTCAACGCATGCCAAAGGTTTTCCCCCGCAGCTAACTACATTCCTGTAAGCTTCACAAACAACCCCTGCGCTTCCCTTGTACGGGTCAATATTGCACCAGAGCGAATCGGAATCCAGTTTCACCACAACTGCCCCGCCATTGGGCGCAAGCAGTACAGCGGAATCATGCCCCGGTTTCCCAACTGTCCTGTCTCCTACCTCATGGTCATACTGCTCGTAAATCCAGGAGCGCGAGCACAAGTTCTCGCTCGCCATCAGCTGCCCAAGCGCAAAGGAAATATCCTTGTTCAGCTTCATGCATTTTCCTTCAAACTTCAGTTCCTTTGTGGGCCTGTCCACAGTTGGCGCTTCGGTCAACAGACTCGCCTTCATTTCAGCCAGCACTTTTCCCTTCTCATCCAGCACGCGGTAATTTCCTTTTGTTATTTTTCCAATCTCAGCGTATCTAATTCCATATTTTTCCAAAATTGCAATCACTCCCGCTTTTCTCGCATCATCCGCAATATACAGCATCCTTTCCTGGGACTCTGAAAGCATGATTTCGTACGGGGACATCCCCTTTTCCCTGAGGTGAATTTTTGAAATGTCAATGTCAGCCCCGCCCCCTGATTTGAACGCAAGCTCGCTGGATGCGCAGGTCAGCCCCCCGCCTCCCAAATCCTTCAGGCTCTTGAGCAATCCCGCTTCCAGCAGTTCCAAGGTAGCATCAATCAACAACTTTTTCGTGAACGGGTCGCCCACTTGCACCGCCGGCCTTTCACCCTCGCTTTCCATGCTCAGATTCTTGGAAGCAAAAGTGACCCCATGAATTCCATCTCTTCCAGTGGAACCTCCTGCCAATATTATATGGTCGCCCTCGCCCGCTGTATCACTTTTCATAATTTTGTCTTTTCTCACAAACCCAAGGCAAGCGGCATTCACCAAACAGTTTCTCTCAAATCCCTCGTCAAACTGCAATTCTCCTCCAACTGTCGGCACCCCAATGCAGTTTCCATAATCCCCGATTCCTTTCACAACATTTCTCAGCAGCCACCTTGAATGCGGGCTTGAAAGCGAGCCAAAATGAATGGAATCAAACAATGCCACTGGCCTTGCGCCCATGCTCAAAATGTCGCGCACAATTCCTCCAATTCCAGTTGCAGCCCCGTTATACGGGTCAATGGCGCTCGGGTGATTATGGGTTTCAATCTTGAACGCAGCGCACCAGCCGCCCCCTATATCTATTACTCCGGCATCATAGCCGGGCCCCACAACAACCGCGCCGCCAGTTGTTGGCAGCATTTTCAGGATTGGGCGCGAACTCTTGTAGGAGCAGTGCTCGCTCCACATGATGTCAATCATTCCCAATTCTAGTGCGTTCGGCTCCCTTCCCAATCTTTTCCTGACTTCCTTTTGCTCGTCAGGGGTAAGACTGGTCCCGGGTTCAGCAGCATTCTCTTTTTCTTCAGATTTTTTTTCATTCATCTTAATTTCCCCGCGCTAGTTTCATTTCTCGCTTTCATCCCTTCTCATTTTCTCCTGTCCGCTATCTCGATAAATTTCTGCAAAAGCATCAATCCGTCCTCTCCGCCAAGAAGTTTCTCGCACGCCCTTTCCGGGTGCGGCATCAGCCCGACAACATTCCCCTGCTCATTGCACACTCCGGCAATATTCGACAGGCTTCCATTGGGGTTCGGATTCTCATTATCCTCCGGTCCGCGCGCAGCATAGCGGAAAACAATCTGCCCGTTCCTTTCCATTTCCCTGAGCCTGTCCTCCTCGATGTAATATCTTCCCTCGCCATGGGCAACAGGCAATTCCAATCTTTTTCCGCTCAGCCCCTTGGTAAAGAAGCTCTTCTCACTGTCAATCCTGAGCGAAACCCATTTGCAGACAAAGTTCAGCTTTTCATTTTTCAGCAGCGCGCCAGGCAGCAAGCCGGATTCGGTTAGGATTTGGAACCCATTGCAGATTCCAATCACCGGCTTCCCCTCGCTGGCCATCTGCTTCACTTCTTTCACAGCAGGAGAGAATGCGGCAATTATCCCCGCCCTCAGGTGGTCTCCGTATGAGAATCCACCGGGCAGAACCACTCCCGCATACTCGCTTCCCTTAAAATCAGCATGCCACACCAGCTCGCAATTGATTTTCACCACATCGCGCAGGGCGTGCACTACATCCAGGTCGCAGTTCGAGCCTGGAAATCTTATCACTGCTATCTTTCGTTCACTCCGAACCGCAGGGTGGCTCCGCCCCCCTTCAGTTTGAGGTTCCTCCTGATTCCCCCCGCTAACGGTCATTTATTTTCACCAAACACCAAGTTACAAACTATCCTTTCACGTTGATCGAATAAATGTGCGCCACCGGGTTCGCGAGCCGCAATTCCCTGACCATTCTCTCGGCGAGATTCTTTGCCTGCTCCTCGTTCTCGGCCTCAAGCTTCACTTTCAGCATTTTCGCTGTCCTTACATTGTGCACCTGGCCGAACCCGTTCTTCATCAAAAGCTCGCGCGCAATGGTCTCGCCCTCGGGGTCCTTTGCAGCCGGCTTGGACTCGATTACAACTTCCACCGTGTACTCAGTCATAGTTTTCGCCCGTAAAACCGAATTTAGTTTCCGCTAATCTCGGCTAATTATCTAAAAATTACCTAGCCTACCCACACTATATTAGGCAAGTTAAGGGGGTAAAATACTTAAAAGCCTACGCGTACGGCAATCCGCAAGCTCACACACCGAGGGAAAACCTTTATAAATACTCTCGGTAAAACAAGCTTTGTTCGCCATTATTATCGTCGGCGATACGAGGTGAATTGTATGGGAGAGAAAATTGGTTCTGAGAAAATCAGCAGGAAAAACGGCTACCTCTACTACATCGGAAAAGATGGGTATGTTTGGGAAGCACCAATGAAGCACACCACTGGCGGAAGAAAGGGCAAAGTGGGAACTGAAAAGATCAGCAAGACAGACGGCTACATGTATTACGTTGACAAAGCCGGATACGTTGCACGCGCAAAGATGAAGAGGCGCGGCAAGAAGTAAAGTCCATATCCTTAAAAGAAACAGGGAGAACGCGCAAGCGTTCTTTCCTGTTCTATATTTTTTCTTTAAATTTTGTTTTTATCCCTCATTTTCTGTCCATTTTTTAAATTCCGCCCGCCAAATAATTCCATGCCGCTTTTACCGAACCTGGGCAAAACAAAACTCGCCCTGATTATAGTATCTCTCCTAGTGGCGCTTTTCATCCTCTCGCTACTGGTTTTTCCCGATGCCAAGCAGCAATACGAATCCGCAGTGAAAAGCCTTGATGAAAACCGCTGCAGCCAGATAAGCGACTCCAAATACCAGTGCCTGTGCTATTATGAAATAGGCAAAGCAAAAGGGGACGAATCCCTATGTGCAAAAGCAGGTGGCGGCTGCGGCACTTACTCGAATTCAAAATACGGCCCAGCATTTGGCGATATCACCATTACTATTGATTGTTACGTGTCCGCAGCAGCAAAAACAGGAGACTATTCAATATGCAGCAGAACGCCGCTCGGCCCTGATATGTGGAATTTTACGTCCGACTGCTATCGCGATTTAGCCTTGAAAGTAAATGATTCTTCAGTCTGCAATTACATCCGCCCAGATGATGTCACCCGCGGTTTATGCTACCACGATTTCGGATTAAAAAATTAGTTCCTTCTCGCAAACAGCGCAACACACGCAATCAATGGAATCGCAAACAATCCCAGCGGGCACATTTTCTTCTGCTCCTCGGTTGTGCTTCCGTTCGAGTTGTCATCCCCATTAGTGTTAGTATTCGCCTGCGCATTCTCAGCAGTTTTAGCCACTTCCTTTTCCAGCCCAGCGCTCACTGTCCTTTCCCCATTCTGCGCAGCATAGCTGTCCGAAGGCGGATCCCCTTTCGCATCCCCTACCTGTGAAACTCCCTCCAGCGAGAAAATAGCAAGCAAAGTTCCGTCCAATTTGTAAACAGAAATATCCGTCGCGCCTGGCTCAACCGGGATTGCAAGCGTATACTCCGCATGGTCCAGCGCCCTCATTTCAGTGCTTGTGGATTCAATCACCGGCATGTAGAATTTTGTGACCCCCTTTGTTCCACTCGGGGTTTCATAGGCCAAAATAAGGTCCCCTGCGCCGCTCACGGACGGAGTTGCGCCTGGCAGCATTTCCGCATACTTTATGCTAAACACATCCGCATCATAGGCAACCGTAACCATCATCGCGTCTGCGCACACCAATGAAGCTAGGAAAACAACCGCGAACGCGCCCAATGCAATCCTGATTTTCAAATCCATTCCAACCACATTTACATTTTTTCATTTCCCGTTTGCTTTTTACTTGTACGGCTCGGGCCTTTTTCCAGTCGATCCCTTTGGTATGGGGATCGAAATCGGAGTTGCCGCAGGCTGTGTCCATTGTTTTATCATGTCCCTTACTATGCTTTTGCTAATCTCATTGAAATCCGGCGTTTCATCCGGGTACAGCATCACGCTTTTTTCCGACGGCCTCCAATACTGCTCCCAGCTGCATCCCTTGTAGCACCGGTACGAAACTCCATTGAACTGATTAAAGTAACTCTGGCACTGTTCCAGCTCGCTGATTGAAAGCCCTTCCACATGGGTGAACACCGCGCAGTTCCTTCTTGAGGTGATCTGGTCCCGCACATAGGCTCTGGTTTCATCCACGCTTCCCAAATTCAAAGTGCTGATGTTATACTCGTCCCACAGGCCTGCGAACGCGTGCCCCAGTTCATGTATCATTGTCGCCTGGAAATCCTTTCTCGGAGTCGTAGCCATATACATATCCACGTGGTCCGAGAATTTGTAGCTGTTCGGATCCAGCCCGTCTATGTAATTAATCGAGATTGTAAGGTCCCCGCTAATCTTGGACTCTTTGCTACATTTTGCAAGTATGTCCGATCTGCCGGCGCTTGCGGCTTCCATGGGCATCCTGGTCGCATAAATTTCAAAATTCATTTCCCTGAAGGGCTCGTTTATGCCAAGCGCCGTTCCAACTTCCTTGGCATCCGCAATAATCTGTGCGTCCCTTTCCTTAAATGTGGTGTCAAAGCTCCTGGGTGCAAACCTATACCCGGCAACAATGATTTTCAGCGTGCTTCCTCCGCTTGAGCCATAATTCTGCTCAACCAGCTGGCACGAGCAGTAGGGTGAATTCGCGCATGCAGGCTTGTCCTCGCAGTCAGCCCCGTTCTTGTAATCATCATCCTTCCCATTATCACAGTCCTCAATGCAGTACGCTTCCGGAATCGAAGCAGTTGTCATTGCGCATCCAGCGCTGCATTCCTCCTCCGCATAATCGACGCACTCGCCTGTCGCAGGGTCACAGTCCCCTGTGTTTTTCGCAATATCATAGTCATTCTTCTGCCCGTTTTTTGCAAGGCTCTGGGCGCAGTAGTTCGGGCACACTTTGTTCGCGCACTTGTTGGCCGGCTCGCAGGAGCAGTCTGGGTAAGGCGCCTGGGTGTCTTCCGCCGGGCATTGCGTTGCGCAAGTCTTTCTCACGCAGGAGCAGTCGCTCATCTGGTCTTCATAGGGGCTGCAGCTGTTGGTGCATCCCTGTGTTGGCGGCGGCGTGTTGATTTCCGGCTCAGGGTTGCAGTCATCCGCGCCCGCGTTGCATCCATAATAGCATTCCTTGTTTGAACCAAATGTGCACTGGCCTGTTGCATGGTCGCACTGCCCGTCCCATTTCAGCATCCTGTTCTCGCACACCAGCGTCGGGCACGGAATATCCCTCACAGCGCATAAATCCGTCTGCTCAGCCGGACATCCCGCCACGCACTCGTCATACCAGATTTGGTAGCTATCCTTTGCGGCCGCAAGGCAGCATGTCTGGAATTGCGCATCGCATCCTGCTGTGCACGCATCATCATTGCAGCCGCTCAGGCAACCTTGCGTTCCCGGGTAACCCGGACCCCCATCCGGTATTCCCCTCAAATTATCAATGCACGAACTTCTCGCGCCCGCCCTGGACTCGCGCAAATTCCCGCAGTTCGACGAAGTGTCACCCGAGTAAAATTGCCTGGCATCCGCCAGCGCCTGGGCATTGGTTACACCTGTATTATAGTCATCCTGGCAACTTTGCTTGCACTCCGCGCCCTGGCTTGACATCCAGGCAAAAGCAGTCCCGGCAAATATAATAGCAAAAGCGAATACGAAAATGAAAAACCGCGCACGCATAAGGCAATTTTCGCGCCTTGCTATTTAAATTCTCGCTCTAACTCAGAATTCGCCCAAAGTTTTCTGTTTTGAGCTTCCGCTTTTCTCCTCTTCATTTCCTTTCGCCGCTTTCTTTTTCTCCCCCTCAAAACAATGCCCGCCGTTTTTCGCATAAGCGGCATTCAAGCGTTAAATCACCTGCCTCAAAACATCGTCGTTCAAAGCGCA
>CABMDC010000009.1 GCA_902384795.1 Candidatus Gugararchaeum adminiculabundum | reverse complement strand
GGATGAAGCGGATGCCGCGCTGGACAAGGAGAACAGCAAGAAGATGGCTTTGCTGGTAAAGGAGCTTTCGAAAACCACGCAGTTCTTAGTAGTTAGCCACAATGACACTGTGCTCTCCATGGCCGATGCCGCAATCGGGGTTACGAAATCTCCTGAAGGCCACTCGGTGGTGGTTGGGGTGCAGCTGGAAAAAAGGGACGGGAACGGGTCGCTGGAACAGACGATAGTTGCTTCCGCTTGAGTGGGGGAACAGTTAAATAAGCGAAAAACCAAAAGGAAACGCGTATGGTGACTGTGGGCGGACGGAGCTTGTCCGATCGTATTAGGGGAAACGCACCATTTTTGCTAGTAGTTTTGCTCGGTTTTGTTCTAATTATTTCCATGGCTTTGCTTGTCCAGCAGGGCGCGCGCCTGCTCGCGCCGTCGCTGATAACCGCTTCCCTGGACGCAGGCGGCGGAGCGCTCGGAGTGGATGCCTGCGATGAGATTGTCAGCCAGGGAATTTACACATTGACCGATGATGTTTCCGCTTCGGGAGACTGCTTCGTGGTTTCAGCGGACGATGTCACGCTTGATTGCAACTACCATAATATAACCGGCCTTGACAGCGAAATAGGTGCCGGGGTGAATGCAAGCGGCCGCCTGAATCTGACAGTAGAGAACTGCAACATTTCGAACTTTAGAGTGGGAGTCTACTTCAACTCCACCAACAGCAGCCAAATAATCAACAGCACCGTATGGGGCAACACGTTCTCTGGCATCACCCTGGAGGGCGCGGCAAGCAACAGCATCACGAATAACACTATCTCCTATAACAATGGGTACTACGGCGGCATTTCCCTATACCTCGTCATCGGAGGCGCTTTCCCCTATGGCAACAACATCACGAGCAATTTCATCTACAACAACAGCATAGGCATCACCAGCGGCAACTCCGGCGTCACCTACGGAGAAGAGAACAACATTTCCTTCAACGACATCTACAACAATTCAAACTATGGAATTACTAACGCCCCGATGTTTAGCCATGCGGTAGATGCCAGGGACAACTACTGGGGCACTGCAAGCTGTTCCGGAGCCAGCAACTCGATATACGCTCCGGCTTCAGATGTGACCTTCCGGCCGTTTTTGAATGAGTCCTTTTTATCTCCGACAACAGGCGAAGTCTCAACCTGCGTGCTGTGCGGGGATGAGATCATGGCGGACACCGTTCTCACAGATGACCTTAATGGGACAAACAAGTGCTTCGAGGCTTTTGCAGACGGCGTCACGCTGGACTGCAACGGGCATGCGATTGCAGGAAACTTTACCACTGAGAATAATGACCAATACAGTGGAATCAAAATTGATGGCCACGAAAATGTTGCTATTGAGAATTGCAGGCTTGTAGGTTTTGTAAACGGCATACGTGTTACAGACTCGTCAGGAGTGACTATCCGGAATGTGACTGCCTGGAACAATTCGGAGGGGATTAGCCTGAACGCCGATTCCCATGTTTCGCTGATCGGGGTGGAGACCTGCAACAATTCCGGGAGCGGGATTGTTATCAACATGGCGGAGTATACGAGTATCGAGGGCAGCAGGGTATGGAACAACGGGTATGCCAGTGGCGGGGCACACGCCATTGCCAACAGCCATTCAAACTTCACGACCATCACCGGCAGCAGCATATTCTCAAATTTTCAGAATGGGATAGAAATTGAAGGCAGTTATTGGACCAACATAACGAACAATGATGTGTACTCCAATGGATTTGCAGGGATTATTGCCGTATTCGGCTCCAATTATGCCGATATCAGCAGAAACAACGCAAGTTCAAACTTGCTGGGAATTGTGGCATTTGGCGCGGTGGAAAATTCGACCATAAGCAAAAATAATGTGAGCAGCAACACCCTGGAGGGCATAGCGCTGATGTGGGTTTCTTCCCGCAACAATGTGACGGACAACATAGTCAGCGGAAACGAGTATGGAATTGCTTTGATGGAGATGGAATCCTATGCCCCCCTAGCGGGGAACAGCTACAACAATATCCTTAGGAACAATATCACGGAAAATCTCCTGGGGATTTATGTCTATGATTCGGAGAACAACACCTTTGAATACAATAACATAGTGAAAGGGCCGGGGAGGGTGACTTCAACCTATTCCGCTTCGCTCTCGCCGATTACTGCGGCAGGGCACGACTGCACCAATGGGCTTGGATTGAATATGGAAACCGGAGACGCCTATGGGATACCCGATGCGGTTACGTTTTTCGGGGATATGGGGGGCGATGGCCAGCCTCCCACAATCCAGGGCATAACTTCCAGCGGGGAGATATTGACAATCGCAGACCCTACCAAAAGCTATGATGCCGCCTGTTTGGATTTGACTTCCATAGGGGGATTTGACTACACGACCATCTATTTTAGCTCTGATTTTGGCTTTATGAGCTGCGATGGCATAAGCGACCCGGAAGGTCTGGATGTGCCTTGCTATGGATT
The DNA here is from genome assembly GCA_902384795.1 of Candidatus Gugararchaeum adminiculabundum. Taxonomy (GTDB): domain Archaea; phylum Micrarchaeota; class Micrarchaeia; order Burarchaeales; family Gugararchaeaceae; genus Gugararchaeum; species Gugararchaeum adminiculabundum. The sequence goes on along the minus strand of CABMDC010000009.1, from coordinate 16,730 downwards.
TGCAAAAAGCGTGCTTGTCGGCAACGGTGAGGGCAACGACTTCATCTTCAATGACACCGGCTTCGATTTAACAACCCATATTGTGGACGGCTATGATGATCCGGCCTTTTTGACTGCAGTCGACTCAATTGAACCTTCCTTTGCTTTCGTGAACAACAATTCGGCGATAATTTCAACTTACTTCTCTTCGCTCTCGCCAGTCTCCATATACTCCGGCGGCGTGCCGGTAACGAACTGCACCGATGGCATTGATGGGGGAACTGATCGGGCGGTGTTTGTCAGGTATCTTCCCATACTTAGCGGGCTGGCAGATGGGAGCATACCTCCGGGATTTTTTGAAGAAGTAATAAGTGATGGCCAGGAACTGACACTTCCGGATCCGAATACAAACTATGATGTTTCCTGCGTTGACGCGGGGGGAAACATTGGATGCACTCTCGGATTGGGGGAGTGTGGAAGCAACGACGACTGCTGTTCAGGAAATTGCGATGGCGGCGTGTGCAGCCCGAGCTGTTCGCATGAGGGCGAAGCTTGCGGAGGCAATGACCAATGCTGCGGGTGGGTAGGAAGCGGCGATATCTGCCGGGATAACGTGTGCATAGCCGATGCCAGCGTTGGCAATATTACGGTTTACTGGGATTCGCACTATGGCTTCACCGGCTGCGCGGATATTGAAAACCGCATTCGTACCAGCACTTGCCGCGGCTTTGCCGAGGATGTTCTAATCGGCAATGGGCCGGGCAATAATTTTACTTTCAACCCGGATGCGTTCAACAGCACTTTCAATATTACGCCTGATTATGCCTATCCGCTTTACCTGAATATCGCAACAACTACGATTAACCCCCATGCGAATATCACGGCAGCTAACAACTGGTGGGGAACGAATGATACGGATGAAATAGGCGCGAGCATACTGGACTCGCATAATTATTCGAATCTGGGAACTATTTTGTTTGAGCCTTTCCTGGTTGAGCTCTACACGCCAGAGCCGAGCCTGGGATGTGGAGAGGTCATAAACCAAAGCAAAACACTGACCGGGGATTTGCTCAACTGCGATGGAATCGGGCTGGTGATCAATGCCAGCAATATTGTACTGGACTGCAACGGCCGTTTGATCAGGGGGGACGGCATCAGCGACCGTGATCTCGCGAAAGTCGGAATCACCAATGCAGGATGGTTTATTGTGGAGAATATCATGATGAATAATATCACCATAAAGAACTGCCGCATTGAAAACTTCGGTGGCGGCGCGATTTCACTTGGGCTCGCGGACAACAGCACTATCATGAACAACACGATCGTGAACAACACGCCATTTGGAATTTTCCTCGTCTTCTCAAACAACGTAAGCATCACGGACAACACGATCGTGAACAACTCCCTCATGGGCATTGCGCTCGAGTTTACCAGTGAGAGCAACGTAAGGGGCAACAACATCTCCTCCGATGGCGGAGGAATTTGGATGTTTGGAGGGGAGAGGATACTTGATCTCAATGAAACGGAGATGGAACTGTTTTCAGAACTGACCGGGATTGACTTCCTAGGCGGCAAGAACATAGTGGATTCGAACGCGATAAACGGCAATCTCCTGGGAGTGGTGGTCAGCGCCTTCTCGGACTACAACAACTTCACTAACAACACTATCAACAATAACTATGCCGGAATCGTGATCGCGCCCATTGGCGAATTTGGGAACAGCTCCTACAACTACTTTTCCGGAAACGGCATTGGCTACAATGGCATAGGGGTTTACATTGACAACTCCACCAACAACACTTTCTTCAACAACAGCATCTATGGAAGCACGAATTATTCGTTCGTCATCAATATCAGCTATCTGACCTATGGGAACGACAGCAATGTTGATGCGACCTACAACTATTGGGGGACCACGGATGTGAACGAGATAAGGGCGGGCATCTATGATTGGGCCAATGATTCCAATTTAGGGAATGTCACGTTCATGCCTTTCCTGATGGAATCAGGCGTCCCGCTGGAACTTCCGCCCCCTCCCCCGCCGCTTCCTGCGACGACCTATGAATGCGGGGGTAACATAACTGAAAGTTCTCTCCTGGCCAATGATTTGACCGGCTGCCCCGGCAATGCGCTGAACATTACTGCGGACAATGTGGTGTTTGACTGCGGGGGGCGCACCATAAGCACGAACAATTATTGGGAGATCACAACCGGGATTGAAGCTACGAACAGGCAGAATGTGATTGTGAAGAACTGCGTGATAAAACACTTTTACAATGGAGTAATGTTTTTCGGAACCAATCACACGCTTGTGCGGAATAACACGGTTTATGGGAAGGTGGGGGTCAACGATACGAATGTAAGTTATGGGATTGCGTTCAGCTATGGGGATTATGGCGGCAGTGTCCATTACCCGCATTTCATAAACAACACGATAGACGGCAACCTGATATCCAATGCGACGACCTCCATAACGATGTTTGCCATGGAGGTGGACTCCCCGGACTTGGCGGATGATGTGATTGAGAATAATTACATAAACGCTTTTCAAGGTGACACGTACCATGGCCCGGGCATGGGCATATGGGTAAGCGGAGTGAACATGTCAATCGTAAACAACACCCTGGTGACCAGAAGCAACGCTATAATAGGAATTTTTGTAATTGGAGGGGGCATAGTGGAGGGGACCCGGGACAATTTCATAATCGCCAATAATACGGTTGATGGAAGAACTGTTCCATCTGCTCTGGGCATGCTATTGTACAGCCTGAGTGGCAGCATTGTGGAGCGCAACACTATCCTGAATATGACAGGCGATCCGGGCAGCATGGGCGGCGTCGGGATCATGGTTGGCGCTGGAACAAATGGCACGACAATCAGGGACAATGTTGTTTACGGGGCCACGATCGGAATCATGGTGAATGACGTATACCGAATATTCAATGGGTACGGAAATAACACCTACAATAACTTCACCGGGAATAACATAACCTATGCTGTGGTTGGAATTCTTGTGGCAAACAATTCGGTGAACAACACATTCGAGTACAATAACATAGTCAACAGCACGGTCTTCGCCTTTGTGGACAACAACACCTATGCGGAAAGCGGCATGGATGCGAATATCAGCGCCATTAATAACTACTGGGGCACCGCGGATGAGGGCGAGATAAGAAGCAAGATTTATGACTACGCCACCAATCCGAGCGTTGGCAATGTCACATTTGTCCAGTACCTAGGCAGCCCGTATCATCCGCACAGCGCCGATTGCGGCAGGGAGATAACCACAAGCACGACCCTGGCCGAGGATCTGGTCTACTGCCCGGGGAATGGGCTGTCGGTTAACGCCAGCAACATTGTTCTGGACTGCAACGGCCATTCGATTAGCGGGCAGGGGCGCGGGGGAGGAATTTATCCAAGCGCCTGGCTCATCACTGACAACGGCTCGATGGATAACATCACACTGGATAATGTCACCGTAAAGAACTGTGTTATTTCAAACTTCGCCTACGGCATTGGCTCGCTCTTCACAAAAAACTGCGCCTTTACGAACAACACGATTGTGAACAACGCAGTCGGCATCATACTCGAGTTCGCAAACAACAACACGATCACTGGCAACACGATTTTAAACAGCACTTGGCCCGGCTTAACGCTCATGTTCGCCAGCAATAATGTTGTGACCGGCAACAATGTCTCCTACAACTTGTTCGGGGGGATTTTGATAGCTGGGTATAATTTGCCGGTCGGGGACGCCAATGAGACTGCGATGGAGCTGTTTTTGAATCAGACAGGGATTGGGAACCTCAGCGGCGGCGACAATATAATTGCCTCGAATACAATCAGCAACAATGCGCTGTTCGGGGTGCTTCTTTCTTCTGGCGCGAGCCACAACAATTTCACGGACAACACCATAGACCGCAATGGGGCCGGAATCGGGATGTACTCTTTTGGCGGCGGGTTTGTGAACTGCACCTACAACAACTTTTTCAGGAACAGCATCGGCCATAATACCATAGGGATTCTTCTCGAGAGCTCCACGAACAACACTTTCACTAACAACAGCATCTACGCCAGCACGGGTGGCGCGTTCTTCAATGGCAACAGATGGGCGGATTTCGGAGAGGACAGCAATGTTAACGCTTCCTACAACTACTGGGGGACCACGGATGTTGGCGAAATAAGCGACAGCATATACGACTGGTCCGATGATCCAAGCCTGGGCAATGTCACGTTCATGCCTTTGCTGTATGAGCCCTATTATCCGCTTCCGCCAGTCCTTCCGACTTTCCATAGCTGCGGTGATAACATAAGCGAAGACACGGTCCTGGCCAATGATTTGACCGGCTGCCCTGCGAATGGGCTGAATATTTCTGCAAGCAATGTGGTGCTTGACTGCAACGGGCACAGCATAAGCACGGATGATTATTCGGACGAAACCTATGGGATTACCGCCATGAACATACAAAGGGTGGTTGTGAAGAACTGCGTGCTGGAACACTTCTCGGAAGGAGTGGCATTTGCCGGAACCAATTACACGCTGGTGCAGAATAACACGATTTATGGGAGAGTGGGCGTTAATGATACGAACGTAAGCGTCGGAGTTGTGGTGGGGTTTGCCAGCTCTTACCCGCATTTGGTGAACAATACGGTGGAGGGCAACACGATTGAAAACGTGACAGTCGGGGCGTGGATGCTTAATTTCGATGCGCTGTCCCCGCAGGAGGAGAACAATACAATTGAAAATAACAGGATAACTGTTTTTGACGGCGGGTTAGGATTTATGCCGAGCAGCGCGATATGGGCGGGCGGTGAAAATTTCTCAATCATAAATAATACGGTGGTGACCAGAGGCGGCGGTATAATCGGAATCCAGGCACAGGGAGGGGCGGCCGGGGGGACGGGCGTAGTGATTGCAGACAATACGATTAATGGATGCATTGCCCCTGCGGTTGTCGGCGTATACCTGTATGGTTTGCAGGGGGCCAGAATTGAGTATAATACCATAGTGAACATGACGAGCGAGGCTATTTTGCCTGCCAATGGCGTGGGAATTCTGCTTGCGAATGGAGTAAACGGCACAACAATTTATGGGAATGCCATTAGCGGGGTTGGCTACGGAATTGTTATGAATGACGTATTTGGGCTGGTTCCTCCGGGAAATAACACCTACAATAATGTGAGTGGGAACAGCATAACCTATGCGAATATCGGGATTCTTGTGGCAAACAATTCGGTGAACAACACATTTGAGTACAACAACATAGTCAACAGCACGGTCTTTGCCTTTGTGGACAACAACACCTATGCGGAAAGCGGCATGGACGCGAACGTGAATGCAACCAACAACTGGTGGGGCACGGCAGATGCGGATGCGATAAACGCAAGCATCTATGACTGGAAGAATGACCCTGGCTTGGGGAATGTCACATTCATGCCTTTCCTGACCGGGCCGTATTCGCCGCCTTCTTCGGATGAAACGATTGGAACCGGAGGGCATGTGCCTGCCAGGGATTATTTGACAGTTACTGTTCCATCGGAAGTGTGCAAGGGCTCTGCATTCGAGGTGAGTATCTTTGACAAGGACGGGGCGCTTGATAACGCGAGGGTAGTGCTACAGACTGGCGGCTTTACCGAGGCGATTGGCACCACTGGCTCGGACGGGCTTGTTTCATTCGCTCCTTCGCAAGTTGGCATTTATGAAATATTGGCAACCTATAGGTCGACGGCAAGCGAGGCGGAGATAATTTCGGCCGACTGCACGCCGCCTCCGGTGATTCCTGAATGCGCTTCTGATTCAGACTGCGCTGTGAACCAGGCCTGCGCGAGTGGAAGCTGCACCATGATCACTCCCGGAACCTGCGGCTATGCTTCGGAGCACAGGTGGGTTTCCTATGGGTGCTGCGCTGATTCGGACTGCGCTGCTGAAAAAGAATGCAGGCAAAATGTGTGCACTGAAAAACCGGTTGTGCCTCCGGTTATTGTCACTGAGAACATCACTGAAAAAGAAAGGCAGAATGCGACCCAGGCGATTGATGACGCGAAGAAAGCGCTCGCAGATGCAAAGGCAAAGAACCTGCAGACGGATAAGGCAGAAGCGCTCCTGAATAGGGCGGCCGGTGAGTATGCTAGCGGGCATTATGCCCAGGCCCAAACGCTGGCGATGGAAGCGCAAAACTTGGCCAGGAAAGCGCCGCCCCTCACTGCTCCAGTGGTGACCGTTGAACCTCCGAACCAGCAGCTGGTGAATACGCTTATGGCAGCCGGGGCTGCGCTGCTGCTAATTCCAGTAATAATCGCAATCCTTGTCCTTTGGTATGTGAGAAGGAAGAAGGAGAAATAGGGCTGTTTTGCGGTTTACGGCGGGCGGAGGGGGCTGAAAGGGCAGTTCTATCCCGTATTTTGCCCCAATTCACCGGCAATTGCCTTACCCATTACTATAAAAGGTCATGCAGCCATATATTAGTAGGAGAATGGTTACATGGGTAATCTGTTTTTAGTAAAATAAAAATGGAGAGCCAATGTGATTGTTTTCTAAATAAACAACAAAAAAAGGTGAATATAGTATGTCATTTGATGACGACAGAGGAGGCAGAGGCGGCCGCGGCGGCGGAAGGCGCGGCGGTTTTGGCGGCGACAGGGAAATGCACAAGGCAACCTGTTCTGACTGCGGACAGGAAACAGAAGTCCCTTTCAAGCCAACAGAAGGAAGGCCAGTATACTGCCGTGAGTGTTATCAGAAGCACAAAAAATTCTAATAATGAATTTTAATTGACTTCACATAACAGCAGTAAATTTTTTTCTTTTTTATTTCTTTTTTTGAATTTTTTCAAACTCCAGCGTAAGCGGCGCGAGGCATCTGCGAGAATATCATTAAATACCAGGTGCAACTAATTTTGAACCCGTGGCTGAAGCAGGAATTTTATTTGATATCGGGGTTTCCATAGTCGCCGCGACCCTTTTGGCCTATGTTACCGGCATTTTGAGGCAGCCCACAATCCTCGCCTATATTATAGCAGGAATGCTCATCGGACCCTATGGCTATTCGCTGGTCAGCAACCAGGCCCAGGTGACAGTGCTTTCAGAGCTGGGAATCGCCCTGCTTCTTTTTATTGTGGGGTTGGAGATCGATTTCAAGAGGCTAAAGGATTTGGGAAAGGTTTCGCTCGCAGTCGGAGGGGCGCAGATTTTCATAACCGGGATTGTGGCCCTGGATTTCGCCCTGTATATGGGCTATACGAACATGCAGGCGTTTTACCTTGCCGCTGCCCTGGTTTTCAGCAGCACCATGATCGTGGTCAAGCTTCTTGCGGACAAAAATGAGTTGGATACGCTGCATGGACGAATCAGCCTGGGAGTCCTGCTGCTCCAGGATGTGGTGGCGATATTGCTGCTCGCGGTGCTTCCGACCCTGGCAAATCCGACCTTGAACGTTGTTGGAATCGCGCTGCTCAAGGGCTCGAGCCTATTTATAATTGCCATAATTTTCGGGAAATTTGTCCTGCCATGGATATTCAGGCTGGTGGCGAGTTCCGGTGAGCTGCTTTTCCTTTCAGCGCTTTCCTGGTGCCTGTGTTTTTCCTATCTTGCGGTTCAGTTTGGATTGAGCGGCGCGATCGGCGCATTCCTCGCGGGTGTCGGGCTGGCATCAACACCCTATAATTTGGAGATAATCGGAAGGGTGAAATCGCTCAGGGATTTTTTCGCAACCCTGTTCTTTGTTTCCCTGGGGATGCAGATATCGCTCGGGAATCTGGGGCAGGTGATTGTGCCGGTGATAGTGTTCTCATTGTTCGTGCTGGTGATTTCGCCTGCGCTTGTTTACTTCATTGGCAGGGTGCACAAGTACGGGAGGAAAACCTCGTTCTTAACAGGCGTTGCGCTGGCGCAAATAAGCGAATTCTCGTTGATATTGATCGGAGTGGGAGTCACGCTGGGACATGTTCCCCAGAGTTTTGTTCCGCTGATTGCGGCGGTTGCGGTGATAACCATAACCATTTCCACTTACATGATCACCTATGGATATACGCTCTATGGAATTTTCTCAAAAGCGCTTTCGCTCCTGAATATCCCGCCGGCTGTGGAAACGTTCTATAAGCTCCCGGAAAAATTGTCCGGCCATATAGTGCTGTTCGGGAAAGGGAGGACAGGCACGCTGATTGAAAAGAAGCTGAGCGCTGCGGGAAAGAAGGTAATCGTTGTGGAGTTCAATCCGGAGATAGTCAAGGAGCTCATCGGCGCCGGGAAGAACTGCGTTTACGGGGATATCGCGGACGAGGAGATATGGGGGAGGGTGGGAGTGGACAAGGCGGAGATTGTCATATCGACCATTCCTGATTTGCAGGCGGACAAGATGCTTTTGAAATATGTGAAAAAGAAGAACCCGCGCGCATTGATCGTGCTGACCTCGAAGCAGCTTGCCGGGGCAATGGAGCTCTATAACATGGGGGCGAACTACGTGCTTATGCCGGAGTTCCTTGCAGGCGAATGGGCTTCTGCCATAATGGAAAAACCGAGCCGGGAATATTTTGACAAGTTGAGGGCAAGACATTTTGAACAGCTGGGAATCGGAGTGAAAGCGGCGTAGGCGGCAGGCTATGAAAATGAAAATTCTTGTTTTCGGAAATCCGCTGGTGGCCGAGGATTCCATTGCGCTGAAATTGATGAATGGACTGAAAAGGAAATTTCCAAAAGTGGAGTTCAGGGAGTTTGATTCAGCCGAGAATCTGGAAGGCGAGGGAAGGGATTTGCTGATTCTGGACGCTGCCAAGGGAATCAAAAAAGTGGAGCTGCTGGGAAGCGGTAATCTGGGGAAAGACTTGGAAAAACTCGAGAATCCGAAAGCCTATTCAATGCATGATTTTGACCTGGGAATCACGCTCAAGCTGCTGAAGAAAATGGGGGAGATTGATTCGGTGAGGATTATTGCAGTGCCTTCTGATTACGGGGAGAAAAAGGCACTGGAAGAAGTCGGCAAGATGATAGAAGGAATGCAGTAGCGCTCTTATTCTTCTTTCCAGTTTACTTTCAAAAAGTGCGTAGCGCAACTCATGCAGGGATCGTAGGCGCGTATTAATTTCTCCAGCTCAAAGGGAATTTTGTCCCTGCTCATTTTCTTGTCCAATTTTTGCTGCACCAGAATTCCGATGTCCTTGTCTATTTTAATCTGGTTTTGCGCGGTGGGAATCACCAGGTCGGCCCATTCAATTTTGCCAGCGTCATCAATCCGCAAATTGTAGTAAAGCGTGCCGCGCGGAGCCTCGATCACTCCGATGCCATGGGATTTCTTTGGGACTATTGCGGGCCGTGACTCCACTTTGAATTCATTCTCTTCCAATGATTGGATTGAGGAATCAATGGCGTGCAAAATCTCGATTGCCTGGGCTAAATTATTGTGGAACATATTATCCGAAGGGAAAACGTCCAGATATTTGGCAGCGCTCACTTGGGTCTTGGGGTGAAGCGCGTCCTTGTTCAGGTTCATGCGCGCCAGCGCGCCAACAGTGTAGGGCTTTCCCTTGAAGCTGAAACCTGCTGCCTGGGAGTAGGGAAGAACGAATTTGTTCAAATGCTCAAGCAAATCATTCTCCTCTATGCGCGTTCCATCGGAACTGATTAGATCGCCTTCTAGATAACTAAAACGGTCGTTGCGCAGGGCGATGAAAGTGGTTTCAGTTATGAACTCGAAATCTGACTTGTAAAAGATGTCAATGAATTCGAGCACGAATGGCCGGATGGATTTCAGCTCCTTGACCATTTTTTTGGCTTCGTCGGGAGTTAGAATTTTGCTAAAGCCGCCCACTAATATATTGGGCGGGTGGACTGCCCTTCCTCCGATGAGAACCGAAAGATTATTGCCGGCTGTTTTTATCGCCAGTGCTTTGTGGAGCAGGTCGTGTTCCTTGCCGGTGTCTGCGAAATCAAGAACCGAATCCTTGCCGAAAATGTCAGGCAGGCTGAAAAAGAAAAGGTGCATTGCATGGTCGCGGATGTTCAGCCCATAGAGCATAAGATCGCGCAATTTTATTGTCTGCTTCGAGGGCTCGAACCCGAGCGCGTTTTCAACGCATTTGATGCAGCATAGTAAATGAGCAACCGAACAGGTGCCGCAGATGCGCGAAACTATCTGGTGAACCGCAAGTGCGGGCTTGCCGATGGTTGCCAGGGTGTTGAAGCGCTTATTCTCGTTGATTCGGAGTTTTGCGTCTATCACTTTGCCCTTTTTCACCTTGACATCAAGGCTCGCATGTCCCTCTATTTTGCTGATTCCCTCGACGCTTATGCAGAATTCTTCATTGTCGTGCATCAATTCACCCGCGTAAACTTCACTTACTTGACCTTAAACTCAACCAAATATTTGTCCAGCACCTGCAGGAATTTCTCCTCGTTCATCGGGCAGCCATCGACCGATTCATCCACCTTTACTACGTCCTTGGCGCTGAGCACATTGTCATAGAGCTTCCACTTTTTGATGAAGGGCTTGATCACTTTCTTTAGTTCCGGCGCAAAATCATTGCGCTGGGCGGAGGGGCGGCCGTTGACTGCGCATGAGCCCACTGCCACCAGGTATTTGGTTTTGGAGCGGATGTCCAGGAGCCTTTTCTTCTCGCGCTCACTGGAAACAGCACCCTCAACGAGTGCAACGTCAAACTCGTCGAATGTGTTCTTGCTCTTGAGGAACTTGCAGTAGCGGAAATCTATCTGCTTTTTCCACTCGAAAAAGTGGGTGTTGAGCAGTTCTACGAACATGATCGCATTGTCCTCGCAGCAGGTGAGCGTGAACCAGCCCAACCTTAGTTTTTTGGCCATGCGTTTTACTTGGACAACAAGAATAAAATAGCTTCTTGTCCTATCCATTAGCGAGGGGTTGGAATGGGAGATGAAAATAAGGGCATGATGCTTGCGCTGGTTACCGCTGTTGTGAGCGGAATTTCTGTTTTTATCAACGGGATTGCGGTGAAGACCGCCGACCCGGTTGTTTATACCACTTTGAAAAATGTGGGAGTGGTGGTGCTGTTGCTCGCCATGGTAATCGGATTGGCTAAAATGAGCGCTTTCCGCAAACTCAAGAAAAAACAATGGGGAACTCTTGCGCTCATTGGGATGATTGGGGGAAGCATTCCTTTTGCTTTGTTTTTCTGGGGGCTGAAATTGGGCGGAGCCGAGGTCAGCTCATTTTTGTACAGGTCGCTGTTCATTTTCGCAGGAGTGTTCGGCTATTTCATTTTGAAAGAAAAGGCAAAAACAAGGGATGTTGCTGCTGCGGTAATTATCTTAGCAGGGAACGCACTGCTGATTTCAGGCAGCCTGACTTTTGGGATTGGGCAGATTCTGGTGCTTGCTGCAACAGTGATGTGGGCGCTGGAATACACGATTTCGAGGAAAATGGTGCAGGAGATTGACGCGAGCATTGTGATGGTTTCAAGGATGCTGTTCGGTTCAATGGTGCTGATCGGCTTCACGCTTGCCAATGGTTCGCTGACCGCAGTGAGCGTGCTGAACACTGAGATGCTTTCATGGCTTGCGTTGACTTCGGTCCTGCTGTTTGCGTTTGTTGTGAGCTGGTATTCGGCGCTAAGATACCTGCCGGTGCTAAAGGCGACTGCCATTTTCTCGCTCGGGGGGATTGTCACTGCATTGCTGAATTTTGCAGTGCTTGGAAAACTTGTTCCCAGCGGGCAGGAGATTGGATTTTTGCTGATTTTAGCCGGAGTGATTGCTGTGTCGAAACTGGACAGAGCGCTTGAATTGGTGCGTGCGAAAAATATCGAAAAAGCCGCTGAGGAAGGGCTGGGCAAATGAACGGAATAACTCTTGCGTCGCACTATGCTTTTCCGCCCAATGAAAAAGGATACTGCGGAAAGGAGTCTTTTTCCAAAATTCTTAGGGAAGCGGATGCCGCGCAAATCCAGGAGGAGCTGAAAAAATTCAAGGCGCACTATGCCTACCTTTCGCTGATTGCGCGCGAGAATGGCAAGAAGCCGTTTGACTATGAAGTGGTGGAAGCGTTCTGGATTGGAAACGGGCTCCTGGAAAAAGTGAGCCATGAGGCGCTGAAAACTTTTATTGAAAAGGAACTTTTCGCCGGGAAAAAAGAGCAGGAGGAAAGGGCGAAAAAACTGGCAGCGGAATTGCCCGGGGGGATGCTGCCGCACCACAGCTTTAATGCGCTTTACATAAATTTCGTGACCGATGCGGCTGAAAAAACAGTGGAGAATTTCGACGCCTGCTGCGTGACAGTGGCTGAAGTCAGGGAGATTGCGCGCAATGGGAAAACCGCGCGCGTAATAAGGAACGCGGTCGTGCTTGGAAAAAACGGGGCGAAATTCGCATTTGAAAAAAAGGAAGAGACGATTGAGCTGGAAAAGAACGGGTTCAAGTTTGTTGAGGGAGTTTCAAGGGGAGACTTGATTTCCGTGCATTGGGGCATGGCGATGCAGAAATTAACGCGCGAACAGGCGGATGCCATTGAAAAATACACGAAAATCAACATGGACGCGTGCAAGATTTAGGCTAATTCTAGGCAAAAATGAGTGGGGAAAGGAATAAAACTCTGGGAAGCCATAGCACTAGCCATGGCGTCTGTCTCCAGAAGCATTGCCAAGGCTGCGAAAAGGGCCTGCATAATAGAGGTCACATCGCACCCCAAGCCGGGAAATGTGAGCATTTTCAGCTCGCATAGGGATTTGAGGTACGAGCATTTTGTTTCTGCTGCCAGGGCGATCGAGGAGCCCATAAAAAAACTGATTGAAAGAACGCTGAAGGCCAAGAAAAGCCGGAAGCCTGAGAAGATTGGGCTGGGAAGGGCGATTTACGAGTGCGCCGAGGCGAGCTTCGCTGCCTGCGGAAACAGGAATGTGAACTCTGGAATAATATTGCTGCTTGTGCCCCTGGCCGCGGGGTTTGCGCTGAACCAGAGGGACCCGCAAGCCGGGGCCGTGCGCGCAGTGAATTCAACCACGCCCGAGGATTCGGTGAATTTCTACAAAGCCATGAGGCTGCTGAAGCCGAGGCTGGAAACCAGGGAAAACGAAAAATATGACATTTACGATGAGAAGAGCGATGGCAAGCTGTTGAGGTATGGGGTGAATTTCCCGAAATTGTTCAGATTGACCGATGACCTGATTGGCTCGGAAGTTGCAGGAGGATTTGAAAGGACTTACGAGGCCGCGGAATACCTGGGCGGGGTTTTCGAAAAAATGGAAAAACTAAACCCAAGCGTTTGCCAGACCTATTTGTACTCATTGTCAAAGCACAGGGACACCCATGCCGCGAGGCAGGCAGGGGAAGAGAAAGCCGAAAGAATAATGAAAAGGGCGCAGAGGATCCTGAAGAAAGGCGGAGTGCTGGAAAGGGAAGGGCTGATGGAAACGGCGAAATTTGACAGGGAGCTGAAAGCCCAGGGGGTGAACCCGGGTGCGAGCGCGGATTTGGTTTGTGGGGCTATTTTCCTGTGCCTGCTGAGGGACGAACTAGGGAAGGAGTGAATGCTGGCAGGCTAGGGCAGGCAATACTAATTTTAATTCATTTAGCCATAAGCCATAAGAGAAAAACGGTGATTCGAATCGCAAAAAGAAAAATTCTTGTAACAGCCGCACTGCCCTATGCAAACGGGCCGCTTCATTTAGGGCATATCAGGTCCACCTATTTGCCAGCGGATATTTACACCCGGTTCCAGGAGCTTTTTGGCAATGATGTTGTTTACATTTGCGCCAGCGATGAGCATGGAACGCCCATAGTCGCAGCTGCCGAGAAGGCAAAGAAAAAACCCGGGGAATTCGCAAAGGGATTCCATGACAAGGATGAGAAGGAATTCAAGCAGCTCGGGTTCAGGATGGATATTTTCCATAGGACGAGCAGCCCTGAGAACAGGGAGCTTACGCAAAAATTCTTTGAGAACGCAAAAAAAGCAGGCGTGATTTACACCAAGGATGTGGAACAGGCCTATTGCGAAAAAGACAGGCGCTTTTTGCCGGATAGGTTCGTGGTCGGGACCTGCCCCTATTGCAAGAGCGAAAAACAGTATTCCGATTATTGCGATGGCTGCGGAAAGGCGCTTGCTTCGGGAGAGATCCTGAACCCAAAGTGCCTGGTTTGCGGGACAACGCCGGTTACCAAAACTACCAAGCATTACTTCTTCAAACTGAGCACGCTTTCTGAAAAGCTCGCCGGCTGGCTCAAGGGAAACCCGAAACTGCAAAAGGAAGTAGTGAACTATGTGATGGATTGGATCGACAAGGGGCTGAATGACTGGGATATTTCGCGCGATCTGGACTGGGGAGTGCCCATTCCCCGGGAAAAAAGCCTCGTATTTTACGTTTGGTTTGATGCGCCGATTTGCTATGTCAGCTCCACCAAGGCATGGGCGGACAAGCACGGGAAGAAATGGGAGGACTACTGGAAAAGCAAGGATGCGGAAAGGGTGCACTTCATTGGCAAGGATATCATTTACCATCATTTCCTTTTCTGGCCCGCGATGCTCACGGTTGCAGGGGAGAATTTCCAATTGCCCACCGCCATTCCTACGCGCGGCTATCTGAATTTGGAGGCGAGGAAATTCTCCAAGAGCAAGAACTGGTTTGTTTCACTTGAGGATTTCCTAAAGGAATTCCCGCCCGATTATTTGAGGTATTATGAGACCGCGATTACGCCCTATAGCGTGGTTGATGCGGATTTTGTTTGGAAGGATTTCCAGCAGAAAATCAACAACGAGCTGGTGGCGAATGTCGGGAATTTTGTGAACAGGACTTTGGTGCTGATTAAAAAATTGAATGAAGGAAAGGTGCCCAGGGGAAAAATTGAGGCGAAACTGGAGGATGCGATCAGGAAGGCGAAGGAGGAAATCGGGAAGGATGCCGAGGGATTTGAATTCAGGAACGGGCTGGAGAAAGTGCTTGCGCTTTCAAGCGAATTCAACAAGCACTTGAGCGAAAAGGAGCCCTGGAAAGAAAAAGATAAGGTGAAGTGCGACGAGTGCCTGTATTCCGCCACCCGCGGGCTGACCGCGATTGCCGTTCTCCTGTGGCCCTATTTGCCGTTTACCAGCGAGAGGATTTTCGAAATGCTAGGGATTGACAGGAAGCAGATTAGATGGGAGAATGTTGAGAAAGAGCTTCTGAAGCCCGGAACGCAGATTGGCGAGGTTAAGCCTCTTTTTGAAAAAGTGACTGATGAGAAAATCAAGGCGCAGGAAGCGAAACTGGTTAGGTAGAAGGAGTAGAAATTGCTTGCTCTAATCTAAATCTATTTTTTCGCACGTAAACTCAGGAAAAGGTGCTCCTTATCATAGGGGTCCAGGTCGATTTCCTGCAGGATTTCGAAATGAGGCGAAAGTTTTCGTTTCACTTCCTCGTAAACTTTTAGCGGATTTTTTGTCACATCAATGCTCTGGGATTTTATGGCGATCATCGCATGGCCCTTGGGCTTGAGGAAATTTTCGCAGTTCTTGATGAGGATTTCCGCCTGGTCCGGCTGCGCCACGTCCTCGTAGACCACGTCCACCTTGTCGCCGCCCAGTTCTTCTGCGTATTCTTCCGGCCTCCGCGCATCGCCTAAAATTGGGAGCATGTTTTCCCTTTTTTCGCAGACCAGCACAAGGTCGCGCATGGAGCGCGGGGCAAATTCAACGCAGTAGACTCCGCCTTCGGCGCCAACAATGTCTGAAACGTGCGAGGCGGTTGTACCGCTTGCAGCGCCCAGGTATAGGACTGTGCAGCCTGGCTTTACCGGGAGCTCCTTTAGCCCTTTTTTAATTGCTGCCGAGAGCTTGCTCTTGAAAACATCCCACATGCGGTATTCCACGTCGCCCAATTTCGCGACCCGCTCATCGTAGACCTTGAAGCCCGGAGCCAGGCTTTTGGTGGCCTGCCTTCCGTCAATTAGGTAAACGCCTGGGAATTTCTTTTCAAGGGTTTCGTTTTTTTCCGCCATGCAATCAACTGGATACTGTTAAAAAAGAAAGCGGGCCCGGTGGGATTTGAACCCACGGCTTGCTGGTTAAAAGCCAGCCACTCTGGCCAGGCTGAGTTACGGGCCCCTGATTTCGATTATATCTGGCGATTGGTTGAAGTTTTTTATCCGAAAAACATTATTAAAGTGAGTTTCCGGTGGATGGGGCGAAATCAGCGGGTTAGGGGCTAGGTTTTGCTTTGCCCCTTGAAAGGGTTGCGCGTTCCCGGGGGGAATTTTTCCCTTCTTGCCATGAACGCCTTGTGGACGCCGGAGCCGTATTGCATTGCCTTTTTAGGGCGAAGGCGCGCGAGGTCCGGAACACCGAGGAATTTGGCGGCATCGCGCAGGACTATTTTTTTAGTGATTTCCCCGCCCTGGGAAATGGAGATGTTTTTTTCAGCAGGGAACTCCCTGGCCGCAGAAATCACGCGCTCGCCCAGGAGCGGGCAGATGAGTTTTATGCCTGATTTTTTTGCAATGGATTCTGCGCGCGCAATGTCGCGCTGCGGGAGAGAGGCGAGCTCCTCGTCCAGAAGCTTGCGCAAATCTTTTCCCTCCTGGAAATGGAGCACATGGCGATGATAGCCGGCGAACAGCTCCTCTGCGCCTGCGCCGCTTAGGAGAATTTTAACTCCTGCATCTTTTGCCATTTTGCAGAGAACGGAAGTGGTGTAGGAGAGTTCCACTGCCAAAAGATCGCTGCCGTAAATTTTCTCAAACTCCTTTGCGCCTTCCTGGATTTCGCTTTCTGTGAGAATTTTTTCTTTCAACTGGAGGCCGAGCTCGCGGGCCAGCTGGCG
>CABMDC010000008.1 GCA_902384795.1 Candidatus Gugararchaeum adminiculabundum | reverse complement strand
TCTGCATTTTTCGACTCCGCGCTTATTCCTTGCCTTGCATTTCATGCAAATGAATATCTTGGAAATCGCCTGGTCTGCAATTGCAAATTTTCCCATAATTTCACCTTTGGTTTACCTTTAGTCTTAGGCAAAAATTTGGCTCAAACATGTTTAAATACCATGCGGGGTCAACAGGGTTTTCCAATCGTGGCCCCGAACCCCTCAAGATACGGGAAAAAACAGGAATATCTCCGAAAAAGCAGCTCGCGATGGCTCGCTCGCTGTTTTTCTCCAAGATAGCCAAAACTAAATTAAAGAGTCGCTGATAAATATTCTGTTTAAACGCTGGCGCCCCCGTAGCTCAGCGGTAGAGCGACGGTTTTGTAAACCGTAGGTCGAGGGTTCGATCCCCTCCGGGGGCTCTCCATCTTCTCAACCTAAAATGCTGTCAGCTTTCCCACCCGTTTCTCCGTACCAATGCGGCCCCCTATCCTCCTGTTCAAGCATTTTTCCGAATTCTCCTTCAAAACGTGCCATCTTCTGCGTGAACATCCCCACGCATTCCTCATAATTTTCGCCGGATTTATCAGCTTTTCCCAAAATTTCCGCCTCTTTTGGGGTTTCAATAACAAACGAAGTATCCGGCGCCCTTAGGATGAACCGCGTGCGCTCCCAGTTGAGCACCCGTTCTCTTATATTCTCCGATCCGATATAGCAGCCTGCCACGATTTCAAAGAAGAATTTTTTCCAATCATCCTCCTTGCGCGAAAATTCTACGTGAAATACCTCTCCATTCCAAAGGAGTTCAGGGTGCACATGATACCTGCCTTTGCTCGTGAGTTCAAGTGCAATATTGGATTGCACTCCCATGTACAGCAAAAAAGCCCTGGCAAAGTTTGCCACTGGCGCGCAGAACAGCTCCTCAACTTTTTCTTCTCCAATAAAGATTTTTTCCGGGGTTGCTCCAAAAAGTTTCCAGTAATCCCTTTCTCCACGCCTCTCCTCGAATTTTATGAACGCCCTAGACATTTCCAACAGCTCGCCCATGCCTTCTATCCCATTTGTTTCAAGCGTAAAGGCAAACTCGTCATCTCCTAGGAATCCAGGATTGCTGTTTTTCCAAGGCGTCAGCAGCGGATTTTCCCTTTCCGAACATTCCCATCCTCCTGCCGCTCTCTTTTCCTGGTGCCTGCAGAACGGATTTTTCTCACCAAACTGGGGAATCCAAAAAGGGCAGGTGTGCGAATCAGGCCCCTCTTTCTTCCCTGCTCTCCCGGAATTCGCGCAATCCCTAGCCTCTGCCAAAGTTTTTGCAACGTAAAGCATAGGGTAATATTTGGCAATTAGTGTTTATATACGTAATCCATCCTTTTTTCAAAGGAGTTCTCTTTTTATTCCCTTTCATTTCTAACTACCTCCTACAAATGGTGGGTGGTAATATGAGCGATGACGAAATTAGTTTTGCAGCCAAGGTCGGCGACTGGATCTCAATCAAGAAAATGTCGGTCTATCCGAACACAACGCAGCCCGAGGTTGCGGGAATTTTGGCAGGCATAATGGCAACCCTGACGCGCAAAAGTTTCCAGTACGCGCAGGTTGACGCAGATGCGGTTGACGCGATCGCGGCACGAGTCACAAAAGGAAAAAGAAAAGGCTACAAGAACATAGTCGACATCTTTTCAGCAATGAAACAAGGTGAAATACAATCAGAGCTGGAAAAATGCGTGGTAAAGCCAGAGCTAAGAAACGTGGCAGAATCATTTTTCCTAAGAAGGGTGCTGGAGAATTTGGGCTACTCAGTGGACGTGAACGTGGACGACATAATGTCCGCCTACCCGGAATTAAAGATACCTAAACCCAAGGGTAATTTCGGCGGCAAGAAAAAGAAAAAACCTGAATAGTTCAGGAAATTCTCATTTCTTTCAATGCCTTATCCGCAATCAATCTGTTAGCCTTAACCAGGGTTTCGCTCATCGCCTCATTGGCCGAGACCATCTGGTCGTTCTCAAAAATATAGGAGACATCGCTCGCCTTCTGGATTTCCCTAATCCCCTCTTTCGCCTTCTTTATCCTCGCTTTCTCAATGGCAAACGGCGCAATAATCAGGGTGATCACATTTTTGCCGAATTCCCTGCACAAATCCGCCACAATCGGAGTCCCGCCTGTTCCGGTTCCGCCCCCGACCGCGCTAATAATAACCGCAGTGTCGGCGTCATTTTTCAGCAATAGGTCGGTAATCTTTGTGCCCTCGTCCAAAATCAGGCTTTGCGCAAGCGCCGCATCCCCGTTGCTTCCGTAATCCTTGCCAGTCCTTTTCCCGGCAAGCACCACTTCCACGTTTTCGCCAAGCATCTCCAGTATTGATTCGTCCGTGTCAATGGCAATCAGCTGGCCCCTAACCCTTCTCTTGGAAAGGTCGTTTATGGCCGCCACTCCTGCCCCGCCAACGCCAATGTACACCACCTTTTCACGGCTACCCAGTAGCCTGTCAATTAATCCCATATATGGTCGCCAATCACTACCTATAGCGAAGTCGTATTTAAGCATTTCGGTGAATAACTTCCCCTCATGGACAAGCAGCAAAAGCCTACGCCAGCGTTCTTTGTGGCGCGCACTGAAATCACCGCGCTCCTGCTCGGAGTGGTGCTGGTGGCGGCAGCGCTCATCTACCTATATACTACTGCGCCCCACGTCTCTCCAAACCCTGTTCCCCAGGCAGAGGATTTCCGCAACCTGATTCTCGGATCAATTGAAAAGCAAATTTCAGCCGACAACTATACCTATGTCGCCGAGCTCCGCGATTTGGGGACCAATTCGACTTCAGTGACCAAGGTCACCAAACAGGGTAGCAAATGGCGCGTTGACCAGATCACCGGGGATGCGGAAGGCCGCACCTATTTCTCTCCTGAAAAAGTAATAGTATGCTCAAAGCTTTCGAACGTCAGCGAATGGCTCTGCACTGACTCGGCCGCAGTCCCAGAACTCGCCGCATTCGCCGGTGGGGCGGAGAAGAATTTCGCATCGGCCAGGGATTCATTCAAGGCAAGCCTCATGCTGAACAGCAGCGCCATGGTGCAGGCCGGCAATATCACCCGGCGCACAATCCTGGGCAGGGAATGCCTGCAGGCGGAATTCACCGTGGATTACAAGAAGTTCTCCATTGACGAACTGAGCCAGCTAGGGCTCTCCTCCGACAGCCCGGTAGTTAAGGACGTAACCGGCCTCAATTCCACCAATTGCTATGATTCGAAAACCGGCTTCATACTCGAAAGCACCACCTCGTTCTCCTACAAGTTCGTGCCCAGCTCATCCACGCGCGTGTTCACTTCATTCTCCGATTCAGTTCCAGCAGGTGCGTTCGAGCTTCCTGCAAAGCTCCTTGCAAAAGACGAATATTCGCAGCTTTTTGACATAGAGAAAAAGAAGGACGACTGCGCGAAGAAGTTCAACGCCACTGCTGACGTTGATCAGTGCCTTAAGACCGAGGCCATGAACACCCGGAGCCCTGTTTTCTGCGCCCAGATAAGCGATGCCGATGTGCATGAACGCGAGCTCTGCTATTTCCTGCTCATGCAGAAAACCAGCGACACGAGCTTCTGCCCGCGCGCAGGCTCGCTTTCGGACGACTGCTTCTTCGAGGCCGCCAAATCCCTGAACCAGACCGGCCTGTGTGCGAACATCCAGAACGAGACAATGAAAGCTGACTGCACTAAATAAAATTGACAAGCAGACTGCTCCTAGCCTCGCGCAATAGCGCTACAGTTTTAAACTTCCTCAGTCATAATTCATATTCAATAATATGGCCGCGGTGGTGTAGAGGTAGCACGGGGGCCTGTGGTGGTCTTTTTCTTTCTTCGAAGAAAGAAAAACCCCAGGGAAAAAGAAAGAAGCATCTTTCACTTTTTCTTGAGGAGCAAAACAAGACCACGGAAAGCCCTTAGTCCGAGTTCGATTCTCGGCTGCGGCCCTAGCTAGTTCAGTCCAGCCGCTTCTGGCTTGGCGTATTTTCCGCGCGTTTTTTCAAGGAATCCATTCCGTCCAATCTTGCCTTTGAAATACTCCTTAGTCGCCTCTTCGAATCTATCCGTCATGGTGTTTATCTCAATCAGGCTCCCTGCCTTCACTCTCCCATCCAAGAAAGCAGCGAATCTCTCTTTTGAAAGAAATCCGTTCTTATAAGCGTAAAGCGCCCTGCCGAACTCCTTTTCAAATGCGTTTTGAATCTCTCCAAAGGAAACGTTCTCCCCTTCTGAAATTTTCAGCGTTACGATGTTCCATGGCCTGACATTCGGAACTGTAAGGCTTTTGGTCGCCTCAACACGCAGTCTGCCCTCAAACCGGCTCTTCACAAACAAATTCACGAATTCAAAGTAATTCCACGGACTAACTTCTATCCCGTTGTTTATCCCAAGAAACGCTGCCCTGTGGTTCACAAAATGCACTCCTGGAAACTGCCTGTTTTCCGGGTTATGGTTTCCATTCTCCAGCGCCTTGTCCGCATTCTCCAACACTTCAAATAGCCTGTTTTCAGCATCGGCCAGGAATTCATCAACGCTTTTATGCGGCAATTTTCCCTTGTCAATAAGGAATTGAATAAGTTTCCCCTTGATTTCCCCATTGCTTGTCTCAATATCCACTCCTTCCGGGCCTATGTTGGCAGGATCCGGGCAATAGCATGTTATGAATTTCGCCCCTGCCGGGGGAATATTAGATATCACTGCCGGATTTACCATGCGCGTCTCGTCCCTTAGCTCTTCCACAGTGAAAAAGACCGGGTAATCCCCCATCTTTTTATAGAAAATCTCACCGGCAAATTTGTTGGACGGAAGAGCCATGTTTGTCAGTTCCTTTTCAGTCAAGAAGCCGCTTTTTTGCATATTATAATGGAACCAGAATTTCAGCAGGAATGCTTCGGGATTTACCGTCTTTGCAGCTCCAGTATAAATGAGCCCTTTATGGGCGATCCTTTGTTTCTTATGTTCAGGCAGCTTATCAAATTCGGCATCATTCATAATATTGTCAATTAGTTTCAAGTTCATGGCTTTGGCAGACCCGCAGAGCTGGTTCACATACGCTCCATGCCTGATTAAATCTAGTCTGATATACTCCGGGTCATCCTTCTTAAGCCCGTGCATATCGGGCAACTTATCGTACTCCGGGCTCAGCGGGGTATAAATACAGTCTCCCACTATTTTCGGAGTTGTCATCCAAAGAGTCAGCTGGAAGGCCCTGTCCCCATGGTCGTAGGCACTAAGAATTTCATGGAGAATCAAGGTAAGTGTGTGCGGGCGTATCGGTTCCCTGTCCCTGCCATAATTTTGCTTTTCCACCTCATCCTCCTGTTCCTTCTCCACTTTCTTCTGTGTTTTATTCTTCTTATGCTTCTTCTCCTCCTCCTTTTTTAGTCCAAGGCGTTTACACCAAAAATCATCTTCCTCCTCGATTATATCATGGCCGATTGCTGCTGCAACTCCTGCGGGTTTATGCCCGGCCTCTGCCGCTCCCCCTGCCACCATCAAGATGTGACTTTCATACCCTTCCCCGCTATACCTTACAGACCCTGCGTGTATTTTCTCGCTAATGAATCGCATAATTTCTACAAGTTCCTTATCATTCTCCGTAATCTCGCCATGGACCTCTTCCATCTTGCTGATCAGCGTTTTGCATTTTTCCCTGTAAATTTCTCTCACTGTTTCATTTTGGAATTCTGCAGTCCAGTTGTCAACAATCCTTCTTACCTCTCCCCATCTCCTCTTCTCCGCGTCGCCTCCCCTTCTGTCACTCAGTACCGTAAAAACGCCCGCAAGAAAAGTTTTCGTAGGTTCTTTGTTGCTCAGTCGGTTCGTTCTCACACCTTCCTGCCCGCTAGCAGTAGTTGCTGGTCCAGGGTGAAACGAAGTGGCAAATCCCTTAGTTCCAGTTTGCTGCTCCTTTCTTTCAATTAGTTTCGGCGGAGTCTGTTCCCCTGCGCCAGATTTTCCTCCACCCATTTTTTCTTTCGGAATCGACATTTTTTATCCCCACATCTTGCATCCATATTCGGTAAATTCAGCAATTACCCTAACTTTCGTCATTTGACTATTAGTTCAAAGTGTATTTTTATGGATTTTCTAGAATTTAAGCCTTTCCACTGGTTCTTTTCCCTTCTTTTTATGGGCTTCTCCATCTTTTATCCCTTTTCCCGCGCCCTCGGCTCCGTAGCAATCATTGGCAGCTGCAACTCCAAAATAACCACGAGCATGGGCGCTGCCGCCAATACCAGCGCCACGCCGCAGTGAAAGCGGCTTCGAAGCCGCTTTCAGTCCGCCCTCGAAGGCGGACCTGCCATCCCGGGATGGCAGCTGCTCGTTGGCGGTGGCGCTGGGCGCAGCGCCCATTTGGCGACGCTGCTGCCTCTGAAGTTTTCTGTAGCGCGAGCGCTTTCCCGCGTGTTTTTTAACCTATTCCACACAAATTCTATCCATGGAACTGACACTTAGCTTACCTAAAGATTCTCCAGCGCAGCTGGAGTACGAATATCTCGACAAATTCAGGCAAAGGCTTGCCAAGTCCGGCGATTTCCGGGCGTTTGGGCATATTTTCGGATGCTATGTCTACACCTGCGCCTACAAGGCGCTCATAGACGAATACAGTGATTTCTTCAAGGCCCAGGCAGAAATAAAGGAAAAGGACAGGAAACTGGAGGACAAGACGCTCCTGGTTTTCAAGACCCTTTTTGACCTGTCCAACATCTACGCCCTGGCAGTGGGCGATTTCCGCGATTTGCTCGCATCACACTGGGCGCGCTGGGACCAGGCGGTTTCCGATGCCCGGGGCACGCGCGACACTGAGCGCCTTCTCACGCCGTTCCTGGTTGAGCACGGAAGGTTTGGGGAAGCGGATCTCAATGCATTTTTGAAAACCCTTCCCGTGGACAAGCGGAGCACTGCAAAGAAAGTCCTGCCATTCCTCATGGACAACCGCATGGTAATGAAATTCAAATCCGGCAAAGAAGACGCCTACCTTTCGCTTCTCTATCACATGTCCATTCTCTACTGGCAATACGACGCTTTCCTGAAGCAGATCCGCGATGTGGAGCAGCTCAAGGAAATGGAAGACGCGTTCAAAATAATGCTGCGCGCCAACTCGCTCCAGGCAAGCAAAATCCTGGATGTGCTCTTCAAGGATTTCGATGAAAAGCCGGAATCGCTGATTGAGAAATTCCTAGGGCTCCTTGTCCACTATTACACCAAGAACCCGAGCAAAAAGGAGTTCCCCTCATTCCTGGTAAAGGAGAATGCCATGGTGGCCCTGAAGCTGAGGATAGCCAGGTTCACGCCTGTCTCAACCCTCAAGCCGAAAACTTCGCCAAAAAGCGACTAGGTCTGGTGCATGCAAAAAAAGACATTGTTAGCCATAGAAGTGGTCCTTTCCATAGCGGCCATAGCCGCAATCCTCTATTTCGTGGGCGCGCAACAGGTCATTTCATCCCTTTCCCGGGCCAACCTGTTCTTCCTTCTGCTCGCGGCTTTTTTCTACCTGCTCCAGGGGGTTCTCATGGCGGTGCGCATCAATCTTTTGCTTGAGAATTTAAATGAAAGGCTGCCCCTAAAAAAAGTGATCAGCTCGCACTTCGCAGGAATGCTTGCCAGCGATTTCACTCCGGCGCGCACCGGCTATTTCACCACCGCGTTCGCGCTCAACATCAACCACAAGGTTTCCCTGGACAAGGCAATGGTCGCGATTCTCGGGCCCCAGATGCTTGATTTCATTTTCAAGGTTGCGGTCGGAAGCCTTGCGGTGCTTTTCATAATCTACTCCGTTGGCGGATTCGCGAACAATCCGCAGAACATGCTCGGCATAGTGGTCGGGCTTGCAGCCATAGCGTTCATGGTTCTCATCGGCCTGCTTACGCTTTTTTCCAAAAAATTCCTAGGGTTCATTTCCAAGTTCGTGCTCTTTCCGGTGTTCGGCAAGTATGTGCAGAAGCTCGTGATTTTCGTGAACCAGATCCAGGATTCCTCGTTTGTGGTGGTTGAAAAGCTTCCGCAGCTGCTTCTCCTCCTTGCAGGGCTCTGGGTTATGAAGGCGCTGGAATGGTACTGCTATGGAATTGCGCTCGGGCTGAACGTGAACACCACGCTTCCATTAATCATTTTCTTTGCTTTTCTCCAGCCGCTCATAGTGATGCTCCAATTCGTTCCCACCCCGACAGTCGCTGGCGCAGGAGTGAGCGAGGCCGGGCTCGCGCTGGTTCTCCCGCTTTTCCTGGTTCCGGTTCCGCTCGCAGTCGCCTACGGCCTGGTTGCGCGCTTTGTTCCGCTCCTTATTGATTTGGTCGGGGTAAGGGAGGCGGTTTCAGCCATTTCCCCGCGCAGCTAAGCGAGCCCAATCAGTTCGCCAATCGCCGATAGTTTATTATTATATCACGGTCCAATATTTTCGGGAATATTTCCAAAAATTAGGTGGGGGGATCTTAATGCCTGGGGTCGTAGTCGTAGGGCTGCAGTGGGGAGACGAAGGTAAGGGCAAGGTCGTCGATTTTTATGCTCAGGAAGCCGACCTAGTCGTACGTTTCAATGGCGGCAACAATGCCGGCCATACGGTCATAGTAAAGGGCGAGGTCCACAAGCTGCACCTTCTTCCAAGCGGAGTGATCGCAGGAAAAGAATCCCTCATAGGCGCAGGCCTTGTAGTCGACCCCAAAGTCCTTCTCAGCGAAATTGAAATGCTCCAAAGCCGGGGCATTACCCCGAAGCTTTCCATTTCAAAAAAAGCGCACATAATCCTTCCATTCCACATTTTCCAGGACGGCGAGCAGGAGACTTTCAAGGGAAAATACAA
The DNA here is from genome assembly GCA_902384795.1 of Candidatus Gugararchaeum adminiculabundum. Taxonomy (GTDB): domain Archaea; phylum Micrarchaeota; class Micrarchaeia; order Burarchaeales; family Gugararchaeaceae; genus Gugararchaeum; species Gugararchaeum adminiculabundum. The sequence continues at coordinate 17,345 of CABMDC010000008.1, read as the reverse complement.
GGCAGGCACAACCAAGCGCGGAATCGGCCCGTGCTACAGCGACAAGGCGGCCAGGTTCGGCATCCGCATCGAAGACCTGATGGATCCGAAAGTTTTCAGGGAAAAATTCGATTTCATGTGCGATCTCAAGACCCGCGTTTTCCGCGATGTCTATGGAAAGGAATTCGACTACAGCGGCATCTACGAGGAGTATGTGGGCTATGGCAAGCGGATCAAGCAATACGTCCAGCCGGTTTCCCGCCTGGTGAACACTGCCCTTGACCACAACAAGAAAGTCCTTTTCGAAGGCGCCCAGGGCACAATGCTCGACCTGGACCATGGCTATTATCCCTATGGCACAAGCTCGAACTGCATCGCAGGCGCGGCATGCACCGGGGTCGGGGTCGGCCCGACAAAAATCTCGCGCGTGGTCGGGGTCCTCAAGGCCTACACCTCGCGCGTGGGGGAAGGGATTTTCCCCACCGAGCTAACCGATGAAACATGCAGGAAGCTGCAGCAGCTCGGGGGCGAAGTGGGCACAACCACCGGCAGGACAAGAAGGGTCGGCTGGTTTGATGCGGTCACGGCAAAATACTCCTGCATGGTAAACAGCGTCACAGACCTTGCAATCACAAAAATCGATATTCTCGGCGGATTTGAAACAGTGAAAATGGCGACCAAGTACCAGCTTCCAAGCGGTGAAATAATCACCCACATGGACGCGCCAGCAGAGGCATTGCAGTCCAAGCCTATTTACGAGGAAGTGGACGGCTGGGAGCACCTTGCACCGGAGCAATGGCGGGAAATTGCGCTCAAGGGCTACAAGGAAATTCCTGCGAACGCGCAGAAATACATGGAGAAAATTTCCAAGCTGTGCCACGCGCCGGTGACCATGGTTTCAGTCGGCCCTGGCAGGGAAGACACTATCATCAGGAAGAACATCTGGAAAGATTAAGATCAGTCGCCAGTTGCAGGTTCTTTTTATCCCCCTAGGCGGTCAGTGCAACTACTGCCAGCGAAATTATCCACAGCCCCAGGCTCACAACCCCTGAAGCCTTGTGCACCCTGCCAACCATCTTCTCATTCTTCTCTTCCAACAGCTCAAGTATCGCTATCGCCGAGATCAGGCTGAACCCGAGCGAAAGGTATGCGCAGAACATGAACTTGTCCGCCAGGGTCAAATACCCCAGGGGCGGAAGCTGGTTTCCGATCGCCACATGGAACATCACTGCGGAGATTATGAACGAAGTATGCATCCCGATCCTGGTCGTTATCTTATCAGGATTGGGGAAGTGCGCCAGGAAGTTCAGCAGCATTAGGAAAAGCACTGGCAGGAAAGTTTTGAGCATGCTGGAAAACGCTTCCCTCTGCAGATTAATGGAGAAATTATACCTGGAATACTCCTCGCCATAAATCGGGTATTCGCTGGTAACAACGCTCGCGTTCCAGTTCTCGGCGTTCCACCCTACCAACTGCACATCGCTTGCAATTCCGGTTTCCTTTTGGTTCACCACATACTCCAAATTCTCCTTTGTCTGCGTCTTGTCCTCAATGGCAATGGTGAGCGTCTGCTCGTCAAACGGGAATTTCTTGAAATCAACAGGGCTCTGCAGGTTCGCCTGTATCCTGTAGAACTTGTTGTTGGGCTCGTCAATCATTCTGTCAATGGTCGCAGCCCTTCCATTGGTGAATTCAAAATTGCTCGAACAGTTGGTTTCGCATTTCATCGAAAGGTAGAAATCAGCGGTGAAAGCGCCGCTCTGCGGATCGAACTTTCCCACATTAATGAGATACAGCCCGACATCGATTTTCTCGGCAAAAACTAGCGGAGAAAAAAGAATTGCAAGAAATGCAAAAAGAAAAACCCACCTGTTCATCATCTGTTCACAGCTTCCCGCAAACAGGGCAGTCCGGGTCCCGCGTGGTTTCGAATTCCTTGAACGTCATATTCTCCCCGTCATACACAATCATTCTTCCTGTAAGCAGTTTACCTACTCCAGTCAAATATTTAAGTACTTCAGTCACCTGGATCGAGCCGATGGTCGCAGGCGCCGCCCCGAGCACAGGAAACACCTCTTTTGGAGGCGCTTCATTCACTATGCACCGCAGGCATGCTGTCTTCCCAGGAATAATAGTAGTGGCCCTTCCCTCAAGCCCCCAGATGCTTCCATGCACATAGGGAATTCCCTTGCGCACGGCAAAATCATTGAGCACAAATCTAGATTGGAAATTGTCCAGCGCGTCCACCACAATGTCCGCTCCCTTGAAAACCTCATCCACATTGGTTTCGTCCACTTTTCCGGTGAAGAATTTCAGCTTCACCTCGGGGTTGATCTGGGACAACTTCTCATGTGCGGATTCCGTCTTTTTCCTTCCCACATCCTTGTTCCAGTGTAAAATCTGCCTGTTCAGGTTGCTCAAATCAACCACATCCAAATCAGCGGCAACAAGCGTCCCGATTCCCGCAACCGCTAAATAAATAGTGACTGGCGAGCCAAGCCCTCCGCAGCCAAGCACTCCAACGGTTGCTTTCTTCACTTTCTTCTGGCCCTCAATTCCCCAGCCCCTGATTTTAATTTGCCTGTCATATCTCTTTAGTTCATCAGCACTAAGTTCTGTCACAATATCACTCCACATACTTCTGTAAATAGATATTTTCAATTCTTGGTATATTAGGATTTGTCCTATTTTTATTCCGATCGTAATTGAATGGAAAAATAAAAATCGAACCGCCACTGCGAAAAGAGTTCCACCCGCTATCTCTACAATCCAGCAACCTTCTTCTTAGTTTCTGAATGCGCTAGTTTTTCAGCGCCTCCTGCTCCATGGGCGTGAAAAAACACCGGGGAAGGATCGGACGGCTCGCTGTCGACTCTCCATTTAAAAACAGGTTTATTGCCGATTTCGGACTCCCAGCCACAGCCTATCATACCATTCCAATTCCTGCCGTCCTTAAAGTAACCATCAAATCTCTCAAAATAAATATCCATGGAAGAATCGTTCCAAGTCTCGCTCCTGATATCTCTTACATCACCGTCCTGCAGTTTCGCTATCACCCAGCCCATCTTGGTTGCAATCTTAAAGCAGAACCAAGCATTTGGGTCATTGACCACTATCAGGAATTTGTTGCCTCTCTCCTTATGCATCTCAATCGTGGGCCTGCCGTCACGCATCAGGTCAAGCACCGCAGAAACTGCAACGTTCTTCGCTTTTGCGACAACAATTTCTCTGCCGTTGGGGCCAAGAACGATTTTGGGAAGCTCGGCGCGGTATATCCTGCCAGTGCGCATGTCCTTTGAAACATTGTATTTTCCCCGGTCCTTTATGTTCGCTTCGAAGAATGAGGTGTTTGGCGGGGCGTAGCTAGCAAACTGGCTTGAGCTTGTATTGTCACTAACGTAATTCTCGTACCCTCCCCAGCCCCTGAACGTATCCAACTGCTCAATTGAAAGTATTTGTCCTTTTTTTCCAAGTTTGAGTACTTGCTCAAAAGTAGCATCTCTAATATTGATTGACTTATCGATTGACTTCTTTGGCTGAGCGTGCATATTTTCACCCCTATCCATAAGTGTTTGACTATGTATAAGTAAGTAGTTTTTGCTTATATCCCTTTCTGTGCTCTACTTAGTGGCGGTTCTTGAAGAAATAGGAAAGCCCCCGACGGGATTTGAACCCGTGGCCTCGTCCTTACCAAGGACGCGCTCTACCACTGAGCTACAGGGGCGTTTTTAGTGTAATCTAAGAAAGACTTTTTTGGCGGGGAGAATTATTAATCCTTATTTCTTCTTTTCCGAGTGCCTTCTGGCCAATTCCCCCTCTATTTCCCTAAGGGTAACCCCCTCTGCCTCAAGCAAAACAAGCAGGTGGTAAAGCACATCCGCGGCTTCCCAAATGACCTCTTTCTTCTGCTTCTTGACTTCGCTCGCCTCAATCACTTCCTCAATTTCCTCGCGCAGCTTTTCATAGATTTTCTTCTTGTCCCCAAGAAGCTTCACAGTATAGCTAGCCTTGTCCTTCTTCTTCGCGCGTTCACCTATGATCGCCGCAAGCGCATAAACATCAAAGCATTCTTCATAATCAAAGAAGCAGCTCTTGGTTCCCTTGTGGCACGCCGGCCCAACCGGCTTCACTTTATACAGCACGCTGTCCGTGTCACAATCAGCGAAATATTCCTGCAATTCCAGGAAATTGCCGCTCTCCTCGCCCTTGGTCCACAATTTCTTGCGCGTGCGCGAATAGAAGCAAAGTTTCCCGCCAGTCAAACTTTTGATAACCGCTTCCCTATTCTGGAAAGCCAGCATCAGCACGTCCTTGTCCTCATAATTCTGCGCCACCGCCGGAACCAAGCCTCCTTCAACCTTTTTGAAATTAAGCCTGTCTGCAAATTTCTCTGCTTCTTTCAAATTCACTTTCATTTCAATCACATTCACTTCTCTTCATTTCATCTGCTTTTCACTCACGTATCGCAATGCCTTTTTTCCTCAAATCATCCTTAATTTCTTTTATTTTCAGCTTATTAAAGTGCAGCATGCCAGCTAGCAGCGCGGCATCCGCCTTTCCCTTGGTAAACGCTTCAGCAATGTGCTCCGTATTCCCGGCCCCTCCGCTCGCAATTACTGGGATATTGGTCACTTCCACCACCTTGCGCGTCAGTTCCAGCTCATAGCCAATATTCGTTCCATCCCTGTCAATGGAAGTCAGCAAAATTTCACCTGCCCCTCTTTTCGCGCATTCCTTTGCCCATTCAATCGCATCAATGCCAGTCGGTTTCCTTCCACCGTGAGTATAGCACTCGTATCCTCCCTTTCCATTCGCCTCTTTTTTGGCATCAATCGCAACCACAACAGCCTGGGAGCCAAAGTGCTCAGCCAGCTCATCAATCAATTTTGGATTAAGCAGCGCGGCAGTGTTCACTGCCACCTTATCCGCTCCAGCATTGAACACCTTGCGCGCATCAGCAACGCTGCGGATTCCTCCTCCAACAGTAATGGGCACAAACACTTTTTCGCAGGTTTTCTCGATCACATTCACCATTGTTTCGCGGGCATCGCTGCTCGCAGTAATATCCAGGAATACAATCTCATCCGCGCCATCCAGGTAATATTTCTCAGCCAGCTCCCAGGGCACTCCGGCATACTTGATTTCCTTGAACTGCTTTCCTTTAACAACGCGGCCTTCAGGCACGCTCAAATCGCAGTCCAAGCACGGAATTATTCTTTTTGCCAGCATAGTTTTCAGCTCAATTCACTCCCTCATCCTTCCTTCATTTCGCGGCTTCAATCGCTTCCCCTAGATCAATTTCTCCCTTGTACAAACTCTTGCCAATAATCGCCCCAAATGCCCCGGTTTTTTTCAGCGCAACCAAATCACTAATGCTAGTTACTCCCCCGCTCGCAATCACCGGCACTCCAACCGCATCAACCATTTTCTTCACAGCATTCACATCCGGCCCTTTCATCATCCCGTCCCTTTCAATCGTCGTAAATATCACTGCGCTCACTTTTCCGTCAATTTTCCTGGCAAATTCATAGGCATCCAGCGCAGTCGACTGGGTCCAGCCTTTCACAGCAACTTTCCCGCCTTTGGCATCAATGCCGGCAATAATATTTTCCTTCACATCCTCCAGCTCATCCAGGAGTTTCGGGTTCTCGACAATGCCGCTTCCCAAAATTGCATTCGCTCCAAGTTCAACAATTTTCCGCGCATCGCTTTCGCTTCTGATCCCTCCTCCTACTTCAATTTCGCAAACTTCAGCAATTTTCTTTATGGCTGCAAGATTCACCAATTTCCCTGCTTTTGCGCCATCCAAATCAACCACGTGCACCCTTTCCGCTCCCTCGGAAACCCATTTCAAAGCCATGGCAGCAGGATCATCGGAAAAGGTTTCCACTCGCGAGTAGTCGCCCTGGGAAAGGCGCACGACCTTTCCTTTCAAAATGTCCACTGCAGGTATTACCAACATGCAATCATCCAATCTTCATCATCTTTCTTCCATCTTCACTCAATCATATCCAGAAAATTCTGCAAAATTCTCAATCCCTTTTCACCGCTCTTTTCCGGGTGGAACTGCACCCCGAACATTTTCCCCCTTGCCACGGCTGCCACAAACCCGTTTCCATATTCGCATCTTGCAATCTCTTCCCTGCTTTTCAGCACTGCGTAGCTGTGCACAAAGTAAAAGTAATCCTCCTCGCTAATCCCTTTCAGAAGCGGATTCTTCCTATCCACAATTTTCAGATTATTCCAACCCATGTGCGGAATTTTCACCTTTCCTTTCAATTTCTCCAATTTCCCCTTCATGAGCCCGAATCCCTTTTCCTTGCTCTCCTCGCTCTCTTCAAACAGCAGTTGCATCCCCAGGCAAATTCCCAAAAACGGCTTTTCCTGCGCGGCCTTTTTCACGGCCGCTTCAATTCCCTTCATTCCGCGCATGCGGGCATAGGAGCCGACTCCAGGAAGCACAACCGCATCCGCGGCCTCGATTTCCCTAGCATTTTTAGTGATTTTAGCATCCGCTCCCAATTTCAGCAGAGCTTTTGTGATGCTCTTGAGGTTTCCTGCCTCATAGTCAACTACGGCAATTTTTGGTTTCATAAAAACACTATCTATCTGAACGCTAGCAGCAATTCCCGGCAATCCTTTAATTTACTTTATTACCCGTTCCATGTTCAGCACAAGGATGTCGCGGGCGCCCGCCTTTTTCAGCTTGTGGATTGTTTCGCTAATGCTCTTCTTGTCCACAACCGAATGCACCGCAAATTCGCCCTTCTTCGCCAGTTCCAATACAGTTGGCGAATCCATGCTAGGAAGGACTGCGAAAACTTTCTGCAGGTCCTTTTCATTCGCATTCATCATGAGGTATTTTTTCTCCTCGCCAAGCACCGCTCCGTCAAATGCCATTACCAATGCCTGGATCGCATCCTTCCATTTGCCCTCAACGCTCTGCTTGTTTCCAACAAAGCAGGCAGTGCTCTCCAAAATGTCCTCAATCACTTCCAAGCCGTTCATCGCCAGCGTGGTGCCAGTGCTCACGTGATCCACAATCGCGGCCGCAAGCCCCAGGTGAGGAGTGATCTCGGCAGCCCCTGCAACCTGCAGAATATCCACTTCCATTTTCTTTTCCTTGAAGAATTTCCTGGTGATATTCGGCATTCCTGTGGCGATCACTTTCCCTTTCAACTCGCCCAGTTTCACCCCGGGCTTCGCAGCCAGGCTCACTTTGCAATAGCCGAACTTGAAGCGGTTTAGGATTCTCACGTCCGCATTCTTCTCGACTACCAGATCGCTTCCAGTAATCCCGCAGTCAGCCGCGCCCATTTCCACATAGCGCGGAATGTCCTCTGCGCGCACAAACAGCAATTGGATGTTCGGATCGCTGGTTGAGCCGAAAAGCTTTCGCTCGCCGTGGTCCAGGATTTTGACCCCGGCTTTTTCCAGCACATTAAGGCTCGCACTAGCCAGCCTTCCCTTGTTCGGCACAGCCAATCTCATTGCTTTTCTGTCCAACAACATCGAATCACTTCCATAAGTTTTACCTAAATTACTCCCTTGGTGCTCGGGATTTCCTTCCTCATCCGCTTGTCAATGCTGCACGCCATCTTCACTGCTTTTGCAAACGCCTTGAAAAGCGATTCGCACTTGTGGTGGTCATTCCCCCCGTACAGCAGGCGCACGTGCACGTTCGCCCTCGCCCCCTGGGCAAAGCCAAAGAAAAATTCCGCAATGCTCTCGCTTTCCAGTTCCCCGATTCTCTCGCGGTTGAACTTGCATTCGAATTTCGTGTAGCTTCTTCCGCCAAAATCAATGGCAACGATTGAGAGCGACTCGTCCAGCGGGAACGCATAGAAACCTGCGCGGTTGATCCCCTTCTTGTTCCCCAACGCCTTTTCGAACGCATTTCCAATGGCGATTCCAATGTCCTCAACAGTGTGGTGCTGGTCCACTTCCAGATCCCCGGTGCATAGCACCTTGAGGTCCAGGCCGCCGTGCTTGGCAAAGGCTTCGAGCATGTGGTCAAAGAACCCAATGCCGGTCTTGGCTTTCGCCTTCCCCTTCCCGTCAATATTCAGCTCTACCTTTATGCCCGTCTCGCAGGTCTTCCGCAATATGCTAGCTTTTCTGCCCTTTACAGTAGCCATGGAAGAAGGTTTAGAATTAGGATTTATTAAACTACCTCGAACGCCCGAGAATGCTTTTCCTTCTCTCCGCATCGTTGAAGCAGTCGACGCAGAAACTATGGGTAAATCCCCTCTCATCAACGCCTGCGCGCTGCTCTCCCTTGGTGCCCAGCTCCTTGCTGCACACCTCGCATTTATAGAATAAAATATCCACCATAATTATCAGCTATTATTCTGTTTGTCAAAATATTTAAACCCTCTCCAAATGCCCCTGCCCGCAGAAAGCTTTTCCCGCCCGCCAAATCTGCCCGCAATCGCCACGCCAAACGATTCAAACGGCATAAAATTCCACCCAATTATTCCCGGCAGCATAACGATTCCGAACAGCCTAAAAGAACACTATAAAAATCCGCACTGAGCAAGTCATTCATCAATCCAGCTATCAAATTTAATGGGTGGTAGAGTGAGCGTCGGAAACCAGTCATCAAAAAACCAGGAAGCGCAGGAGAGCGCAAAACCCCTAGAAAGCAGCGGATTCTCGCTGGAGAAAAACCAATGGGCGCTGCTCGCAGTTGCATTCGCCCTCGTATCCCTGCTGGCTCTCGGGCTTCTTGCCATCAACCTGACCAATGGCGGCCAGAAGACATTAATCGGGGATGAGATAGGCAACGGGACTGCCGCAAACTCGTCCGCGAATTCAACCGGAATGGACGCTGCAACAAAACTTAAAATCCAAAATTTCCTTAACACTAATTTCCTCAAATCCACGCCTTACACCGCCAACATAACCAGTGTCACACCATTTGGCGATCATCTCAACCTGGTTGAGGTGGGCTTGGTAAAAGCCGGAAAAACAGAGCGAATAATCCCGATTTACGCAACAGACAACGGTGACACGGTCATCCTTAATGCGGACATTTACAAGACAACCGCCGCAGAGCTGAAGCCCGCGGCCAATGCCAAGACAACGGGCATTTCAGTGCCTGCTGCAGGCTCAACGGCTCCCCCAACAACTCCTCCGGCTACAGGCACAGCAGCCGCGGCTGCAGCAGCTTCGGCCACCACGGCGACAGTCAAATCAGACAAGCCAAAAGTGCAATTGTTCGTCATGGCCTACTGCCCCTATGGGCTTCAGATGCTTAAGGCCTACGAGCCGGTGATGGAGCTTCTGGGAAACAAGACCGACATGACAGTGGATTTCGTCTACTATTCGATGCATGGGAAGAAGGAACTCGACGCGAACAATTACCTGTACTGCGTGCAGAAAGAGCAGAATCCCAAATTCACCGCCTACCTGAAATGCTTTGTTGAAACCGGGGACGCGGCAAAATGCATCGCAACCGCAGGCGTCGACCAAGCCGCCGCAGACGCGTGCGTCGCAGCACTTGACGCGCAATACAATATCACTGCAATGTACAACAACCAGAATACCTGGATGAACGGAAAATACCCCCTCTACCCGGTAGAAGCATCGCTTAACAAGCAGTACGGCGTTTCCGGTTCACCCACCCTGGTTATCAACGGCAAGATAGTGAAACCAGCCAGCAGGGCCTCGGAAACGGTAAAACAGGCGATTTGCAGCTCGTTCAACACTCCGCCCGCCGAATGCAGCACCCCTCTCAGGGCCACGGCCGAAGCCTCGGGGCTCGGCAAAATCGGGGCAGGAGGAGCTGCCTCAAGCGGCAGTGGCTGCGGCGGCTAGGCAGTAAAACAATCTTTCTCTCTTTTAGTCTTTTTCTTTCTTCTTTAGAATGCAACAGGCAGCTTCGCTGGGGGAAATAAAACAGGGGCGGGATTGCGTTTAAGGGAGGACTAGTTTCCTTGTCCTCTTCTGTTGTGACCATGCAGTGCAGCTCATGTCACCTTGCGGCACCGCATATTCCTCCGCAACCCGCCATACACGATAAGGTGGGGTGCGGTCGAACGCAAAAGTTTTTTCCTTTTGCCAGAGGTTTTTCCAAGCTTTTTTTGTTTTTCTTAAGCTCGTTTTTTCCTCCTCGACCGCAAGATATGCTTTGTTTCAGAACCTATATAAACATAACACCCAAATGCCTTTTTTTGTGAAAAGTTTCATATCCAAACTGTTTGAGTATGAAGAATTTAACGCTCATGCAGAACGGCAATTGCCGTAAAAAAGCTATCACTGTGAACCATTAAACACTAAAAAGAGTTTTAGAAAATATTTTTTTCCGCGTTCCAAAACAATAGTTTAAATACTTTTGTTTTTGCGGAATTTTTCTACTAAAATTTTATTCTTTTGATTTTCCGCATCTTCCCTTTTCCCAGCCCAAGGGGGAGCGCCCCCTTAGTCCGGGACCGCCCAAACCCCCCATCATTCTCTGTGTTATCCCTATCTCTTCTTCTTTCTGCCTTCCTCTTTCACGGCTTTCACGAATTCAGAAATAGTCTTTCTCACATCGCTTGACTTCTCGGCAACCGTTCCAATCTGCACCGCATCGGCTCCAGCAGCTATGATATCGCCCGCTTCCTTGGGGGTCCGTATGCCGCCTGCGACAATGTACGGCACATCAATCGTTTTTGCCACAGCAGCCACCATCTCAACCGGCACTGGGCCGACTTTTGAAGCAGAGCCCACATCCGTAAGCACAAAATGCGCCCCCGAATACTGGCCGGCGAGCGCAAGCGCGGCACAGATTTGCGGCTTGGCGCGGGGCACAACATTCGCATCCCCTACCCAGCCCACTGTTCCGCCCGGCTCGACAATAATATATGCAACAGGAAGCGGCTCAATCCCCAATTTTTTGATCACCGGGGCAGCGAGCGTTTGCGCCTGGGAAATCCAATAGGGGTTGCGCGAGTTCATGAGCGACATGAAATAAAGCGCATCAGCATTTTTGGTAACCGTTGCGATATTCCCGGGGAAAAGCACAACCGGCACTTTCACTTTTTCCTTGATTCTCTTGGTCGCTTCGTCCAACAGGACACCCTGCACCCCGATGCTTCCGCCAATTAAAATTAAATCCGCGCCAGCATCTGCTGCCTCGCTCGCGGTTTTCACGGCATCCTCTACCGAGGGATAGTCGACCGGGTCAATGAGCACGAACAGGAGCGCGCCATCCCTGGCAATCCCATCTAGTATGTATTTCTCAGTTTTTCTTTGCGACATAGTTACCTTCCTTATAGTACTGCACCATCTCTTTTATACCTTCTTTCAGCCCGACTTTTGGCGCATAGCCGAGCATCTCGCGCGCCTTTTTTATGGCAAACGCCCTGTCCCGCGAAATGATGTCAATATACTCCGGAGTGACGCGCGGCTTTCTCCCGCGCAGCGAATCAATGACCTCCATTGCGCCGGCCCATACCTTTACAAGCAGAACAGGAAAGCTGCGAGTTGGCGTTGTCACCTTCAGATTCTCGCAGGCAACAGCAAAAATTTCCTTCTGCGTCATCTGCTCGGCCCCGCAAATGTTGAACGCATTCTCAACCGCATTATTCTTCTCGCAGGCAAGCAGCAGCGCCTGCACCACGTCATTCACGTGCACAAACGGAATCCTATTACTTCCATTTCCAATAATCGGCATCTTTCCCTTTTCCAGCATCCTGAGCACCTGGAAATACGCCTCATCAAATCCCTTTCCATAAACAACTGCGGGCCTGATTATCACCGAAGGAACCGTTTCGTAAAACGCTTCCACCACTTTTTCTGCTTCCAATTTCGTCCTTCCGTATTTGGTGTCCGGCTTTGTTTCATCTTTCTCGCTGCAAACTTTGCACGGAGTTTTTCTCCCATAAACAGAAATGCTGCTCACATGCACAAATCTTTTCACGCCCACTCCATGTTTGCTGCACGCAGTAAGCAAATTTTCCGTTCCCTCGACATTCACCCTGCGCATCTCGGTATAACTAAGCCGCTCATCAATCACCGCTGCCAGATGAAAAACATACTCCACGTCCTTCACGGCGTTCTCCAAAATTCCCGAGGAATTCGGCCCCACAATATCCCCATAAACGCTTTCCACCCCCTTGGGCAAAAGCATCGCGTGCTCCCTGTTCCTGATCAGCACCCTAACTGCAAATTTTCTGTCCATCAGCTGTTTCACTAGCACTCTTCCAACTCTTCCAGTCGCGCCGGTAACAAGGACAGTTGCCATCTATCTAATCTCCAAAATTCAGCAGCTCGCTGTGTTTTTCGAAATATTTCCTGCTCGGCTCCAAAACCCGCGCAAGCTCGAACGCAACAGCGGCTTTCAAATCAACCGGGTGCAGTTTCCCGTCAGCATAGCCCTTTTTCAGCTCGGCAACATTATTGAAATCAATATCCCCTCCGAATTTTGCGGGCCTTGTGATCCGCAGAACATTACCGTCCCTCATCATAATCTGCTCTGCCAGGTCAATGATCGGATTATTTTCAATTGTTCTTTCCGGGCAGAATGCCTTGCCCATTTTCTTTTTGATCTCCTCTTCCGAATCATGGACGTAAATGCACGTTTCCGGCTTGCTCTTGCTCATCTTAAACCTGATTTGAATCTCATCCTCAACCATGGCCTTGGTCTCGCTCACCTGCGTTTTCTTCTTGGTGCCAGTCACTTCGATTTCCAGCGGCCCGGTTTTCTCCTTCATGGCCTCCTCATTGCCCATCCTCTGCGGCCCCTGCAATCCCATCAGAAGCTTCCCATGGATCGCGACTGCTTTCTTTTTGCCCATCCTCTCCGCAACCTCGCGCGCAAGCATGTGCACCTTTCTTTGATCCAGCCCTGCGTGCGCAATCTGCACATCCAGGGCGAACATGTCCGCCGCCTGCATAGCAGGGTAAATCAGGTGCGCTGTCTGCGACGCCTCGCTCTCGGTTCTTCCCAAAATCGTCATGCATCTCATCATCCTGGGAATAGTAGTTTTATTGCAGATTTCGAGCACATCCTTCCAGTAGTCCTTTCCCATTTTCTCGTACATCTCGCTCGCAAGCACATAGTTCACTTTTCCCTCATCCAGCCCGAGCGAAACGAACGCCTGCTTGAAGTATCCCTTTGCTATCCTCTGTATCTTCTCCAGATCCCCGCCAAACTTGCCATTAATCCACGCATGGTAGTCTGCCAGTAAAATAGTGGGCTTGCACCCGGCCGCCATCAAATCCTTGACTTTCAGGGCAGTCATCAGCCCGGTGCCGATATGCACCTTGCCCGACACCTCGAACCCTATATAGTGCCTAGGATGGGCGTAGGTTTCAAATACCTGCCTGAGCTCATCCCTGGTAATCACTTCAATGGTGGGCGGGCGCAGGGCCAGCTCCATCTTCTGCTCCAAATCCATAGGGATAACATCGGTCGGAACATATTTAAATTCTCTTCGCAAAAAGAAGTTAACAAGTTTTTCATACTTAGCTTAGAGGTGTAATTTTTGGGAGCAATCCCGCGAAAATGGAAAAAGAAAGGACGAATGCGCTGGAAATGGCTAAAGAAAAGAAGGAAGCGCCTAAAGAGAAAGATTAAGAGAAGAGTTGGAGAGCTGTAGGTTCGTAGCTTTATCGCGCGAATTTGCAATCCTATTTCTTTTACTTTTTATTTCACTTTTCACTTCAATTATTTTTTTCTTTTACCTAGTGCAAGCAATTGTAGAGCGCACCTTGTTCAAACAGAGCCGCTCTACGCGTTCAGTATCCATACTAGAACAAGCACTTGCGCAAAGCAAGACTCGCACGCAAAGTGTGCTCGCTTGCTTTTCTGCTGAAAATTCTCAGAAAATTCAAAATAAAAAAAAGCAAAACAAATAATTGTAGAGCGCACAATGCCTTACCCGAGCCGCTCTACGCGTTCAGTATCCGGAGCGAAACAGGAACTGCTGCGGCTGAAAAACTCGCGATTACTCGCTCGTTTTCATCCTCCGCAAAAAACAAAACTAATAATAACACCCTAATCGAATCTTCTTTTGATGAATAGCGAAAAAAATTCTGAAAAATGCGCGGAAGGCAAAACCCGGACCTGCAAGAGGACAAAATTGCACGATGGCTTTTCAGACAATCTCACTCCAACAAAGTCAATCGATCTGCAGAAATGCAAATCAGTGAACGACCTGGTCCTTGCCATGCGCGACACCGCTTTCGGCGGCCGCCAGCTGGGCGAGGCGGCGGATGTTTTCGAAGCAATGGTGCGCGAGGAAAGCTGCCTGAAAATGCTCACGCTTTCCGGGGCGATGACCGTTGCAAAAATGGGCCTCGTGATTTGTGACATGATTGAACTGGGTTTGGTTGACATTGTGATCTCCACCGGAGCGCTCATGGCGCACGGATTCGTAGAAGCAGCCGGCATGACCCATTTCAAGTATGACCCGAGCAAGATGGATGACAAGGAATTATACTATGCCGGCTATGACCGAGTTTACGACACTCTCGAGCTGGAGAAAAATCTGGATGATACGGAAGTGATTGTGCGCGAAGTTCTGGAAGCCCTGAACGGAGACCATGACCAGATTTCCAGCTACCTGATAAATGAAAGGCTCGGAGAATACCTGCACAAGAACGTGAAGGGCCGCGGAGTGCTCAAATCAGCTTTTGAAAAGAAAGTCCCTGTTTTCATCCCTGCTTTCACAGACTCAGAGCTCGGCCTGGATTATGGGCTTTACCGCAGAAGGCTCCAACTCAAGGGAAAGAAGTGCGTTGAATACAATCCCTACCTGGATTTGGAAAAATACACTTCCATGGCATTTGCAGCTGATAATCTGGGAATTTTCACCATTGGCGGAGGAGTTCCAAGAAACTGGGCCCAGCAGGTCGGCCCGTACCTAGATATAATAGAGAAAAGGGGAGTCCCTGGCGGGGCGTTCAAACGCTTCAAGTACGGAGTGCGCATCTGCCCGGAGCCGGTCCACTGGGGCGGGCTTTCCGGCTGCACCTATTCCGAGGGCATCAGCTGGGGCAAATTCATTCCCAAGGAAGAGGGCGGCATGTTCGCAGAAGTGATGTCCGATGCCACCATCGCCTGGCCATTCGTTGTAAAAGCAGTGATGGAAAGGCTGGAGAAAAATCCGCTTAAGAAATAAGCTATTAAATTCTCACCCATAAAATACCACTATGACTCAAGCTGTTCAAAAAGTTTTTCCAATAGAAAAAGTAAAATTTCATTTTGCACGGAGCTTGGGCAAAAAAATAAGAACTTTTAATACGGCGCAAGCTCTAATGTATATAACATCCAAAGGAGTTTTTGCTGCTCCGGCTTCCTTTATCGTAAAAAACCACCAAGACCATCCCTCCCCTGGAGAACAGGGAGAAATCCACAGAGTTTATGCTCCTGCTGCCTGGGCTGATCCATGCTATACCGGCACAGTGGTCGCTTTCCTAATAAAACCAACTGATGAGCATGGAATTAAACGAATTCCTAAATCTCCAGCAATTGAACACTATGATAAAGGCGATGGAGTAACTTATGTTTTTGACGGCATTCCTTTTGACCGCGAAGAACTTAGTCGCCCCTGCGCTCACAATCCTTATTTTTCACTCAATCCTTTTCGAATAGATGAGCAATTCAACATCATTTTGGATAATAAAGGAAAACCAATCCTCCAATACGATGTGACTATAAAACAAGAGAGAAAAAGAATATCTCGCGTGGTAATAACCCCTGCGAATGTCGAAGCAATCCATCTAGGTGAAGTATTCAAAACAGGCAAGCTGAACCCTCTAAGCGGGCTCCCTGAATATCCGTGTTATGCTCATTCCCCGCCTGAATACATTCTTGCGAGTTCTGGAATACATTGCTATCCCCCAGATCGTGATAAAACTTCTTTTGTTGGTTTAGTCGCAGTAAACTTATGGCTAAATCGACAATTCGGAACCCGTCATTCAGTTAACGTTTGCCACAAGCCAAGCAATGTTTGGCGTCTTGCCCTGCTTGAGTCCCCTGAACTTATCAAAAAATAGGTTTACTTAATCAGCTTCAAAAAGTTTTCCAGAATTTTCTCCCCATTTTCAGTGTGCCACACTTCGGGATGAAACTGCACCCCGTAAATTTGCAATTTCTTGTGTTTCATTGCCTCTACCTCGCACGCCTTGCTGTGCGCCAGCTTCACAAATTCTGGTGGCATCTTTTTCACTTCATCAAAATGCGAAACCCAGGCATTGAATTTCTTCGGCACGCCTGCAAAAATATTCGAATCATCATCCACGTCAATTTCCATAATTCCATACTCGGCATTTTCTCCCTTGGAAACTTTTCCGCCAAGCTGGTGCGCAATTATCTGGTGCCCCAGGCAAATTCCCAAAATAGGTTTTGAAAATTCCCCGCTCGCAGCCTTTTTCACAATCTTTTCGCACAATTCGTACTTGTCTTTGTACGCGCTTCCAGGCCCTCCGCTCAGGATTACCGCATCCGCACTTCCCTTGACAGTCTCATAGCTAACTTTATTGTCAATAATTTCCACATCAAACCCAAGGTCGCGCACAGTCCTCCAGATAACGTGCGTATACTGGCCGCCATTGTTAATCACGTAGACTTTGCCCATAAAAATGCCGTTCCATCCGCCAATTTACTTACTCCATCTCGATTGTTCCCGGCGGCTTGTTCGTAATATCGTAAACAACCCTTCCGACTTCCCTAACTTCATTGGTAATCCTGGTGGAAATTTTCTGCAGCACCGGGTTCGGAATATCAGAGAAGTTCGCAGTCATCCCGTCCAGCGACCTCACAGCGCGCACAATCACAGTATAAAGATGGGTTCTTTCATCCCCTTTCACTCCAACCGTTTTGTCGTTCAGCAATGCCGCAAAATACTGCCAGGGCATTTCCATTTTCTTCTCGCCAGCAGCCTTCTCAATTTCTTCCTCGACAATCTGGCACGCCTTTTTCACAATCTCGGCTTTTTCAGCAGTGACTTCCCCAACAATGCGAACTCCCAAACCCGGGCCTGGGAATGGCTGCCTTTCGGAAAATTCCCTGGGCAATTCCAATTCCCGCGCAACAGCCCTCACTTCGTGCTTGTACAAATCGCGCAGCGGCTCCACCAGCTTCAATCCCATTTTCTCAGGAAGCCCGCCAACATTATGGTGCGATTTAATGGTGTCCCTGCCAGCCCCGCCGCTCTCAATCCAGTCAGGCCCGATTGTCCCCTGCACCAAATAGTCGACTTTCTACTTTTTCGCAATCTCCTCGAAAATTTCAATGAACAGCCCGACGATTATCTTCATTTTCTTATCCGGGTCAGTAACTACTTTCAGCCCGGAGAAATACCTGGCGTTCTCATCCACTACCCTCACTTTTAGGCCAGTCTTCACTCCCAATTTCTTCACATTATCAGTATCAT
>CABMDC010000007.1 GCA_902384795.1 Candidatus Gugararchaeum adminiculabundum | reverse complement strand
CATCCAGTATATAATAGGGCATGGGCTTCGTTGCCTGGATGGCTGAGATGAACATGAAAGCCAGCAAGGATTTTTCCCCACCGCTCATGGATTCCAAAAATTTATCCTTCTTGCCCGCCTTTATCTTGATGGTCAGGCCTGAATTGAACGGGTCAGCCGGCTTTTCCAGCTCCAGCGCTCCCTCGCCCTTGAAAATAAATCCGAACATCTTCTGGAAATTCTCATTCACATTCTTGAAAGTGCTCATGAAAATATCCACCTTCCGGGTGTCAATCTCCTGAATCATCCTGTCCACCGCCTGCTTCTCATCCGAAAGCTTTCCCACTTTCCCCTTGATTTCCACTATGTAAGCGTTCATCTCCTCATACTGCTCTGGCGCCCTTTGGTTCACATTTCCCAGCGAAAGCAGCAGCTCCTCGGCCTTCTTTGACCTTTCCAGCAGCTCGGTTTTGCTCCCTTCAATAATCTGGCTTCCCTTGTACTCCTCGTAGGCGGCTTTCAAATCACTCAGCCTTATCTCAGCAGTCGCTTTCTCAACTTCCTTGCCCGCCAGCTCGCGCATGAATTTTTCATAATTGTATTTTAGTTTTCCCTGCTGGGTTGCAATCTCGCCTATCTCCGCGTCAAATTTGTCCCTTTCGCCAAACAGCTTTTCCATCTGCTTTGAAGTCTCCCTCAACCCTTCCTCGATTTTCAGCATTGTGGCGGTATTCTCCTCGATATTTTTGGACAGGCTCGCAATCCCGCCCCTCAATTCCCTGTCCTCGGCCATCAGCCCGCTGGTTTCCTTTTTCACCCTCTCCTGCCCCTCGCCCAGCATTTTCGCCTCATCGGTTTCCTTGTGGTTGATTTTCACCTCAAGCTGGCCTCGCTGGGTGTGCAATTGCTGAAGTTTCTCCTGCGCCTCGGTGGCAATCTCCTTTTGCGATTCAGGCTCGAGCTCCTCAATCTGCTTTTGGATTTTTTCCAGCTCTTTTCTTTTCTCCTCGGCCTCAACCGCCAGCCTGTTTTTCTCCCTTAATTTTTCATCGGCGCTCGCTTTCCCTGCCGCAATCTCTTTCCTGAGTTCCTTGATTCTTTGCGCCAATCCCCTGTTC
The DNA here is from genome assembly GCA_902384795.1 of Candidatus Gugararchaeum adminiculabundum. Lineage (GTDB taxonomy): Archaea > Micrarchaeota > Micrarchaeia > Burarchaeales > Gugararchaeaceae > Gugararchaeum > Gugararchaeum adminiculabundum. The sequence continues at coordinate 142,619 of CABMDC010000007.1, read as the reverse complement.
TTTTCGCCTTCAGCGCTCAAACTTCTAAGTTCAATTTCAACCCCTTTCATTTTCACTTCCAAATCCGCCTTCCTTCTCCTGATTCCGTTCATCTCCTCGCGCATCCTTTCCACTGCGCCGGTTATGCCGTCCCTTTCTGCTTTCACTTCCTCCAGCTCCTTTTCCAGCTTCTCGGCCCTTAGCCGCGCCTTTAGCTCGCTCTTGAAGCTTCCTCCTGTGACAATCCCTGTTTTCTCAAGCAGATCCCCGTCAAGCGTAACCATCCTTGCCTTTCCGATTCCAATCCGCTTGGCGGTTTCAATGTCATCAACAACCAGCGTATCCCCGAAAACAAATTGCATTGCCCCGTAAACTTCAGGCGAAAATTGCACCAGGTCAATGAGCAGCCCGTGCGCGCCCTCCTTTTTCCCAAGTTCCTTAACCGCATCGCTTGCCGAGCTGAATTCCCTGTCCAGCGGAATAAATGTGCATCTCCCTGCATTCTGCTTTTTCAAATGCTCAATCGCCTCGGATGCAACATCAACCGAGTCAACAACAATGTAATCCCGCCTCTGGCCGCAGCTGGCTTCCATGGCCACCGCGTAATCCGCTTCAATCTTAATCAGTTCCTCAACGGTTCCGTGAATCCCTTCAATCACATCCTTTTCCTTTAGCTGCTTCAGCAACGCTATTCCCGGATGCATTCCCCTGGAGGAAACTTTCACGCGTAATTCCGTCATTTCCTCTTTAATCCCCAGCTGTTTTGACTCGAGGGTTGGCAATTTTTTCTGCAGGACCCTTTCATCATTCCACAGCGAGCCGCTTTGCTTTTCCAAATCCTCAATATCTTTTTTCACCGACTCCATTTCCGCTTCCAGCTCCGCCCTTCTGCTTCCTTCCTCTGCGGCAGGCGCTGTGCGCATCAGCTCCTCCTCCTTTGCCTTTGCAATTTCCAGCTCCTTGTCGGCTTACATCTCCAGGCGTGAAACAGTCTCCTTCATTTTTGCATGCGCTTCAGAAACCTCTGCCAGCCCCTTTTTCATCCTGCCAATTTCCTGCGCCTTCTTTTTCGCATTCCCGAGCAGTTCCTTGTGCTCGCTTTCAAAAGCCTCAATTTCCTTTTGCGTCCCTTCCAGCTTCTTTTTCAAATTTGCAACTTCCCTTATTGAGCCCGCTGCCTTTTCCTCGAGCTCTTTCAACTCAACAGCCAGCGCGTCAATCCTGATTTTATTTTTGTCAATCTGCCCTTTCTTCTGCTCAATGGAACTTTTGTCAATGCCAATCTGCGCCCTCAGATCCGCCAGTTCTCCGGCTGTTTTTTCGTTCTTGCCCTTTTCATTGATTTTCCTGACCACTTCCTCTTTTTTCACGCTTAGCTCGTTGATTTTTCCCTGGAGCACCTCGATGTCCTTGCTCAGCGTGTCGGTGTCTTTTTTCAGCGCAATATACCTTTCAGCGACCTGGGTGTGCTTCTTGTCAACCGCATTCAATTCATGGAAAATTACAGACCCTTTCAGTTTTTTCACTTCCTCAAAAACTTCCCTGTGCTTCAGCGCATCCTCTTTCTGCTTTGCAAGCTCGGTGAGCGCGCCTTCCCTTTCCTTGAGCACAATGTAAGCGTCATTTATTTTCTGGTCAACCGCGCCAAGCTTGCTCATGGCCTCTTTCTTCTTGTCCTCGAATTCGCTTATTCCTGAAACAGCGTCTAGGATTTCCCTTCTTTCCTTGGGATGCATGTCAACGATTTTCTGCACCTGCCCCTGGGCAATCACATTGTGCGCGGTTGGCTCGAACCCATAGGGCCTGATATTGTCTATCACTGCCCTCCGCGTGCAGGTTCTTCCGTCAAATTTGTACGCAGTTTTTCCGTCTCCCCTGATCGCCCTTTTGATTTCGTGCTTTCCGTTTTTTCCTTCCAAATAGACTGTGATTTCAGCCTTGTCCGACCCCTGGGTGATTAAATCAGCTACCCTTTTCACCCTCAAATTGCTCAGTACGGTTTCCCCGAATGCGAACCTGATCGCATCGCAAATGTTGCTTTTGCCGCTTCCGTTCGGGCCTGCGAGGCACATGAACCCGCTTGTCAATTTCACGTCGGCGCTCCTGAATGATTTGAATCCCCTCATCCTCACGCGCGCAATCTGCATCTGCCCCCGTTTTGAATTTGCCCCGCCCGAGTTTTCGCCTGCACCACTGCCCATGCTTTCATTTCCGCCCGCGGCTGCAATCCCCGCGCCGGCCTGCGCTTCTGCCTTGGCTCCGCTTGCTTCAGCTGTTTCCTCCATTAGCTCATCGTCTAAGGAGTCCTCTTTCGGAACACTAGCAGCTTCCTGTTGTACACTCTTGGTCGCCATATTAACGAGGCGAAAATTAGGCTCTTTGAATATTTAAACTTACTTGTAGAGCGTACAATGCTTTCCTTAAGCCGCTCTACCCTTTCAACATCCAGACTAGAACAAGAACTGCTTCGGATGAAACATGTTTCGGCCTGCGGGCCGAAAATGCCTCCGCAACTATGCGGAGGAGCTCGCGATTACCCGCTCGCTTTCATCCTCTGCTAATAGACAAATTGAAATTAGTAAACTTAGCCGACTTCGGTAATTGCGACTATCCTTCCGCTCATCACATGGGAGCTTGCAACGGTCTCATCGCACGTGTCTCCATGCCCTGGAACATAATGCGGGTCGGTCTCGCAATTCACATACTCGATTGTTATGTCCAATCTGACAAGCGAGTTGTCAGCTGCCTTTTGCGCGATGGGCACAATCGCCGGGTCAAATTTTATGTTCGCCCCATTCTGGTAATAGAGCGGCGCCCCCTGCAAATCCAGGGTCGCATCAGTCACTCCCAACTCGGTGGAGGTAACCTTAATTCCGTTAATCGATTTAATCTTAATGTCAAAGCCCAGCCCGTTCGTGGCAATCATCGACACCCTTTGCCCGCCATCGGTAAGCTTGTAGCTGCTGCACTGGAAAGCCGGCTGGAACGTGCACTCGCGCGGTGTGAACCTTCCGGGATTAAAGACTCCGCTCGCGTAAATCAAAACCAACACCACGAGAAGAATAAGCAGCGCCCAGGAGTAGGTCATCAGGTACTCGAGCGCCGATTGCCCCTTCATGGATTTCCGTGAACGCATGCTTACTCCTTTCCCGTGCTTGTTTAAAAATGTTTATCTATTCATGCGCCCGCCTTGACGTTCTTGCACGCCTTGAATATGTTCTCAAACAGCGCGGCTATGTCCTTTTTCGGGGTTGCTGAAAACGCAACCCGCAGCAGATTATCTCCGACATTAATCACGCCGGTGCTGTACTTGTCAAGCAGCATCTTTCGGACTTTTTCCGCGTCAATTCCCCGGTCAACCTGCACGCACATGAAATAGCCGGAATTGTAGGGCAAAGGCCTGAAAACTTCCCTGTACCTTCCCTCGTTCTCGGCGAGAATCCTGTCAACTTCCTCAACCCTGGCTTTCAATATCTCGAACATCTTCCGCTTCTCCTCGCCATAGGTCGGGGAAGTGAATGCCTTCACAAGAATGCTTTGCGAAATCTGCGGCGCATTGGAAACAGTCCCGCGGACCGCTCCGGCCGCCTTGTCCTCAAGCACTTCCGCGCCCCTGGGGGTTTTCACATCCCCGCTCGCCTGCATCCCCTTGTACGCAAAAGTGATGAATCCCACGCGGAATCCCCAGACATAATCCTCCTTTGTCCCCCCGTCCAGCTTCACTGCCAAAATATTCTGGTGCAGGTTTGCGCAGAGCGCGAAAACAGATTCCCTGAAAACTCCTGGCTTGTAGACCAGCCCGAAATAGGCGTCATCAAAGATTGCGACAATTTTCTTTCCCCTGTCCGCAGCCTCGTGCAGCATTTTTGCAATCGCGTGCGCCTCCCCATCGGTTGGCGTGTAGCCTGCCGGATTATTGGGGAAATTGAAAACAATTATTTTTTTGTCCCCCGGCGCGTTCACTGCTTCCTTTAGCGCTTCCAAATCCATCCCGTTTCCCTTGAAAGTATTTATCTTCTTCAGCTTCGCGCCAAAATTATTCTCAAACATCAGGTTGTAATTTCCCCAGAATTTGTCGGCAACAATTATCTCGTCCCCCGGGTTTGCAAACAAGTAGCCCGCAACCACCGCTCCGTGCGTGAGCGCAATGGTGACAATCGGGGTGCTGATCAGCGCGTTTCCGAGCGAAGGATTTTTCTTCCGGATCATTTCCTTCCAGACTTTTCTCAGCTCGGGCTTTCCCTGGCTCGGAGCATAGGTCAACGCATCGGCGGGAGTTTCGCCAATTTTTCCGATCTGCTCCATCACGGACGGAAGCCTCATGGGCGTTCCGTCATCCAGCACGGCAATCCCGATGGTCGCATTGATTTTCTTCCCCTTTGCCTCCGCACTCTGGCCCAGGATTCCGCTCCAGGGAAATGAGATGGCCAGGCCCCTTTCGGAAAGCATGTCAAGAATTGCGGAATTTTCAGACCTAAGAATATCATTCAGCTTCTGTGCCGCTGGCTTGATCTCAAGTTTAAATTCGTTCATAATAACCCCCCGTAGCCAAGCAGGATTTCACGCGCCTGGTTTAAATTATTATATCCGCTCTTCCTACTGGTGTTGTCGCTCCCTGCTGCTATCTCATTCCTATTGCCGTTATCTCCTAATATCCTCGCAAGCAGCGCTGATGTTCACAAACAGCTGCCTCATGTCCCTGCCTTTCAGGTTTTCCCCTTCGGACTCAATCGGGACGCCTGAGAACGCCACGCGGAACTCGGTCCTGCTCATTGGAATTATCCCCGTGCTGTACGGTTCCTCGTGCAATTTCAATGCCAAATCTTCCGCGGTTACGTTGCCCATTTGTTCAGCCACCAGGGCAAAGCAGCTGAAATAGCCGCCAACTGTCGGCACAGGTACGTACAGCCCATTTTTGTTCAATTCAAACTCCATTTGCATCGCCCTAAATCTATGTTCAATTATTTTGTCAATCACTTTTTTCTCAGCAAGGTACTGCCCGTATGTCGGGTCATCCGCATTTTTTCCATAGGCGGCCAGCAGCGCTTTTTGCGAAGGCGTTGGCCCGTTTGAATAGCTTCTCCTGATCATTCCCGCCATCTTCTCCTCCCACGCGGCATAGATATCCTTTGTCATCCCGGCCGAGGCAATGGTGATGAAGCCAACCCTGAACCCCCAGACGTAGCTCTCCTTTGTCGGGCCGTCAACTTTTATCGCGAGCACGTTTTCATGCACATTCGCAAGCAGGCTGAAAAGCGATTCCCCGTAGGCATCGGGCGTGAAAAGGAAGCCAAAGTACGCATCATCAATTATCACCGTGATCTTCTTCCCTTTTTCCGCCGCTTCGAATATCACGTCCCTGATTTTTCCCGCCTCTTCAATCGTTGGCGAATAGCCGGTCGGGTTGTTTGGGAAATTCAGCAAAAGAGTTTTCTTGTCGCCTTCTGCGAGCAGCATTTCCCTAAGCCCTCCAATATTCAATCCGCCAATAATTTTCCCTTTGCCATCTTCTACGAAAGTTTTGAACGTTTTAATCCTCGCTCCGATGTCGTCCGCCATTAATCCGTAATTCTCCCAGTAGTGGCTGGTTGTTATTATTTCGTCGCCATGGTCGCAGGTGAGCTTCAGCGCCAGGTAGCTGGCTCCAGTGAGCCCGAGTGTTGCTATGGGAGTGCTTGTATCAATCCCATGGAGCGTCGGGTTCTTTTCCAATTGCATTTCCTTCCATCTTGTTCCGAGCCCAGGTATTGTAACGTCTTCGTTTTCTTTGTCTTTTGAGTCAGCTATCCCTTTTGGCGGAGAATACGCCACAGCGCCTTCTGGCGAGAGATTTTTGAGCTGGCGCATGACTGTCGGGATGTAAAGTTCCTTCATCTTCCCGCTTTCATCCGGGCCCTTTGCAACCCCGATGGTAGCGTTTATGGTCATATCCGCCGCTTTGCCTGCCCAGGCAAGAATCCCATCTTTTGGAAAAAAAGCCGTTTCCGCATTTCTTGACAGGAGGTCTCCTGTGGGGTGCGCCCTAATTCTACTGTTCAATGCTACTGCATTCTGGCCAACAACTACCATGCAAATCCCCCCTCACGTTTTTTGCGAAAGTTCCACAACACTTTCGCAACTATAACTTTCATACGAATTGTTTTTAAACTCCCTTGCTGTATATTGTGCGGTGATCCAGTTTGGCTGACGCAAGTGCCCAAGTGGTAGGAAGAGTCCGGGAACAGATTCCTTTGTTCAATGACGCTCTTGACGTGGTAGGCCAGCTCACCCTTTGTGAAAACGGGATCATCATAAAAAAAGACGGGAACGCAATCGCCCCTTTTTCGTATATTGACACTTTCCAGCAGAAGAAAAGGCATTCCCCGAACAAGGTCGAGGCGCAATTAATCGTCTATGACATGCTGGGCATGAGGCGCGACTTCAATTTCGTAATAGCCGACACTTATTTTGCAATGCTGAACGAATTGAGGAAAAGATAGGCAGGAAATTCGGAAAAATTCCTCTCCGAATAACTCTTTCACAATTCTATTTATGGCGCGGCCCAGGCAATTTATCCTATGTCATTGAAAATACAAAATGGAAACTGCTACAAGCGTTCCGGGCCGCATGGCCAAGGCGGCTGCGAATTCAGCGGCAGATTATGCGTCCGGGCTCTTGGGCCAGATTTCATCCTAAACCAGATCCGCCGCTCCCCCGGTGCCCTTGGCCTTGATTCCAACAATTTGACCTGCATATCCATTGAACTGGCGCAGGGAATAAAAAACAAAAAAGCCCCGGAATTCCTGTAACTTGAAAAAGCAGGGGAACAGAACCCCGCCGTCAGGCGGGTATTTCATCTCGTAGGCGGAATCATCGAGCAAAGATGCAACCTTTTTGACTGATCCTATAGCATCCCAGGCTATTCCTCACTTTTAGAGCTCGCAACTTTGGTCTCGGTGGTTTTGGCGCTGGCGACCCTAACCCCTGCGTGATACTTGACCACATGGCCGTCAGCGTAGCTGATTGTCACCAGTTCCGGCTTTCCATCAGCTCTTTTGCGCGTGAAAACATTCATCTGCCCGGCTGCCTGATCCGATGCAAAAACATCCACTTCGTTTGCTCCCGTATAAATGGAAATCGTCCTTGCAATATTCTCCTTTCCTTTCCCAGCATCGCATGCGTTAATCACAATTTTTGCGCTGCGCGTGAGCCACCCGGTCATTGTATGATAAATGCCCGTGTCATGCATATCCAGATTGCCCCTGTCGCTCACGTCGAACGTCTTCCCTAGCAAAATCGACTCTTCATTGCTATGTTCCACAAGCACCAGCAGCGAAGCCTTTCCATATCTCTTCGTCAATTCAGTTCCCATCCTGCCATACTCATCCTGGTTTCCGCTCTCAAAAACCATTACCCGGAACCCTGCCTTTTTCAAAGCCGCAAGCGTCGCATAACTATTGTACAGGGAGCCGTTCCAGTCATTTTTAGGGTATGCAACCAGCGCAATCGGCCTGTCATCTTTTTTCCCGGATTTGGAAACCATTTCTTCCAAAATTGATTCGGGATAGCGGAGCGCATATTCTATATTGAATTCACTTCTCAGTTTGCCGGCATATTTTCCATCAATATTGGAAAAGTTGGCCTTTTCAGCCTGCCAGGCAATTTTCTCCGCAGTTCCATCATCTTTGTTGTTTATCGCATAAATCACGTCTATCACTGTCCTGTGCATTTCCCATCCGCCATGATTTTTTACACTCTCCAGAATATCCTGTTTGTTTTCCGAGCTAAGCCATTCCGGTTTTTTATTTGCCAGCCAATTCAATACGGCCGCGCATCCCCCCGGATTCTCCTTATTTTTCATCCCCGCAATAATCGGTTCAATGTCTTTTTTTTCAAACAACTCGGATCTCAAATCAGCCAAATAACTCAATGCCGCAGCGCAATTCTCCGCGCATTTCTTGCTTTTCAGCCCTGCAATAATCAGCTCAACATCCTTTCTTCCAAATAATTCCGGCCTTGAATCAGAGAGCCAGGCCAATATGCGCGCGCAATCTTCAGCGCTTTTCTCATTCTTCATGCCTGCGGCAATCTGCCGAATCTGCTCTTTTTTGAACTTCTCCGGGTGGTCCACCGCCAAACTAACCAGCGTTGCTGCGCTCGCAGCCGCCAATGCCCCGTTTTCCAAATTCTTGGCAAGCTGTTTCATCCCCCTGTCTTTAATTCTCTGTTTGAGCGGAACCTTTGCATTCTTCTTTTCATTCGCGCGCTTCCAGTATGCCTGGTTTTCCTGTTCCAGCTTGCCCATCCTCTCTCCGTCACCTTTGCGGAAAAGGTCCGGCCTTTCCCTGTGCAGCCATCCCAGCGCGAAATCGCAGTTCTCAATCGCTTTCGGGTTTTTCATCCCTTCAAGCAGCCCCTCAATGTTCTTCCTGCTGAAAAAGTAGGGCTTTTTCACAGCCATTTTCAGCGCCAATCCTGAGCGCATGCCCGCAGTCAGCCCGCTATCTAGATGCGTGGTCAAATAGTCGATAGTCCTGTCCCCCAGCGTTTTTTTCGCAGGTATCACATTCTTCAAGTCGGTTTTCTGCTTCTTTTTTCCCTCTTCGAGAGTTCCCTGCACCAGGTACGTTTCAGGCATGCACTATATTACTCCAAAAGCGATATTTAATCCTCCCGTCCCTCTCTAGCAGTCTCCCTCGTTCGATCCTCGTCATCCGTCGTATTAGGTAGCTATTTATACCAGTTATGTGGTAATATATACATGAAAGTGGTAACTAGGGAGAACCGGGCCCCTGCGTCGGCAGACTTCACTAAGATACCCCCATTGCCGTCCCATCTAAGGGACAAGCCACTCCCCTATCAACTGATTTTCGACCAGCGCGGCTTTTTGGCAATCCGGCCAAAGGACATAGACAAGATGAACGGCCATTCTTCCATATTCACCGAAATAATGCCCTTGACCCGAGAGGAACTCGCCCAGGCAAGGCAGTCCTGGCAAAAGCTGCTTCTGACAATCGAACACGACCACCCTGAGCTGGCAGCGTACATCTCCAAGCTGCTTGATGCGAAAGTCCCTTTGCACAACACCCACAAGGAGCTGGGTTCGGATTCGCTCAGCATTGTTCTTGAGCTCAAGGAGTTCATTCATGTGGGCAAATTCCTGCTTGCAAACACCCAGCCCGACTGGGAAGCAATCACCCAGGATGTGCATTTTGGCCATTCCCCTGAAAAAGAAATAATCCACGGCGGCGCAAACCAGAATTACAATCCCGATGCAATCGCAAACCCGAGAAAAATGCACCCGGGCAAACCCCGGCCGCTTGCCGGCATCAGCGACCTTTGGAAAAGGATTTACCAGGAACAGAGGTACAAGGGCTATGGGCTTCACGCGCTTATCCTCAATTACGAGCAATTGGTTGCGAACCTTTCAGATCAAATGAAACCGCAGCCTTCCAAAAAAGCCGCGGATGGCGACCCGAAAGATTGGGCAAGCAAATACGCAGGAAATCTCGGGCACATCGCAGCGGACATAATCATCCCACACCATGCGGTTGGGAAATTCGTTGGCTGGGAATGGGTCTCGCCGGATCCTGCCTCGCACGGGGCGCTCGAACTCCTGTTCGCGAAAAAGCGCAACAAGCCGAGCCTGGCGACTACCCCGAAATACATCTATGGCGGAAGCCAGGGCATTGCCCAAAGGTATGAGCAGGAAGCCAAATTCTCCCATGACAAGTATACGCAAAAAAAGCAGGAGATGGAGAAAATCAAGCCGAAAAGCAAATCCAGAAAAACTCTTGAAACAGCATTCATCGCAGCAAAATCCTTCATTAAAAATTCGGCGCTATCCCTTTACAACCTCGTCACTGGAAACGGCAATGGCACCAGCGTGCTAGCCAATGTTTTCTGGGACGTGGTCCAAAGCAAGAACATTTACTCCAGGGACGAAATGAAGCAGATGTACCAGCGCGCTGTGCAGCTCCAGGCGGATCTTTACTATACTGCGGTGATCAATGCAAAGATTGAGGCAGGCATCCTGGCCAAGCCTCCGCCGGACCCGATTCCATTTATCTCCAAGGTGAAACCCCTGCTTGAGCCAAAGCGCCAATCCGCCTAGTTTCCGGTTTTACCCCCGCCTTCCCCGCCAATTCTCCCACTCCTTTCCAGTTAGGGCGAAAAAGGAAAACATTTAAATACCACCTCATGCGAAATAGGGGTTTGGTGATCAGCTATGGTAGACCAATATTTCTGGGGGCTTGTAGTCCTGGCAGCGGGAGTTGACTTAATATTTTACATGCTTGCTTGGGATCACATCAGGAAGGAGAGGGATGCTCCGTCAAATGACGCGAGTTCTGGCCTTTCAATCAGCCTAGGGGAAGAGGCAGGGACAGCGATTGTTGCACCGCTTTCAGTGAGCGAAATCCTCGCCAGGCCGAAGAAGAAGGTTGCGAAGAAGCAAGCCGCCAAGAAAATCAAATCCCACAAAAGAAGGAAGAGGTAAATAACAACAAGTGACCGAAGTCCGCTCTTTTCTTTTTCCTTTATTTTTTCTTTTAATTCTCATTTTTTAATGTTTAACCCTCTGTTTTCTTTCTCGAGTTCATGCTGCAATTCAAAAATTACATACTCATAAATATTCTTCTCAAGGAGCTCATAATTCCCTTTCCTGAATTGCAGGGAAAGCATCTTTACTAATCTATTAAACGAAGTTTCTCCAAACAATCCCATCTCAACACAAGCACCTCTAGCGCCGCCGATTCTCTTTATGGTTTCAAATTCAGCTTCCACAAACAGCATGTAAACTCCTGCCAGATAAATATTCGCAAGATCTTTCTGTTTCCCTTCGGGCATTCTATTTATCGCACCAACAATTCCGTCCACGTCAATTTTTTTGACTTCAAAGAAAACAACGTTCCCTTTTTCATCAACATGATAGTTTGCTTCCGGGTGCTCCAGTATTATCCCTGCTGCCTGCACTTTAGCTATTGCTTGAACAAGCCCCGGAGTTCTCATTCTTTCCTCGGAATCCGCCGCATCCCTTAGGTCATAGGCAGCCTGCCTCTTTCCCCCGAAGTACGCAGCATAAAACTCTCCTTTTGACAGGTTTCTCCTTTCAATCACTCCGCTTGTATCTCCAACGTAGTCCGAGCTAATCACTGAAAACAACTTCCCCTCTTCTTCAATTACCCGCAAGCTTCTTACCCTCACGAAATTTTCAGGAAAAACAGTCCCTGCGAGCTTAAGTGCTAAATAGTTGAACAAATGATAAAGCGGAGACGTATTCCATAGCCTAGGCGATTCATCCTCTGTTTCAACTTCGCCCTCTTTGGACTCCAGACTAACTGGCTTGCCGAGGTACTTGTTTCTCCCATCCCTGCTGGAAATCGTTGTTCCATCCTTCATCTCCTGCTTTCTTTCGATTCTTTTCTGAAGGCCACCGTCTATTCTGTGGAAAAATGCCCGACTTATGGTCGCCTCGTCAGTTTCAATATTAGGCAGATGTTCCCTCCACACCGCCTTGCGTTCAGTCCGTACATTCTGGAGCCACCCTATTTTCATGTTGTAATTCATGTATTTTAGAGTATTTAATCGTTCTTAGCCTGCGGAGCAATATATATTTAAATATGTTAACCCCAAACATTCCTGTAAACTGACGGAAAAAAAGGACTAATTATATATTGGTTCTATCAGACACATAATGATACTAGGATAATATAATATTTGGAGCGTGAGACTGAATGTCAATGTATCCCGGCGGAGGAGCGAATCCGCAAGCATATGACCGTGCTATTACGGTCTTCAGCCCGGACGGGCGGCTTTTCCAGGTAGAATACGCCAAAGAGGCGGTAAGGCGGGGAGCAACAGCTGTCGGCATAGTCTGCGGGGACGCAGTCGTGCTCGCGGCCTACAAGAACGTTGTTTCCAACCTGCTCGTGGCGGATTCCATGAGGAAAGTTTTTGAGATTGACGACCATGTGGCGGCAACCGCCAGCGGGCTCATCGCGGACGCGAGAAGGCTCGTGGACATCGCGAGGCTCGAGGCCCAGCGCCACAAAATCGCCTATGGCGAGCCGGTCTCAATCGAGATAATCACCAAGGAACTTTGTGATCTGATGCAGGTTTATACTCAGTACGGGGGAATCAGGCCGTTCGGCGTTTCCCTGCTTGTTGCAGGAATCGACGACGAGCCCAAGCTCTTTGAAGCAGAGCCCTCTGGCGCAATGACAGGCTACAAGGCCGATGCGATTGGCGCAGGCAAAAAAGAGGTTGAGGAATTCTTTGAAAAGGAATACAAGGAAGGAATCAGCCTGGACGACGGAATTTCGCTCGCCCTGCGCGCATTGAAGAAACTGCCTGACATAACTTTCAAGCCGGAGAACATCGAGCTCGCCTATGCGACAAAGAAGACCAAGCAGTTCCGCGTGCTGAATGATGTTGAAATCAAGAAGTACATGGCTAAGGTTTGAGTGCGCAGATGCGCAGCGAACTAAGAAGGTTTGTGGGATATGGCTTCTCTCGATACTGCACTGGTAGCGCGCCTTGATTACGGCGGGAAACGGTTCGAGATTTTGGTGGACCCAAAGCTCGGCTATGATTACAAGGTCGGGAAGAAAAAAGACCTGCTCAACATTTTGGTGGTTGAGGAGGTTTTCGAGAACGCCCGCAAGGGCGAGCGCCACAAATCAGAGGATGTCAAAAAAGCTTTTGGCACCGAGGACATTTACAAGATTGCGGAAGTAATTCTCCAGAAGGGAGACCTGGCTCTCACAACCGAGCAGAAAAGGGAGCTCCTCGAGGAGAAAACAAAAAAGATCGTTGCAATCATTGCGCGCGAGTGCATAAACCCGCAGACAGGCGCGCCGCACCCGCCGCAGAGGATTGAGAATGCGATGAACGAGGCAAGGGTTCACGTAGACCCTTTCAAGGCGCCCGAGGCGCAGCTTGAGGGAATTGTCAGCGCGCTTCGCCCATTGCTTCCGCTCAAGTTCGAGCACATAAAAGTTGCGGTGCGCGTTCCTCCGGAATTCGCCCAAAGGAGCTACGGGGTTTTGAAGGAGCGCGGAATCCAGAAAGAGGAATGGCAAAAGGATGGAAGTTTAATTGCAGTCGTTGAAATGCCCGCAGGATTGCAGGGGGAATTCTACGACAGGATAAACAAGCTCACAAGTGGAAAAGTAGAAACAAAAGTAATCAAGTAACGCGAACGCGCATGACATTTAATTGGAGTTGATAAGATGAACAAAATTATTTTACCCGGTGAAAAAGTTTCGGACAAGCCCGAGCAGATGCCCGGCACCTACATCCATGACGGCAAAACATACGCCGATGTAATCAGCCTTTACGATGAAGAGGGCAAAAAATCCGTTCCGCTTGAAGGAATGTACCTGCCCAGGGCAGAGGACTATATAGTGGGAGTGGTTTGCGACGTGCGCTTCGCAGGCTACAACATCAACATCGCGCCCTCATTCAACGCGTTCCTTTCAGGAAGGGAATCGCGCGACAAGTTCGAGCTGGGCGATGTGGTGTTTGCAAAAATCGCAGAAGTTGACGAAGTGAACAGTGTTGCGCTCACCGACGCGCGCAGGCTCACCGGCGGAAAAATGATCGAGGTTTCCCCTGTGAAAATTCCGCGCGTGATTGGCAAGAAAAATTCCATGGTCAATATGATTATCGATTCAACCAAAAGCGAAGTCTACATCGGACGGAACGGAAGGATTTGGATGAGCGGCGGAGACATCGAGCTCACGGTGCGCGCAATCCAGAAGGTTGAGCAGGAAGCCCATGTTTCGGGTTTGACCGACAGGGTGAAGAAATTTTTAGAGGATGAGGCGGAGTCGGAGTAGAAAACAAAATTGAAGTTGAAAAATAAAACTGAAAGAAAAAAAACAAATAAAAGAAATCAAAATTAAATAAAAAAATAAATGAAAATTTTATATTGGTGGTTTAATGACTGAAAAAGAGAAACCCGAGCTGTTCGTCCATGGCAAGCGCCTTGACGGCCGCACGGTGGAAGATTTGCGCCCCCTGAAAATTCAGGCAGGCGTATTGAACAGTGCCGATGGAAGCGCGTTTGTCCAATGGGGCAACAACAAGGTTCTCGCAGGCGTATATGGCCCGCGTGAATGCATTCCCAAGCACGATTCCGATCCCTACAAGGCGGTGCTGAAATGCAGGTACAACATGGCGCCGTTCTGCTCGAGCGGAGAGCACAGCCGAAGCGGGCCGTCCCGCAGAAGCACGGAACTTTCAAAAGTCATCCGCGAAGTTTTCGAGGGATTGATTCTCACGGACAAGTACCCGAAGACAATGATCGAAATCTACATCGAGGTTCTCCAGAGTGACGGGGGCACACGGTGCGCGGCAGTGACCGCAGCAGCGGTTGCGCTCGCAGACGCGGGAATCCCGATGCGCGACATGGTCGCAGCGGTCGCCTCCGGGAAAATCCAGGAGCACATTGTTGCAGACCTGGGAAAAGACGAGGACAATTACGGCCAGTCCGATTTCCCGGTCGCGGTTTCCTGGAGGGACAAGGAAATTTTGCTGTTCCAGATGGACGGGCTTTTGACGCGCCAGCAATTCGAGCACGCGCTCAATCTCTCCATCAGCACAGTGGAAAAAGTCAAGGTTCTCCAGAAGGAAGCGCTTCTCAGGAGCTTTGAGGAAAAAAACGGTTCCCCCAGGGTGAACCTGAATCTTTAGGTTGGTGTTTTGCATGGACATTCTTGATGTTGTAAAAAAAGATTATGTGACAAGGCTTCTCGCAGAAGGAAAGCGCGAGGATGGAAGGAAGAATGACGAGTACCGCTCGATCTCGGTTGAGAAAGGCGTGCTCCAGAGCGCGGAAGGAAGCGCGCTCGCCATAGTTGGGAAAACCCAGGTATTGGCTGCTGTCAAATTCGGAGTGGGGACGCCCTACCCGGACAAGCCGACCGAGGGGGTCCTCTCAACCAATTCCGAATGGCCTCCGCTCGCTAGCCCGAAATTCGAGACCGGCCCTCCGCGTGAAGGCTCGATCGAATTCGCGCGCGTGGTTGACCGCGGAATCCGAAGCTCGGAAACGCTGGACTTCAAATCATTCTACATAAACGAGGAAAAAGTCTGGATGCTTTACCTTGATTTGTACGTACTCGACCATGACGGCAACCTGATTGACGCGGGCGCGCTCGCAGGAATGGCGGCGCTGATGAACGCCAAGATGCCAAGGTATGAGGACGAGAAAGTCATAAGCGACGAATCGAACAGGCAATTGCCGCTTAAGAATACCGTTGTTGCATGCACCGTTGCCAAAGTTGGCAAGCATTTCCTCCTTGACCCGACACTAGCCGAGGAAGCTGCCATGGAAGGCAGGGTGACAATCGCGACAACGCCCGAGCACATCTGCGCAGGCCAGAAATCCGGCCCTGTCGCAGTAACCAAGGACGAGCTGCTGGAAATCGCCGACCTTTCGTTCAAGAAAGGAAGGGAGCTCCGAAGCCTGCTCGAGCAGTAGCAAATAAATAAATGACAAAATGACAAATTGATTTCATTGGGGTGTAGAACATGGCAAAGCATGACGTAAGATACGGTGGAGAGCTAAGGAAGCGCTATAACAAGGTCGAAGGCATGCGCACTGCGAAGTATGTGTGCCCGCGGTGCGGAAAGAAAAACGTGAAGCGCAAGGGAAACGCGCAGTGGCAGTGCCGCTCATGCGAGGCAAAAATCGCAGGCGGCGCGTATGTGCTGTCAACCCCTGCGGGAGAATCGAGCCTGCAGACCATCCGCGACCTGAAGCAGTCAAGCAAGTGAATGAGTTTGAGTTTACAAACAAAAAAGGTGATTTGAGTGTATGTTTGCTGGCGTTGCAAAAAGAATGTAAAAAGCCTGGAGCAGAATTTCGTAAGATGCCCCTACTGCGGCTGCAGGGTGCTTTTCAAGGAAAGGCCACCGATTGCAAAGGATGTAGAAGCTGATTAGTTGCAATTGCATCCAGATTTAGCTGAAGCCGATCCATCGGCAGGTAATTCCCGATGCTTGTAACCACGAGCAGGAAACCCGGAGTGCTGACCAAGCGCCTTTGCAGGGCGCTCGCTTTTTTTCTTCCCTTTGGCAAGTATGAAAACAGGGGAAAGGCGGGAGTAGGCGACTTTGTTGAAAAGGCAAGGGAGCTGGGCAAAACACGGCTTTTGATGGTTTACGAATCCCACGGCAACCCGGAGAAAATAGTGCTCATTGAAATCAGCCGCGATTCCTGGGAATGGTGCACGCCCACGCTCATGATAAAGGGCGCGCCGAAAATTTTAGACTCAAATTTCAAGCAGCTCAAATCAAATTTCACGGACGCAACAGTCACGGGCGCCTGCGCTAGTGAATTGAAAAAACTTTTCGGCCTGCCAGAGCCGGAAGTCGACGGAGACGACGATTGCGTGAAAATTTCAGCATCACAAAAGGAGCTAATTTTCTCCAGCTGGCAGAAAAAGCTCTCGCTGAAAATTGAATGGGTTGACAACAAGGAAAAAGAAGAGAAAGAAGTTTAGGGAAAAAGAGGAATTAAAATGGCAAAAACAACAAAAACAAAAAGCAAAACAAATGCAAACAAAAAACTCACAGGCAAAAGGCCCAGGTCTCGCGCCCGTCCCCAGCAGCTCTGCCCCGCCCCCCGTTTTACCTCGTCCATGCGCATCACATTCAAGAATTCAAAGCTGGCTCAAAACGCAAAGGATTCTCTTTTGCAGGAAACCGAATTCAAGAAAAGATGCCGGGCATCGGTTGCTTCAAAAGGAAACACGCTGGAGATTTCGCTGGAAGCGGATGATTTGCCGGTGCTCCGCGCTGCGTTAAACTCTTATATCCGCTTGCTGTACATTTTTGAGGGGATAGAATCAGTGGAAGAAACAGCCGATGAATAGGAAAAGAAAAATGAAGATGAGCAATAAGAATAATGATTTCACGATTAATCAAGGAAGGTGAATTACATGGCAGAAGTTGGAAAAGAATTTGAAAAGGAAGTCGCGGAATTCCAGGTGCTTCAGCGCCAGCTGCAGACAATCATGATGCAAAAGCAGCAGGCAAAGGTTGAAGGCGACGAGGCAAAAGGCGCCCTGGATCTGCTAAAGAAGGGCGGAGAAGTTTACATGGCGCGGGGCCCGATTCTGGTAAAAACCTCCAAGGCGGAGGCTGAAAAAGAGCTCGGTGAAAAGACCAAGTTCCTGGAAACAAGGGTTTCGATCCTTGACAAGCAGGAGGAAAAGGCAAAAGGAAGGTTGAACGAGCTGAAGAAAGTCCTGGAAGAGGCATCCGAAAAAGCCGGAGCAAACTGAGCCATGGGCACTCCTTTTCTTGAAGCAAAAAAATTCCTCAGGGATTCCAGGAGCAGGCGCATTCTGATTACTTTCCATTCCCTGGGGGACGCGGACGCTGTCGGCGCAGCCTTTGCGCTCAAATCAGTTCTTCCCAATTCAATAATTCTAAAGCAGGATCACATCACGCGCGAAGCAAGAAACATGATCGAGCATCTGGGGCTGAAACTTGATTCAATTTTACCTGCCCCGCGCTACGATGGAATAATCGTAATCGACACGGCCTCGCGCACCCTTCTCCCAGCAATCGGCTCGCAGCAGATTTCCCTGGTAATCGACCACCACTCAAAGCATCTGGACGCAGTAAAGCCAAAAATAAAGCTGATTGATGACACGGCTTCCTCCTCCTGCGAAATAGTCTACGAGCTGATAAAACCAGTGAAGAAGCCCGAGGTTGCCGTTTGCCTGCTGGCTGGAATAATCGCGGATTCATTCTTTTTCAGGTCAGCGAACCAGCGCACTTTCCAGGCGGTTTCCGAACTTTTGCCGGTTGCTGAAAAAGCAAAATTGGATTACCACGGCATCCTTTCACTCATAGATTTGCGCCCGGATTTCTCCCAGCGAATCGCCCTCCTTAAGGCGGCCCAGCGCGTGCAATTTGAAAAAGTCGGCCAATACCTGATCGCGTTCTCCAGCATCGGCTCAAACGAGGCGGCCGCGGCGAATTCGCTCGTGGATCTGGGCGCCGATGTGGCGTTTGTTTCCTGCGTTGGAAAGGACCTGAGAATTTCAGGCAGAATGCGCCAGGGCATGGAGCACATGCTCAATCTGGCGGAAATAATGCACCAGGCTTCCAGGAAATTCGGGGGGAGCGGGGGCGGGCATCCGCCAGCGGCAGGCCTGACCACCAACAATGTTTCAAAGGAAAAAGAAGCCCTGGAATTTTGTGTAAAGTCCGCGATGCAAAAGCTTTAAATTCGGCCCTCTGGCAACTAGTCCCTATGGACAGCCGGCAGCTCTCAATAATCGGCGCAATAACCTTTGTTGAACTAATGTTTTTGGAATTCCTGTTTTTCCTGGGAAAGCCGGAATTCTCGCTTTTCCAGACATCCCTTGGGATTCTGATTTCCCTCCTGGCATTCCTGGGGGTCTTTCTGGCCTATCGAATGACCCGCCAGGGTTCGGTGGAAAAAAAGGTCTGGGTGCTAATTTCCCTGGGCATGTTATTCTGGCTTGTTGCCGATGTGATTTCGCTTCAATCCCCTGAAATTTCCACTTTCCCCGCGCCAAGGGAAATTGCCGTTTTCCTCGGAGATTTATTCCTCGGAACCGCGCTGTTCATCAATCTGCGCTACTGCTCCGTCATCCTTTCGCGCAAAGGCGGGCTTCTTGAGTCCAATGTCAAATCCCTGAAGGATGCGGCCCCTGCCCTGTACCTTGTTCTTGCAGCCTCGTTCATAGCCGGCCTGATGCTCTTCGGCTTCCTAATAATCCCGCTTGCAACATCATCGCTTTCCCAGAGCCAGAAGCTGTTCTTTTACCTTCATCTTGCAGTGGACTTTTCCCTGTTCATCATTTCCCTTCTCCTGCTTATCCTATTGGTTGGCGGAGAATTGGAAATCCCTTTCATCCTGCTTTCAGTGGCAGTGGCAATCAATGGCATGGCCAACCTCGGTTATCTTTCCTCAGTAATAGGTGTTTCCTATCTTCCCATGGGCCTGCTTGACTTCTTTTACCAGGCCAGCCGCGCAATAATAATCCTGAGCAGCCTGCTATTCATACAAAAGCTCAGGGACATAGAAGCATCAAGGTCAAAGAAATTCTGAAACTATAAAGTTTTGAGGACATACTCCTATACTCTTCCGGCTTTTACGTTTTCTATCCTTATCACATTGTCAACGCACGCACCACATTCCTTTATCATGTCCTGGTGCTCCTCGCTGTCCAGCGCATAGAAAACGGCCTTTGCCCCGTTCTGCCTTGCCTGCTTTGCGATGTTTGAAACGAGCTTAATCACCTTTGTCTTATCTTGGTAGCCCACAAGGTTTGTCAGCTGGTCAAGCACAAGGTATTCGCAGTTCTTTTTCAGCACCTTGCTGACCTGGACCGAAATCTCGGTAAACGCGCCCGGCGAGCTTACGGAATAGTGCCCATTCGGCTGCTGCCCCACGGCAACTCTCGCAGTGGTTGCTTCTGAAATGGCGTTTATGTAAGTAGTGCCCCTTGCGTTTATCCCGTTCGCTTTGAGGTTTTTTGTGTGCGCGCCATGGGTCCGGCTAAGGTTCACATAGCAAACTTTGTGCTCTTCCAGCTCCTTTGCCACGTCCATGACCACATTCTCATACTTATGGCTCGGCACAAGAAGCAGAGTAACTTTTCCCTGTAGCAATTTCCCCTTGATTTTCATAGTTGCTATTTCACTCCTAGGGAGCATATAAACATTTTGTATAACCTCGGCCCTTTTCTTTTAGAAAAAGAAAAACGAAATTTAGTCAATAAGAAAAATAAACAAAAGAGAATTACGCGGCCTTCTCGCTTTCAACTCAGATTTTTCTTCCGCTTCCGGCCATGCCAATCATCTTTCCATCGGCGTCCTTCACCACCGCTCCGGTGAATTCATAGGGAATGCGTTTTCCGCTCTTGGTCGTAAGATTTGCCCTGACAACCCCGGAACCTTCCTTCACCGCTTTTGCAATGCCCACCAGCATTAGTTCCAGATCTTTTCCTGAAAGCAAATTCCTCGGATTCATGGTTGCCAGTTCCCTGTCGCTATATTCGCTAACCTCCTTCAGCTTTCGGTTCCACAGCTTGAAGTTGCCACCCAGCTCAAACACATAAAATATGTCTGTGACGGCATCCAGCGCTGCCTGGGTTAGGGTTTTGGACCGCAGCAATTCCTCCTCCGCCCTCTTTCTTTCACTGATGTCCCTCACGGTTGCCTGCACCACATCCTTCCCGCCAATTTTTACGCGTGTAAGAAGCACTGTGGACGGGAAACTCTCCCCCCTATATTTTCTGTGCGTCCATTCAAAGAATGAACTCCCTTCCTTCATCGCCTTTTCAATCATCTTCTTTGCCATGTCAGAAGAACGCTTGCCGTCCGGCTGGAATTCGGGTGAAACATCCCAGGGCCCGAGCGCGGTCAATTCCTGTTCATCCTTCACCCCGTAAAGCCTGACCGCTGCCTGGTTTCCTGCGGTGAATTTCCAGTCCGGCGGCTCAATGGTCATCAGCGCGTCAGCCGAGCTTTCATAAAGCGCCCGGTATCTGTTCTCCGCCTCCTCCTTGGCTTTCAGCGCCTCGCCGATTCCCATGTCCTCCCGGGTCATCCCGGCCCTCAGTACTGCGAGTTTGAAGCTGGCCAGCACCCTGTTCAGCGATTCCCCGAGATCTTCCAGTTCAGTAATTGTGACCCTGCGGATGCTGACGTCAAAATCCCCTTTTGTTATTTTCCTGACCGAATCGGTTATGTTCCTTACAGGGGCGTTGACGGTCGCATCTATGGAAAGGATCACAACGCCGAATATCACTATGGAGGTGATCGCCACAATATAGAGCAGTCTCAGGCCTTCCTCCTTTTCCCTTGCAATTTCGGCCTGCCTGCCCGCTATCTCGCCAGTGACTTTTTTCGCGCGCGCTTGCATTCCATTCATAAGGTCGGAATTTACCGGGTCGACCGCATTGTCGTAGGTTTCAATCGCATCCACGATTCCGACCCGCCTTTTCGCCTCATCCGGCTCCTGCGCCAGAAGCTTCAGTTTTTTCCCGAATTCGGCATCGCTTGCATCCGATTTCAGCACGTCCGCTTTCATCCGTTCCTGGAGATTTTTCTTCTCTTCATCAACGGCCGCGCCAGCCTCATCCTTCTCCATCTGCGCCATCGCATCCAAGCGCACCTGCTCGAATCCTTCAAGCATCCGCAACTGTTCCGCAGCGCCTTTGCTATCCCCGGAAATCAGTGCAAGTATCGCGTCATCTCTTGCGTTTCCGACATCCATGGTCGCCTGCTGCACTGCGTTTATATCCAGGATCTCGCTGTTTAACTGGGCTATGGCGGCATCCTGCGCTGCCACCTGGCCGATAACCGACTGGTACGCGCCTACCTGGTAGGTAAGCACTAGCAAAAGCGGGAGGAAAACAATCAATGCAAGCCTGTATCTCAGTTTCATTGGGCGACAAACTCCGGTCCGGGCTTTTGCAACAGCGCAAGCCCGGTTCCAATCATCACAAACATAATTGCGGTGTAAATCGACATGCCATAATCGGTCTCGTTCAGCTGGTAGTGGAGCGCCGGCATGTTCACGGCATAGCCGATAATCGCGGCAATTCCGGCAATCGCCAGCAGTGCGCCAAATGGCTTTGCGTATTTCTCAGTGCCCGGGCGCAGGAACATTAAAAAGAAAAACAACGCGGTCATCACGAATGTAGCGGCAGCGGCGAAAGGCACTCTCCCAGCCGCAGTGGTCGCTCCTTTTTCCGCAAGCAGCTGCAGGAAGAACTGCTCAAATCCGGTCTGCGTGTTAAACATCATGGCAAGCATGCTTGGAAGCATGAGAAGAATCACGAGCATGACTATCAGGGGCATTCCTACGTCAATCCGCTCGGCGTTCATGGTGCGCACCCTATTCGCCATCATGCCCAGCGCCATTCCCAAGAGCAGGGCGCAGAGCGCGGCATTGAACTTGATCGCAGGAAGGCTCGGGATGGGATTGATGAAAAAAGGCATGCTGAGAACCCAGCCCATTATTATTACCAGTGCCAAGACAATCACGGTCATGGCCAAAGCGAGCGCTGTTGCGCCTTGTTTTTCCTTTGTCATCCCGATTCTTTCCAGCAAATCCTTCATCCCCGTCTCAGTTTTATTCCATCTATTTTTTGTTTTTCTCCCTCATTGTTTCCCGATTATTGTTTTTGCATTGTATTTAAACTCTCTTATTTTTTCTTTCCGCTCCCTTCATTCTCCCTCTAGGGATTGTTTCCCAAAACCCTTGCCAGCCCGGCTTTCATTTTCTCAGCCTGCCCCTTTGCCAGCACGCCCTGCTTCTCCAGTTCCGCCACATATTTAGCCATGGCATTGTAATCCATCGCCCTGCTCCTTATCCTCTCAAATTCCTTGTTTCCCAGCGGCCCCAAAAACTCCAGGAAAATTTCCTGCACCTTCTGCTCCACCTCTGCCTTGCGCGAGAAAAGCAAAGTGATGGGCTTGATTTCAGTGGTCGGCTTGAGGGGCAGGGTGAACCAGAACGTGGCGCCCTTGCCTGGCTTGCTCTCAAACCAAATCTTCCCGTTCTGCGCCTCCACTATCCCCTTGCATATCGCAAGCCCGAGCCCGGTCCCCCCGAATTTCCGCGAAAGCGTGTTATCCGCCTGGAAGAACGGCTCGAAAACCCTTTTCTGCTGGTCAAGCGGAATTCCCACTCCAGAATCCTTCACGGAGAATTGGATCTCATCCCTCTCCGGCGTAAGCTCGGCAGCCACCTGGATCTTGCTGCTCTCATTGGAGAATTTTTTCGCATTGTTCAGCAGGTTCCTTAACACCTGCATCACCCGGTCAGGGTCAACGCTCATCACCGGAAGCTTTTCCGCCTTCAGTGCAATCTCGATTTTCTTTTCAGGCATGAACCCGTCCATCTCGCTCACCAGCCTTTCAATGTAGGGATTCAGGGAAGTTTCAATGAAATTGAATTTCAGCCGCGCTGCCTCAATCCTTGAAATCTCCAGCAGGTCCAGCACAATATGGTCCAGCCTGTCCGTGTTCCTGAGCACGATGTCCAGCGATTCTTTCTGCTTCTTGTCAAGCTCCCCGAAATACCCCTCCATGAGCATCTGCAGCTGCGCCTTCATCGGAGTCATCGGGCTCCTGAGCTCATGGCTGGTGATGGACATGAATTCGGTTTTCGCCTTTTCCAATTGCTTGTGCTCGGCATCAATTTTCTCCAGCCTTTCAATGGTGCTGTTGAATTCATTCCCCAATTGCTCCATCTCATCATTTGTCCTGATATCCACGCGCGCCGTGTAATTCCCTTTTTCAACTTCCTCGGTTGCTGCCGACAATTTCAATATGGGTGTGGTGAAATAGTTTGAAACCAGCAATGAAACCGGCAGTGCAATAATAATCAGCACCAGCGCAATGAGCAGGAACCTGGTCTGCAGTTCGGCAACCGTTGCGAATGCCACATCCTGCGGCATGTGCTCGATCAAAAGCCAGTTGCTTCCCTTATAATCCAGGAAACCTGTTTCATTTGCGCCAACAATGACATAATCTTCCCCCTCATACGGGCCTATGAACTCCTTCCCCTCCCTGAGAGTTTTTGAGACTTCAACCGGGTAATCCTTCTCGCCTGCGTGCTCCTGCGGATTGGTCGCGAATATGAGTTCATTTTCGGCATTCAGAATCTCCACTTGCTGCCCCTCAACCTTTGCCCCCAGCACCTCGGTGATTTTGGTGATCGGCATCCTTGTTGCAACCACTCCGGTGATGGTTCCGTTCTCATCCCTGAGCGGTGCGGAGAAATAAATGACCTCTATCCCCAGGCTCTGGGACATGGCCGGCTCCGGAGAATAGTAAACATTCCCATTCAGCGCCTCAATGACAAACGGCTTGGACGACTCATCCAGCCCAATGTCCACGCCCCGAGTATCCCCGATTCTTATTCCATCGGCGTCATAGATGGAAATTGATGCATAGGATTTCACATTCCTTTCCAGGGCGCGCAGGTAGTCCATTTTTTCACCGAGCGTGTGCTCGCTGCTAGACATCTCATGGTTTTGCGGGCTGGAAAGCATTTCAATGTCAACCAGCCTTTCAAACATCATCCTGTCCACTGTTTTTATTTTTTCCGCGCATTCATAGCTCATCTTTTCCACTACTGTTTTTTTGGTCTCCCCGCTAACGCTGGTAAATGAGATGAGCGAGGTAACCAGCACAACTAGCAAAATCACGCCCAGTACAAGCGCCAATACCTTCAGCCTTATGCTTAGTTTCATATTCTCAGATTACCCCGTACCCGCTCCTCACTGCCTCAACCGGTTTTTGCCTGTTTCACATTGTTCACGAATTCCCTATCGATTATCCTGTCAAACTCCGGCTCCGCGGTCATCTGCCCGTGCCCGATGAAGAAATCCGAAATTATTCGCCCGCTCCCATAGAGTGAAGTCGTTTCATTGCTCTTTTTCATCGCCTCGATATTCTCATCAAGCATGAGCAGCTTCGCGCCATTAATCCCATCGGTCATCTGCGCCACGCTCATGCTGGTGTTCTTTGCCATTATCCCCAGCGCCTCCTGCCTGTTTGTGGCCAGGTACTCGCGCGCCTCTGCCATGGATTTCACCACCGCCTGCACGTCATCCGGCCTGTCGCGCACTGTTGCAGGAGTGAAAACAAGCACATCCGTTATGGTGCCAGGCACTTCGCCAGCAGTCCCCAATATTTTATATCCCTTTACAACAGCCTCGTCCTTCATGGGGTTCCAGGTGTGGCCTGCGTCTATTGTTCCATCATCAAGCGCCCGGGGCACTTCGGATGCGGGCACATTAACAATATAAAAATCTCCTTCCTTCAGCCCGTGTTTTTCCAAATCCGCGAGAACGAACATGTGCGAGAAGGTGTTTATTCCCTCGACCCCGATTTTTTTGCCCTTCAAATCAGCAAGCGAATTGAATTCGGCCCGCCCAACAATCGCATCCCCTGTCACGGAATAATCAACCACATACACGATTGTGCCGCCGTATCCCTCTGAATTCATGAGAAGCATGTCGCTGTAGACCCCGAACATCCCGTCCACTTCGCCGTTCTTGTAAGCCGGCTTTGTCTGCGAGCTGTCCTTTACCACGAGTTCGACTTCAACTCCGTTCTTTTTGAAAAATCCCTTTTCCTGGGCAACAAAAGCATAGGAATATCCTGGCCAGGGGTCGATCGCAATTTTCAGCGGCTTTTTCGCCCCAGCGGCAGCGCCTCCCTGCCCGCCTGATGTGCATCCTGCAAGCAAAACCAGCGATGCGACCAATGCCACTACTAGCGTAGTCCCAATTAATCCTGCCAAATGTTTTTTCTGCCGCACGCAACAACCCCGCCCTATTCTAATTTCTAATCCTGTTCCGCCACTCCGCTACAGCTATAGTTTGATTACTTCGTCCACAGCCATGGTGCATTCCTTTATCAGCGCCTGCTGCTCGTCGATGTCCAGCGCGAAAAGCACCACTTTCGCCTTGTTCTCCCGCGCCTGGTTCACGATGTTCGAAACGAACCGCACAATCTGCCCCTTGTCACTGTACACCAGCAAATTTGTGAGCGAATCGAAAATCACGTATTCGAATTTGTGCCTCAGGATCTTGCTCACAAGAATCGAGATTTCGGTGAACGCCGCGGGCGAGCTCACAAAATAACAGCCTGCGGTCTGGTTCGGAGTGTTCCTTATGGTTTTTGAAATCGCATCTATCACAATCACGCTGTCCATCCTCATTTTCGCCTTGTCAAAATTTTCCTTGAGCGAGCCGAATGTCTTGTTCAGGCTGACATAGCAAAGGCTTTTGTCGCTCAGCTCCTTGGAAATGTCGACCACTGTTTTGCCATAGTCAACGCTGGGCACAAGCACCAGGATGATGTTCGCCTGCTCAAGTTTTTCCTTTATTTTCAAAGCCATGCAAATCAATCCGATCTCAATCCCGCATCTCAATTTCGTATCTTCCCCAATCAAACCAATTCCAGTTCATTCCTAGCCTACCAATTTTTTCACGGTGTTCAGCAGTTCCTTTATGTCAAACGGTTTCTGGACAAAGCCCACGATGTTCTTGGACTTGAGCATATCCTCCTTCTCGGCTTCGGAGGTCCTGACAACGCTCAGGTAGCAGACCTTGGTCCCCTTTATCTTGGGCACAATGTCCTTCACCGGCGTGCCCGGCATCATGATGTCCATCAGTATCAGGTCAACCTTCTGCTTGGGCAGCTGCTTCAGGCAGTCATCCCCGGTGACCGCGGTCACCACCTGGTAGCCGTTCTTTTCCAGGATAGTCTTCACCGTTTCTCGGATATCCGGCTCATCGTCAACAACCATTATTGTTTTTGCCATGCGTTGCACCCCATAACTTCAATTTTCTTCCATCCCTATTTTCTCTTCCATACGCCATACGTATTCTCCTATCCCTCATCTGCGTTTCATTTTCACTTGTTGCCCAAAGCCTTTTTCACTCCATCCGCCAGGCTTTTCTGGGAGAACGGTTTCTGTATGAATCCGCTAATCCCGCTGCCGTCAACTTCGCCCTTCGGCACTATCGAAATGAACACTATCTTCGTCCTGCCGTTCAGCTTTTCCTTGAGCAGCCGGAACAGGTCATAGCCCGATAGCGTGGGCATTTTGATGTCCAGCAAAATCAGGTCAAAGGTGGTTGCCTTCACCACATCCAGCGCCTGGGCTCCGTTGGTGGCAGTGGTCACCACATGTTTTTCCTTTACAAGCGCCTGCTTTATGGCGGACAAGTCCTCGAACGAATCATCAACAACAAGTATTTTTGCCATGCGCATTCACCCTCCATTCTCTCCTTTCCCAGTCCACGCTCCATTCCTCAACTTTCCATTCTCCACTCTGCCCACCCTATGCGGCTAGCATCCTTCCCACTTCCTCGAGCACGGCTTTGGGGGAAAACGGCTTTTGTATGAAGCCGTCAACTTCAGTCAGGTCCGCTTCCCTTCTCGGTATAATGGATACGAACACTACCTTAGTCCTGCCGTTCATTTTTTCCTTGAGCAGCCCGATTAAATCATAGCCCGACAGTGTGGGCATCTGGATGTCCAGCAGTATAAGGTCAAAATTTGTGATTTTAGCGGCGTTCAGCGCCTGGGCCCCGTTGGTGGCAACCGTCACCTCGTGCTTTTTCGTTTCAAGCACCTGTTTTATGGTTTCTAAATCGTCAAACGAGTCATCAACAACCAGTATTTTTGCCATGCATTTCCCCCTTTCTCCCATCCAACAAACTTTTTCATTAACAGCTAACTAAACCACAGTCAGCTATTTATACTTTGGCGTAATGGTTAATCCCATGGCCCAATTAAGGAAAGAAAGCAAAGAAGTTGTGAAAAGGGTTGAGTCAGGAATTCCCGGCCTGGACGAGGTAATCGAAGGCGGGTTTCCCGCAGGCTCATTAAACCTGCTCGCAGGGAAATGCGGCACAGGCAAGTCCACTTTTGGCATGCAGTTCCTTTACCACGGCGCGAAAAATGAGAACGAGCCCGGCCTTTACATCAGCCTGGAAGACGAGCCTGCCGAAGTTCTGGACGACATGAAAAGGTTTGACTGGGACCTGGAAGGGCTGATAAAGCAGAAGAAGCTCTCAATCATCAATCCTGAACTCACCAAATTCGATTCCTTCAAGATGCTCATAGAGGACGAGATTGACCGCATAGGCGCAAAGCGCCTGGTCATCGAGCCCTTTAGTTTAATCAGCGCCTATTTCGACAATGTCTATGACACGCGCCGCTCGCTCGCAACCCTGCGCAGGCTCATAAAAAAACTTGGCTGCAGCACATTGGTCATCGCCGATATCCGCGAAGGCGAGCAGACTTTCTCGCCAACCGGGTTCGAGGAATTCGTTGTGAGCGGCGTGATTGTGCTTGATGTGATTCTGAAAAAAGATTCAAGTTCATTCGTGCGCACCGCGTTTGTGCGGAAAATGGAAACAACAAACCACTCGCTCAAGCTGATACCCATGGAAATCGGGGAAGAGGGGATTGCGGTTTACCCTGATGCGGAAGTCTTCTAGTTTCATTTTTTCTTTTTGCCTGTTTTCAGTTTTCATGTTTTTTCTTCCATTAAACCTTAGTTCAACTTTTTCCCACACACCCATGGATTTCTGGCAATATTTATTAACCCCCTGAGGGCAAATCGCCCCTAAGGTGATATGTTGATCAGTAAAAGAGAGAAGAAAGGCCAAGCGGCCCTGGATTTTTTAATGACCTACGGATGGGCACTGTTGCTAATAGTCCTCGTCGTGGGCGCGCTGTTTGCGCTGGGAATATTCGACATCGGGATGTTCACCGGAAGCAGGGCGGCAGGGTTCACCAAGGTCGGTGTAACCGGATGGAATGTTGCAGGCTCCGGAGCCCTTACGGCGAAATTTAGGAACCAGGTCGGCAGTGACATAAACATCACAAACGTGAACGCAACTTTGGGAACACAGACCGTTTCCTTCTCGACTGTAACGGCAGTTTCAAACGGCCAGTCATCAGGGACTCTGACCCTCGGCACATTCACGACCCCGCCTTCAAGCGGAGGCTCGTACTCGGTTTCAGTGAAGATTACCTACACCGACACTGCCACAGGGTTCTCCTACACCGACGCAGGAACCTTGACAGGAAAAGTGAGCTAAGCCTGGCTTAGTTTCTTTCTTTTTTATTTTCTTTTTTTCTTTATTTTTTTAATTCTCAGCATTAGCTAATGTTTATTCTTGCCCTACACTCTTTCCTTTTTTTCCTTTTTCTTTATTCTTCTTTTTTATTCCTCAATTCTTAGCATTGGCCTTGCCCTTATCCGCCGAATACCCCGCTTAGCACAGCCTGCAGCATCAGGCTGATCGCAA
Organism: Candidatus Gugararchaeum adminiculabundum; assembly: GCA_902384795.1. Lineage (GTDB taxonomy): Archaea > Micrarchaeota > Micrarchaeia > Burarchaeales > Gugararchaeaceae > Gugararchaeum > Gugararchaeum adminiculabundum. Next base: position 113,817 of record CABMDC010000007.1, on the reverse strand, counting down.
AGAAAACCCCCAGCGAAACAAACAGCATCACGGGCATCGTAAGAAATCCCTCGCTCTCCTTTCCCTTGGTGATTACACCTGCGGCCATGCACCCGAAAATGGCGGTCAAGGAAATCGCGGCAATGGAAAACAGCATCATCGTTTCAGCAGGAATGGTCCCGGAGCTTATGTTTATGGGCAGGCTTCCCTGCGCCTGGGCCAGGGAGCTGAAATCGATTTTTCCCCTTGTAGCCTGCAGCGCGCGCACCAAAAAGTTCGCAACAGCATAGAGCAAGGGCGCACCCAGCGCAATCGCGGCATAGATGAACAGCTTGTACGCCATCACCGTTGCATTAATCTCCCTTCTCAGCGCCCCGAACCTCCTGATATCCAGCGAGGTTTTTTCCAGCAGTTCCGCCAAATCCCCTCCTGAATTAACCCCCTCGACTATCAGCCTGATTGTCTTTCCAAACGTCTCGGACGCAACCCTGTTGTTCATGCCCATCAGCGCCTCTGTCAGCGGGGTTCCGGTGATTGCAAGTTTCGCAGCCCTGTCCACCTCGGTTTTCAGGGGCCCGAACTCCTTTCTTGCAGACATCAGGAGCGCCCGGTCATGGGTGAGCCCGCTGCGGATATTGCTCGCCATTATGCTCAAAAATTCCGGAAGCGCCTCCTCTATGAGCGCGATTCTCCTGCGAGCCGCGGAGAAGAGAAGCAGGTAGATTAAAATTTCAAAGAACATGAAAGCTGCCCAGCCATAGAGCAGCGAAAGGTCCAGCGAGTAGTTGAAAAATATCAACCCTATCCCGATTCCCAGCCCCAATCCATAGACTAGCATTTTGATCACGAAGTCCGCTGCCTCGAACCTCAGGTCCCCGTCATCTATGAGCTGCTAGATTTTTTGTGTGATGAAATTCATAGCGCCACCGAAGGCCTTCTGCTTTTAATCAGGCCCAAAAACATAATCTGCGCAGTCACTATCCCCATCAGTATCCCGATGAAAATCGGCTCGCCCATCTGCATGGGTGTGAGCGTTGATGCCACCGCCAGGAAAATCGTTCCCATGGTGGGCGCGATGATGCACGCGAACATGTAGAACAGCGCAAGCGTGTTCAGCTGCGAGCCGTACTCGCGCACCTTGATCATCTGGTCCGTGGCAAGGAAATCCACCAGCTCTGCAAGCACCGTGGTTATTTTCACTCCCGCGCGGTTCGCGTTCGAAAGCTGGGTCATCGCCCTTCTATAATATTGCGAGGGGTTCCTTTCCGCGCTCTGCTCCAGCGCCGCGCTCAGTTCCTTCCCGCCCCTCACTTCGGCAACCACTCGCCTGAATTCCCTGCTGATTTCGCCATAGCCTGTTTTCACTCCCTCGCCCCGCGCACCGGTCGCGCTCTCCTCGCTCACGGAAATCATGGAATCGAAAAGCGGGACTCCTGCGGTTGTCTGGATCATCAGGTGCCTCATGGCGAACAGAAGATTTTTTTCAGTCTCCAGTTTCTTTTTTGACCCGCGCCATTTCGGGTAGAGCATGATATAGCCGAAAATAATGAACGCAATGGAGAATGCGCCAAACAGGATTAGAAGCCGCTGCTTCAGTTCCATTTCCCATCCGAGCCTTAGCGCCATCCCAATTCCGACAATCCCGATGAGCGCAAAATAAATCGTGAACACAAGAAGCGCGCACCCGATATACTCCTTGGGCCTGAGCTCGTTCTCCGACTGCTCCAAATCCAAATCAAGCCCTGGGAACATGCCCTCAAGCAAAGCTGCAATGGGATAGAATCCGTGGCCGATTTTCCTGGCCCGCTTCACAGATACGGGGAGAAAAGGGATTGCATTTACAGCCATGGGTACACCGTTCATCGTTGTTGCTCTTTCCAGCCCGCTTTCTGCCTGCTGACTTGCGGCTTACTGCTTGCTAACTTACTGCCGTGCTTACAGACTTACTCCTTGCCAATCATTCTCAGCACGCTAGCCGCATCATCGTAATAGGCCGAGATGATTTTTCCGACCTCATCAATCGAGTTGATGTTTCTCTTGGCCATCCACTCGAGAATCCTCTTCTTGTCCTCCAAATCCTTTTTCATCTCCTCATCGGTCATGTTGGTATAAGTTTTAATCTGCGCCAGCAGGCGGACGCTCTGCTCCGAAGACACCAGCTCATCCCTGAATGGCCTCCAGCGGAACAGCACCCTTTGGGTGACTCCCTCGCGGTCAGTGGGCACAATTTCGCCCACCTCGAACACCCTCCTGATATTGTTCTTCCTGTCCCTGTACATGGTGATAATCAGGTGCAATGATTCCATCATCACCGCAGGAGTGTTGATGGGCGGGCTTGTCAGCCTCCGCACTGTTTCGGCAACAGTTTCCGCATGCAGTGTCGCGTAAACCGAGTGCCCGGTGTGCATCGCCTCAAACAGAACCTGCGCCTCTTCGGCCCTTCTGATTTCCCCCACTATAATTCTGTCAGGCCTCATCCTCAGCGAATTTATCATCAAATCCAGCATTCCAATTTCGCCTTTCGCCTCGCTGGTTGCCTGCCTGACTACGAGCGGAACCCATTGCAAATGCGAAGGCAGGGTGATTTCCCTGGTCTGCTCAATGCTGATCACCCTTTGGTTCTGCGGAATGAACATGGACAATACGTTTAGCAAACTGGTTTTTCCTGCGCCGGTTCCTCCTGAAACCAGCACGTTAGCCTCGTACTGCATTGCCAGCCACAGGAGAGCCGCAACTTCCGCATTAATCGTCTTTGTTTTGATGTAATCGGTAATCGTCCACGGTTTTCTTGCGAATTTCCTAATGGTAATGGTGTTTCCGAAATAGGAAATCGGGAACAGCGTTGCGTTCACCCGGTCCCCTGTGGAAAGGTATGCATCCAAAAGCGGGCTCTGGGTGTTGATCTGCCTTCCCGCGCCTCGCGCAATCGAGCTCGCATAATTCCAGATTTTGTTTTCCGTATCAACCGTGATGTTGGTTTTCATCCAGCCGTATTTTCGGTGGTAAATCCACACCGCCTGTCCGGCCCCATTGACCGCGATTTCCTCAATCCAGTCATCCCGCAAAAAGAATTCAATATCCCCCAAGCCAAGCATTTCCTGGTTAATCCTTCGCGCAATCAATTCTGCTTTCTCATCGCCAATGTTGGGCATCCCCTCGCGCACCATTTTCTTTCCCATCGCCAGGAACTTGTCCTTGAGCTCCTCGGACATTTTGAGGTTCGATGCCTCCTGGCTGGTAATCGTGATTTTCCGCAACAGGTCGGTTTTGATGTCCTCAACAAATGCCTCGGTTGCCTCATCCCACTGGGGGATGTCCACTATATAAGAACGTATTTTCTCCCCTTCCTTTTTGCCAATGGTGATTTTCGCAGTCAGGGTCCCCTCGCTAACAGTATACGAATCCTGGATTGCGAATCCTATTCCGCCTTGCCTAGCGTCCTTTTTCATGGGTTAACCTCCTGGCGACAACTCCGCCCAGGAATGAATATCTCAGCTTAATCAGCCGGTGCTTTTCCAAGGTTTCGCACAGCTTTTCCACGGACTTGACCGGTATGCCCGTTTCCTTGGAAATTTTTCCGCACGAAGCCTCCCCTCTCTTGTTGATGATCTCCATCACTTTTTCAATATCGGTATTAACGTCAATCTCGTCTTTCTCTTCCATCCCCGGCTTGCCGCTCGCGCTATACTCGCTCTTGGCGAGCTCCTTGAGGAAGAAATTCACAATATCCCTGCCCCGCACCAGTCCTACCATCGTCCCTTTTTCAAAAACCGGCAGGCACTCCCTTCTCCTGGAAATCTTGTCCAGCACATCAGACAACTGGTCATCCGCATTTAGCGTGAACTCAGGCTTGCGCACCAGCTTTGCCGCACTCACTTTCATTATTTCGGCCACCGGGGTCGGCTTGTCTTTTTTCCACAAAAAGAAGTATTTTTTCGGGGTGAAGAATTTCACTATCTCCACATCGCTCACAATGCCCACGAATTCCTTTCCATCGAAAACAGGCGCCGAGGTGACATGGTTCTCGCCAAAGGACTTAAGTATCTGGTCCAGCCTGTCCCCTGCCTGCAGCGAGACAAACTCCTGGTGCATAATATCCCTAACTTTCAACCAAAATCACCGTTCCTGTTTTCTCAATTTCTCCTACCCTGCTGATATTAATAACGCTTCCGCTGCCCAGTTCGACGGTAGCTGTGTTATTTAGTTGGAGAATGGTTTCCATGCTTCCGTTCAGATTCAGCGCGTAATTCACATCCAAATATGCCGGAGACCTGGCCTGGACCGTGATAACTGACTGCCCGCCCGAGTTCTGCATCAGCAGGGTGCTGTTCTGGTACTTATCCAGGTATTTAGTATCACTAACAGTTCCGTTGGTTCCCTGCACCCCTATATGAAAATACACGGCATTCGGGTCGGATGCGGAAAGCGTGTTCAGCGTTGTCCAGTTCAACCCCGGAGTCGGCCTGTCGTTCAGCTTAATCAGCAGGCTATAACCCGTCACCCTGCCTGCGCTGTAGGCATTATTCAGGGGAGAATAGGCAACCTTGCCCACAGTATAACTCACTGTTATGTTCGCTGGCCTGACATAAATCACTGGTGCGCTCACTCCATTCGCCAAATTAACTGTCACGTTCCCCTCAATTGCCTGCGCCTGGATGAAACTCTGGAACCGTCCAACCTCTGTGAAATACCTCGCCCTTGCGGTTTCAGACAAATTCTGCTTGAATGAAATGTTCGCAGTTGTGCCGGTTGACTGGGCGATTGTCACATTCACCAGTTCGGCTGAAAGGATTGATTTGATTCCATAAGAAGCGGAGTCATATTGGCTATTCACTCTTTCAATGCCTGCAAGTTCCGCATTCGCGCTCTTCAGGGAATTCGAGTAAATGGAAACGATTAGTGCGAAATAGAGCAGGGCAATGGCTAGCAGCATGACCGAAATGGAAATTACAAACCCCCTGGTTTTTTTGTTTTTAATTTTCATTATCTCCACACCCTCAATCTCGCAACTCCGTAATACTTCACCGCCCCATTTTCCATTACAACAAATTCCCTCTGGGCTGAAACGGTTTTCTTTGCGCCCGAATCATCTATTCCGAGCGAAATGTTCACGGCACTCACAAACCCGCCAGAATAATTGTAATAGCTTGCGTCAAATTTCCAGCTCGCCTGCTGGTAAAAGCTCGCATTCAAGGTGCTGTTAATCAGCGCCGGGTTCACGCTTCCCAAATCCCCTGATTTATCCAGCATCCTGAGCGCGTCATCCGCCCCTTTTTTCAGCACCTCAGGGGTATACGAATCCTGGTTCGCCTCTGCTGAAAGGAAATACATGGCAGAAAGAAAAACAGCGAGCACTATCACTGCGAGTATGGCATCAACGGAAAACGCCTGCCCATTTCTAGTGGTTTTATTCATAAACCGTCAGCCTCATCCTAACCTTTGTGGTTGTGCCACTCGAGCTCAGAACTCCGAACCTAGTCACGGTGACCGAGTTCTTCCCGGAGAGCGAATTGTTCCCACTGGCATACAATCTATTCCCGTTCAAATCCTCAATGTAAAAGTAATAGTCCTCAGCCGCCAGCCCAAGGAAACTTTTCGAAGTCGCGTAATTCATTGCAGTGAAATTCCCAATCTTATCCGTTCCCAGCACGCCCGGAGATCCAGCGCCCGCAAGCCCGAGCATCTGCGCGTTCGTTGGGTCAAGTTCCCATTCTGCGGGGGTGCCGGTATTCTCCATCAAAATATCCGAAGCAGTAAGCGCCGCATACTCCATCCTGTTCCTATCGACCATCGCCTGCGTTGAATAGCTGATGTTGGTCCAGAACACAGTGGTGAACACTATGCAGATGGCGAAAATTATCACCGCTGAAAGCGTGTCAAACGAGTTGACCTGGCCAAGGGCTTTCCTGTGCCTCGCGCTTTTTCGCGCCATTGTTTTCACTTCATTTTTACGATACAACTAATGCCCCTCCATTATTTTTCATGGTCGCATTCGTGGCCATTATGAAAACATTGCTGCCAGTGGAATTGGCAATATTCTTGGTCTGCAGTCTGCACCCCACCGCCCCTGTTCCATAGTCAACAGTCACCAGCATTGCGTTGCCCGCAACTCTCACCGAATAACTTTTGTAATTAACATAGGGTGGCAGGCTAAACCAGTAGGTCGAGTTAGTGTCACTCGCCCCCAGTGATGCGAACGAATTAATGGCCGAGGAAACACGGAAGCAGATGCTGTCCGCTTCCAGCGCATCATTCCAGTTCGCAGCCTCATCATTCTCCATCACGTAAATCATTACGCAGAACGCGAAAAGCACGAGCATGATGCCCGCCATAATGAGAAATTCAATCCCTGCCTGCGCTTTCATTTTTTCCATCCCATCAGCTCAAGTCAGTTGTGAGTTCCAGCTATTCTAATCAGTTCGAGTTGGCAATCGCGTAATCCAGCACGCGCGCCATCCAAATATCCCCGTCAGTGCTGAATGCGGCAGTGGCGGTCTCACCATTGATCAGCCTGTGGCTGGCGTCGCCAATGGATATGCGCGTTGCCCCTCCTGCTTCCGTTGATATGTTTGTTGCGCCAGTGAATGTGGTACAGTAGTAAATCGCCCTGTTCGCGCTGTGCATGGTGTATGCGGTTCCGATTGTGTAACCCGTATCAATATAATGCGCAGTCCTCGGGGTTTGCGTTTTCGAGCTCGCTGAAGTGCATGTTGCGGTCGCAATTCCGAGCTGGAGCGGCCCATTTGTCAATGCCGCTCCGAGCAGCACCACATAATTTCCGCTGTTCGCATAGTTATTCAGTTGCGTGTAGAGCGCAACATTTGATGCCGGGGCATCTGCCAATACCACAATCTTGTACCCGGTGATATCCACCGTCCCTCCAGTGACCTGCGCAACGCTGACATTGTCCAGGCTCCAGTCATAGCCCGAGGGTGAAGTGTGCGCATTGATATAATTTATCCACGCCACCTCGTTCGCATTCGGAGTCGATGTGAGCGTTATGATCACCATGCCTTTCTCCACAGTTATGCTAGTGGAATTGGTTGCCCCGAAATTGTTCGAGCTGTCATTGCACCTTACTCCAATGGTGTGGCTTCCTGTGCTCAATGTTCCAACACTGTAATTCGCATTTTGAGTTATCTGCGTGTTGTACGAGCCGCCATAGGCGGCCATGGCATTCCACGCGCCTCCATCCACCTGCAATTGGCACAGCGAAATATTGCTCCCTCCAGTTGTGGCATCGCTTCCAGTCGCATTCACCCTAATCACCGTGGTGGCCTGAATGCTGCTTGGCCCGATTGCCAGGCTTGTGACAATCGGCCCTGTCCCATCGGCTACAGTTATGCTCGTTGTGTTTGCAGTTCCAGTAAGCGAAGCCGAGTCAGTGCACCTCACGCTGACAGTGTGCCCGCCAGGGCCCAGGGTTCCAACGCTGTAATTCACAGTCTGGGTCACATTGGTTCCGTATGCGCTGCCAACCGCGGTCATGATATTCCAGCTTCCTGAATCCACTTGCAATTCGCACGAGGTTATGTTGCTGTTTCCGGTTGTCAAGTCGCTTCCAGTTGCGTTCACAGTAATCACTGTTGTGGTCTGTTTTACGCTCGGCCCAACGCTTAGGCTCGTGACAATAGGCGGCTGCGTATCTCCCACAATCACATTCACCGCAATCGGAGTGCTGGATGTTGCTCCAGTATTGCTTGCCGAATCCGTGCATCTGATATTTAGATAGTGAATTCCACACGAAAGTGTTCCAACCGTGTAGCTGACATTCACGGTCACATTGGTATTGTACGCAGTTCCCCCAATCGCAGTCATAGTGTTCCAGCTTCCTCCATCCACCTGCAATTGGCAAGTTGAAATATTGCTGTTTCCTGTGCTCGCATCGCTTCCGGTCGCGTTCACAATAATCGTGCTGGTCGTGTAAATCGTGCCAGGATAAACAACCACATTGCTCACCACCGGCCCGGTAGTGTCAGCCGCAGCCGGCCCAGTCACAGTTATGCTTGCGCTTGTTGACGCGCCCGTATTGCCGGCAGAATCCGTGCATCTAATATTAATCGTGTGGCTTCCTGCGCCCAGCAATCCCAGCGAATAGGTTGCAATTTCAGCAGGTGAATTGTACGCGCCATCATAGGCGCCCATGTCATTCCAGACTCCTGAATAATCCAGTTCCAGCTGTCAGTTCGCAATGGGGGAATTCCCGGTTGCAACATCGCTTCCGGTCGCGTTCACTGTAATCGCAGTGGTCGTGTTCGCGCTCGCAGGGTAGGTGACGATTCCGCTCACAGTCGGCCCAGTTGCATCGGCTCCGCCCGCCCTTGTTACAAAAAGCGTCACGCTCGAACTGCACTGCGCGTTTCCGCTTCCACTTACCAGAACATTTCCAGAATAGGTGCCAGTCGCCTGCGCTCCGGGCACGCTAAAACTAATTCCAACCGGCGAGCTCGCGCCCACATTAAGCGTTGCAGCAGGCGGAGTTAAGCTCGCCATGCTTCCCAAATTTCCGGAGAGAGTTGCAGCAATCCCGGTAATCTGCGCTGCCCCCACATTGGCAATAGTAACTGAGCTGCTCCCACTTCCCCCCTGTGCAATGCTCACGGTCACAGAGCTCGGAGAACAGGTAATCAAGGTATTCCCAATCAGCACATTCCCGTTGTTGTCAACCGCCAGTTTCACATCCTGCTGGCCGGAGATATCCGGCAGGCTTCCAATCACAGTTCCCCTGGTGGTTGCAAAAAAATCCGCATCCCCGCTCTGCAAAGAAACGCGCAGCCAAATCCTGTTGCCTGAAATATTCACAAATCGAACTCCCTCAGGTAAATTCACGCGCACGGTTTCCTTGGCGTTCGGGCCCAGCGCATACACATAATCAGCGGCTTTTCCGAGCTTGTCAATCGCATCCTTTGCCTGGGACGAGCGCACATTGTCGCTGGAAAAATTAAGCGCAAAAACAAAAAATACCACAACCAGCGAGAGCGCGAGTCCCGTAATCAACAATTGTTCCAAGGAGGCCTGGCCTTTTAGTGCTCGCACGTCTCTCTATATGGCAACCTGCAGTTAAAAAATCTTTTTGCGGGTCAGAATCGCCCCAAACCAATTATAAGGATTGGCTCTGAAAACCTTGCAAGCCAATAATCCTGCAAAATGTGGGGGAAAGCTGCATGGATTTCCTGTCAAACTTATTCTACAAGTACCGCCGGTTCGCGAAAGCCCTAAAATTATATCTGATTCTCGCAGGGCCCGGACTAATAGTGATGCTCGCTGACAATGATGCAGGAGGCATTACCACTTACGCGGCAACGGGCGCAAAATACGGCTATGATTTAATCTGGTTCCTCGTTCTCCTTCTCCCGGTCGCCTATTACGTTCAGGAGATGACCGTGCGGCTCGGCGCTGTCACCAAGCGCGGCCATGCCGAGGCAATTTTCGACGCATTCGGCCCATTCTGGGGCTGGTTTTCATTCCTAGATTTAATTCTGGTAAACTGGCTCACCTTAGTCACGGAATTCATTGGCATGACCGCTGCCCTGGGAATTTTCGGCATTCCGCCGATCATCACCATCCTAGTGGTTTGCGCAGTCATGACATTGATGGTTTTGCAGGGTAAATACTGGACCTGGGAAAAAATCGCATTCCTTTTCTGCAGCCTGAACCTGATTTACATCCCGCTCGCGTTCATGGTCCACCCCTCTGTTTCCGCGGTGCTTAACCAGGGAATAATCCCCCATCTCCCGGCAGACGGCTTCACCAACGCGCTCTTCTTTTTCCTGATGGCGAACATCGGAACCACCATCGCGCCCTGGATGATTTTCTTCCAGCAGAGCGCAGTTGTCGATAAGGGAATGAGGGAAAAGGACATCCCCTGGGGCAAATTCGATACGCTCATCGGCTCGGTTTTCACGGTTCTCGTAGCCATCTTCTGCGTAATAGTGACCGGCACAGTTCTTAGGGGCATGAACATCGACAGTGCCGCCCAGGCATCAATCGCGCTCATGGCAACTGACAAATACCTGGGCACTCTTCTTGCCATCGGGCTATTCAACGCCGGCTTCCTAGGGGCGATTTGCATTTCACTCGCTTCCTCCTGGGCATTCGGTGAAGTGTTTGGCTGGGCGCACTCGCTCAACCACAGGGTGAAGGAAGCGCCGTGGTTCTACGCGAGCTATGCATTCGCAATTCTCACCGCAGGATTGGTGGTGCTAATTCCAAACGCGCCCCTGGTTCTCATCACATTATTCGTTCAGGTAATCGCAGTCACTCTCCTGCCCGCAGCTTTGGTTTTCCTGCTCCTGCTGCTCAACAACGAGGAACTCATGGGCAAATACAAGAATTCGCTTTTCCAGAATATCATCAGCACAGTGATAATCGGCTCCATTATAATATTGTCCACGCTCTACGGGATTAGCGCATTATTCCCGGATTTATTCAAGTGAAATGATGAAAACGGTGTAAAACATGGTATTGGAATTCATAACTGAAATGTACGAAAACCTGCGCGACAAGGTGCGCGAAATCAACAGGAAATACGCGACTCCGCGCATAAGGATGACGCGCGGGGTGAAAATCGCGCTCCTGTTCCTGCGCCTATATTTAATATTGCTCGTGCTATTATTGGGCTATAAGTTCGTAACATTGCTAAAATGAATGAAAAGAAAAACGAGAAAATTAATGAAAAAGAAAACGCGAGTTGTCAATTATGACTGATCAAAATTCAAAATCCGAAAACAAGAATTTCAAGGGCACCTACGCTCTCAGCGAAATAATCGGCAACGGAGTTTTCCTTTCAGGAAAGAAAATCGGCAAGCTCGCCGACCTGATAATAGTCGAAAGCGGAAAGCTTCCCGAAGTCACGCACCTCTATGTCACGCGCTCATTCGGCGACCCTTCGCTCATCGTCCCCTGGGACAAGGTCGTTTCCCTGAAAGACCGCGAAGCCGCAGTGGACATCGAGAAAATTGAAAAATACGAAGGAGTCCCGGCAGACAACGCGGTCCTGCTCAAGGACCACATCCTGGACAAGAAAGTGCTTGACATGGAAGACCATGAGGTGGAAATGGTCTATGACATAAACCTCATACTCAAGGGCGGCAAGCTGTACGTGAGCGGCGTGGATTTCGGGGGCTATGGCCTCCTCCGCCGCCTGCATCTCCGCTTCCTGGGAAATTTCTTCGCAGGCATTGCGGACAAATTCAAGGACAAGACAATCTCCTGGGCCTATGTGCAACCGCTGCCCACGAATATCAGCAGCTTTGGCGGGGATGTCAAGCTCAAGGTATTGAAGGACAAACTATCCAACCTGGAGCCCGTTGATCTGGCGGACGTGCTCGAGGAAATGGACAACGAGCACCGGGTGCTGCTCATGAACGAGCTTGATGCGGGCATCGCTTCCGACACGCTGGAGGAAATCAATCCCAATGTGCAGAGGGAAATCGTCTATTCGCTGAAGAAGGAAAAAGTCGCCAAGCTGATCAATGAGATGACTCCCGGGCAGGCGGCAGACGTTCTTTCAGTGCTTCCCTGGGCGGATGCCAAGGTGATCCTCAAATTGCTCGCGCCCGAGAATGCGAAGAAAATCAAATCCATCCTGGAAAAGCAGGATGAGAAAGTGGTCAATTTCGCGACCAACAAAATCATCCGCGTCCCTTCCAACAAGACAATTTTCCAGGCGCGCAGGGAATTCCAGAAGCTGGCGCAGGGCAAGGACATAGTCATGTACCTGTACATAGTTGACGATGATGACAAGCTTCTCGGGGTCCTGGACATCAAGGAGCTGCTCAAGGCGAACGAATCGGCCCTGCTCAGCGAAGTGATGACCGCGAACATGGAGCATGTGCTCACCAGCAACACGCTGAAGGACGCTTCTGAAATTTTCAAAAGATACGGGTTCCGCGCAATACCAGTGCTTGATGAGAACAACAAGCTGATGGGCGCGATCTCCTACCGCGACGTGATGCTGCTCGGGCACAGGTTCCTGTAAAGCTATAAAAACCGGCGAGCCAAAATCCTTCTTATGAATTTCATGCAGCTCGCCGCGCGCGAAGCCCTTCTCGGGATGAATTCCAACCACGGCGGCCCGTTCGGCGCAGTGATTGTCAAAAAAGGAAAAATAATCGCAAAAGCGCACAACACTGTGCTGAAAACAAAAGACCCGAGCGCTCACGCCGAAGTGAACGCAATCCGCAAGGCGTCAAAAAAGCTCAAAACTTTCGATTTGTCAGACTGCGAAATTTACGCCTCATGCCAGCCCTGCCCCATGTGCCTGGGCGCCATAATGTGGGCGAGGATACCCGTGCTATATATAGGATGCACCAGCGCGGACGCGGCATCCATCGGCTTTGATGACAAGAAATTCTACGACGATTTCAAGAAGAACGGTGGAAGCTCGCTGAAATCCATCTCCGATGTCGACCGGGAAGAATGCCTGAAAGTGATGAAAAAGTGGCTGTCCAAGAAAGACAAAGTTCCCTACTAGTTCAATCGCCCACCGGGCAACATTTTTTATACCTCCTCCCCTCTTTAGCTAACTTGGAGTTGGTTCACATGAAGCGTTCCTATACAATAATTTTATTTTCACTATTTCTCGTACTGATTTTGCTCGCTGGCTGCACCGCGCAAAACCTGTTAAAAAAATCATCAAATAAAACCGGCGTGAACGACACCGCCGACACCGCTGGCGCGCCTGCAACCCCCGGCGTCCCTTCCGACAACCCCGCAACTCCGCCTTCCGATTACCAGCCGCCAACGCAAACGCAAACCGCCAATTACACAGAGTACTCCAATCCGCATTCATTCTACACTTTCACGGACCCGAACGAGGGCGCATTCAGCCTGGAAGTTCCCACCGGCTGGACGGTCTCTTCCGGCTCGGGCATTGTCCGCCCTTACATCGATGCGGCCACTCTGTTCGAAGCAAAATCCCAGGCCGGGCAGGGCTTCCTTTTGGCATCCCCCTATGGCTACGTCTACGCGACGCCAAACGACATGCTGACCTACGCCGGCCTGACCGAAGGTTCGCAGTATAAGGCATCGGCAGGAGTTGCCAAGCCCATGATTGTGATGCACTATTTCACGGCATCTGAATTCGCCCAGTCACTGCTCAACCAGAGCAAGGTCGCGGCGACCAATATCCAAATAGCCGACCGGCCGGATTTGCTTTCAAGCGGAAGCCCCCTGATTGCAAACCAATCGGCAATTGAAATGTCCTTTAATTACGTGCAGAGCGGAGTGAAAATGAAGGAAGTTTTGCTGGTGAAAACCCTCCTTGTCCAGGTGTCAGGAACAGGCGTCTGGTATGCCTCAATCGAAGAATACTACTCGCCGGAGCAGTCATTCAATGAAACCGAGTTCCTTGTGCTTAGCATGCAGAAATCAATCAAAGTAGATGCCAACTGGGCAAAGCGCGAGAATGCGGAAATAATGAAGAGAATCGGCGCGATTTCATCCGCAGGGAGCGACATCTCCGCAACCATCCAGTCAACTTTTGAAACGCGGAGCAAATCCATGGACCGGATCAACCAGGAATGGGACAACTATATCTTGGGAGTAGAGGATGTCTACAACTCCGACACCGGCACGCACTACCAGGTTGATGCAGGCTACAAATATTACTGGGGAGATGCGCAGGGAAATGTCTACGGCACAGATGTTGCGGACAGCCCGCTTCCAAATCAGAATTTGCAGCTGCTGACAACCACCAAGCCGGCCTAGTCCAGTCTTCACTCCAGTGAGAAGATTTCCTCTATCTTTAGCCTGAACACTTTTGCCAGCTTGAACGCCAGAGGCAGCGAGGGATCATATCTCTCATTCTCAATGGCAATAATGGTCTGCCTGCTTACTTCAACTTTGCCTGCCAAATCATCCTGCGTCATCTTGAAGCGCGCCCTGAGTTCCTTTAGGTTGTTTTTCATGGAATCAACCCTCGCGCTCCTGGTAAATGAGAGTCGCCCCTTTTGCCAAGCTCATTGCCAACAATATGCCGACCGGCAGCATCAGCTTTTCAGGAATCGCAGACAGTGAAACAATCTGTGCGTTCTGCCCCAAAGTGCCGGAAGTCAGCGCCACATATCCCACATACGCTACCAGGCACGCAATGGCAACAAACGCAGCGTTCCTTTCCGCAGCTGCCTGGTGCTTCTGCTCGCGCTCATCGAGTTTCGCGTAAACCTTGGTCATGATGTGCAGAATATCTATTACCAGAATTCCCAGGACCGCAAAAGTTGCGATCAATCTCTGCTCCAGCGGAATCGGCAGGTTCGCTGCGCCCGCAATCAATGCAGCCACTACCATGATGTAAACTATTCCTTCCTTGGTCCTGACCCCAAGCCCCCACCCAAATTTTCTCGGCGTAAACCATTCAGATTTTCCAATCATACTATCACCCTGTATAGTATATATTACTAAAAGTATATAAAGCTTTACATTTTGTAAGGTGAGCTTTACTTCTCCGAGGGCACTATTTCGGCCTAACCGTTTCATACCAGGTTTTGTTGAAACCGATGCTTTTGCAGAATTCATCGCTCTGGCAGCTGATTGAGCTGCAGACTTCGCAGGGCGGGCATACGGTGCATTCTTTCGGGCACTCTTCATAGGAATAGTTTATGCAGGGTTTAGCACTCGCACTTTGGTTCTATTTAGTTGCATCTGTCCCGCTGCCCGCGCATCCGGCCAAAATAATCAGCACAGCCAAGAGCCCGGCCGCAGCCAAAATTGTTTTGTTCCGTTTCATGTTCATGCGCTTCACTCCGTGCTTCCTACCAATTATTCGCAGGAGGTTGCCTCCACTCGCGCCACTGCTGCTCATGGTTTTTGAAAAATCCTCCTATGAACCCAAGCATCGCGCCCAGCGCCACCAAATCCGGATTCTGCACCCCGATGGTTGCGAATCCCTTGACCACCAGCGGCCCAAGGACCGGCACATACTGGAGTATGAAGCCTGTCACCGCGCCCATGAACGCGCCCACTATGGCAAAAAGGAAAATTGCGATTATTCCGACAATCGCAACAAACACTCCGACCACTGCCGCCGCGGCTCCGATCCCAATAGCTTTCAGCATACCTGTCACCATCAAACCCACCTCATCTTTTTTTCTTCTTCTGAACACTAGCCGTCTTCTGAATATCAGTCGTCTTTTGGTCACTAGCTGTTTTCTGCGTTGTGCGTTTCCAGGGCAGCCTATTTGTCCACCACAGAAATCCAAGCCCAGCAGCAATCACGACTATAATCAAAAGTGTGTAATCGGTTCCGCTTCCAGCACCAAATAATCCGCCTGCCCCCGCATTTCCATTCGTGTCTGTTCCGCTTCCAGTATCCGTTCCGCCATTTGTCCCGTAATCTCCGTTCGCCGCACTGTTGCTGTTTGGTATTTTCGCCTGCCCGTTCCTAACTTGCTTGTCTGCGCCAGCAATCGACACCTCGCCCAGAACATCCGCGGCAGTTCCGCTCGGAGGAGTTCCTTTCGCATCACCCGCTTTGGTCACTCCGGTCAAATCGAATTGCGCGAGCAGGGTGCCATTCTCGTTGTAAATCGAAAGGGCCTGCGCCCCTGTTTGCAGCGGAATTTCCAGGGTCTGCTCCGCATAATCCTCTATTATTATCCCATCTTTTGTCGAGCTGACAAGCGGCATGTAAAATGTGGCAACCGGATTAGTCGTGCCGCCAGTTTCATAGGCGAGGATAAGCGGCCCGTCCGAAGCATAATTGGGCGCCGAGCCTGGCAGGATTTCCACATGCCTGATTCCCATCTCTCCGTAATTATAGGTGACCGTGACCATCATCGAATCAGCGAATGCTAGAGGCGCGAGAAGCGCGAGAGTGAGCGCAAAAATTAAAATGCAAATGCAGCTGCTGCAATTATTTTTCATAATCATCACAATCAATTTCACCTGGCCGGCTCAGGGTTTCTGCCCGGCGTGCTTTTCGGAGTGTAAATCACAATCGCCTTCGGATGCGCGAACGCCTGAATCCTGTCCTTGATTATTTTCTGGCTCACCGCATTGTATTCCGATGACGCGTAAACATTGTTCATCAGACTCTCCTGGGATGAGCGGTACCAGGCGCCTGCATCGCAGCCCCGAACGCAGGTGAAGCTCACATTAAACCTGGAGAAATAATCATTGCAATATTGCGGATCATCCGCAACCGCGCAATTCGACCTTTTCGCAAATCCATAGTCGCGTATGGTCGCCCCGACTCCTGTGAAGAAGCCGACCCCCTCTGCAACAGTATACTCGTCCCAGAGGCCGGCAAACGCATGGCCCAGCTCATGCAACACATCAAGTTCAAAATCCGACCTGGTCACTGGCCCGTCTCCCCTGAATATTTCTGCGTTCATGGAAAACGCCCTGCTGTACGGGAGGCTGGTGCCGTCCAAATAGTTCACCATTATGGTAAGGTCCCCGCCGATCCCCTGCTCCCCGCACTTGGCGAGCAGCGCCGCCCTCCTGCTGTTCTCAAATCTTCCCGTGCGCCTTATCTCATTGTACAAATTGATGCGGCTCGCGTAAAGCTCAAAGCTCATCTGATTAAACGGGGCAGTGGCTTTCAGTGTTTCTGCAATCTTATTCGCATCAACCAGCGTCATTGCATCCCGGTTCTTGTAATTGAAAATAAATGTGGTGTCCGCATACTGGTATCCGCCCATGAGAATCACCAGCGGCTTTCCGCCAATAGATCCCTGCACGCTCGCAACTTTTTTGCAGGTGCATGAAAGGCTGTCCGCGCACACCGGATCCGCGCAATCCACCAACCCGTTCCCATCATCGTCAATTGAATTGTCGCAGTCCTCCTGGCAAACCGCTTTCTTATTCCCGTCCAATGAGCATCCAATCTGGCAAGTCTCTTTATCCTGATAGACACATTCACCTGTTCCCGAATCGCACTGCCCCTGTCTCAAGGCGGTTGCAAAATTATTCCTCGGGCTGTCGCATTTGTCCGGGCATTCTACTCCTGCGCACAAATCAGGATGCGCTGGCGGAGGCGGCAGAGCGCTGGCGCACTCGATTCCATTGGAAGCGCATCCGTTTTCACAGGTGGTGTAAGTTTGCATGTACACCTGGCACTGGCCGCTCACGCACAGGCTCCCGTAAAGCTTTCCGTTTGTGCAGACCGGGCTGCACTGCACGTTCGCGCAGGGGTCGGCTGGCGGATTGTTGTTATTAGTATTAGTGTCCGTGTTGTCCGGGGCAGTTGTTCCCGTTCCGGAATAGGGGCAGTAGCACTCGCACCAGTCATAGCCGCAAGTACAAGCGTATTCGGCCGTACATTTGGTGGTGCATGCAACTCCTTTTGGCGGAGCCCCGCAGTTGAAGCAGTCTTCATAGCTTGCACCTGGCGGGCATTCGCTGTAAGGCCCTGTGGTTGTACTGACTCCGCCATCGGCCCACGCGCTAAACGCGAAAAACGTCAGGAGAATCAGCAGCGCCAATGCCGGCGAGAATTTTCTCCGCCTAATCAAGCCGATATCCGAAACCGCGCGCATGCTCATCTGTTTGATTCTCCATTTAAAAAACCTTTTTGTTTTATGCCGCGCCCCTTCTCGCCCGTTTCACAACTTTTGCAATCTCAAACGGAGCGATTCCCACCAGCGCATACCCCGCACAAGCGCCTATTTCACCTGCGCTGAGCGCGGACAATTTAAACAGCTGCTCCATGCCCGGCACATAGAGCGCAACCGCGAGCAGGACAAAAGTAATCCCAACAACTATCCACAGTGCCCTGTTCCTGTTCCCCAAAGTTTCAAGCATGGTGCGCGCCTGCGAGCGGCCCGAGAGTATCATCGCCAAATTGGCGAACACCAGCGTGGTGAACGCCATTGCACGTGCATAGGTTTCGCCTGCGCCAGAATTCAGGGCGCTCCAGTAAACCAATGCCACAATCGCAAGCGCGCACAATCCCCTTAGCGCGCTCATGAGCAATATCTCCCTGTCAAAAAGCGGCTCGCTCTTTTTGCGCGGCTTGCGCTTCATGATATTTCTTTCTTCGGGCTCGGCTTCGAAAACAACCGAGCAAACCGGGTCAATAATCAGTTCCAAAAATGCGATGTGCACCGGGAAAAGCACAATCGGCCATCCGAACAAAACAGGAATTAGTGAAAGCCCGGCAATGGGCATGTGCACCGAAATTATGTATGCCATGGCCTTCTTTATGTTGTCATAAACTGCCCGCCCCATTCTCACTGCGCGCACAATCGAGGCAAAATTATCGTCCGTAAGCACCAGCGCAGCCGATTCGCGCGCCACATCCGTTCCCCTGCCGCCCATGGCGATCCCGACCCCGGATGCCTTGAGCGCCGGCGCATCATTCACCCCGTCCCCGGTCATCACCACGACCTCGTTGTTCGCCTTGAGCGCCTCCACAATCCTAAGTTTCTGCTCTGGCACAACGCGCGCAAAAACGCTCACGGTTTTTATCCTCTCGCGCAAATGCTCCTCGCTCATCGTTTCCATTTCAGCCCCGGTGATTATGTCATCGTAATTCACAAAGCCCGCATTTTTCGCCACCATTCTCGCGGTCCCAGAATAATCCCCTGTAATCATAATCACGCGCATTCCCGCATCATAGCATTCGCGCACAGCTTCCGGCACTTCCGCCCTTACCGGATCTTCCAGCGCGATTAGCCCTGAGAACTTGAATTCAAAGTCATGCTGGTTCTCCGGCAGCCTGTTAGGGCTAAGGCTGAAGTAAGCCTTTGCAACACCCAGCACGCGCAGCCCTTCGGATGAAAGCAATGCGACTCCGGCCATCAGCCTTTCCTTTTCCCGCGGGGTAAGGTGGCACAAGTCAAAAATCGCCTCGGGCGCGCCCTTGGCGGCAACCAGGTGCCTGTTTCCCGCAGGCTCCCTCCACACATGGGAAAGCGCAAGCAATTTTTTCGACAGGGGATATTCGCGCATCAGTTCCCAGTCCACATGCATGTGTTCCGTTCCTGACAATTTCTCGGCGCCTGTTTCCTTTATCGAGCGCTCCATTGGGTCATAGGGCTCCTTTTGGCTTGCAAGAATCGCATACTCCATGGTTTCGTGCGCCCAATCGGGCAGGGGTTTTTTGTCCCTGAGCAAAGCGACCTTCCCGTCCACCCAGATTTTTTCCAGCGTCATCTTGTTGAGCGTCAGCGTGCCGGTCTTATCGCTGCAAAGCACGGTCGCCGAACCCAGGTTCTGAATCGCGCTCATCCTTCTTGTCAGCACATTGCGCCGCGACATTCTCCACGCGCCAAGCGCAAGGAAAATCGTAAGCACCACCGGGAATTCCTCGGGCAGCACCGCCATAGCGAGCGCAAGCCCCACCAACAATCCTCCTGCCCAGTCAGCGCGCGTAATCCCGTACATCACAATTATAAGCACGCAGACAAGCAGTCCGATTCCCCCGAACAGTTTCACCAGCCTTTCGGTTTCCTTTTGCAATTCAGTTTTCTCAGGCTCAATCGTTTGCAGGGCTTTGCCGATTTTTCCGACTTCGGTCGCACCGCCAATTGAAAGCACTTTCACAACCGCATGCCCCTGGGACACCAATGTGCTCGAATAGGCGAACGGCAAATCCTCGCCCCCGGGCCTTTCCATTTTCTGTTCCCCGTCCCAGGTCGCCTTGCGCACTGGCGCGGATTCGCCCGTAAGTAGCGACTCGTCAACCATGAAATTGCTCGCGGAAAGTATGACCACGTCCGCCGGCACCCTGTCCCCTTCTGCCAGCAGAATTATGTCCTCGCGCACAACCTCCCTTCCTGGAATCACTTTCTGCACTCCATCCCTGATGACCCGCGCCCGCGGGCTCGAAAGGTCGCGCAGCGCTTCCAGCGCGCGCTCAACTTTTCTTTCCTGGTAAATCGTGATTCCAATGACCACGAAAACAAATGAGAGAAGCATCAGCGCCCCCTGCAAATCCCCCAGGAAAAGGTAAAGGCTTCCGCAGGCGATCAGGAGCAGGAACATGGGCTCGTGCAGGACTTCCAGCGCAATATTAAGAAAGGTTCTTTTTTTGGCGGACGCCAGCTCGTTAAGCCCCTCTTTCTTCAGCCTTTCGGCTGCTTCCTGCTGGCTTAGCCCCTGGTAAGTTTCTTCAGTTGTTGCAGTTCTCATGTGCGCAAACCTACTCTGTTCTCTGCTATCTGTTATCTATTAGAAATCAAAAGCTTTATAGGCGAATACTGAGAATTCGAGCATTGAGATGGTTTTTGTGGATAATTCGAACAATCTAAACAAATATGCGGCCGAGCTGATCGGCACTTTGGCGCTGGTCCTTATGGGATGTGGAAGCGCGGTCATAGCCGGCAACCAGATCGGCTTTTTGGGGATATCATTCGCATTCGGTCTTACGGTGCTCGTGATGGTATACGCAATCGGAAGTATCTCCGGGTGCCACATCAACCCGGCAATCACGATTTCCATGCTAGTGGCAGGCAAAATCAATGCCAAGGATGCCGCAGGCTATATACTATCACAGATTATCGGGGGCATAATCGGGGCGGGAATACTGCTCGCAATCATGAACGGCATGCCCGGCTACTCGCTCGCAGTGAACGGATTGGGCCAGAACGGCTATGGCGTTGGATACCTCGGGCAATTCTCGGCCACCTCGGCATTCATTGCTGAAACGGTTTTCACCATGCTCTTCCTGCTGGTGATATTCGGGGCAACGAGCAAGCGCGCGCCCCAGGGCTTTGCAGGAATCGCCATAGGTTTCACGCTGGTGCTGATACATTTGGTTTCCATACCCATCACCGGAACTTCGGTGAACCCGGCAAGAAGCATAGGACCGGCGGTGTTCGTTGGCGGAAAAGCCCTCGAAGCCCTGCCGCTTTTCCTGGTTGCGCCAGTGCTAGGTGGAATCCTGGCAGCGCTGCTATGGAAGTACGTGCTAACCATCGAAAAGTAGTTTCTTTTTTTCCTTTAATTTTTTTCTTCTCTTTCGTTTTTTCTTTTTCTAGTTTTTCTTTTATCTAAAATTAGTTTTCTTTTCTATCTTCTGCCCCTAGTTAGTTTTAGGCCAATTCCAATTATTCTTCTTGATGGAAGTAATCACCCATTCCTCGCTTTGCCTGTTGTACTCGAAATTAATCTTATACTCCTCCACATGATTGAGGGTTGAGTTGCCAAACAGTTGCATGGTAATCACCGGGATATCAAATCTGTTGTCCGGGTCCAGTGGAACCTGGTTAAAGACCCTAAAATCAGCAGGGCCCGCATCTTTAACCGTCTTCATAATCTCCTTGTATTCACTGCTATTCTCCGACAGCCCCTGTTTCTCCAGATATTTTTCCACATGCTGCGCAAACGCTCCGCGTTTCAGGTGATAATGGGCGGCCAGTTCCGCCTTTTCCGCGCGTTCGCCCCCTATCCTAAGTTCCTCATAAATGTCCCTCAGCCCCTCGTCCTTTACCCCATTCTGAAGGAAATCCTTGTGGTACATCTTGTTTTCCGTTTCTTCGAGCGTGTTCCTTATGGAATTCGCATACTCCAGCCGCTTTTCTTTTGGAAGCTGCTCAATCAATTTGACAAGCTCGTCCCTTTTTTTGATAATCTCGATTTCCTTTGGCGGAATCGCCATGGTCTTTTGCTGTTCCTTTTTCTTTGGCGGCTCTTCCATTTCTTTCATTTTCATCGGGCCTTCGTTTTTCGCCATTCAATCGCCTCGGCAATTCCTTTGTATTATATTCTGCGCTCTTGTCCAATTTAAGCCTTTCTTCAACCGGCGCAAAACGCAAAGGCTCGTTAAAAGATAGCAATGAGAGATGCCTGCTGTTCATCTCATCAGCACGCTTGGGTCCATATGCTTTGCGCTTTCTGCGATGATTTTCCCGGAATCCCTGGCCTTGTCGTACATTTTCACGAGCGTGAGGTTGTACTTCGCGTAGGGGTAATCCGGCGCAAGCTTGAGCGTCTTCTCAAATTCCCGGGCAGCGTTTCCGTATTCCCTGGTTTTCAGATAACTCACCCCGAGCCAGTAGTGCGCATCCGCGTGCGAATCGTCAACAGCAACGACTTTTTTCAAATGCCCAATCGCGCCCCCGTAATCCTCCTTTTCCTTGCAAGCCATGGCTGCGAAATAGTTCGCAGGCATATTTTTGCTGTCGAATCCGAGCACTCTCTCGAAATAATCCAGCGCCTTGTCGTATTTTTTCGTTATCAGATATTTCCTGCCTAGTTTCATGCACGCCGCAGCGCCCCCATCGGTTTTCGGAGCCAGATAGTTCCATTTCTTGATCCGCTTCTCCGTGTTCTTGCTGTCCTGCTCCAGGGTCACTTTCGGCTGTACCTTCTGCTCGTATTTCATGTCGTTCCTGTGGGCGAGCCCGGAGGCAACTCCTTCCAGGGTCTTTCCAATCGCCCTATACGCCATGCCGCGCTCGGCGTAGTTGTTCCCCTCAGACATATAGACTTGCGCCCTGGCGCTGCCCTTTGCATAGTCCAGGGCCTTTTCAAAGCACTTCTCCGCAACCTGCGCCCTTCCACCGGCCTTGAAGCCTGTTCCCGCCTGCCAGTAATAAAACGCCAGCGCCTCCTTCTCATTCAGCACGGAGATTTTCTTGTGCTGCGCGCCGAACTGTTCGTAAGTCAGGTCAACGAGCACCATGTGCATGTCTTTGGAGTCGGCTATCCCCGCGGTCTTGAGCGTGCTCTCCCTAAACTTTTTGTTGCCCTCGAAATCCTTGTAGCGGAATTTTTCAGGCACATCGCCTTTTATGAAAACAACCGCGCACATGTGGCCGACTTCCTCTCCCCTGTAATCGATGTCCACATTGGCGTATCCAATGCCGGCAAATCCCTGTGCGCCCTTCATCCCAGCGAGCTTCACGAGTGCGTTGTATAGTCCGGTCAGCTCGTCGCAGTCCCCGCTCTTGTCCTTCCAGACATCCAATGCTGTTTTCGTTCCGTGCTCGCGCGGTTCCACCGAAGAATAGGAATATTTTATGCCGAGCTTGCCGTCGTCTTTTACCGCATCGAACAGGGCCCGCGCCATTTCAAACTCGCTCTTGTATCCGCTCCGCAATCCCTGGGCATACTTCTTCATGTCCGGGCTGGAACCAAACGGGTCGTCCGCGATGCTCGCCATGGAATTATTTTGCGCTTGCGTATAATTAATGCTTTCTCTCCTTTAATGAGAGATGCGGGCGTACGCTTGGCACCATGCTTCAGCTGTGGAAAAACAGGTGTATGGCCGAGCCGACCAGGTTGCTCATTACCAGCACGAGCGCAGCAACCGCGAGGTGCTCGGTCACGTTGCGCATGATGCTGAAGCTGGAGCGCGGAACGGTCAAGCTGTGTTCCTTTGCTATCAGGTAGCTCAACACTGCGATCACAAGCATCCCAACTATCACGGATGCGATGATGGCGAGGGAAATCGGGAGGAACAGCACAAACGCTATCAGAAGCAGCGTGATGCCCAGGCGGGTGAGGTAGTTGGTGATTGTGCTGAGTTTGCTGGGATTCCTGGATCTTGATTCCGAATAGATGTGCATTCCCAGGGAATCGGCAATGTTGTCAGCAAGCCCGATGACAAGCAGCGCGCCTATCAGGCCGGTGCGCGAAACGTCGAGCTGGATCAGCCCTACCATAAGGGCGAGGCTGGAGGTGACGGCCGATGTTGCGCCAAAGCTGAACCCGCTTAAGTCCTTCATAGTTTGCTTGATGGCGCGATAAATTATTATATACCTCCCTATCCGCACTTGACTTGAGCAGCGAAACACGAATCATTTCCTAAGGAAATTAGGTGACTACAAAATTGGCGACGTAGTCACCTCTTTTTGAATATTCTCTTGAGTGCGCGATACTCTTTCAGCATCAGCCTGAGCATCGGACGTAAGTTGTGATCGTTTTGATAGGCCTGCAACGCTGCGTAATACTGTCTTCGGTTTTTAAGTTCGATATTGAGTGGCGGGAGATCATGTTTCAACAATATATTGTTAAGAAGCAGTCGTCCGACCCTTCCATTTCCATCTTGAAATGGATGCACATTCTCAAACTGGTTGTGTACTACCGCCGCAAGAACAATCGGAGGGTACTTTTTCCTGTTTTTTTCATACCAGCGAACTAATTCTTCAAGCCGATACCTAACTTCTGTAGAAGGAGCTCCCCGGTGAACAACATTTCCGTGTCCATCCTGGACTACTACTTCGACTCCTTTTGGCCTCAGGTTCCCTGCGAAGTGTTTTGAGTTCCTGAAAACAATGCGGTGCAACGCAAGAATTAGCTTAAGCGAGATATGCTCTTTTGTTCTTCGTATGTACTTGATTGCTTCTGCGACCCCATAGGTTTCAGCTATCTCTTCTTTGGATCTGTCTTCCGGCCATTTCCTTTTTTCAAGGACTTCGATGACTTCTTTGGCATCGACGCTCGAGCCTTCTATCGCGTTCGTATCGTAAGTAAAAGCTTCGCTGAACTTTACCCAGTCTTCTTCGGAGAGGTGCATTATTTTTACTTTTCCTTTTGCTTCTAATGTTCGCAGTTCATCTAGTTCAGAAGGCGAAAGCACAGTCACGTATGGGTCTCCAATTCCTTCACGTGAAACGATTCGCTGCTTGATCTCGGTTTCGGCGTCCGCTTTTTTCTGCATTAGTTCCTTTTCGGAAAGATTAGCACCTAAATATATCCTAACTTTCAGTACCTTGCCATTCTTTCGGTATGTGTGCGCCAGGTAGTATTTCTTCAGAGTCCTGCTCGTCCGTGATTCAATGTGCATAGTATCTTATAGGTGACTACATTTATTAAATCTTTCTATTTGGGTGACTACATACGACGAGGCGCTAGCATTGTAGTGCCTAAAATAGGGGGCACGGTAAAGTGCATCAGACCGTCCGCTTGCTGCCCGCTGTTACATCAGACCGACAGAGGACAGGTCATTTCCTAGGAAATGAAGCGTTGCTCCTCATGCGAGTGAGAGGAAATGTTATATTCTTAATCTCGCTATTATAGCAATTGGGAGATTATATGGTTGAAAATCCAGTAATACCTGCATTCAACAATAGAAGTGACCTAAAGGTTTATGGCAGAAACGCTCTCCTACTTTATGCTTTAGAGTTGAGATTGAATCTAGAAGACATCCACGGAGTAGCTGCCGAATGTCTAGTGGATGGTCCTGATGATAAAAAATGTGATCTCGTCTATACAGATCGAGAAGGTGGGATCGCAATTATCGGTCAGTCATATATCTCAGAAACAAAGAAGGAAGCGGCTCCATCCAACAAAGCAGCAGATCTAAATACTGCTGCGTCTTGGTTGCTTGCAAGCAACATAGACGATCTCCCAGAGCGTCTCCGTCCACACGCCAAGGCTCTGAGAGATTCATTGAATGCCGGTGAGATTGATAACTTAACTTTTTGGTATGCGCACAATATAGCAGAGTCAAAAAACTCTGCCAACGAATTGGCCCAAGTAGCGAAAACTGCGAGCAGTCTTCTCAAATCCAATTATCCATCAGTTTCTATCGAGGTAACTGTGGTGGAAGTCGGATTAAATACGCTAGCAGAATGGTATAACTCTACGCAAACCCCAATTCTCGTAAATGAAAAATTTGAAGTTGATATTCCCGGAGGGCATTTAATTAAATCTCATGCGTGGGAGGCTTATTCAACCACTGTACCGGCATCTTGGTTATATGATTTATACAAAAAACATGAGAAAAAACTATTCTCCGCGAATTTACGCGATTTCCTGGGTCTTAGACGAGGAGATTCTAATATAAATTCCGCAATCAAGGACTCGGCAGTTCAGTCACCAGAAAACTTCTGGGCGTTTAATAATGGGATATCCGCTCTTGTGAATAATTTCGTTCCATCCAGTGATGGGAAAAAGCTTTCGATTGAAGGGATATCCATCGTTAATGGCGCGCAAACTACTGGTGCAATTTCTGATCTTACTAACCCGCCGGATAAACTAGCGATGGTCCAAGCGCGTTTTATTAAATGTTCCAAGTCCGATATTGTTCTAGATATAGTCCGCTACAACAACAGCCAAAACAAACTGGAAGCAGCTGATTTTAGAAGTAATCATCCTGTTCAGCAGAGGCTCCGAGCTGAGTTCAAAGAAAAATACCCAAAATTACTTTATCTAGGCGGAAGGCGCGGAATAGAGAACTACGATTCAAAACTCACGTTGCTCCCTTCTGAATCAGTTGCCCAAGCGTTAGCTTCATTCCATCAGAAACCAGAAATTGCTTATCACAAAAAATCCGATATATGGCTATCAGATAAAGAATATCCAAAACTGTATAATGAAAATACTCACGCCGAGCACCTAGTTTTTGTGTATTCGCTAGATCGCGCAATTCGAAACTACAAGTTAAGCTTGGTCCAAAAAGAGGAAAGTGGCGTGGCACTAAGCCAGTCCGATAAGGATTCGCTTGAATTTTTTAGAGAGCGTGGTTCAATTCTTATTCTAAGCGCAGCTATAGGTGCTGCCATGGAAACAATTCTGGATAAGCAAATACCTAATCCATTTACTCTCAAATTCAAAACGATGAAATCGCTTGAAGATTATGAAAAACTATGGGGTCCAGTGGTAGAATTATTTTTACCCACCAGAGATAAATTACTAGTTCCATTAAATAAGTCAGGCGGTCTTAGAAATACTGAAGAAGTAACAAAAGCTCTAAAAGAAACGGGTGCATTTATCGAATCCGTATTCAAAGCTGCAGGTAAATCACAACTCGAAATTTTTATCAATAGTGCAACTGTTTAAGAATAAAATCAACGATTCATTTTTTCAAACACGCGCTATCTTCACAATAATTCTTGGCTTCTCATTAGTAGTCCTTGCCCTATTGCACTGATTATCCACTATAGTAAATTCGTAAATTCAATCTTCCTTCTCTGAGTAGACACAGCTCATTTCCTAGGAAATAATGAAGTTTCATGGCTTAGTTTAATATTGGTTTCCTGCCATAAATTGGTTCGGTGTGAATATGAGCGAACTTTTCAAGAATAGAGGAGACCATGCCGAGCCGGCCATTCTGCGGAAGGAGGAAGTTCTTCTTGCGCAGTACGCGCCTCCGGAAGTCCTCCACCGCGAAGGTGAGCTCAACGAAATTGCAGAATCAATAAAACCACTGACTGAAGGCAAGCCATGTAAGAATATTTTCGTTTGCGGCAGGTCAGGAACTGGGAAAACGACCAGCATGAAATATGCCCTTTCGCAGCTCAAGGACTTCTCTTCAAGGGTCATTCCGGTTTATGTGAACTGCTGGGAAACTTACACGCAAATGTCGGTTTACTCAAAAATCGCAGAAGCCCTTGAATTGGCAATTCCAAGAAGAGGCCTTGCGACTGACGAGGTTTTCAGTCAGATCATTGAAAAGCTCGTAAAAGAAAAGCTCTCTGTTCTTATCGCCTTAGACGAGTTTGACAGCCTTGCTTACCGGAATGAGTTCGAACTATTATACAGCCTGGCACGGGCAAACGAAAAAAGAGAAGGGCTTTTTGGCATAATCGGCGTATCCGCTGATTCTGCGCTTCTCTCCAAATTTGACGAGCGAGTGAAAACTTCCTTGAGGATGTCCAGCCTTGAATTCAAGGAGTACACAGTTCAGCAGCTCGAAGACATTTTGAACGAGCGGGCGAAGCTCGCGTTCGCTCCTGGTACCTGCCCGAAATCAGTAATCAACTCATGCGCGTTAGCGGCGAAAGAAAATGGAAGCAATGTACGGCTTGCGCTTGAAGTTCTCTGGAGAGCCGCGAACATAGCTGAAAACCGGAAAGCGAAATCAATCAACCAAAAAGACGTTTCAGAAGGACTCGAAGCGGTGAAGCACAGTCTGAAGAAAACGAAAGAGCCGCTTGAAAAACTCCCGTTCAATCTCAGCGAGCTCAGCCCGACAACCGAGGAAAAATGGCTTCTTGAAATAGTCAAGAAAGCGGGTGGCGAAGCGACATTCAGCGATCTGTACGCGGAGTTCGCGAAAAAAGCGGAAAGGACTAAGCGGCAAATACGAAATTACGTCCGGCTTTTGGAAGCGAAAAAGATTCTGGAAGTTTTTGATGTTGAGGTTCCTGGCTGGCAGGCTCCGGCTATAGCTCCGAAAGCCGTCAGGTTCTTAGGGCTCAAAAAATAGGGGTGTATAAGATGAATTTTGTAACAAAAAACAACGTGAAGGTGTACCTAAAAGAAAATAGCATGCGCGTTTCGGGTTCACTCATAGAAGCGCTCGACAAAAAAGTCGCTGAAACGCTTGATAGCGCGTGCAGGCGTGCGAAAGCGAACAAAAGAACTACAGTTATGGAGCAGGATTTGTAATATAATACAGAGATTAACCAGTATACGATTTAAGATTATCCTCGTAAGAAACTCCGTTAATATGGTGTCGTCTATGCCTTTAAGAATAACAGAAAAAACGTTTGAGATCAACTTTGTTAGATACTATCAACAACAAAGCAATCTCGTCTGGGTCGGCACTAGTCTTCAGGAAGAACGAGGAGTTGGATGGGACTGCGGCATAGTTCATAAACTGGCTCCGAGCAGCATGATTTCATATTTCCAGTTCAAGCGACCTTTTGGTATTGAACCGAGACCCCACAATATGTTCAAGTTCAGATTCAAAATAAATACAAACGTAACAAGAGATCAGCATAGGATCTTAACGTATCTTGCAAGTTCCAAACCAAATTCTGTTTTTTATGCTTTACCCTGCCTGAATCAGATGAGTGATCTTTGCACCGATCCATTTCCAACAGAGCTTTATGCTCTTTTGGACATTAATCAACCAGAATTTGGTCGAATAAACATGAATCAACCTCATGAGATTGAGATAGATAATGTTTCGATCACGAATAGGTTCATCCCAAACGTGGCTACCCTATCCTCCGAAGAGCACCAAAAAGTAAAAATTATCCCGGCAGCCAAACTCGTTCAAAAAAATCTATCAGGGTTAACTAGAAACGAATTCATTGAACTGATAAAAAACTCAGATAAACTGGATCTGGGTAAAAGCTCAAAGCGGCTCAATTTGTTAATTCAACTTTGAGTTCGCGGAAACGCTTGACGAGGCGTACAAGTGTGCGAAAGCAAACAAAAGAACAACGGTGATGCCACAGGATCTCTAACATTCCTACTCTGATTGCCCTCTCTTCTCCCACTCTAAACGTTCACACAACAATTTAGCGGGACATCTGTCGCATCCCTTTTCATTCTTTGAAAGAAAAACAACCGGATCTCCAAGCGCAATCTGCTCCACAGCGGAGCGCATCTCTTGAAGTTTCTCTGCGTATTTGGCGCTTTGCGCACCGGCAATTTTATGCCCGCGCCCACTTTCGCTTTTAACAGGATTGTCGCGCACATAAACGAAGTAGAAGTAAGGAAGAATCGACTCAATATCCTTAATCTTCTTCTCAGTGCTGTAAAGATAGCGGTAAAGATGCAGCTGATTGCTGTCCGCATCACCGCCTGCGCTTGTTTTATAGTCAACAATTACCGTCTTCCCGTTGGCCTCGAAAATCTTGTCAACTTTCCCGTGTATCTTTCCTTCGCATTTCTTCCCAAGGAATTCAGACAAAGGAACTGTGTAATCTCCTTCCGCGCTCACGAACTTGGAGGTTTCCGCCTTCAACTTCTCCAAAAGTTCGGCTTCACAAAGGAACGCGTTTGCAACTGCATCCCTGACCTTCTTGTCTTTTATGTGGTCTAAGGAAACAGTCCCTTTCTTGCTCATGGTTTCAAGCGCATCGTGCACAGCAGTGCCGAAATCCATCGCTCCTGTGCTCGGCTCAAAGGCGTTCACCTCGAGCAATTGGGTAAAAAGGAACTTGCGAGGGCAATCTAAAAATGATTTGAAGTAGGAGTAGGAATAGCTCTTGTTTGCGCGCCTTCGGTCATCTGCGTATTTCAGCAGCCAATCCAAAACAATTGGCCTCTTTTTGCGCAGCCCGTTTATCTCCGTAATCGCGGAATCATATTTGCACTCCTGAAGCAGAGGCAAAATATGCGAATAGAGGTTGAATAACTGCGTGTTCGTTTCCGGATTCAATGTCTCAAGATTTGGTATCTCGGTTGAATCAATCTTGGAAGAAACTCCCTCCAAATAGTAGGTAGGCTTGCCTATGACCGTAAGCTCGTTCATTGCCCTGGTCATGGCAACAAAATCCACTTTGAACTCCTCAAAATTCAAATCCTCGGTTATGTCATAGTCCTGCAAAATCATCCCGTCAAAAGTCCATTCTATGAATTTTGTACCGCTTCCGCCTTTTGACGGCATGTAAATGACCGACTCAAACTCCTTACCTTTTGCCGAGTGGACTGTGAAGAGTTTTATCTTGCTCTCTTCTTCTCCGATTACGAGCTCGTAAATCTCGCTTGAAATGGAGATGTAATCAATCAGGTCATTGTGCCTGGTGAAAACAGCTTCCTCAAAGTACTCGCGCACAGAGGAGTAGATGCCGTTTGTAGTGAGGAACTGATCCTTGCCCAGGCTCAAGGCAGAAGGGAGCAAAAACTGGTCAAAGAGAATGCCAAAGGATTTGTACATCGTGGCGCTGCTTTCCTTGAATCGGTCGTACATGGCAAAAAAGCCTTTTAGCACCGGCTTTCCCCTGAGTTTTTCTATGTCGGTTATGTCTTTCTCAACCATCTCCTCTTTTAGCTCAATCACATCTCTGAAACTGACATTCACAAACGGCGAAGCCAATACTCGCAGGAAACTATCCTTATCCTTGTTCAGTAGCACATTAATCAAGTCAGTGATGCACTCTTTCGTGTACTCTGAAGTGGAGTTTCGAGTGCCGGTTATGGTGTATTCCTTGCCAAGAAGATCAAGCATGTCGGCAACTTCCCTGAGCTGCGCATGCCTGAGCGCGATTATCGCAACTTCTCCATGCTTCTTCAGCATCTTGTCTATGAAATGAATCACAACAGAAGTGTCGCCTTCGGCGCTTAGGATGGCAGGTTTGCTGCCCTTTTTCTCGCTTGACAGCCCCTTCAGTTCATCCTTGTACGAGTCTGTTTTCTGGATGAGGTATTCCTTTGCATACTGCAAAATTTCATCAGTTGAACGGTAGTTTTTCACAAGCACGAATTCCTTTGCCTTTTTCTTAAATCTCTGAAAAGTGTTGACCGACGCGCCCTGAAAGCGGAAAATACTCTGCTTCCTGTCGCCGACAACAAAGTAGATGCCTTTTTCAGCGAGCTTGAGAACAATATCCGCCTGCAATTCGTTCGCATCCTGCAGTTCGTCAACAATCACGTGCTCAAAATGCATCGGTTCTTTGTTAAGTTGTTCTTTGAAAAATAGGAGCATGTCAGTGTAATCAATCCCGTGCTTTGCCTTTTCCTCATCGTATTCTTTCAGGATACGTGGAATGTATGGCACAAGCGCCTTAATTTTCTCTTCTTCCGGCTTTACTTTTTTCTCCCCGTATAACTCGGTGAGCTTGGCAATTATGTCCTTTGCGCTGTAGTTCTTTTTGGCTCCGAATGATTTGAGATAAGAGAGTTTAGAAGAGAAGTCGGCTGCAATTTCCACCAAATATTCGTCAGAATAGTCAAATATGTCCAGCTTCTTTATTGTTTTGAAAAGCAGGAACCGCTGCATTCCTTCCCTGAGCACGTTAGTCTTTACTCCTTGCTGTTCCAGAAATGGCTTCACGGAATTGAAGGAAAAGGAGTGGAATGTTTCCACACACACATCATTCACTTCTGGGTGCTCCTTGCCAAGGTTTTCATTAAGCTTTTCGCGCAATTGATCCGTTGCTTTTATGGTGAATGTCATGCAAAGGATGTCTTCGGGCGCGACTCCCTTTTCCAGCAGGTGAAGCACGCGGCCAGTTATGAGCTTGGTCTTGCCGGTTCCCGGATTGCCCAATACGAAAACATTGCCGTCGTGCGTGGCGGCTGCGAGTTGCTCTTTGTTTAGGTCTGAAAGTTTCATGCCGTTTCACCGGTGTTTATCTTTACTAGCTCTGCTTTTATTGGCTTTTGCCCCGTGCTTTTTCAGGAATTTAATCACTTTCTTGTTTTTTGCAAAATAAAGCAGCGGATACCCACAACTGTTCCTTGCGTTTACATCAGCGCCTGCCTTAACTAGTAGTTTCGCAACTTCCAAATAATCTGCACCTTTCATTTTTACGTCAGACATATGGCACACTTCATGCAGTGGTGTACTCCTTCCAGGTCCCTTTGCGTTTGGATCGGCTCCATGCTTCAGTAGAACTCTTACTACTCCAGCTTTTCCTCCGAACGCAGCATCGTAGAGCGGAGTTGCGCCAAAAGAATCTCTTGCATCAACCATCGCCCCTTTTTTTATCAGATACTCCGCTATCTCCGGTTTATCTGCATAATGCAGCAGGGTTCTCAGTCCCAAATCACGGGCGTTCACATTCACTCCGCGCTCTTCAATCTCTTTCTTCACGTCTTCAAGGTATCCGATATCAGTGGCTCTAAAAAGCGATTTTTCCCTCTCAACAATTGAAACGCCCTGCCAAATGACGCTCATTCGCTCGGACGTGATTTCATGCCCTTTCAGCTCTATTACATTCAGTTCCGCTTTATCCCAGCCGAATTCCCGCGCTTCCGAAAGGGCGGTCGCCACGACTACTTTTCTTTTTCTTGCCAATCGCCCAATGCGTGCCGCAACCGGCTTGGCATCAAGACAGCCAAACGGCTCATCCAAAAGAAGCGCGCAGGAACCTCCATTAATCTGCGGAAGTTTTTCTTCTATATTGCAATAATAATATTCCGCGTTTTCCCCAGCCGCTTCCTTCATTGCTTTAAGCAATCTGGTTTTCCCGCTCGCGCTCCCGCCGATTATCAGCGTTATTTCATTTTTCTTATCCATAATTTTCACCCATATCCCTACTCCTCAGGGACTTTCATTCAACAACACAGGGAACGCCGTGCTTTTGTTCGAATTCCTTGAGAATTGGAGTTAGCGCGGCAACATCCTCATCCTCACACCTATCATTCGTGCGGATTACAATCTTGCGGCCTGAAAAGCTGAGCTCTGCCATCTCGTGCCCCGTTGGAAAGAGTCCGGTTCCAAAAAGCCCTTTGCCATACCGGTGGAGGAAAAAACGCTTGCCTCCCCATGATTGTGAAATACGAAAGTCATTCTTCTCAAGTTCTGCTTCCAGGGACTTCAGCGCCGCGCCATTGTCCTTCAGCAGCTTCCGATTTTCATAATATCTCACATCAACCATAAACATCACCCTACGGGTCGCCTATTGACGCATCTATCAAATCCGCCTTGCAACAGGGGCAGAAAATTATTATGTCATGCCCGATTGACGTTTCCTCTACCCTGATGCCAAAAAAACGATGGAAACCGCACTTATCACATTTGCTAGGGAATTTTTTTGCCACTTCCTTTTTCTCACCCAGAGATAGGACGGAAGATAGGTGATGTGGCCTATGGCTATTGCGTATTTTGCCCAATAGCGTTTCTTTTGTTTCATAAAACCAAACTACCCCGTAAGTTGCGTTTACCTCGCCTGCAATACACCAGAATAATAGATTTCTTTGGTTTTTTGCCCCAGGTTCTGCTTTTATTCCTGGTTCTTCGTCCCACGTTTTGTAGTGTTTTTTGTAGAATTTTATTGCTTCAGCTTCAAGATCCTCTTTACTTTCAGTGTCCATAAACATCACCTCGCGTGCCAATACGACATGTAAAATATTTCCAACTTCAAATCTCCCGCAGCTGAAAAGAGAAACTCTGCGCCATCAAAAGAGGTTGCCACCACTACCTTTCTTTTCTTTGCCAGTTGCATGATGAACTTGGCAATTGGCTTTCCGCCAATCTGCCCCGTGATAAACGGCTCATCAACCAAAAGTGTGCTGAATTTTTCCTTATCCATTTCCTGCGCGAGCAAATCCTCGGTTTCGCGGTAATTGTAATATTCAGCATTTCCGCCTGCAATCTCCCTCAACTCTTTCAGCAGCCGAGTTTTGCCACTCGCGTTCCCTCCGATTATCAACGTTATCCCATTTTTCTTATCCATATTCTTCACCTTATTCTTCAATTTCCCCAAACTTCCGCGCCAAATCGCGGTTGTATCTCACGAATCGTTCCTCGGCTCCACGTTTCAATGCGCTTTCGCAATCTTTTAGGGCAAGGTCATGCCTCCCAATTTTGTTGTAAGCGTTCGCTCTGTTGTTGTACGCATGCCAATCACCAGGTCGGAGTGTTATTTCTTTGCTGAACTCTACAATCGCTTTTCTGTATTTTTTTAGGATGAGATAAGCGACTCCAGCGCAACAGTGCGCATCCCGCCGCCTAGGGGTAAGTCTGGCGACTTCGAGAAAGTCTCGGAGAGCGTTATTCCATTTATGTAAGTTGAAATATTCATATCCTCGCGCATAACGTATTTCTGCATAGTAAACCTTTGGACTGCTAGACGGGGCTTTTGTCAGCAATCCCGAGAACCGCTTAATTTTTTGGTTACTGTGCGCTTTTGCAACAGAGGATTTAACTTTCGAGTGCTTTGCTTTATTGTTGCCTAATTTTTCCATAGTGCCACCTTATCCACAAATATTTCTACAAAAACGAGGAATCGTTTTTCTTATCGTAGTGTTCCTTGAATTCCTTTACCTGTTCCATCATCGGCTTGAACGCTTCTCCGAATTCTTTATCAAAGTAAAGGCTCGCCGCATGCTTGAACCAAATTATCGAAATCGGATTGATTTTCTTCAGCGCATTCGCGTAGTCTTCTTGCGCAACTTTTTGCCTGTCCGTAGTGCTGGCAGTCCTCCTAAACGCAATCCTCAGCGCTTCGGTGCACGCGAGTTTTATGTCAGAGTGCGAGTAGAACCGGGTATTTTGCGCCAGCTTTTCGAAGTCTACATCTTCTGAGTTTGGAAACTTTTTGCTATAAAACTCAAACAACTGTATTCTATCTTCATAGCTCGGAGTGGGGACGTAGAAATTCGAATCAAACCTTCCGCTGCGCATCAGCACTGGATCCATGTTCCAAGGGTAGTTCGTAGCTCCGATTACCAGAACTCCCATATTTGGTTCTCCTCCGTCAAGCTCGGTCAGCAGCTTTATGGTCAGGTATTCCATACGCGCCATTGTTCTCACTTCTCCGATAGCGTCTATTTCGTCAATAAAAAGCACGGAATTGCCGATTTTCCGCGCAATATTGAAGCATGAACTTATCATTGTACCTGAACTCCAGCGTGCGAGTTCAGCCGCGCTTTTGTTCAGGAAAATTCTTTTCGTCTGCCCGGCAACCGACCTCGCAAAATAGGTTTTCCCGCATCCAGGCGGACCATAAAGGAGTATTGCCGCCCCTTCGGAATTGCCTGCGCCTTCTTTCCAAGTTTCCGATGCGAATACATTATTGATTATTTCATTTTTTATCACCTGAAATCCAACAACCTGCGAGAAATCTGGCAATGATTTGTAAAGCGAGTCAAACACGATTTTTGCCGCCATGGCATAATCCCCCCTATCGGAGTATTTGAATTTGGACAGTACCTGTTCCATCTCGCTGTAGCCGCTTTTTTTGAGCCATTCGCTGATCTTTCCTTGCTTCAATGTCCTGAAGAACGACTCTTGGAGCTGATTCATGTCATCGTCGCAAACGATGGAGATGAACTCCTCCAGACAGGAAGCCCTTGCAAGCTCGATGGCTTCGTTTCTTACGTCGTAGAAAACAAGCGGTTCGATCGTGCTATCCATAAAATCACCTAATTTTTTCCCGATTCACCAAATCTTCATAATGCCAGTACTTGTAGTCGTCCAAGTTCAGATACCTAAACTTCGCCTTATAAAAATAGCCGTCATACCCGTGCTTCTCAATCAAATCAACGAGTTCTTTTACCAGTTCCGCATCCTCCTTATGTTTGTAAATAGTAATGTAGGAATGCAGCGGGATTTTTCCTCCGCACGTAGTTTCTTTCCAGTGCGCTCTCCTGATCTTCTCCCTTAATTCATCCGTTACCAAATTATCCTCTCCCATCATCCCGCCTCATTTTTTGAGCTCGTTATCTCAAACTCATTTTCCTGCCCTGTTTCCTCAAAATTCCTCTGGCCCGTCATGTTCATTTCCAAACACACTGCCATCCCCAAGTCCCCTTCCAACCCTTTTTTCAGTTCACCGAACATCATCTCAAACTCCTTTTTTGTCGCGTAATCCCTACCCGCTGGAGCCATGGATGTGACCTTTTTCTTGTTGTTCAGCGCGACAAAAATCATCTTTGTAAACACGCTTCCATCCCACCTCTCCTTTGCCACCAGTCGCATTTCGCGCTCCCCGGTTCTCCTCCATAGCGCCTCAGGGACCGGGAAAACCGCATATCTGTAGACTCTTTCGCCAGTGCGCACCCATGGCAGCCCGCCTTTTTCCGTTATATCCTGCATCATCTTCGCGTACATCATACTCACCTGTTTCAATTACAGTGGTTGATTTAATATAGTTTTCTACTAAATGGTATATCATTATGAGATATGATGGAATATTACCAAAAGAGTCAAAAGAGGTGCATTTCAGATGGAAACGGATATAAACCCTGATTCAGAAGTAAAAGACGTGGGAGTAATGGGAAAAAAGGTGCTAATAGCTACGGTTTACAGTCCCGAGCCAGTGCTTCTTGCGTCTACGAGGCTTGGGCCTGACCGCCTTATACTGATAATAGATAAAGAACCGGATAAGGAGCAGTCCGAGAGCCTACAGCTCATACGCGAATCCCTGGGCAAAGTGATTGATATCAAGGAAGTAAAGACTGATGTTTACGACATTGTGGGCGTTGCCCGAAAGTGCGTCGAAGTAATAGACATGCAGCCCAAGGAAGACGAAATTTACGTGAATATCACCGGCGGGCGCAAAACCAAGGCTATAGGGCTGCTGTTTGCAGCATATGCGCGCCATGATTTGGTGAAGAAAATAGCCTACAACCCGGAAGAGGATAAGAAAGCGATTGTTTGGCTCCCGCGCTTGTCATTTAGGCTGACTGACAGCCAGAAAACCCTGCTTGAAAAGATTGAGACGAGCAAGTTTGAAAGCATCAAGGATCTGGCGGACAAATTGGACGGTTCGCTATCTCCCGCCATGGTCTATCGCGCGATTGATGAATTGAAGGACATGGATTTGATTACTACGGAAGAAGGACTACGGTTGACTGATGCGGGAAAGATTGCGAGACTGTGAGGCAAATCCATGGAATTAAACGAAAAGCAGAAAAAAATCTTGCAGGAGTGGAAAATTATTGGTAAACAGAACGTTGCTTGGTTTGAGCATAGTAAAGGAGAAATGTTTGATTTTGAGGATTGTAGAGAAACATTGAAGCAGATCCAACAACAAGTGAACGAAGTACTAAAAGAAAACGATACCGAGAAACTAAGAGAGAAAATAAGACAGTTGCTTTTATTAACGAACTCTGGAAATTCACGAAATGGTAATGTTGCCAATGGAATCGCAAAACGCAACAATCCTCACGAGATCAAAAAAATAATATCGGAGATGAATAACGCGCAAGATTTTAGTTTTAATTGGATAGAACAAATAGGTGCAGACAATACATTGCAGGAATTATTTGGATGGATGCATATTAACAAATTTCCGTTAAAAAACAATTGCGTTAAAACTGGGCTTGAATTTTTTGGTTTTAATAAGTCAAAAGACTATGTTGAGTTTACAGAACAATTCGAGGAGTTCAAAAAGTTTTATTTCTCTTATTTCGGTGCTCCTTTACACCCAGAAGTTCCGATAAATATTGAAATAGATCAATTATTCAACCGAATTGACAAAGACGAGGAACTTAAAAACGAAAAAAAGCCCACATCCATCCCAACAAAATCGAGTAATAGTAGTGAGATTGAAAGCTTAAATGTCATTCTTTATGGCCCTCCTGGCACGGGAAAAACATTCAAAACAAGAGAACGCGCTATAACCATCATCGACACTTTATCTGCATCTTCAAATCAAACGAATTCAGAATCAGTAGCTATCGATCTGCAGAATGTTTTTGAGCATTTTCTTTCTATTCTAAAGGAAAGAAAAAATGAGTTCTCAGGAGAAATCTACAAAGATGTCGAACATAACCGCAAAATACCCTATATCGAAATTTCAGACCCAGCAAAAAAATTTATTTTTGGAGTACAGTCACCATCTTCCGGAAACTCCCTCTCGTTATACGTTCAACCATGGCCGTTCAGAAAAGCTGAAGAGAACGATTTCAGAAAGCGAATCGCACACCTGCAAAAAAACAGCGAAAGACTGTGCAGTTTGCTTGGTTTAGACAACAAATTAATTGAATGGTCAAGTACCCATTACATTAAGGGTTTGAAAGATATAGTGTTCCTTTACCTAGCGAAGGAACCTAGGCGTATGAACGACTCTGATTGGAGCGAAATAATCGATCTGCTGAAGAAGCTAGATCGCGAACTTTTAGAAGCAAAATATTAATCAAACGGTGTCTACCAATGCCAAACGAAATAGACGAAAATTTCGGGAACAAAACACTTGGAGCTATCTTGGGCGATATCGATTACAAGCAGGTTGAGCGTTTGATGCAGCTCAGTGATGAGATCGGTAATAACGATGATTATCTTCGCCAGACTCTACGGAAGGCAGGCACGCTTGAGCAGGAAAAAGGTCTCAAAGACTATTACAAATTACTTATGACTCACCTTAAATCGGGGGACAAGGCTGGATTCGAAAAGCTTCTTCAATCATTGCCAACTAGCCCAACTAACTACCGCAGCATATTACGCGAGTACTGCCACACGCGTTTGGACTTTTCAAAGCAAGTTCAGCATATCTTCGCAGACCTCAATAAAGCAGCCCATTATATCCAAAGTTCTTTAGGTGAGGAGGATTTGAAAGCAAGCGAACTTCCTTCCGGGGGAGGTCAATATTTTTCTGATGGCAATTTATACTTCAGAAATCGGATCACTCTTTCATTCTACTATAAAACACGCGTGAGCCCTGCGAACTACAACTCTTTCGAAATAGAGCTGGTCTTTTCTGAAGACCGTGTGCAGGTATACTACTCTATTGGTTTCATCGCTACGGATAGCAAGGAACGTGATGGAAAAAGCAGATTTCTCAAACTGCTCCAAGACGAAAAGAGCCGTGGCGAGTTCAAGAGTGAACTCGAGCGCGCAGGTAGTCTTGTGATCTACGACGACAAGAAAACCGAAGACGAAGAAGGTAAAACGGAGGGCTCCTGTGGCATAGTGCCTAGTGCACGTGAGGATTTTTACATTACGACTGAATTGCGCGGCTACAAACCCTTAAATTGGAACGAATATTTCAGCAAGCGCTTGAGCAACCTTGTGACCAATCCGCGCATCCATATCGCTCTACTCAAGGGCAATAAGAAAGAGAATTATCTATCCAAAAAAACAGTTGAGCTTTTGAAAGACGATGCGCTGAAAGCTCTCCGGATACTGTTTCCATTGCTCAGAACTTATGTCGGCTCTGAAAGTAGGTCCGACGGAGAAGGTACGCCTCCAGTTGGAAAGGAAAGTTTGAACCTCATTCTCTACGGTCCACCTGGAACAGGGAAGACATTCAAAACAAGAGAAAAAGCGGTTGCCACCATAGTGTTTACGCCCTCTCTTAGGACTAACCAAGAGCCAAGCTTTGAACTAGTTAAAGATGCTGAAGAAGTAAGAGCGAATATTCAAGTTTTCAATCAGGCAATGGAATCTAGTAAACGATGGGAAACTGGTCTTGTTGACAAGCTAAGTCAGTTTAAACATTGGTACTATTCGAGGGCTTTAGGGAAATTTGGACCCAGTAAATTTATTGGTTATAAGAATATGACACCAGAGCAGTATTCGAGATATGCAAGAGAAGGACTAACAGGTACGGAAACGGAAGATGTTCTCAACCAGACCATCAAGTGGGAGAAAGCCGATTCCTCATTTGAAGGAAGGTTACGTGAGTTTCTAAAGCACTACGGGAAAGTTCTGAGGGATGGTGCAATCATAAAAGTTTTTGAATAGAGGTGTGATTATGGATGAAAAAAATATAGACAAAGACTATGAAAAGTTATGTGAAAACGGACAGATCGAGTTCGTAACTTTTCATCCCTCGCTCGCTTACGAGGATTTTGTTGAGGGATTTAGACCAAACGAAGATGGTAGAATAATCCGGCGGGATGGCATATTCAAAGAGATGTGTCTTCGTGCACTTTCTGCGGTGATGCCAGATCAGCCGTCTAGACTGAAGAAGGTTATAGGCAAGTACAAAAGTAAGACTTTCACTGCGACGTATGATCCAATAAAAGACAAAGTACTGTTAGACGGCGTCGCGTATGCTCCGAGTACTGCGGCGTCTAATGTAATCGCTAAAGAATTTCAGATCCGTCCAAGTATTAATGGGCGCGATTGGTGGAAAATAGACGTTGGGGAAGGGACAGAAAAATCCATCAACGATTTTTCAGTACAGATAGATACCGAGAATGCAAATCTATTCGAGGAGTATTTTAGGATGCCGAAAGATACGCGACAGAAGTTGTTCGAAAACCTTAACGAAAAGAAGAGATTTGTCTTAATTATAGACGAGATTAACCGCGCAAACATATCCAAGGTGTTTGGGGAGCTAATAACGCTGATAGAGGACAATAAGCGATTAGGCTCTGATGAAGAACTTAGCGCCATTCTTCCATATTCTAGGGCGCGCTTTGGCGTACCCAAAAACCTCTATATCGTTGGCACTATGAACACAGCTGATTCCAGTATCGCTCACTTGGACATAGCTCTACGAAGACGCTTTATTTTTGAAGAAACACCGCCCAGAATAATCACGGAGCAACAAGACGAAAACGGATTTTACCTTGAAAAATGGCTGTCTGATTCGGAAAACTCCAAGCTGAAAAAAGACTATGTTGAACTGCTCTGCAAGGTTCTGAGCAGAATAAACGAAAAGATAAAAGAAAACAGAGAGCTGGGGCGCGAGAAAGCCCTAGGTCACGCATTCTTTATGAAAAAAGGCATTGACGAGGAAGGTGTCGCCGCGGTGTGGGGGAGAAAACTAATTCCCTTGCTCGAAGAGTACTATTTCTTCGATCATGATCAGCTTGGTGAGATGCTTAGCGGTCTTATGCGAGACGAGTTTAAGGAAGATGCTACAGTGAAGATGTGGTTTGGTGAATATGGGCAATAAACCAGTCTGTCAAGTTGTGACGGTACGCGAGTATGGTCCAGCCCAACGAGTTCACCAACAAAACCAAGAGCTCGTTAAAGGCGACTTGGATTACACGCGAGATAAACTGAAAAAGCGTCTGGAGGTATACCCCTGCGCGGATGGAGAGTACGAAATAAAACCCAGTTCATTTGTTGGCATCGTTCAACTGCCTTCGGGCATGACAATTCAAGTCAGCCAGAAAGTTGATTCCGACTTAGCCGAGATGTTAGAATACCTCCAATATCGCGAGAAAATCGAAGAAAAGATATTTTTCGATCCGGATGTTCAGGTCGAACTTCCACCAGGCTTTCATTTCTTCCCGCTTGTTGTGTTTCTTTTTTCGAAAGAAGTAAAAAAAATACTTAAGATCGGATTGGCTAAGCGCTATGTAACCGAAGAAGGTAACCTCAGACGCCTCCGCGGGCAGATAGATTTCATAAAGAACGAACAGTCGAACTTCAGCGACAAGAGCCGAATTTACTGTCAGTATGACGAACTTACCTATGATATCCTTGAGAATCAAGTTATTCTGTACTGCATAAACCGACTCATGCACCGCCTTCCAAGCTGGGTCAAAAAAAGTTCGAGGGGCTTTACGACAATTCAAAGCGAATTGAATCGGTTTGCAATGGATTTGAGTGAGCAGGTATCGTACAAACCAGTAACGCTAAGCGAGTTGAGGAGATTGCCGCGCAATAGGTTAAACCAGCATTATGCGTTCATGCTTCAACTGGCTCAGTTGATAATTTCTGAAAATGTTTACAGTAGCTTCAGAGCTGACGATTCTGAAAAAAATAGGGTGGGCGTAAACTTCCTAGTAGACATGAATTGGGTTTTCGAATGCTTTGTTTCAGAGATCATCCGAGAGATAAATTCAGAAGAGGGCTGGGATAAAGATGGCTGGGAGGTTCTTCTCCAAAACAAAAGTAGCGATTTGTTGGTAAAGGCCGGGTCAGACATGACGCCCCCGAAGATAATGCCTGATATTTTACTCCAAAACAAAGCAAAGGGTTTGTGCATACCCCTGGATGTTAAATACAAACTACAACCCGGATCATCCGATTATTACCAGATAATCTGCTATTCATTGGCTAAAACCAGTGACAAATGCGCTCTAATCGTTGCTAACGATAAGGACGACATGTGGGACAACCGTAAAAATCCTCACTTTAGGCTTAACCCAATTTTGCACTTGAATAAAGAGTTGGATGTATCGATAATAAGCGTTGATCTCGAATGCCAGCAAAAATCAACAGAAAGGGATAAGTGCCTGCTTCGAGATTACGTAAAGAAAACTCTTAGAGTAGAACTGAATCAATTGATTCAACAAAGTGCGAGCTGAGAATCCACATGAACAACTGTCTGAAAGCAATCCTTTTCGACCTGGACAACACCCTTACGGATTTTGTTAGCATGAAGCGCGAAGCAACCCGCGCAGCAGCCAAAGCAATGATAAAATCCGGCTTAAACATGGATGAAGATCAGTGCTTCAAGGAATTGTTTCAGTGTTATTGGCAGGAAGGGATAGACAACAACACTGCCTTTGAAAAGTTCATCAAAAGCAAAACGGGCAAGGAAGACAGAGAACTGCTAGAAGCCGCAATACTCGCATATTTGGGCGAGAGAAAGAAGCACCTCAAACCATATCCTAAAATCAAGGAAACACTCCTCAAGCTAAAAGAAAAAGGAATAATTCTGGGCATACTCAGCGATGCACCAAAAATCAAAGCCGAAAATAGGCTCAGGAAACTCGGATTATACGGAATTTTCAGCGTTGTAATCACTTTTGATGATACGGGAGAACTGAAACCAAGCAAGCTTCCATTTCTGAAAGCTATCGAAGCATTTGGCGTCAAGCCTGATGAAGTGCTCATGGTTGGGGATTCCATCGGCAGGGATGTTAAAGGAGCCCAGGATGCAGGCATGAAAGCCGCATTG
Source organism: Candidatus Gugararchaeum adminiculabundum (assembly GCA_902384795.1). GTDB lineage: Archaea > Micrarchaeota > Micrarchaeia > Burarchaeales > Gugararchaeaceae > Gugararchaeum > Gugararchaeum adminiculabundum. Next base: position 70,852 of record CABMDC010000007.1, on the reverse strand, counting down.
GCAAAATGGGGAGAAGATGAAGAGATAAAATGGCCCAAAGTAAAAGGGCTTAAAGCGGACTATGAGCTGAATAATATAAGCGAGTTAGCTGGGCTGATTTGAATGGTTGAAGTAACTGAATTAAAAATAGGCGAACAGCATTTGAAGAAATTCAAGAAGATACGCGACCTTTTTCTTAGCAAGACAGAGGTTCCTACAAAAGACAATTGGAAGACAATGGATAATAATGAAATTTGGCTTACTGTGGTTAGGCAGGCCATGGTCGTAGGTTCTTCTGCGTCAGTTGAGAAAATGGAGGATAACAAAAGGTTAGAAAACTGGTTCTATAAAGTTCTCTCTTATAACAGATTGAAAAGGATAAAGAACGAGGAAAAGGTCAGGGAAATTATCCAGAAGACACTATACCGACTAGGGACGAGGTATTATGCTAATAAGGCTAAGTTTTTGACGTACAATTTCAGAATACTAAAAACTTTCAAGGGCGGACCAAAAAACATGATAAAACAGGTTAGCGAACTTGACTCTGATAAACTAAAGATAGGCAGCATTATCGGGACTTTCAGATACATGAAGCACAAGAGCGCAAGAGACTTTTTAATGACGTTGGGAGTGCTCGAGAACGCAGTTGCTTTTGACACAAGAGTTGCATCAATCTTCAAGAAAGTTGGAATAAAACTACCGAGGGGATTTGCGGAGAAGAAGGAGCTATATGAAGAAGTCGAACATGAAGTTTTAGACAAAATCTGCAAACAGTTGGAGATTTCTGGTGTGCAATTCGATAGGCTTCTATATCAGAAGATGGATGAAATAAAGAAAACGAAACTTTAATCTGGAAAAGTGTGTTATATGGCTTACGATACAAAAAAGCTGGATTACAACTCTTTCACCCAGTCCATTATTGACTTGGTTAGGGAGAACTGGTTTAGGGTTGTTTCCATTGATTTGGAGACGAAGATCTTGGAGGGCGACGACTTCTTGACAGGCGAGCGGCTTCTTGGGATAGGCGTGTCCAGACGGGTTGGTTATAAGATTGAGTCTGAAATTTTCACTTTAAAGGATGATTCTGACGAGGCAGAAATAGAGCTGATGAACGAGGCAGCAAAATACATGAACGTAGTAAAACCATTAGTGCTCTTGGGGTACAATATTTCAGGCTATGATTTCCCTCTCCTAAACCTTAAGCTGAAATGGTATGATGACTACAACAAGAAGCTGGGAAAAGTTAACGCTTTCCCTAAAGAGTACTGGGCGCTCAAAGATGCGTGCACTCGCGCCTACATCCTTGACCTAATGCACCCCCTAAGGTTTGCCATTGCGGAACACGACAAGGCTCCGGCAAAGTACAAATCTCTTCAAAGCGCGGTAAACCACGAAATGTTCAGGCACCTAGACCTGATGAGGGTAAAAGAGCTGGCGCAGGGAACTACTTCGGCAGACAAGGGCAGAACGATTTACGAGCTATGGAAAAGCAAGAACCCCAACTTCCAAAAATACCTGGAAGGCGACGTGCATGATGTTCTAGTGTTGGCAGAAGAAATATTTGGAATCAAAACTAATCCATGAAAAAGCACGGGGCAAAAAGTCGAAAAAAGCTAGCGTTTCATGCAATCCGTAACCTGCTTTATCCCGTCAAGGTAGAAGTTTATTATCTTATTTTTCTGTTCGTCCTTGTCAAGGTTTGGTGGGGCCAGTTTAAATAGCGATTCAATCCGACTTAGTCCGCCCCAATTATTGTCATGTTTAAATCCTCTTCGTAAAAGCTGGTCTGCGTTCACTAGCAATTCCTTGTCCTTAGTAACCTGAACAATCAGATTTATCCCGGACATTTCGTCACCATCTACGAAGCCAACCCAAACCAAGTCCCGCCCATTTTTCTTTATTCCGCACCCATAATAATTTACCTTGTTATCCACTTTTCCTAACAGCCCAGTTTCGAAGTTTTTTGGCAACTGCTCTTTCAAAGCCTCCAAAATTTTCATCATCTTCACGACAACAGGTCGGAACTCACCCCATACCCCTAAATCACGGATACTAAATCCTTCAAATTCGTCCATACCTTGCACCTCCATATATCTATAAAACTCTTTCAACAGAACCTTAAATGCGGGATCAAAAGTCTTCTTGTTTTCCTTCTCCAACTTTTTTAACATTCCCCATATTTGTTTCCAACTGAATTTTCCAAAACCAATCTCTTTCTGTTTGCAAATTTCGCCTATCTCCAAATCTTCAGGAACTTCAATATCAATATAAACCAACATTGCTTTCCGATCCCCTTTGTTCTTTTCCAAAATCTTAACATATCTTTCGAGTTGCATCTCTCCTCGCTCAGCGCCTACCTTATGCTCAAAAACAACAAAGTAATCTTTGTTTCTAACCAGCATGTCGGGTCTTCCGTCTTCAAATGACAGTTGTGTTTCAACAAAAAACTCCTGTTCCGTCATAGACTCCGATTCTTTCTTATCAAACAACAAATACACGAACTCTCCGCAGAGCTTTTTGTTTGAGGTGAGCAACAGCGCGAACAGCTCAGTGAAAAAGTTCTCCCTGGCTTCGTTCTGCTCGGATTTGACACACGTCCAAAGATTCTCAAACCTGCTTCCCACGACAAAACCTCATGAGTTCGTTATCACTCTGCCATAATTTAAACTATCCGCAGTTCGCTTAATCCGAAGCGCGGGACGCAACTCAAATTGCGTCCCGTCCTTTATAAACAACCGGGACGCACCGATTCCTTTGAAATCGCGAGTTCTGGCAGCCAGAACGTTGATCTGCGCAGCAAGTCGCAGGGGCGAATTATACTGTGCGGCTACTTGAATAGTTTGTCGAGCTCCTCTATCACTTCCGCTCGGCTTATCACACTCTTGAAATCACGGTACTTCCGTTTCAGTTTCCATTTCGTAACAACGATGAAGTGGACACCGTACTCCTTTTCCAGCCTTTTCATCTTCTCCTCTACCTGCTTCTTCTTGTTCTTTCCAGTTTCAATTTCAAAACATGCGTCAGCTTTTCCAGTATTGAAAACGATGTCCGGCTTCTCGCTCATGAAAGGAGTGTAAGCCACGTTCCTTGCCTTTAGCTCCCGCTCAATCAGCTTGCGGAGAGCGAAGTGGTCGAATCCCTCGCCTTTCCCAAGCCTCACGAACACCTTCATCTTTCTTCCTTTTCTCCCCAGCCCTACCACTTCGTGTGCTTCAAACTTCTCCCTTTCAATCAAGAGTTCAGTTTGTTTCTTGTTCAGTTCCCTTGCCAAAAAGAACCGTTCGTTTATGCCAAGTTCGCGCAGCGGGTCTTTCTCCTCGGCAGCCACCCTGCTTGCGGTTTCCGCCAGGCGTCTCATCTCCTCGTTTTGTTTGAGTTTCTTCTCCATCGCTTCCCTTCTTTTAGGGTCCGAAATCTCCTTTGGATCGGTTGTTATGAACCCGTGCATTTTCGGCGATGCGAACGTGAAGAACTTGTAATGGCCGCGCTCGGTGATGAGCAGGCCATGGCCCTTCTTGCACCTGAGCAGGAAATCCCGCTCGTGCTCGTTGAGCCTCATGTTCCGGTGGATGAGGTCAATGTTGCTCGAATTCTGCTTCATGAGTATCTTTGTCGAAGTCATGTTCAAAATTGACCTTCCGCTTTCGCTTTCCATCAGGTCCTCTATCTCCTGGCTTATGAAGCCGATTGAAGCGCCGAACTTCCTGGAAGTCTTGATGAAGTCGAGCAGGTAGTTCGCTGTTTCCTTGCTTTTCAGGAGCGCCCATCCCTCGTCAATCAGGAAGATTTTCGGCTCCTTGTCCCGTTTTATTTCGCGGGCTATCAGATCCATCACGGAGAACATCACGACAGGTTTTACTGCAGCGGGCAGGGCGGACAGGTCAAAGTTCATCATCCTCTTGCCCATGTTGAGCTTGCTTTGCTTGTCGAGAAAGCTGAAGAAACCGGGTTTCGTGTACATACCGACCCTATTCATCAGGACTTCGGCGCTCCTGCGCAAGTCCTGCGAGCCCTGCGAACTTTTCTTTGAGTACCTTCTGAGGAAATCGCGTATCTCGGCGAACACTTCGCCGAACGTGGGCGGCTCCTTTCCCCAGCTCGAAGCGTCATCCTGGCGTATTTCCTTCTTTGCATAAGCACGCGGCAGCACGTCGTTAAGCACGCCCTTCTGCGCTTCCGACAATCCGCCCGTGATTATGTCGAAAACAGACAGGAGGCTGAGGAGCTTGTCGCCAAAATCCTCGCCAGCCAGATCAAAGACGTTTATGCAGTTCTGCGAGTATCTGGAGAGTTCAATGTTCTCTCCGCCCAGCTCTTGGCAGAGGTCGCTGTATTCCGCGTTTGGGTCGAGTATGTAAATTCTGGGGTTTTCGGCAATGAGCGCCTGCATCATGAGATATTTCGCGGCATAGCTCTTGCCAGATCCGGTAATCCCTATTATGAAAAAGTGCTTGTTGCTCATTGATCCGAAGTCTATGAAAATCGGCGTCTTGCTATCCTCTTCATGCGCAAACAGGATGCCTGTCTTATCTGGCGAGCTGGTTGAGAGAAACGGGAAGGTCGCAGCCAAAGCGCTTGTCGTGAACTCGCGCTGCTCCCTCATCTTGTCAACTCCGATTGGCAGGGCGGAAATCAGCCCGTCCACGACATTGTATTCTACCTGCTCGGGAATTATTAGGAGCGAATTCAGGTTGGCGCGGCATTTTTCCAGGAGCATGTTAAGCGTTTTCTTGTCCCGCGCCTTGTTGTTGATGTAGAGCGACACGTTGAACATTTTTTCCTCGCCCTTGTACAACGCGTCGTGAAGCTTCTTCGTGTCCGAGAGCTTGATTTCGAGCGAGGGGTTCGGCGTGCCTTTTGCTGTCGAAGCGATGAGATCGGAAGTTTGCCGGATAATCTGGTTGTGCAGGAACGCGAGAGTTTCGTTTATGCCGGATGGTTCTACGTGAATCGAAATGTCATAAGCGTCATTTTTGCTCATGAACGACTGAAGCCAGCCGTCCTCAACCCGCCGCGGGTAGCCTTTCGCCTTTAGGATGCTGTGGTACGTGTCGTTGATCTTTATGGCCGTTGGGCTCAACTCTATTGTTTTTGGTACGAGCGCCTTCAGGTTTTCCTGCGCCACCTTGTCCTCCTTTGCTTCCTTCTCCTTTTCCTCCAGCTCCTTCTGTTCCGGCGTTTTTTCCTCCTCCTGCTGGTTTTTGTTTTCCTCCATCTTTCTCACCTCTTTTTTCCTCGGCTATGAAGTACGAAACGATGAACGGGAAAAGTTTCTCACCCTTGAGCCTCTCGCCGACAATCCCGCAATCGCAAAGTTTTTCTTTGACTATCTCCACGCGCTCGTCAAGCTTTCCGAACGATTCTTCAAGGTCTTTTGAGTTTGTCCAGAACGAAATGACCAGAAAATAGCCCCTCTCCTTTGTGTCGTTCTTTTCGAGAAATGCTGTTTCCGTCTTTTTGAAGTCCTGATAGAGCTCGTTGAAAGACTCATTTGCCAGCCCCTTCGCGCCCTTTTCGTACGCAGTATAATAGTCGCCCAAGCCGACGCTTGTGGTTCGTATTACCATTTCGACAGGGTAGGTGAGGTGGTTAAGGAATTCGCGGTAGTTGCTGATGAGCGACTTCTTTCTGTCGTCATCGAAAAGGGCGAAGTTGAGCGGCGTTATTCTCAGCACCGCGCGGATCTCTTCGTTGCCTAGGATAAAAGTGCGCCGCTCAATCCCCTTGACTTGGATTACCCTCTCCTTGAACTCCTTGTTAGCGTCGATATTCTTTCTGAGAGCCTTCCTGAGAACCCATCTGACAAAACTCCTGAAACGCGTTTCATTGAAGAACGCCACGCGAATGAGAATCATGTTCTCAAGCCTGAGAAAAACGAAGCCGATTCCAATCAGCACGATGACGCCAGGAGCAATGAGCTTCAGCTCGCCCTGAACCGGCAGCCCGTAAGCAATAACTGCGCCGCCTCCGAACAACAGCGCGCAGATTAGCTGGTGCGCGTCCAAGTTGAACACTATCTTCTCTTTGTACTTTACCTGGTCTGGAATGTCATAGCCCATGGGATCACAGCATTGAAGCAAGAATCGCTAGTCTTGTCAGTTGCGACAAAAATTCCCCTCTCAGTTTGAACCCCTGCTGCAAAACCATCAAAATCGCTATAACGTAAATGATCACATTTGCGACTCCGATTGCCCCGAAAGCCGCAACCCCGGCCATTGCGTGGATGAATTCATCAGCCAAGGTAGGGTCAGCAGCATTGAATAGAGAGAAGAACCCTAGGATTAGGAGCGCGTCCAGGCTGGACATGAAAACTATCAGCAGAATGAGTTTGAGCAGGAATTTGCCAAAGTTTTCTGCTATCGGAAGGAAATAGAAGAAAATCGCGAAAGGGAACAGGAACAGCAGGAACGGGAGCAAGATGTAGCGAAATAGGAGAGTGAAGAAAGTTACTACTGCTACAAGGGTGAAAAGCAGGAGTATCACTATCGCGAAGAGGAGGTTTGAAAGGCTGGACTTTACGCTGAAGAAATTGGTTGAAGCCTGATTGAGCAGGGAAGAGGTTATCGACTGGTTTACCTGGATTATGGCTTCAAAAATGTAGAAGGAAAACGCCAGAGTAATGACCATTAGGAAAATGTTTTTGAGCCATTTTTTTGCGGTAATCCTTCCCTCAACGTCAGTGGAACGGACAACGTAAAACAATCCCAGCCCCATTATTATGAGCGTGTACAGGGATTCGATTATGCCCATTATCGCGTTGTAAGGGGAGCAGAACCAGTGCACGTCAGGAACCGCAAGGATCAGAGAAAAAGTCGCGTTCAGAAATGCCTGAACTGCGAATGTCAAACCGTCAAAAATGAAGTTGAAAAACTTCTCAACGATGCAGGCGGGAATGTTCTGGATTGATTCGATCAGGCCTCCAGAGCCGTTGCACGAACTGGAAGAAACCTGGATGTCCACGGTGTTATCTGCGAAAATTAGGGTAGAGACGAGCAGAAATGCGGCGAATAAAGCAAACAGTTTTTTCATTGCACCAGCCTCCTTGAAAGTTTGTAAAGCAAGTAGAAAACCAAAATGAGCGAGAGAATGGAGAAAAAGTCTCCCCACAACTGCGAGGGATCAAACGGAATTACCAGTTTCGCGCTGGCGCTCTTCGTTTTGAAATCAGTATCAAATTCCGCGCTAACTAATGACGAGTATTGGAAGTAAGAAAAGACTGCCAGCGCTTCCCCGTTTTCGTCGGTTGTAACGTTGATTGTCTGGTTGGCGTACTTGAGCTGTATGAGTTTGTCTGGGTAGCCTATTCCTGAATTGTTTTCGTAAAAACTGACGTTGACCGTAATGCTTTCATTCGTTCGGTTAGCCAGGCTCAGGTTTAGCACCGGGTCTTCGTTAGTGAAAATGCAAAAATTGTCTTCATGCGTGTAAGAAAAATGCCCATAAAAATCTAGGGAGCAGTTCAGCTCTTTTACTGGCACAAGAAAGTGGACTTTTTCATACCTGTAAATCTCGGAATCTTTTATCGCAAACCCTTGTTCGTTTAACCTATCGAGCACTGCCGAATCATTTTCCTTCAGGTATGCCAATAATGCGCTTCCGTTTGCTTTCAAAGTGTTTCTAGAATAAACGCTTAGCTCGTGAGACTCGAAATCAACCGGAGAATCGAGTGCTTCTGGGGTTATTGGATTGTACGGAGAAAGGTTGGCTGACAACTGGTAAGAATTCTGCTCAAGCTTGACTTGGGAATTGTCCAGCGTGAATATTGCGTGATTGAAGTTTTCAGTTGAAACGAATACCAACCAGCCTTCAGCCAAGCCGTGCTCAAAAGATTCAATGAAAGAAAAAGCGGCAACGTCTTCGCTTTTCAGGGAAACGTTTGACTCGTCACTCAGGGTTAGCGAGTCTTTTTTGTCTTCGCTTTTGTAATACTCGCACACGGTAAAGCAGACGGTTCCTGAGTCAGTACCATAACATACAACTACTTCGTGCCAGTGGTGGATGAAGTACTCTGAATCAATTTTCAGATTGGATGAAGCCTTGGTTTCAGTAAGTTTTTCTTGGAGCGAATACTTGTATCCGCAAACTTCGTACTCGGTTTTGCAGTCTTCGCTAAAAACTTCTTTCTTGATTACTAGCGTGGAATTGTAGCTGGAATGGATCACGCTGCTGGAATTGATTAACAGCTCGCTCCCGTTCTTGGCATAAACTGAGGGCTCAATTGAGGAGATTTTGAGCCAGGCATCGCGGATGTTCACGGAGCTTTTTGTTTGAACCCCGTCAGGCGCGTACTTGGAAAAAGCGAGTTTTTCATTCCACTTTCTCGCAGCGTCAAAATCCGGGAAAGAAGCATTTTCAGTCAAACCATCTAGTACGAGCTGCTTCCGCTCTTGGATTGTCAGGCTTTGGTTAGAAGCGGCTGCGCATATGGCTTGGTCTACTCCCGTCTTAGGGCACTCGTCCAGGAGCGTGTCTGGGGGCGCTCCAGGCGGCTTATAATCGCTCTCCCAAACAAAGTCGCCGTAAGGATAGGAAGGGCAGACTGGCTTGGCTGAAGCAAAACCAGCAAGCAGCAATAACAATAGCAGCCTTTTCATAGCTTCAGCCTCCACAATACGACCCCCCGGTCAAAGTGCTGGCAAGCAAAGGCGCTATGAACAGGATTGACAGGCCGATGACTACGCCTGCGATGATTTCCTTCCACTCGTTGCGCGTTTCCGGGTTCTGGTTCGTGATTAGCACGAATCCGGCGTAAGCCGACACTATCACGCCGAAGAACACGGCCAGGAGTTTGAGGGAGGCGGCTATGCCGCTAAAATCTATAGTCATGCCTACCACCCGCAAACGTCCGTCGCGCCAACCAGGCTCTTTACCACGAGCGGAGCCAGCCAAATGATAACCAATCCCATTACCGCTCCGGCAATCAGGTTTTTGGCGCTGTTTCTTCCCTCAATCTCGTGCGAACTCGCCAGAATAAACCCGGCATACGCTGCAACAATCACGCCCGCAACAGTGCCGAATACCTGAATCAAGCCGTACAAGCGGCATACCGGCTGGTCTGGCGGAATCTGCAATCCCGCAGTGCTTGTTTGCGCCGCGACTAACGCGCTCAAAGCCGTGAGCGCTAGCGTTGTTTTTATTTTGCTAAATTTTTCCATTCAAAACCACCTCGTTTTTTTACTTCAAAAAATTTGTTGGAGAAACCGACTTTCCTCTTGATCAGCGGCAAGTAAGCCTCGTTTATTTCATAGCCTACCGAGCGGCGACCTAACCCCCATGCCGCCTTCATCGTTGTGCCGCTGCCAAGGAAAGGGTCGAGAACCGTTTCTCCCCTGTAAGTGAACAGCCGGATGAGATTCTCAGGAAGCTTTTCCGGGAACATGGCCGGGTGCGTATCAGCGGTGTACTGATTCTTGATTTCGGGAACCAGTTCCCAGATGTCACAGTTCCAGTAGCGCTTCGCGGTTTCTATGTCGATTTTGTCCCTGTGCTTTCTCGCATCGCTCACGCTCTTGTAATCGAATTTTCCTTTCCTGAAAATGAGCACGTGCTCGTAAATGTTGTTCGGAAAATAGTACATCGGGTAAGGGTGCTGGATGAACACTCCGAAGCGCTTCGCCGCGCCCCCAGCGCAAACTCCTGCGCCAACCCCGCTTGGTTTCTTCCAAATAATGTCGTCTCGGTAGTCGAAACCCATCCTTTCAAGCAAGTAGACGTAATGGGCTGGAATCGGAAACTTTCTTCCCCCGGAAATAATGTCGCTAATATTGACGCACGCGAACCTTCCGGGCTCCAAAACCCTGAAGCACTCCTCAAACACCCTTTCAACGGCACGCAAGTACTCGAAATAGTTATTGATCGAGCCGATGTTGCCGTCAACTTTGCCGTAGTTCTTCACGTTAAAGTAAGGCGGAGAAGTAACGACGAGCTGTATGGACTCGCCTTCCAGTTCGCGCATGTTCCTTGCGTCCCCAATCACGATTTTGTTTTTCATGAGTTAGGCTGGACTAAGGCGAACGGATATGATTTGCTAGGCAATTGTACAAGAAAATAGGCAAAACGAACTGCCTTCAACCAAGTTTTAGGAACAATTGCATACGATAAGAATAAAAATATCCCGTTGTCATATTCTTGCGATGGAGTTTTGGCAGGTCGTAGTAGGAATCTGTGCTATTGTTACTGTTTGTTTCATTATTTTAACCTCTAACGCTTCAGAAGCACTAAAATACTCCGCAGTCTTGGCTCTTCTTTGGCTTTTTTCTGTGATCTATGTCATGAATGAGATAACTCAGCTCAAAAAAGAGAAGAAAAAGGAAGATGCGAAATATTTGTAAATAGAAAAACGGTGAAACTATGGGCAGAAAGAATGATGTGAATTTTGGATTTATCCTCCTATTGGCGATATTCGTTTTCATACTATACCTGCTTGCTAAGAGCCAAGGCTGGTTACCCTAAATTTAGGCCTCTCACTAACTTCTAGAATTCTAATAGCATTCTTAAGCCGGTAGTTTTTCTTTAAAATCATCGTAAGAACTAACCCATTTGAAGTCTATTCCGCTTATCTCTTTAAAGTGTTTCTCGGCGCAGTCTATTTTATCTTGCTCATCCTCCGGAACCGATTTTCTAATTCCTCGAATGTCTGAGTATCCAAACTTCGTCTCGCGTACCAAATAAAGCTTATTCTCAATTCTCCCGGAATCGGCTACCCGTGCGCGCTGGAATATAACTGCCCAATCCGGCCTATACGGACCGGTGGGTGTTTGTATGTAATAATTCTGCGGAAGCTTGCAGAAAACATTCACCTGCTCGTCCTTCGTCATGTCCTGCGCGAAAGTGCGCTCCGAGGGGTTGTCGCACAATACTTTATCATAAACCGAACGCTCGGACTCCACCACGTTTGTTTTGTATGACGAAACTTCCGCGCCGAAAATACTATCTAGATAAGCTTCCTTCGTCTTATGGTAAGTAGCAGTCTTAATCTCCATCTTGATTTTTTTCTCCTTGATGATAGTGGCAGCTTTGGAAACGAATTCCTCTGGGTTGTTGAAGATATCCCTCAGCTTCCCAGACTCAACCAGTACGCGTGCTATTGTTTTTCTCGTCAAGCCGGTTTCATTCGATATGCGCGTGACGATGTCCGGAATGGAGTAGGCCACCTCAATGTCTTTTATCGGTTCGCTTTCCTTTTCGATTGTTTCTATTCCTTTTTGCGTGAACTCAATTTTTGCGCGCCTTACATCTATGATCGGTTTTCTTACGATAAGATTTTCAGCAAGAGCTTTCTTGCACTCGTTAACTAAATCTTCAGTGCGAATTTCAGAACTGAATTCAGTTTTCAACTTTAGCTTGTCCCAAATCTCCTTAAACTCTCCCTTGAAAACGGCGGTTTTTAGCTTGGCAGTTATCTTGTCGCGGCGGTTTTCAATCGGTGGAGTGTGCATTATGCCATCTTCTTGGTAGTCAGTCTGTAGCGTCTTGGCAAAATCCTCGTAGCTTTCGTTCGCTATAACCGTAAGGATATTCTCCGAAGTGTTTTCAAACCTCGTTCCCTGTTGAGTAACTGGGATTCTCAGGCCACGACCTATGGTCTGTCGTTTCGTTATCTCGGAGTGGGTGATTCGGAGCGTGCAGATGTTGAACACATTTGGATTGTCCCATCCTTCACCTAGAGCAGAATGCGTGAACACGAACGCGGTTGGTGATTCAAAAGACAGTAATTTCTCCTTGTCGCTGAGAATTTCATCAATTTTTTCCTTGTCTTGCGAGATGCTCTTAAACGTCTTGCGCGCCGAGAAATAAGCACCGCGAACCTCCTCTGCATTCTTGTTTTTCCAGTCTGGATGCTCCTTCTTTAGCCTCTCGAAAACCTCGTCGAAAGTTCTGCGAACAAAAAGGTATTTCTCAGGTTCTATTCTTGCTATCTCCTCAAAGCCGCCTTCCTTCGATTGGTCTAGCTCTTGGTAGTCACTTACCTCATCAATGAAGAACAGAGACAAAACCTTTATGCCCTGTTTCCCCAGTTTCTCCTGTTTTTCAAAATGCACTTTGATAGTTTCCTCTATCTGTTCTTTGGCTACCAGTAAATAGGTGTCACCCTGAGATCCGTTCAGCTTTACTCTCACTCCTCCGGTCAGTTCTAAGTACGTGTTGTCTTCCGCTCCGCTGATATTCGTTACAATAACATTTTCGTATGCTGGGTTCTTGCTTTTCTCGCGTAGACTATCGCCTTTTGATAACATAACCGCCTTTTCAGTGACTCCCTTTTCGGTTTTTATCTTCAACACGACCTTTGCCTTGATTTTCGGTTTGAGAACTACGCCAACTAGTTTGATGAATGGCAGACTTGACTCATGTTTCACTGTAGCACCTATCACATCAATTTTCTTGACGAGTCCCAAATCGTGCGCCTCCGCAGGACCAAGCGAATAAACGAGATTTGTCTTGTCTAGATCACGGTGCGTCGCTGAGTATCTCAAAACGAAAAGCGGATTCAGATTGTTGATGGCGCTTGCCGACAGTTCAGAACCCATCTTGTGTGGCTCGTCGAGAATCAGCACCGGACTAGTCTGCGCGAGCATGTCCATGCCACTATCCGCAATCAAAATATCATCTCTGCCTTTCTCATACAACGTGTTGATGTCCGCCTTGTTGAATGATTGAATCGTAATGACCAGTATCTCCAGTTCATTGCTTCTGCAGAATGTGCTTAAATCAGTCATGCGGTCTGACGAGAAAACGCGGAAGTTGTATGGAACGCGATCGTAAATCTTCTGGAAGTGGGGTTTAGTTAGCTTTAGGTTAGCGAGAATTCCCTCTCTGATGGCTACTGACGGAACAACAACAACGAACTTCTTTAAGCCGTAGCGCTTGTTGAGTTCTAGAACGCTTCTCAGAAATATGTATGTCTTACCCGTCCCAGTTTCCATCTCCACGCTGAAATTCGGTCGGTCGTAAATGTCCACGCCCTCAAGGCTCGCAACTTTCGTCACGCTTAGCTTGTTTTGTGCCTGTATCCTCTCCAAGTTTTTGTTTATGGTGTCTAAAGAGATTATCTTCGGGTTCGAATTGATGCCGAAATGGATCTGCTCCTTGATTTCAGCAAGTGCGCCATCGAAAAGATTCACTATAGAACTAATGGCTTTAAGTTGAAAGTCTAAATCTGATATGAATCTTATGTTTACTCCCATCATTACACCTTAAACGGTTTCAACCCTGAACTTCCGCGCCAAATTCACTTTTTGCGTATCTGAGAGCGAAGAGTCCAAGACAATAAGTTTGTCGTCTTTCGTTAGCGACAAACTCTTTACTGCATCGTCGTCTATTTTTTCGTCGAAGCACATCCAGAGTGAGTGCCCATTGTCCGAAACTTTGAAAAATGAATTCTTGCCCTGTTTCATTTTCCGAATCTCAGAATCAAGCCTGAAGCCCTCGCGCAACATTAGTTCGAAAGCCAAGGCTTCCGGTTCTGCGGTGCTCGCACTTTTCGCGCTTTCTTCGATGTGTTTAATCAATTTATTTGGATCCCGCGCTTCATCCGAATCCCAAACAAAACAGTTTGATTTTGAAAGCTTGAAAACTTTGAAACCCAAGTCAAGTTTTCCATTGCTCTCAAGCTTCTGTTGGTTGCCTTCCGCTTTCAGCTTTTTGGCGGCGCGGCGAAGTCGCTCCTTGCAGATGTCTGCGATCGTCTTATAACCTGCCTTGTATGCCCGTCCCTCAGTAGGCATAGGTTCAGGTAGCTGCACTAATATGAATTTACGATTACCGCCATCATCAGCATTTTGTTCTAAGACAGCATGTGCAGTAGTGCCCGAACCTGCATAAAAATCAAGGATGATGTGTTCTTCGTTCGGTAAGGTAGAATATGCAACCATATCTCTAAGAAAAGGAACCGGTTTTGGATTAGTAAATTCACTCGCTTCAGGGAAAATTTCCCTGAATGCTTTTGTGGCTCCGTCTGTTGAGTAATTGGAACCCATCATTATTGATTTTGGTTTGAGTCTACGAATCTCTCCATTTGTCTCCAAATAATCCTTTTCAAATACATCAAATTTTCCGTTATTTCCTACTGGTCTAGCAATTAGTGCTTTAAGATGGAGTTTTATGTTAGTATGTCCCCATCGCCAACAACCTTCTGTTCCATCTGACTTTTTTGGTAAAATTTCTACATTATATTGAGCATTTTTATCTAACGACACTAGCCCCGTTTTAGGGTCGGCATAAATCGCAAAGTACATCTTGGGTCTTTTTTCTCTCGTGTCTGCTCCACCTCGTTTTCTTAAACCTATTGTTCGATATTTACCAATATCATCTTCCTCATCAAATTCCCGTAATCTCTCCTCGGACATTTCTAAACCTTGTTCCTCAAACTCGAATGATTTGACATACAGCAACACGCGTTCATGTGCAGTGGCAATATACCTTCGGTCATTTCTTCCTTTCAGGTTATTGACTACAACAATATCCGCAATAAAATTTTCTTCACCAAATATTTCGTTCATTATCAATCGAAGATTGTGTGCTTCGCGGTCATCGATTGAAACAAAAATAACGCCATCCTCACAAAGAAGGTTCCGTGCAAGAGTAAGTCGTGGATATAATTTAGTCAACCATCTCGAATGATAACGCCCGCTCGTTTCAAGATTAGTTGATGTGACGCGACCATTCGCATCTAACTGTCCAGTGTACTTAAGATAAGCACGTAGCGGATCCGAAAAGTCATCTTCATAAGTAGTATCGGCATCCACATTGTACGGGGGGTCAATGTAAATCATGTTGACTTTCCCTTCGTATGCCTTCTGGAGGATTTTCAATACTTCAAGGTTCTCGCCTTCTATAAAAATGTTCTTAGTCTTGTCGAAATCAACTGACTCTTTCTTAGAGGGAATGAGCGTCGCCTTTGAGCGCTTGTCGCGCGTGCGAATGGATTGGATTCTGCCTGCCCAGTTAAAGGAATAGCGTTCCCCGCTCGTTTCAACCGCATCGCCAAGCGCTTCCTTGAGCTTGTTAAGGTCAAGCTTGCCTTCCGTGAAGACTTCCGGCAATACACGCTTCAGCGTGTTCTTTCGTTCCTCAATCAAATCAAGAGATTCTTTCGGTATTTTCGTCATTTCAACTCCCCGCTAATCAGTATTATTTATGGTATAAAAGTAGTTAGTTAGACATTATAAAGATTAGTGGCTGTCTTCCGTCTTTACCAGTACCCTATATCCCACCTTTTCCACCCTTATCCTCTTCGAGGATTGCAGCAGCTGTATCAAATCCAGGTACTTCTTCACAGTGTCGCGGTGCACGCGCGAGCGCCTCGCTATGCTGAGCATGCTTAGCGGCTTGTCGCCTATCACGTGCAAAATATTCTCCGCGATTTCGGTTTGGTTCGTCATGTCCGCACTTCTCTTTCCTCGGGGAATTGTTGGAGCTTGGCCGGTTAATAAGCGGTACCGCAGGGTGCGCGTTTCCTAGGAAATATTTCCCTGGTTTCATTTCCTAGGAAATTTTCCAGTACAGTTTCCTGTACAATTGCGGAGCAGAAATAATATTGAAAGCAAGGGGCAGGTCTGGCCGGTGATAAACATGGTTGAAGAAGAACCAGAAGACGAAGAGCCGGAAGAAATTCCGGAAGACGAGGAAGAAGACGAATTGGACGAAGAAGAGGACGAAGAGGTTTTGGACAGGATGCCGCCTTGGTTCAAAGCATTGAGGCAGGCATACCTGGAAAGGGAAAGGAAAGAGCGGGCAAAGAGGGCTTCAAAGAAGATCCTTCCCGAGCCCTCGCCCGGCTAGTTTTTCCAAAATCGCCTGTTTGATGGTGGGGTCGTTTATCAGTTCCTGCATTACGGCGTCCACCTCCCTCTTTTTTTCTTCCATTTTTGCAGCCGTTTTAACGTCCAAAGCCAGGCCGCAGCTGGCGCAAAAGCGCGACGTTGAAGGATTCGATTGCTCGCATTTCGGGCACTTCCTGGCTTCGAGTGCGTTATCCGGTTTTTCGCGCCCATTCGGAAGCAGCCCGCGTTTTTCGAGCATTTTTCTGTCAATGTCTCCGCCCGAAAGGTGAACGTAAGTAGCTGGCATTCGGGAGGTTCCACTCCACCCAAAAATCACTTTCAACTCTTGTTCAGTGAATTCTTTAGCCAAATGCGTTGCGCGGGAGTGCCTGAACAAATGCGGGTAGACTCTCTTTTTGATCCCCGCCCTGCGCTTGGCAGACCTCAGCACGTGCAACAGGGTTGCATGGTTGCCTAATCGCCCTTCTTTACTTCTCAGTTCAACAAATAGCGGGGCTTCGGGGGTTGAAGCGAGCGGGTGATGATTCATCCATTCTTTCAAGTCCGGAACCGCGTCTATCAACCGAATTCTCCTCATGCCAGTCTTGCCGTTAAGCATTACGACCGCTCCGTATTCGTCCAATTGGACATGCTTGATTTTCAAGCCCATGAGCTCGCCTGCGCGGGCTCCGCTCTCGTATAAAAGCATGATAAGGGCGCGGTCGCGCTGGTTAAGGGTTGCCTGCGCCATTTGTTTGACTTCCTCCTGGGTTAAAATCTCTTCAGGCAGCTTTCTGCGTTCGAACCCGTGCGGTTTAATCCAGTCGACGCATTCCGGGTAGTCCTTGGTCTTGAATAGCCATTTGTAGAAGGCTTTTACGCTGATCTTTATTGACGGCGACTTGTAGTCTTCAATGCTCTTGAAGAAGTCAATAACGTCGTTCTTGGCGGTTTTGCGGAAGGGCTTTTGCGTGAACCTGGCAAGCTTGGCTAAGGAATACAGGTAAATGTAGCGGGAGCCTTTGGCCATCCCGGCCGCGGATTTCTCCCTCTCGAATTCCTTGAGGTCTTCAATGCAGGACTTCGGCACGCCCCTGAGCTTGCTCAGGAACGCGTCGGGGTTTCGGTTGTTGTTCATGCTCCCTGTCCTGAATTAAGATCTATTTAAACCTTGTTGGTCTGTCGTCATTTTGGTGCATCAGACCGTCCGTCGCTCTTCACAGCCGAAGCTCAGAGATCACCTTCGTCATCATCTGCGATTAAAATTAGGCGTTTTTCTCTTATTAATCATTTGCAAAGTCTATTAAGCGCCTTTTGCCATAATATAATCCATGATTGCGGGAGGCAACCACAGCACATCCGGCAAAACAGAAAGCCCACTTGACCCGCGGGCCCAGATTTACCAGCGGTTCTACAAAGCGGTTTTCACAGAAAAAACGATTACTTTGGAAGCTTTGGCCCAAAGGTTCGGTTCTCTCGTCACCGAACAACTCAGGTGGATGAAAAAAACAGCCGATGCCTACGAAACACTGCTTAACTCTGAAAAAGCCAAATCCGGTTTTGGGCCAACGCCCCAGACCTGCTTCGGCTTGTTCATGAGGGAATACTCCAAAGAATGGCCTGAAAAAACCGGTCCGGATTGGTCTCCTTCTGCACATGGAGTTGCAGTGGACCGGGTTTGCAGGGAAATTCTGTACTCCCGGGGTGGAAACAATGTTCTCGCGCACATAAGAAAATTATTCCACAACCGGCAATACTCAGACCTCAAGAACTGGTACGAGAAAAGAAGGCCCATAGAGTACAAGACATTCGGGGAAGAATACAAGCTCATGCTGGAGCAGAACACGAAGTTCAATGAAGCAGTGGGCCGCGCATTCAGCCAGATTATGCTGAGTGCTTTGGAGCAAAAACAAATGCGCGATCTACTCCTGGTTTCCTTGCAAAAGCTGCTGAAGAAACCGCTCAGTGCCGTTTCCTGGACAGACCTAAACGGATTAATCGGGCCTGACCTTGAGAAACTCGAGCTAGTCCGAAACGACCCCTTTTACCCGCAGGCGAAAAGAGTGCTTTTGCAAAATCTTGCAAAGATACTGCAGAGCCAGGATTCAATCTTTGATTTCTTCAAAATGCACAAGGGCAGCCTCTCCTGCGCGGACGCCCTGGGAGTTGAGCTGAACGCTTCCATTTTGGACCAGCTCAAGCAGGAATTTGAAAGGTTTTTCTCCAAATCCGGGCAATTCCCCTGCGAACCCAACCCGAGGAAATCGGTCAGCGACAATATCGACGCAGCCATTGCAGCGCTTGAAACGCAGCTGAGCGCATCTCCTGACCTGTCCACAATAATAGAAACCGTTTCGCAGTTCGCTTCCGGAGAAATCGCCAGTTCCTCTGCCACCGAAGAGGCCATGCGGAAATTCGCGGCAGAGACGAGCATCCAGGCGAATCCCGAGAACGAGTTGATTGAAAGGAAAATAAAATGGCTGCACAACTGGGAAAGGGATTTTGAAATCCGGCACAGTTAGTTTTTAGCCGGTTAGCCCAGGAGAAAACCGCCAGCTCACGCTAACACCTGTTAAAATTTAAAAAAAGTTTCTTTACCTTCTTGACTTGAGGTACTTCATTATTTTCTTCACTTTTGATTCCTTGCCCTTGTCGCTCGGCCCGCGGCAGCAGCCGCATTCGCACTCACAGCTTTTTGCCTTTCCTTTCTTCTTTACAACTTTCTTTTTGGCTTTTGTTTTTCGTTTTACCATGGCTTCTCGCCTCTCTCACTGAAACTATCTCGCCGGCCAAATGGACTCGGTGCGTGAGTTCCTCAACATCAAGCGGAAATCAATCTTAACCTATCACGCGATGTCTAAAGGTTATCTCACACGCGCTGCGAGCAAGCTTAAACGGCACAGGTTTCATACGGTGAGTTATAGTCCAGTCACCATACTAATGGCTGAGCGCCGAACAGAGGCTGTCACAGACACATCCTTTCCAGGATAACCGATCTATCCCGGCCAGCGGACTTCAATCTAGAACTTACCCCATATTTAAGCGTTTCCTTTTCCGCCTAGGGGTTTTTTCCCTCGAAGATTTTTCACTTCAAGACGGATTCCGCAATCAAAATCGCCACTTCTTTGCTTAAATACTTGTTATTGTTCCCGCACATGGGATCGAGGACGCACTTCGGGCATCCCTTTTCGCACTTGCAGTTTTTCAGCCTCTCCAGCGCCATCCCAACAGCCTGCTCGAACCTGTGAAACACAATTTGAGTCAACCCGCTCCCGCCTGCAACCCCCTCGTAAACATACATCCTTCCGTGTGGATAACTTAGCCCTCCAAGTTCTTTCTGATCCGCACCCGACAGGGCAGGCATCATGGAAATGCTCACATGCTCCAGCGCATGCAGCCCGTCCCCGAAATTTTCCGCATCAATCACATTCGGGTCAAAGTCGGTCCAAATCGCATTCGTGTCATACTCATAGTGCAAAGGCTCTGCCAGCTCATGCCTTCCGGTTGTCATCTCGCTAAAGAAATCTTTTGTAATAAACCCAAAAACATCCTCGGTAACATGCACCCTTCCAAACTTCAGCTTCATATCCTTTCCCTTGAAAACATCCCGTTCCTCAAGCACGCTCATTTCCTCAATATTCCGATCATACTGCGCCACGGTATACTCTGTAGTTTGTTCATGCACAGGAGTCACAAATGCGGTATTCTTTTCTAGTTTCAAACTCTCGTACTTCCTTCCGCCATGCAAATACAGCGCGCCCGGGTACAGCTCCTTAATAGCCATCTGAATTTCCCTTTCGCCAATCGCCTTGTTCCTTTCCACATCAAAAATTTTCACAGTGCTTCCCGCACCCCTAATCGAAAGCTGCCGCAATTTCTTCAGCCCATCCTTGGTTGGGATGAAATACTCGCCCCATTTTTTCACTTCCCCGTCATCAATCATCCTCTTGAGCATTTCCTTTTCCCCATTCGCATCTCCGAGCTCATTTTCCTCAAGCGGCCAGTCCCTCATTTTTGCAAGCAAATGTTTTTCCAGCACAAACGGATTGTCCGGATTCACATAGCAGTCCTCAGGCGCCCCATACAAATATTCATCGCTCTTTTCAGCATAGTACAAGTCAAGCGGATTATCTCGCGCCACATACACTCCGATTGCTGTCTGCCCCTTTCTCCCGGCCCTTCCCAATCTCTGTTTCACTCTCGTAATAGTCCCGGGGAAGCCGGCAAGCACAACCGCATCCACTGAGCCAATGTCCATCCCCAGTTCCAGCGCGCTCGTAGTTGCGAGCGCATTAATTTTTCCGCTTTTGAAATCCATTTCAATTTTCTTCCTGTCATTGGGATGCAGTCCTGCCCTGTACACTTGCAGCGGAATTCCCGCATCCCTTGCCATCAAGCTTAATCTCTCAACAACCGAGTGCGAATTTCCAAAAATCAGCGTCTTGCGCCTAAGCTCCTCCAACACCCTAATCGTCTTGGTGGTATAGCTCAAATCTTCCCCGCGCTCCCCGCCTCCAATAATATAGTGCTCAATCGCGCTTTTCGGTGCATCATTGGCATCCACTTCTGCGAATTGCTCCTCAAACAACTTTTCCGCAAATTCCTTTGCATTGCCAACCGTGGCACTGGAACAAATGAACTGCGGAGCTGCGCCATTTTTCGCAAGCACCCTTTTCAATCTCCTGAAAACATTGGCAGCATGCGCGCCGCTCACACCGGTATAAGAGTGAATCTCATCCACCACAACAAAGCGCAAATTTTTCCAGAATTCATTGAACAACCGCGCCCTCATCAGCATATGGTGGAGCATATCCACATTCGAGATTAGGATGTGCGGGAAATTCGCGCGAATCTTGGCCCTCGCATTCTGCGCCGTATCCCCGTCATAAACTTCGGCTCTCACTCCCAGGAGCGTGAATTCACGGAATCGTGCCAGCTGATCGCGCGAAAGCGCCTTGGTCGGATAAAGCACCAGGGTTTTCTTTCCCTTCAGCGCCTCTTCCACCACTGGAACCAAATAGACTTCACTCTTCCCGCTGGCAGTGGGCGCCACAACCACCACATTCTTTCCATCCCTCACTTTCGCAATCCCATCGCACTGGTGCTTGTACAATTTCGCAATCCCCCTGCCTTCCAGTATGCTCTGCACGCTCTCATCAATTTCGCACTCGCCAAAAGTGGGCTTGCGCGCCGGCTCCTTGTGGGTAATGGGTTCGAAAATCTCAAGCATAGCATGCCTCTGGCTAAACTTTGCAAACTAAGTATTAGAACAATTGCCCACGGTTATGCCGGTGATACGGGCGCATAATCATTCCGCACTGCCCAGCTCCCGCTCTTCCTGTAAATTTGCCTACTGCTGTTTCTTCTTCTTGTACTGCTTCTTGATGATCCTTACTTTCCTTGGCGCCACCAGGAGCCTTGTCTCATCAAGCCTTGCCAGGTCTCCGTCATTGCTCACAACGAATTCGCGCACCTTGTCAAGGACCCTTTTCAGGGTCGCCGGCCTTTTCTCGAGGCCCGAGATGTCCAAAATGAGTATGTTCCTCTTCTTCAGCTCTTCCTCGATTGTTTCCACGTCCTTTTCGCTGACTACGTGAACGCTCTTGACCATATGATCCGGGGGCTCCTCTTTCTTGGACTCCTGCTCGAGTTTTTCCAAATCAAAAGGTTCGTCCGAAGCGTCTTTTCCGGTCAGAGCTGATGTGACTTTGTTCAGTATTTTCGTATAAACACCTTCATTCACACATTTTCTATTCGTTGTAACTTTTTATCTGCCCACACCTTTAAATACCTAACTTCTGGCCAAATCCAGCGAACGATAGCAAACGAACCGTTTTTGGGCGGTGCATGCGGTCCGAACGCACCTGTTTTCACTGGCATCGCGCCCCTTTCCCGCCTTTTTATATGAGACAAATCACTAGAAACTCATGGGTTTCGTAAGATCATACAAATTCCGCGTCTATCCATCAAAGACACAGGAGAAGCAGATGCTCCAGCACCTATGGCTTGCAAAAAATCTCTGGAACGAGCTCCTTGAGCATTGCAAGAAAATGTACGAAGAGTTTGGCTACTTTCCGACCAAGGGTACGATGCAGCTTATGGCGAAGAACTGCGGCCTTTTCTCCCAAACCCAGCAGGAGATTTCACACAGGCTCTATGCTTCAGTGATAAGGGTTTTCAGAATGAAGCAACAGGGAAAAATATGCGGCTTTCCAAGGTTCAAATCTTTTGACAGGATGAAAAGCCTCCACTACCCACAGAATGGCATTGGGTTTCATCTGGAAAAGAAGCTCAGAGTAAATCCATTCGGAGAAATTGCAATTAAAAAGCATAGAGAAATAAACGGAAACATAAAGACTCTCACTCTAAAGAAAGAGGCTTCCGGGAAATGGTTTGCGATATTCTGTGCAGGCGAGCCAAAGAAGCGGCCAGCTGCGAACTCCGGGAAGCCAGTTGGCATTGATTTGGGTTTACTGAACTTTGCTGCGCTTTCAACTGGCGAAATAATACACAATCCAAGGCACCTAAGGCGATATGAGCAGAAACTTGCAGTTTTTAAGAAAAGATTCTCAAGGAAAAAGAAAAAAAGCAGGAACCGGCACAGGGCAAAATTGAAAGTCGCAAGAATTTACGGGCAGATAGCAAATTCCCGGAGCGATTTCCTTCACAAACTGTCAAAACGATTTGTTTCCGATTATTCCCTTATAGTATTGGAAAAATTGGCTTCCAAGGAGATGTCCGAACAGAACTTTGGAAAGTCAATAAATGATGCAGGGTGGATCATGTTTGCAAATATGCTTTGTTACAAAGCGGAAGAAGCTGGCAGCAGAGTTGTATTTGTAAATCCAATTGATACAACAAAAGAGTGCAGCAGTTGCGGAACAAAAACAAGCAAATCACTGGCCGAAAGAATACATGTCTGTTCTTTTTGCGGGTTGAACCTAGATCGAGACGTGAATGCTGCTCGCGTCATACTCAAACGAGCTACCGCCGGAACGGCGGGAAGTAACGCTTCTGGAAACGAAACAATAGTTTCGTCTATGAAAGAAGAAGCCGCGTCCGTTAGTTAAGGCGCAGTAGTTCACATACCTAATCATGGATTCCCGATAAACTGCTTTATAACCACGCGTATTTTCCGCATTTCGCCCTATTTCAGCTGGGTTCTTGCCAGGCAGTATAAGTACTGCTGGGCATGGCCTGCCCGCTTCCCCCATCTCTTCCTTGCGAACTCGCCGATCTCCTTCTCATTGTTCACATTGTAGAATTTCTTCATTGCCCTGAGTATCCAGACATCGGTCGGAAAGGCCTCGGTGAATCCATAGCCGAACAGGAGCACGCAGTCCGCGACTTTCGGGCCTATCCCGTCAATTTTCATGAGCTCCTTTTTCGCATCCTCGTACTTCATTGCCCCGATTCCCTCGAACTTCCCGTCCAGCGCCGCGTTCGCAGCAGCCCGGATATACCTTTTCCTGAATCCCAATTTGGTCGTCTCGAGGTCGGTTTCGAGAATTTGGAGCGGCGATAGCACATGCCCGTTGTTCATGAGCGACTGCACATTCCTCCGAATAGCCGGTAAATTGGAATTAATGGAGCAAACGAAGCACACCACCGTCTCCCAGACATCGTTCTTGGTAATCCTCAACCCCTGGTTCAGTTCCACCGCAGACCTCATCACTTCATCGTTCGTGTGTATCTCCCTTTCGATCTCATCCATGTCCTCGTGCATCCTGAACATCTCCTGGGCGAGCTTCTCAAACCCAGGGGTGACCGCGTAGCTATCGCCTTCCTGCCAGACCTCCACCTTCTGCCCTTCCACCATTCTCCAGAATTTCTGGCAGTTTGAATCGTAGTTCCAGGTGAATTCCGGCGGCTGGCCAGACTGCATCGTAAGAAACACGTTACATTTCATCTAATCGCCACTATCATTACTTCTGGAAAAAGGGGTTTATAAATTAAATTCCCATCACGGTTTATTTCCCCCCTCATGCCTTTCTAGCCAATCTTTCAAAAATTCTCCAAACCCCATTATGTTCCCCGGTTTCTTCCGAACAAACTTAACTATATTCGCAGCTTCATTCCCTGGAAGCAAGGTGAGCACTGAACCAGCTACCAAAAAATCAAAGTGTTCCAGCACTGTTATCCTTTCTTCAAGCGTAAGCATCCTGAATATTGCCGTCCGGGCAGGAACGTTGACCCAGCTAAGAATGTCACTCATCCTCGGGCCTGTTTCCGAGTCAAGCGGATATAGCTTCCGCAGCTGTTGCACGCATTCCTCTGCCCCTTCACTCCGATACAGCGTTTCAATCCCCTTTGCAATCATGAAAGCAATTTTCTCCTTTGGTATCTCCCTAAGCCACCCTGCCTTAAGGTTTCCCAGCCGGATTATCTCATTTATCCTGCTTTTCTGCCCATCCTCCATATTCACCCATATCTCCCTTGACATGCTTTCCCGAAGCTGGTTGAGCGTTGAATAAGCCAGGCCAGGCTCAAGAAGATTCATCACCGTTGTCCTGCTCGCAACTGAAAATGCGCTAATTAGCTCAGCCCGGACGTAAAGGCTAATCGATTCAAGAATATCAATCATTCTCAAATCAGATTCAGGGTCAAGCGGATATAGCTCCTGCAGCTTTTGCGCGCATTTCCTTTCCCCTGCAACCTGATACAGCGTTTCAAACGCCTTTGCAAGCTTGCGGCCGGATTCCTTTTGCAGCGCTTTATACGTCTCAGACGAGTAGTCTTCGTAATTGCTTCTTATCCGCTCGTGATTTTTCATAAGTTTCCCGATGCTTCTCTGCACCCAGGCAGTTCTAACCATAGTTTTTGCCGCTTGAATCTGTACAAAACAGGTGTCCCTAGTATCAAGGTAACTAAAAGACATTTTCCTCATTTTACCACTATTTACTTTTCCCGAAACTTCTTTATATAGCTGGCGGCAATATTCTAGCGGTGTTATTTTGGCAACTTGCGGCAGATGCGGGACGGTAATCTCCAGCCCACATTACGTCGGAGGCATGGCGCTGTGCGGAGTGTGCGCAGACGCGGTCCAAGCGGACATGGAAGGCCCATGCCAGCGCTGCGGGGTAATCATGCCGAAAACCGAATTAAAGATGTTTGATTCCCGCCTCTATTGCAACTACTGCATAATGGAAGTTTCAGAAGATAAAAAGCACCAGGAAGAGCGGGCGCGCGAATCCTACAAGCCAAAGGCGGAAAGAAGCGAAAGCAGCCAGTCTCCAAAAGATGAAAGCACATTCGGCCAGTCCCGCGGAGGGGCAGGCGGCCAGCGCTATTATAAGTGCCAGAAATGCGGCTCCCCTGCCACAGACCGCTATGCCTATGGCGGAAAGCTTCTTTGCGCCAATTGCTATTTCGATGAATCCGGTGAAGGCGCCAAGCCCCAGTCAATAGGGAAGAAAGTGATGGACTTTTTCATTTCAGTTGGCGGCGGAACCCCGCGTTCGGCCCGCCCGCGTCCGCAGGCGAAATCAAAGCCAGATGAAAAAAAACCAGGAGTTGGCCCGCAGGATAAGGGTACTGGCGGAGAGCAAGCAAAAAACAAAAAGCCCGAGACCAAGGAAGAAAAATCGAAGCGCGAGGCTGAGCACAAAGAAAAATGGAAGCAGGAAGTGGAGAAACTAAAGCACGCGCAGCAGGAAGAGAAGGAAAAACTTAAGGGAAAAAAGAACCTCTCATTCTTTGGGCATAAGGCAAAAAATGAAAGAAAAAGAATGGACTAATTTACCTGACCAGTTTGAGTTCTGTCCTCGGCGGCTTGGGCGGCGTTCTCACCTTGGCCCATTTCCCGCTTTCTGGCTCGAACATGTGCTGTATCAAATTCATTGTTTCCCTGTACCGTTCGGTCTGCTCCGGGGGAGTTTTTCCAGACAGCAGGTTTGCGATTTCCTCGCGTCTCAAAATTTCTTTCAAAAATCCCACTGCGGTTGTAAGTGCAATATCCTCCCCATTCCCCTGCATTTCATTCATCAGCCTTATTTTGAAAAAATCGCCTTCGCGTTTTACATGCAGGACAAGTTTCAGCATATCGTCTCCCAATATATTTTTCATTGACCCGAACGTGAACGTGAGCATAAGCCCGCTTTCCTCGGTTCCCAAACTGCCGTGATTACAACTATTGTATTTCCTGAATCCAAAACTATAAACTTCTCCGCCAATTTCAGTTTCATTCTTTTTTGTCTCATCAAACTCAAAAAAGCGCAAAATCATGGCATAGGCAATAGCATCCAGCCTTTTCTCCCCCTCCCCGTTCCTAGCGCTAAACGAGCCGTAAAGCAACAATTTGCCCGCTCCTTCCTCTTCGTTTC
Organism: Candidatus Gugararchaeum adminiculabundum; assembly: GCA_902384795.1. Classification (GTDB taxonomy): domain Archaea; phylum Micrarchaeota; class Micrarchaeia; order Burarchaeales; family Gugararchaeaceae; genus Gugararchaeum; species Gugararchaeum adminiculabundum. The sequence continues at coordinate 44,790 of CABMDC010000007.1, read as the reverse complement.
CCCCGAACAATTCGACGTTAAACGAACGGAAAAGGTGGTGCGGGAACACTATCTCTTCAACCGGAATGCTCGCCTCGAACAATGGGGTGGTATCAGTAGATGTGGTCATAGTAGTTATATCATGTATTTACTCTTATTTAAGCCTTGTTCTTTCCGCCACAGTGCCTGACGTAGAATTCGTATTCAGCGACCGCATCCCCCACGGCATACTTGTAAAAGTCGCTCTTAACATCCATGCCGCTGGCAACAAACTCGTCATACGCCCTGCTCACCGCATGCCCTATGGCAATCCTGCGCAGCACGTTTTTGTCGCTCATGATTTCGCGCTTGAATTCGGAGGTGATTTCCTCCACCCACCGCGGGTCGCGCATAAGCTCATTCGCCCTTTTCTGCATCAGCTGCTTGTAATCGGCTTCCATCCCGTATTCGTTCAAAAGCCGCTCGAGCCTAAGGTAAGTGTACCCATAGAGCTCCTTGACTTTTTTCACAGCATCGCTTTCCAGAATATCGTAAACTTTTTTTGCGGGAATTTCCAATCCCAGGAATTTCTTAACCGCATGCAAATCCAATTGGGAAACATTGTACCCGACAAGCAGCGCATCCTTGTCAGCGCACAGCACTTCCAGCCTGGCGGCAGCCGCGCGCAAATCCTTTCCCTTCCCGCCATCCTTGCAGAAGAATTCGATTTCCAGTTTCTCCAATCCGTTCTTTCCGCTCCCGCTGCACAGCTGGAGGGACAAAAGTTCGACCGCGCTCTCAAACGAGTTCGGGCCAAGGCTGCGCGTTTCTATGTCAAAAGCAAAAATTTTGGTCATTTATCCAACTGCCTTTCTACTTGAACACTCCTTTGAAGAGCGCACCCAGCGCCTTTAGCATCGGGTTGATCCCGTGCTTGAGCTCCTCGGTCGGGAACCCGATCATCATCTCCCCTTTCACTTCCCTTATTCCGATGCCGTGCTCATAGGTGAGCTTGATTGCAAGCGATGCGGTTCCCTTCTGCTTTAGGTATGTGAATTCATATTTCTCGGACAGGTTTCTTTCATAACTAAGGTCCAGCCTGGTGCTTTCACCGGGCGCGTAGGTGTACATCGAGTAGCCCAGCCGTTTCACGTCTTCCCTGAACTTGCCGCTCTCCCACATTTCGGGCGTTATGTCCCTGGAAGTCATGAAAAGCAGGCCCTGGTTTTTCTCATAGGCAACAAAGAATTTCTCGCTCTTTGCCGTAGAACTGTGCGCCGCATCCCAGGCGTTTTTGGTGTAATAAATGCCAACCGCTTCCCTTCCGGCTTCGGCTCCTCCCTGCCCGGTTATGAATTCTCCGCCACAGAAAAGCGAGTTATCGCCCTTTCTCTTTCCAGCCATGGCAAAGATTGCATTCACGCTGTCAGGCATATTTTTCTCCTGAATCCCGTAGCCCTTGCCGTCATAGTGCACATACTCCGAAATACCGGGAATGTCCTTCAGGCCTTCCTTTCCGATTTTCGCAATGCTCACTGCAAGGCCGTCCGCATTCCTCGCGTTCGCATAGGCAAACAGGTCGCCTTTTGAATAAACAACCCTGCCTCCTGCGTCAATTATCCTGTCAATCGTCACTCCTGTGATGGTGCGCATGTTGTCCTTGTAGCGCACCCTTGAGGTGATGCTTGCAAAATTTCTTTCGTTAAGTTTTCCTATTTCAGTGACATAGGTGATTTCAGGCACGACCTGGCCGCCTTCTCCCTTTACCCAGGTAACCTTGTTTACGAAAGTCTGCATGCCATAATCATTCTGCGCAATGGACTGCACCCTCAGCGTCTTGCCAACTCCGAGGTTCGTCTCCATTATGGCGGCCGCATCCATGCTGTTCCTGCCATAGCTTTGTGCGTCCATAACCGCAACATACATCAGGCCGTTTTTCATCTGATCCCTGTATTCCCCATACTTGTCATTGATTTTTTTGCCCCATTTGTCAACCCCTTGCATAAGTGCGCCATTTACGAAATCCTCCTTGTTCCACTTGGTGTACCTTACTCTCCTGTTCCCGCTTCCTTCCAGCCACGAAACATTCAGGTAATTCTCCCCTGGCACTCCCTTTGTCTGGCCAACTCCCAGAGCAGTGCTGCCCTTCAAATCCCATGCCTCAACCGTCAGGCAGTTGCCTTCGCCCTGGTCAAACAGCGCCATTGCAACCTTGTTTTTTGTTTCCGAATCAAGCACTGTCCCGCCAGAAACCTTGGGCGCGTCGTAGGCAAACATCACAAAGTCCCCTACTTTTTTGCTTTCCAGCTCAGTAAGCATTTTTCCCCGCTCAACCCCCAGGAACGTGCTGTCATTACCGCCGTTCACGTTCTTGTCCGTTCCCATATAAACGAAATTTTCGCCTCTTTTCAAGTAAGTCCAGCGCTCCAGCCCGTCGCTTTCGTTCTTCCTGTAAACGGCAATCGCGGTCCCGTCAGCTATCCCGTCCTTCAGCGGGTATTCATTGAGCACGAATTCTGACGACTTCTGGAACTGGCTGTCACTAACCCTTAGGTTTTTCACCCACGTGTCCTCCACTCTTGCATTAACCAACTGTCCGGAAATTTGGTTGGTCCAAACAGATGCCTCAAGCGAGCCTGGCAATGGCTCGCCCGATTTCGGCAGGGTCCAGCTTTCAAAGCCAATCCTTGGGTTCCCATTTTTGAGCATGAGCCTGCTTCCACTTGGGGGCAGCACTTCACTTTTAACATTGACGCTGTAAGTTGCAACAATCGTTTCGCCGGCATCCCGCTCCCCCAAAACTCCCAGCGCGCCTGCAATTCCATTGCCAAAGAGTTTCTTCTCTTCCGCCAAATTCTCCTCTTTTGATGCATCAATTATTACAGAACCAGGAGGCGAAGCCGATAGCACTATTTTTTCTTCATTCCTGAAGGCAATGTCCCTCCTGATTTTTTCTTTGCCAATATTCGTGTAGACAAGGAAGACCTGGCCTTCTTTGCTGTTTTTTCCAAGTTCGGATTCATTGAGCGCTTGCACAACTTCCTCGGGCTTTTTTGCCTGCTTCAGCTTATCTGCAAGCGCGATTTTCTTCTCAGCATACAGGTGCCCATAGTAACTGATCCCCCCTGTGTCCTCCTGTTTATCGCGGGTTTTTATTTCGGTCCCGTCAAAGGTGGCCTTTCCCTTGGTATCGTCCGATTCCACCGGCACGTCAAAGAAATTCACATAGGTTGACTGGATGACGCCCTCAACCATTGAGAGAGTTGCGCGCCTTGTGGAAAACGGCTTTCCAGGAATTCCCTGGTCGGGTATGATGCCGATTCCATTGAAAATATAAGGTATGTCCAGGTTCTTGGTGAACTGCGGCGCCCAGGGTTGGACAACCCTGCTGCTCAGGTTCGTAATGCTATTGAAAATAGGCAGGTACAATCCGTAAATCGGGGTCTCGAGCCTCTTTTGAAGCGCTATGCTGCCGTCGCCTTCGTTCAGGTACTTGTCCGATTCGACGTTTTCCCAGAGCATATCCTTGATTCCTTCCTGATAGCCATAGGTTCTCTGCGCGAGGTTGCTTCCCATTGTAGTATAGAACCTGCTCATCGCAGATTCGAGCGGGGTTGCCCGTTCCAGCTGGTCCTCTATCTGTGTTTTCTTTAATCCCACGCTGGAGAGCAAAAGCATCAGGGTTCCGGGCTCGGCCTTGCCTTCCTGCCCGTCCATGAAATTCGCAGCGTATGCAAGCTCTGGCAAGAGTTTTGAGACAAATGCCACTCTTCCATAGGTTATTTCATTGTCAATAAATTTCACTGCCACGGTTATTTCGCTCTCGCTGATTCCATACTTTCTCATGGTCTCCGCAGCCTTTGCGCTCCAGTTCAATTCGCTAATTCCCGAGTCTACATTTGTGACTTTCTCAATCGCAGTCTTGTAAGCATCGGACTCCTTGAATTGCAGCCATGCCTTGGCAGTATCACCGGTCGGGAATTTTTTCGCGTTCGCTATCTGCCAGTTCAAATATACGGCCAGCTCGTTCCCTTCGTGTTTGTTCGCATAGTCCTCTATTCTCTTAACAATGGCCTCAATGTCGCCTGGTTTAGTTTTCCCGCCCTTTTTCTCCTCCTGTTTGCCTTCTACTTTGGGCGGCCATTCCGCGCCTTTCGGCGTCTTGTCTGGCACGGTTTTCGGGCTGATTCCGACTTCGAGCGCGTCGCTTGTTTTGTACCCTTTTCCATCGCGAGCCCAGTATACTTTTGTGGCGTAATCTCCCTTGTCCAGTTTCTTATTGTCTAAAGCGTAAAACTCCTGTCCTCTTTCCAGGGCAACAACTAGGGTCTCGTCCTTTTTCGCGCGCAGGGTTACAACAGACTCGTCCTTTTTCGCGTTCTTCAACGCATCGCCAATCGAAGCAAAAAACCCATGCGAGGGTTCCTTCATCGGGTGCCCGTTAATTTCCACCTGCGCAAGCGCGTCTTCCTTGGTTTTCGTGCCCATATTTGCCATGCTACTATTCTGCTTTCCATTCTTTATATTGTTTGCCCCGGCTCCGAGCGGAAGCGGGGCAATGGCGCTAAGGGTAATCGCGCCTAGGAGCGCAAAAAAGAACGCCCTGACAGCCGGCTTCATCCTGCCCTTTAATTCCGCAGCCCTTGCGCTGGCCTGCTTGATTTTTGCCTGCTGCTTTGGCTCAGCGTAATCCGTTCCCATAACTTACCCCACCATCTAACATTTTGGCCGCAGCAAGTTAATTAATAATCAGTGTTCGTGTAAGAGCGTACATTGTCCGAACAGAGCCGCTCCTATGACTTTCAGAATACGGACTAGAACAAGTTCAACTGCGGATGAAGGGCTCGCGATTACTCGCTCGCTTTCATCCTGAATTTTTCCCGCTATCCGAGATTCTTTCTCCTGATGAGCATGTCGCTCTTTCCCATCGGAATAATCACGCCCTCGTCCGTTTCCGTGCGCTTCGCCCAATCCGAGAGCAGAATGACTACTTCGCTTCCACTATCCACCTTCTGGTTCATATGCACGAAGAGCGTGTTGAGTTCCTTGTTGAAACTGATGGTGCCAATATTATCAAAGGGGTCAACCGCCGGCCACAGCGCGTGTGTTTCCGGCAGCTCCACCGTTTCGAACGTCTCGCCACGTGGCGGGTAGTACACGCGCACTCTAATGCCTCCGTCCAGATCAGGCATACGGAACCAGAGCGCCACATGCGCGCGCTGCTCCGGATAATCATACTGGCATGCGTTCTCGCACTGCTGCATCATGAATTCAAGCACCTCGTGCGCATAGCGCATGTTCTTCGGCCCGATGCGGCTGGAGGTTCCGGGTGGCAGGCCGCGCTCAAGAGCCGCGTCAATGTCTGCGGAATTGAAAAACGGGTGCATCTTCGCTTTCCCGTCGCACGCTTTCCAGCCAGTTTCAATTTTCCTGCGGTCGTCTGGATTGTCAAACCTCGCGAACGGCGAGCCCAAGGGCGAAAGGTGCGGCGTTGGCTTCGCTCCCGCTGGCGTTGCTGTAATTATGGAGTTTGCTGGCGTTTCTTTTCTTCTTATCTTCATCGCCACCACACACTTACATTATATGCAAAACTCCTATTTATACCAGATGATGCGGAGATTGATAAAGCGAAGATCGAAAATAGAAAAGAAAAATAAGCGCGCATCTCCCTACCCGTAAATATTGTCGTGGTGGTCAAAATCCTCGAATAGGATAAACCTCTCTTTCTTGAAAACACGGAAAACAAGGACGAAATGGGCGTCTAGGTGCACGCGCTTGTGCCCCTTCATATCATGCCTCAGGTTTTTGTAGCGTTCAATGGTTTCCTCATCGCTTGAAACTATCTCCCTGATTTTTTTGCCTAGGATTTCGGCGCGCTTCCTGTCCCTCACGAGCAGCTTGCCTATTTTTTCCTTCAGCTCGTCGCTCAGCGTGAAATCAAAGGTCACCTGCGCACCCCGCAAAGCTCGTCAAGTTCCCTGGGCGACATTTTTTTCTTCCCATGTTTCTTGAAGTGCTTCTCCTCAATAGTCAGCAGCTTTTTCACATAGGCATCGCTGGCCTCGCGCTCCACCAGCTCATCCCCGTAAATCTCAACGAACTTGTTGATGGCCTCAGACTTGTCCCTAAGTCCGAATTTGGCTTTAACCACATTCAGCACCCTGTTCGCATAATCATCCAGCGTCACGCGGGCAAAAACCATTCAAACCACCTCATGCACTCTGTGTGCATTCCATATGCATATTGTGTGCATTCCGCTATTTAAGCCTTCCTCTGTATTAAAAGAAAAATAAGAGAAAAAGAGAGACAAGCGTGGATTTAGCGACCTATTCTTCGTCTCTCCTTCTCCAGATGACCCTTTTTTTATTAATCAGTTCCTTAGCAGCAGAGAGCAGAATCGTGGAAACCCTAAGCGCCTCATCAGGGTTAAGCTTGATCGCCTGGTTTCCCACGGTATTCATGAGTCTGACTGTCACCTGCCCGTCGCGCGGAAACCCGTTCTGCTCGGTCGGATCATCAGTTTCCACTCGCAGGGCATTCCTGTGATTCTCCCCTTTTTCATCCTTCCACCAATGGATTATTTCATCTTCTATTGCCATCCCGGTCACCTGCAGGCTTTTCGGTAAAGCCAGCGAAACCCTATGTTCCTATAACTATGGAACCCCCCACTCTGCATTCAGCAGACCAATCCTACGCCCAACTAAGAACGTCATTTTTTGCTTATATATGGGCTATGGAGCGGTGTGTTGCCGGTGATAAGAGCGCACATTGTTCGAACTGAGCCGCTCCTATTACTTTCAGAATACTAACTAGAACTAGTTCTCGCACGCAAAGCAAGACTCGTGTGCGTAGCCCGCTCGCTTGCTTCGCTAAACATGGCGCTTCATAATCTCCGTGCTCTGCTCGCTTGCCCTGCTGACTAGGGCGCGATACCGGCAAGCCATTTTAATCTGTTTGATTAAACTTCTCCCTATGGAGCAATTCGACACAATAATAATAGGCGCAGGCGCAGCCGGCCTGGCAGCGGCAATTTACACAGCGCGCAAAAAACTCTCAACTTTAGTCCTTAGTGCATCTGCCGGCGGGCAGGCGAACATGATCGCGCACATTGAAAATTACCCGGGCGTCCCGGCTTCCACCGGCCCAGACCTGATTAACAATTTCCTGGGCCAGGCGCAGACTTTCGGAGCAGACATCCGCTTCGAAACAGTCTCGGCAATTGAGGAAACCGAAAAAGGCGGGAAGAAATTCAAGGTGAAAACAGACAGCGCTGAATACGAGGGGAAATCGCTAATTTTAGCTTTTGGCAAAACCCCCATCAAGCTCAACATTCCGGGTGAAAAGGAATTCACCGGGAAAGGCGTCACCTATTGCGCGACCTGCGATGCGCCGCTTTACAAAAACAAAAAAGTTGCGGTATTCGGCTCTGGCGCGCACGCGATTGAAGCAGCGCTCCTTCTTTCGCGAGTTGGCGCGAGCGAAGTGAATTTAGTTTTCAAAGGGGACAAAATTGCAGGAGAAGCAGAGTCACTCGCCAAGCTCGCGGCTGACAAGAAAATAAAACAGATTGCCAACTCCTGGGCAATGGAAATAAAAGGCGAAACGGTTGTGCGCGAAGTGATTTTGGAAAACCAAAAAACAAAGCAAAAGTCATCGCTCCAGATAAACGGAATTTTTGTTGAAGCAGGCGCGGTCACTGACACCAAATTGGCACAGCATTTGGTGAAAGTTGACAAGCAGGGGCAAATCATCGTCGACATTAATACGAAAACAAGCCACCTGGGAATTTTCGCAGCAGGCGATGTCACCCAGCTTCCATATAAGCAGCTGGTGATTTCAGCAGGCGAAGGGGCAAAAGCAGGCTTGGAAGCATACAAACATGTTACCGGTTCTGCGGCAATAATAGACTGGAAACACTAGAGTTTCAAAAGAGTATTCCACTCTAAACAAACTTATCCTCTTTCATCGACTTCTTCAGTTCAGAAATAGCCTTCTCCAGCTCTGGCCCGGTCTCCTCAACAGTCTGCTCCATGTCCTTCAGCCTCTTTTCAATCCTTTCCACATCCTTTTCAAAAGTCTGGAGCGCGAAATAATCCGGGCTAATCAGCTGCGAATACTTCAGTTTCAAATCGCTGGTTTTCTCCTTCACCACTGCGAACTCATTCCTCAGCGTCCTAAGGATTTTCTCCTGCTGGTTGTATTTCTCCCTCAAAATCTGGATTGTATCAAACACCAGCGGCACTTTCAGCTTGTCCATCATCGCCTGCATCTCGCGCACTTCCTTGCGCGTGACCTTCATCATCTCAATCATGGTGGTGCGCGTCTCCTCGCCTGATTCGACCGCCTGCGCGTATTCCCTCACTTTCTTTTCAAATTCTGAAAACTTCCCTCTCACCGCATCCATGGCCTCGATCTTCTCGTTGATTTCAGGGCTTCTCAGCCTCGCAAGGCCCAGTTCCACCTCGTCAATCTTTTTGTTCAGCCCGTCCAGCTCATTGCCGAAGTTCATGCTCCTTGCGCCAATCTCCTCCAGCTTCTCAATTTTCTCCCCTAGCTTTTCCACATGCTCCACGGTGCTGGTCTTTGTCAGGCTCTGGTCCACCCTGTGCAATCTTTCATTCACTTTTTCCACGTGCGCAAGCATGCCCCTGCTCTTTTCCTCAATCTCCGTAACCCTGCTGGAAGTTTTCTCAGCCTCTGAAATGTTCTTTTCAATTTTCTTTGCGGCATCGGAGATTTTCTGCTCCAGTTTCTTCACATCCCCTAATTCCCTGGACATCCTCTCCTCAAGTTTTTTCACCTGCTCAAGGCTGCCTGCCCCGGACGCAGTTTCCCCGATTTTCTTCATTTCATTCTTCAGCCTTTTCACTTCATCAGCGCTTACCCTATTCGCTCCCTCGGCAATTTTCCTTATTTCCACGCGCAGTTTCTCCAGCTCCACTGAATTAACTGTTTGTGAAACATTGGCATTGAGTTTCTGAATTTCATCGCGCAATTTCCTAATCTCCCCGGCGCCCGCTTCCAGCGTTTCGTCCGCCCTTCTTTGCATCTCTGCCTTCAGTTTTTCCACTTCATCGGATTTCGCTGTCCCGGAAACATTCGCACTGATTTTCTGAATGTCGCTTCTCAGTTTTCTGACTTCCTCAGCGCTGACTTTATTCGCTCCCTGGGCAATCTTCTGGATTTCCGCGCGCAATTTCTCCAGCTCCCCGGCATTAACTGTTTCTGAAACATTGGCATTAATTTTCTGAATCTCATCCCTCACTTTCCTGATCTCATCGGAATTGGCCCCCTGGGAAACCTTTTCAGCAAGTTTCAGCGCATCCGCCTTCAGCTTTTTTATCTCACCGGCATTCTCCCGGATCGCATCCTCGCTCTCAGCGGCTTTCTCCTCGATCTTCTTCAGCTCCGAGAGCTTTTCAAAGAGCTCGCTCGCCTCGGTATCCAGCTCATCGAACCTCTTGTCAAATTCCTCAAGCCTGCCTGCCGCCTTCAGCACCGCGGTGCTTTTTTCCCGCACTTCCCTCATTTCCACTGACAATTTTTCATAGAGCTGGTCAACGCTCCTGAGCTTGTCGGCCAGGCTGGCCGTCCTTTGCAGGATTTCCCCCACTTCCCTCCCTGTCTTGTCCAGCCTCATCTCCACATCGGAAACCTTCATGGCAGGCGAGCCGGCGAACCTGGTAATAAGAATTGAAACTTTCTGCAGCCTATAATAGAAATAGCCGACCACGGCTATGAGCGCGGCGAATCCGAATGCCACAATCAAAACCAAGCTCGCGTCCTCTGCCAATCATTTCACCATTTCAAACTAAAGATTTTTCTCAAGGGATTCCAGCCTTTTCTTCAGCACTATGATTTCCTCTTTTTTTGGCAGCTCATCGCCAACCCTTTCCAGCGCAGCCACGCTCGCCCTTAATTTCGCGTACTCGAGCGTCAGTGATTTCACCTTTGCACCCGCATCATGGAGCACCTCGTTCGCCTTTTTCTTGAGCTCATGCACGTCCTCGGAAGTGGCCGCCTGCTCGCTGGAAAATGTCTCATACCTCTCGCTAAGGAGTGCGACCTTTGACTCGAGCGTGCGCATGCGGTCCAGCATGGTGGCAATGGCCTGCTTGATTTCGTCAAGCTCGGCCTTCAATCCCCTGTCCTCCCCGCCGCCAAAAACAGCCATGGAGGAATTTGAACGCTACGGATTTAAAGGCGTTTCCAACCCAGCCACCGCCCGCACTCATGGCTACTTAAACGTTCTGAAAGCAAGATAGAAACGGTGCGCACTAAAATGAACGGTCAGACTATACTAGATTTTCTTGGGCAGAGGCAAAAGCCGCTTATTTTCGCAGGCCTATCGCTCGCCATCATAATCTCCCTCCTCATGTACCTCTCCTCCCAGTACTCCCCCAATCACGGCGTTGACTCAGTATCGCTCTTCACCAATGATGTGAGTTCGCCTCCCCTGACCGGCGTTTGCGAATCAATAACCGGTCCAGGCACCTACGTCCTGTCCAACAATCTCGAAGCCACCGGAGCCAGTTGTATCCTCATCGATTCCGATAATGTGGTTTTCGATTGCAACGGCTTCAACATAACCGGGGATAACACCGCGGGCATGGTCGGAGTGCTGGTAAACACGGGCCACTCCAATGTGGTGATTGAAAACTGCGTTATTTCCGGTTTCGAGTATGGGGTAAACATCCCGGATGCAAGCAACGATGCAATAACCAATAACACCATTTACAATTGCACGAAAACCGGAATAAACACCGAACGGCCTTCTTCGAACATTAATATCACCTATAATACGGTCTACAACAATTCCCGGCGCGGGATAGATATTCGGGGCCAATACTACCTTGTGGCAAACAACACCGCCTACAATAACACTGAAGCGGGAATCGGCGCAATCGAATCGAATTACAGCATCCTAGCGGACAACCGCGTTTTCAACAACTCGCAAAACGGAATGGCGTTTGAAAACAGCCTTTGGAACAATATCACCAACAACACAATTTTCGAAAATGCGAACGGCATTATCCTGTTCGGCTCAAGCTTCAACTTAGTGGCCGGAAACAATGTCTCATCCAACACGCTCCCTGATACCAGCTTCGGGGGAATAGTGCTGATATTCAATGCCAGCGGCAACAGCATCTCCGCAAACATAGTCGAAAACAATCCCCTGGGGATCGCGCTCCTGGGAGCAAGCGATTACAACAATATCACGGACAATGAAATCTCGGGCAGTCTCCAGTACGGCATCGCTCTCATCGATTTTCCCGCATTCTCCATCCCCTCGGAAAGCAGCCACAACAACTTTTTCCAAAACAACATCTCATCCGATGGCATAGCCATCTACGTGGTGAACGCGACCGACAACAATTACGCCAACAACACCATCCTAAGCGGCAATGTGACGTTCTTCAACAACCAGACCTCGGACATCTACGTCCTTGGGAACTACTGGGGTACAACAAGCTGCGATGATGTTGACGCGCACATTTTTGACACAACCAATTACCCGCGGCTCGGAACAATCTTCTTCTCACCGGCCCTTGATTCGCCCTACCCCGGCACTTCAACATTCTCCTGCCCTGCTCCTCCACCGCGCCCAATCCTGCCTCCGGAATGCGGTGATGAAATTTCCTCCAGCACAACTTTGGATTCCGATTTATCCGGCTGCTCCGAAAACGGCCTGGAAATCACCGCTGACAATATTATATTGGACTGCAATGGCTCCAGCATAACCTCCAGCAATCACGCCGGCACCTATGGCATAGGAATCAATGGCTACAGCAACGTGACTGTTGAAAATTGCGTAATCAATTATTTTGCCGCCGGCTTCAACCTGACGGGGGTCAATGAAACCGTGATCCGCAACAACACCTATGTCGGAAGGTACGGCTGGGAGAACACGAGCTCCGGAATTTGGGCCCGGACGGATGCCCCGTCCTCCATGTACAACAACCTGTTCGTGAACAACCGCTTCCTGAATGTTTCTTACGGAATATCTTTCTATTCCTCAACCGCTGAAATTGGAAACAACTCTTTCATTGGAAACTATGTGGAATTGACAGAGAGCCCTGGTGGAGACGCACCAAACACCATAGGTTTGCTTATAGCAGGAAACGATTTCACTGCGGAAAACAACACCCTAGTCTCACTCTATAATCAAAGCACAGGCGTTTTTTCCCTTCCCCTCTCCATGGACCTAACTGGCGGTTCCCACAGCGAGGGAATTGTGATCCGCAACAATACCATGCTCGGCCGGGAAAACGGCTTCATCTTTGGAATTATCGCCATGGCAGCCAACAACACCCTCATCAGCAACAACCACATCACTGGCAATTCCTCTATAAATTACGCCGTTTCTTCAATTCGCCCCAATGTCTCCATGGCAATATGGATTTCCATCAACAGCAGCAACATCCAGGTAACCAGCAATGCCCTCTCCTCGTTTGATTATGGAATGCGCATCTGGGATGCGGCCGGCGGCTCCAGTGCTTCAGTGAACAACAGCAACATCAGCATCCTATACAATAATATCAGCGACATGGATGTTGGAATCGAAGTGCGGAACAATTCCCTGGACGTCACTGCCAGGTACAACAATTTTGAGCCAAAAACCGGCTCCGTGTACCGCGCATCGCTTTCGCCCATCGCAATTTCGAGCGCAGAATACGTTTCCTCGCTCTCGCCGGTTTCAATCCCCGCCTATATCTCATCATTCTCGCCTGTTTCAATTTACAGCGGCGGAGTGCCTGTGAGGAACTGCACCAATGGCCTTGGAATGGGCGATGACGGCCCCTCTCCCCTGGCAAATGCCACTTCATTTTTCAATGACCTGGGCAGCGGGGGCGGAAGCAGTGAGGGCTCTTATGTGGGGGAAGCGTGTTCAAGCAATGACAATTGTTATTCCGGCACTTGCGATGCAGGCACGTGCACTGGCGTTGACCCCTGCATTCACGATGGCGATTATTGCGAGTACAATGGCGACTGCTGCGCTCAATGGAGCGGAGGCCATGACAGCTGCCAATCCAATGCCTGTGTTGACTCAACAGCGAGCAGCAATTCTCCCGCAGTGCAGACCATAAATTCCAGCGGAGAAATTTTGGCAATCGCAGACCCGACAGCGAATTATGATGTTTCCTGTTTGGATTTGTCCGCTATCGGGGGATATGACAACACGACCCTCTATTGGAGATCCACCTTTGGCTTCAACAGCTGTGATGACATACTCGCAGTACTTCCGCCGGGCGGAGTCTGCTATGGATTTGCCAAGAGCGTGCTGGTGGGCAATGGGGCGGGCGCTGATTTCACTTACAACTCCACGGGCTTCACTGATTCATTCCACATCACAAGCGGCTATGATGATCCGGGTTACCTGAATCTATCCCCAACCGAAGCAAGGGACTGCACCAATGGCTATTCCAACCACGGCGCAACCACATTCTTTTACAACGACCCAGGCTCCCGGGATCCGCCTTTGGAAGACATCGCCAGTGATGGCGGAGTTTTCACCAGGGCAAACACTTCAGTGAATTACGGTGTGGCGTGCGTAAATTTCGCAGGAGCTCCAGGAGGCTACGATAATACAACACTTTATTTCGAAAGCTCGTTTGACTGGCAGAGCTGCAGCGACATGGAAGCCACCCTGGGAATGCCGGGCATATGTTACGCGCTTGCGCCCAATGTGCTCATCACGAACGGAAGCGGCAACAATTACATTTTCAATGCGAGCGCTTTCAACAGTGTGTTCCGGGTAGCTTCAAGTTTCAACCCAACGCCCTATCTGAATTATTCCCGCGCAGGGAATGCAAGAGAATGCAGTGACGGGTTTGGCGGAGGAACGAGCCCTTCGGAAATGTTCATCGGCCCGCCAGGCGGCAGCGGCCCGGATTGGATGCAAAGCATCACTTCCGATGGAGAAATATTGGCGAGTGTCACCCCTGGCGAAGTATTCGATGTTTCCTGCATAGACGATGGCGCAGGGCACAATGTTACTGCCTATTGGGATTCCGGCCATGGCCTGAATGACTGCTCGGATGTGATTGCCTACGGCCCGCCGGCCTGCTACGGATTTGCAAAGGGCGCGCTAATTGGAAACGGCACTGGAAACGATTTCATTTTCAACTCGAGCGCTTTCAGCGGTGCGCTTGCCATCGCCCCGAGCTTCACTTCTCCTGCTTACATCAATGCTTCCACTGCGATAACTTCCCTGAATTTGGTGGACAACAACACTCGCGGGGCCAGCCGCGGCTATATCTCCTCACTCTCGCCAGTTTCCGTGGGCGGCAGGGACTGCGCAAATATAATAGTAATCGCAGAAACAATCGGCCCCCAATATATAACGTCCGATGGCCAGGCAATAGCCGTGGTGAACAGCAGCTCGAATTTCAGCGTCTCCTGCCTAGACCTCACCAGTGTGGGCGGCCCGGACAATGCAACCGTCTACTGGGACACGTCATTTTTCAATTACACAAGATGCGAGGATATCACCGATGACCAGGGTTATCCCTGCCATGGTTTTACAAGCGATGTGCTGGTCACCAACGGCGAGGGCAATGATTACACTTTCAATGCGGGCGCTTTCAACAGCACTTTCAACATCACTCCCGGTTCCCCCTACCCTCTTTACCTGATTAATATGAGTTCCGGAGATGTAATCGCAATCAACAATTACTGGGGCTCCGCACTCCTGGGCGACATAACCAACAGCATCTATGACAACGCGGACGATGCGGCAAACGGGCTTGTTCATTTCTCTCCCTTCCTGACTTTGCCCTATTCCCCGACCTCATCCGGGCCATCCGTTCCCGGCACACCGAGCGCTGAAACCGCGGCTGGCGGAGCGCATCGGGCTAACACGGACACTCTTTCGATTTCCGTTCCATCCGGCATTTGCGCCGGCGCATCTTTCCGCGCAACCGTTGGCACCGCGCAAAAGGGACCGCTCGGCGGAGTGGATGTGGCGCTTCAAGCAAACGGGTTGACTGAATCAACCGGCATAAGCGACACTTTCGGCGGAGTTGCATTCACTCAGCAGCAAGCCGGAAGTTACACCGTTCTGGCGAATTACGGCACTCTTCACGCTGAAAAAACATTCACTGTGAGCGACTGCACAATCCTGCCGCCAATCATTCCGCAATGCGCCGCTGACAGTGATTGCCTGCCTGATGAAAATTGTGCAAACCAAAAATGCGCGGCCATTAGCGGAACCTGCGGCCATGCTGCGAATCATGCATGGATTCCCTACGAGTGCTGTTCCGATTCCATTTGCGCAGCAGGAGAATCATGCACGCAGAACGTATGCGTTGAAAAACAAAATGCAACAAACCCGCCAGTTGTTCCTCCAATTCCGCCAGTTGATGATGCACAGAAGCAGGCTGCTGATGCCATAGGCAGTGCAATCTCATCGGCCAACGGGCTGCAGGATGCCAATGTGCAGAGCCTGATCGACCAGGCAAAAGCCGCCTATGCGCGGAAGGATTACTCCACTGCGCAGTCGCTGGCAAAGCAGGCACAGGATGCCGCAGCAACCCTGCGGAATCAGGCCGCGCAGCCGCCTAAGCCGGAAACCGGAGGGTCCGCGGTCTCTGCGCAGGAACAGGCAGCGCAGGAGAACAACCTGAAAATCGCAGTGGGGGCATTGATCGCAGTGCCCATTCTGGCTGTTCTTGGAATTTATTTCTATCTTAGGGCAAGGAAAAAATGAAATTGAAAGCAATTTCGTCCGGCAAAGCCAGAAAATCCGATTCCAAATCCGATTCTTATTCGTAGAAATGGTTAAATAAGCTCAAAACGAAAGTTTGCCCGTATGGAACCAAAGGCGTGCGGAGCCAACAGCCCTCTTACTGTGAAGTCACTCCTGGTGTTATCCATCTCCCTTTTTCTCATCATTCTTTCCCTTTGCCTCATCGTCTATTTCCTGCCTGCAATCAGAACCATGCCGCCCATAGGCGCCGACCTGCTGCCTGCGCCGCCCTATGCCCCGGCGGACGCATGCCATACTATCACGGGCGAAGGCACATACACTCTCACCCAGAGCATTACTGCGACCGGCACCTGCATCCAAATCCAGTCGGACAATGTCACGCTTGACTGCAACGGATTTTCCATAATCGGCAGCCAGACGGGCAATGGGATAAACGCAACCGGGCGCAACAATATCTCCATAACAAACTGCATGGTTACGAATTTCACCTATGCCGTCAACTTCACCCGGACAAACAGCAGTTTCATCGTGAACAGTTCATTCTACAACAACACCTGGGGCGTTACGCTTAACTATTCCATAAACAACACGCTCGTGAACGATTCGTTCTACAACAACTCCCAAAACGGCATCTATATTTACGGCTCCTCAAACAACACTTTCACAAATAACTCGGTTTCCAATAACGCCAACCCCGGCTTTGTCATCGACCACTCGAGCTACAATGTCATTCTGAACTGTTCATTCTACAACAACAGCTACGGCATCTACTTCGTCTATTTAAACAACTACAACAACATCACGAACAACACCATTTCATTCAACCGTGTCGACGGCATCGGAGGATGCGCTGCTTGCGGCGGTGAAGGAAGTTACACTATTTTTGACAGCAATACGATTTACAACAACAGCGAGGACGGCATCAACCTCTACAGGTCCCTCTCCGCCAACATCACGAACAACTCGATATACAACAACACCCGGCACGGCATCTTCCTAAGTACATCTTCACTAACTCTCATTGTAAACAATTCCATACTGGACAACGGTCAGTACGGCATTGGAAATGATTACTCCTCTTATCAGGGGTATAATGGCGGCAACAATATCAGCTGGAACACCCTACAGGGAAATCGGTACTATGACCTATGGCTGGACCATCTCAACGGCCCGGCAGACGTGTATGATAACAACACCGGCACAGGTGGCGGGGAAATAAGAGTTATCCGCACAGCGACCACCCTTGGCAGCGGAAATTTTTCCGAGCTGATACTTTACTCCACAAACAATTCAGTAATGGAAAACCTGACCCTCCACAGTTCAGACACCCTGCACAACAACGGTCTTATCGCCTACACTGTCTACTACTCGAATTTCACAAACATAACCGCCAGCGGAACCCGCAACGGCATATATCTCCAATACGGCGGCAACAACACCCTTGTTAACAATACCCTGCACAACAACACCAACGGCATCTACCTTTCCCAATCAAACAACAACACTCTCACGAACAATACGGCCTATTACAACACCAACGGCATCTACACCTGCGACATTAGCATGATCAACCCCTCCTATTACCTCGCCATCACGAACAATACTGCTTACAACAACAGCGTAGGCATCTATCCCTGTATTTCAAACAGCCTGGTTGCAAACAACACCGCCTACTTCAACACCTACGGCATCTATACCCGATCCTCGTACAGCACCATCGCGGATAATTATCTCTACAACAACTCGCAATACGGGATCCGCCTCTTCAAATGTTATTAAACCAACTTCACGAACAACCGTATCTACAATAACACACTATATGGCTTCGGCTTCAATAATGAGGCTTCCCACAACCGCGTCACCGGCAACACAATTTCGTTTAATCAAAACGGCATCTACTTTATTTCCCCATTTAACAACAACAATACCGTCGCTGGCAACTTGGTTTACAACAACACCAACGGCATGTACCTCTTCTGGTATGACAGCTACAGCAATAACATCACTGGCAATTTGGTCTACAACAACAGCGGCGTTGGCATCTACCTCCGCGGCGGCGCATACAACAACAGCATCACAGACAACACAGTTTCGTTTAACGCCCAATCCGGCATCGCTTTCTACCAGGTCAATAATCACATCTTCGCGAACAACTCTGTTTACAACAACAGCAACAATGGATTCAACCTGGAAAGCTCTTCAGGCAACAGCATCACGAACAACTCGGTATACAACAACACCCAGAACGGCATCTACCTCTACCGATATAACTACAACAACCTCATCTCGGATAACCTAATCTCATCCAACCTCCAAGGCGGCATCTATCTCTACTACAACTCGTCCTACAACAACCTCACCAACAATCTTGTTTTCAGCAATAACCAAAGCAACATCGTTCTAGTCTTCTACGACTCCACCCACCCGGCGAACAACAACATCCTAACCAACAACAACGTTTACGGCAGCCGCACAGGCTACGGCATCTACAACTATTACTCGGACAACAACACGTTCATCAACAACTCGGTCCACAGCAACAACCTGAGCGGCATCTACATCAATTACTCAAACAACACTGTACTCTCAAACAATTCAATCCACAACAATTCGCTTGCCGGGTTGTACCTTCAACTCTCGAACAACACTTCCGGCTCAAACAACCGCCTTTACAACAACACCGAGGACTTCCTGGTGAACATGAGCGATGCGACCGCGCGCACATTAAGTCTCACCAACCTGACCTTTGACAATCCCGCAGGCAACATGCAGAATTTCACAAGCATCCATCTCCTTGATTCAGTCGAAGGCAGCACGGCATATAGTATTAGCTGGGTCACGAATTCAACAACGCTTCCTGACCTGGCAAGTCTTTCATTCCAGCAGAAGTTCATCAACATCACTGCACTCACCGGAGTTGTCTCCATTGACCAAATAATTTTCACCTGGGTTGATTCAGAAGCCTCGCTTCCCAATTACTTTGAAAGCACTTTCCGGCTCTGGAAATACAACGCCTCTTCGGGCTGGGCCGTTCTTAATATAACTCCGGACTTGAGCGGAAACACGTTTGCGCTCTACGATCTCAACCCCTCTTCCATTTATGGCATTCTCCAGCGCAACATTTCCTGCGGCCAAAGCCTGACAATAGACACGACCCTGCTCGCCGACCTCGCTTCAAGCGGCACCTGCTTCACCATCACGGTGGACAACCTAACGCTTGACTGCGACGGCCATTCGTTAACCGGCAGCCAGCTGGGCTACGGGGTAAGCTCAACAGGCAGGAACAACATCACCATAAGGAACTGCAATATTTCAAACTTCACCACGGGGATTTACTTCAGCTCGACCAACAGCAGCTGGATAATCAACAGCTCGTTCTGGAACAACACGGGCGATGGTGTTTATCTCCGCTCCTCAAACGCCAACAACCTCACTAACAATTCAGCCTACAACAACTCATACGCAGGAATCCACCTAGAAGGCAGCAGCAGCAACAATCTCGCGAACATTTCAGCTTTCAACAACACGGAAGGCGGCGTCTGGCTCGAAACCTCTCACAGCAACACGTTCGCGAACAGCCTGGTTTTCAACAACAGCCTCAGCGGAATCGACTTCGACAATTCGAACTACAACACCTTTGAGAACAATTCGGCCATTGACAACCTAGGGCATGGCTTCTATTTCCAAATCTCGAACCATAGCGTATTCACGAACAACTCGGCCACTGGCAACGGCGGAATCGGCTTTTACCTGGACTCGGTAAACAACACCAACCTCACAAACAACTTCGCCACTGCCAATGGTGCGCAGGGTTTCTAACTGGCGATCTCAAGCAATACCAACCTCACGAACAACTCGGCCACTGGCAACGGCGACGATGGCATCCGCCTGGAATCCTCGGGCAACACCGCACTTGCGAACAGCATCATTCTCAACAACTCCGGCAAAGGCCTGTATCTCTACAACTCAAACGCCACAGCTGCCTACGACACCCACCTGGCGAACAACTCACTCGGTTTCGAGGTGGAGGTGGATGACGGCACGCCCCGGAGCGTCTACCTTTCAAACGCAATATTCGACAGCCCATCCGGTGATTTCACAAATTACACGAGCATAACCCTCAACGACACGCTTGAGGATTCCAGCGTGTACACGATAAACTGGACAACAAACTCCTCC
The DNA here is from genome assembly GCA_902384795.1 of Candidatus Gugararchaeum adminiculabundum. Classification (GTDB taxonomy): domain Archaea; phylum Micrarchaeota; class Micrarchaeia; order Burarchaeales; family Gugararchaeaceae; genus Gugararchaeum; species Gugararchaeum adminiculabundum. Next base: position 24,944 of record CABMDC010000007.1, on the reverse strand, counting down.
GCCCCTCCTCAAGCAGCCAACTCCTCCCTGGCGCACAAATTCGTGAACATATCCGGCCGGTCGGGGAGCCCCTCAATCGATTACGTCTCCTTCGGCTGGACCTGGCAGGAAAGCTCAGGCTATGACGAAAGCCTTTTGCAGCTCTGGAGATACAACGCTTCCTCGCACTGGGTCGCGCTTAACACCACGCCAAACATGTCCCTGCGCACGCTCTCGCTTTACAATGTTGTTCCAGTCGGGGAATACGGCATACTCTACGGGGGCACAGAGACCACTCCGTGCGGCAACCTGGCCTCGGACATAACCCTGATCACAAACCTAATTTCGGACGGCAACTGCTTCAACATTTCAGTGGACAATATCACCATTGACTGCGCCGGTTTTTCCTTAATCGGCAACCGGACAGGAAACGGGATTACGAGCTACGGGGCCCTGTCGGCCTTGCGCAGCAACATCACCATCCGGAACTGCAACATTTCGAATTTCACCATGGGAATCTCCTTCAGTTCGGTGACCAACAGCCAAATCTACAACAACTCGGTCTGGAACAATTCGGACAGCGGCATCTACCTTAATTTCGCCTCAAGCAACAACATCACCAACAACACCCTGACGGATAATTCGGGCGCAGCCATCGTGCTCACAAACTCCTCAATCGGCAATAACATTTCATCCAACGACATCTATGGCAATCTGGGCTATGGCCTGGATAATTCACAAGCCGAGTACGTGAATGTAACTTACAATTACTGGGGCACAACCAGCTGCCCTGAAATCAGCAGCCTTATCTACGATTATTTCGACAGCCCCCCATTGGGCGTTGCAACTTTCTCCCCGTTCCTGAATGCGACCTACCTGAACGGCTCTTCGATGACCTGCCCGGCCGAACCATGGAGCCGGAGGGTGACCAATCATTTGAGCATTTCCGCCCCATCCGAAGTGTGCAAGGGCTCATCATTTGAAGTGAGTGTCAGCGACAAGAATGGTGTAGCGCTGTCCGGAGTGACCGCCCTGCTCCAGATTGGCGGGCTTACGGAAACCCGAGGGGTCACTGATGGCCAGGGACAAGAATCCTTCGCCCCCTCCAAAACTGGAGCTTACACTATTCTGGCAAGGAATCCCGAAATGTCCGCTGAAAAAACAATAATTTCGATTGACTGTATAACGACGCCTCCACTGCCTCCGCCTCCAACCGTGCCGCCTGCGTGCGTTTCCGATTCCGATTGCGCTGCAGATAAAAAATGCGCCAGCGGGAATTGCGCATTGGTCAAGGGAACCTGCGGCCATGCATCAGCGCACAAGTGGATTCCCTACGAGTGCTGTTCCGATTCCGGCTGCCCGGTAAACTACGAATGCAAAGCCAATGCTTGCGTGAAAAAGTCCACCACTGAAAATGTCACCATAAAGGAAAAGCAGAACATAACCAAGAAGCCAGAGGAACCCGCCCCGCCGACCGCCGAGCCTGTCAAAGGCTACCTCGAGCCCTACTGCTGGAACCCGGCGCTGCTCGCACTGCTCGCCATACTGCTATTTTATTTCTTCTTCATCCTAGCCAAAAGAAGGAAAAAGAAAAAGGAAGAAAAAGATGAAGATCAGCCCGAATGGAGAAAGAAGAAAAAGGAAGAAGATGAAAAGGAAGATAAAGATAGCAAAAAGCAAATTCCAGTTTAGAAGGTGATATTGATGGCAAAAGCGATCTCAACAGACAAAGCCCCGAAAGCGTTCGGCCCCTACTCCCAAGCGGGGCAAGAACGGAGTTCTCGCCCCGAACCCCTACTCTCCTGCCATGTCTAAGTCGCTCGCAGCTGATTCACGCGCACAGCGCGCTCGCACCCGCTCGCAACAAGCTCTCCTTCATCTTGTGGTTTTTCTTTCCAGGGCGCCTGCAACCAAAATTATTTAATATGAACTTACGCAATCAGTCTTATGGCAAAAACAATTTCCACAGACAAGGCTCCGAAAGCGTTCGGTCCCTACTCCCAAGCAGTGAAATCCGATTCGAAATCATTCATTTTCTGCTCGGGCCAGCTCGGCACAACCCCTGCTGGCGAAATGGTTTCCGGAGGCATCCGCGAGCAGGCAAAGCAGGCATTGGCAAATTTGAAAGCAGTGCTTGAAGCATCCGGCTCATCCCTGGAAAAAGTCGTGAAAACCACCGTCTATCTAAAGGACATGAACGATTTCGCGGCAATGAACGAGGAGTACGCCAAATTCTTCGCTTCGAATAAACCCGCACGCGCCACTGTCCAGGTCGCGCGGCTCCCGAAAGACGGGCTTGTTGAAATAGACTGCATTGCTGAAGCGTAGTTTCTGTTAATCCGAAAAAGATATTCGCCCTCGCCGGGATTTGAACCCGGGTCACAGACTTTCACCTGTTTTTCAGGCCATTCGGAGGCCTGTGTCCTATCCAGGCTGGACTACGAGGGCTCATTTCATCTGGACTTCAATCTCAACCATGTCCTTGATCGTGCTCATGTCAATCTTCTTCTGCAGCACCTGGTCAATCTGGAATCTGCCAATCTTGTCATTCATTTTAAGAACGATTTTCACCGGCTTTTTCATGGTTCCGAAAACAACGGTCGCATCATCAATCGCGTTTGAGCTCAGGGTGTATTCATTCACGTTCCCGAGCAGCTCGTGGGGCACCCTCGCCCTTCCGTGCGCGCAGTCCACTCCGTCCGCGATTTTCACAATGCTCTCCTCGATCGAATATGCCTGCACGCTCTCATCATGGCAGTAAATGCACTGGAGCACCGACAGTTCCACCTCGATCCTTTTCACTCCCTTGAAAAATTTGGAAACAATACCTGAAACAAACGGCCTGGCCACAACCAGGCTCTGCCCATGGTGCCCGTCCCTGTGGATCGCATTCCCGAAATCATGGCACAGCGCGCCGAGCAAAACAATCACCCTCGCTTCCTCGGAATTCCCGTGCCTTTCCATTTCCCAGTTGGTTTTCACTCCTGCCTTTTGCAGCACATTGAAAATCCGCATGGCGTTCAGCGCAGTGATCATCGCGTGCGTGAACCCGTGGTCCGTGATTTTCATCCTGTTCACTGCGACGGAATTTGCCATGTAATTTATCGCGTGGTATTCCTCGCTCGCAACAACCGCTTTCAAAACTCTTTTGGCAAGCGGGCTGTTCACAAGCTCCGCACTGAGCTGCTGTTCAAGCGTGTCCTTTCCATCCATGTGATCAACTCAAATCCTCTGTTTCCTGAAAATCGCCTTGAATTCCTGCAGCACTTCCTGCTCATCGGCATTCAGCGCAACCGAATATTTCCCTTCAAGCAAATCCAAATGCCTCTTGGGGATATTGGCATACAACTCGTCATCCTCATTGAAATCCTTTTCCGCAGTCGCGCCTTCAATGGAAATCGCAACCTCCTTCCCGGCTTCCGCCTCATTGACAGATTTCTTGTCATGCTGGATTGCCTTCACTGTTCCGATAACCGTTCCATCCTTTTTCACAAGGTCAACGCCGCTTCTCAGCCTTCCGCCCAGCACTCTTACCCCGACAATCGCCGGCTTGGAAATCCTGAAAATATGCTCCCTGAGAATCTTGATTTTGCACGGAAGCACCATTTCAGTGAACGCCTCCTTCTTCTCCTTTTCCCTTTCCTCCACTTTCCACTTTTCATAGTTGAGAATCAGGTCATAGATGATTTTCTCGGAGATGATGGGAATTTGCTTGCTGTCTGCCTCGTTCTGGATTTCCTTGGGCACAGTCACATTGAATGCCATTATCACTCCCTTGTACCTGTCCTCGTTTTTCACAATCTCCGCGTCAACTATGTCCTTTTTCGCCACCGGCCCTATTCCTGTAGTTCTGATTACAATCTCTGCCTCATCAAACAATTTAGTAATCGCTTCCACAGAGCCAATGGTATCGGCCTTGAGCACAACCCCCGCCGCATCGGTTGAAACAAACACCGAGGAAATCTCCTTTGTTATTTGCGTGCGCAATTCCTCCTCGTTATTTTTTTCCAAATCCACTACAAGCACCGGGGAGCCGGAAATCGCATTATCCAATCCAGGTGCATAGATCTTCACTCCGCTCGCTGCATAAACAACATCCACCTGGTCAAACTTTTCCCTTGCATCCCTCATCTCGTCCAATGGCTTCGGCTTCAGCAATCCCCGCACATTGGTGCTTTCTGCGCCATTCAGGGTTCCGAAAACTATCCTGTCATTTTTTCGAATCATCCCGTCATACAAAATAACATCAATGGTAATTCCCAACCCCGCTTCTTTTTTCACTTCCAAAATGCTTCCCCTTCCAGGCCCTTTCACTTCGGTCTGCAATTGCTTTTCCAAAAATCTCTGGCTCAGCCCAGCCAAAAACAGCAGCAGCTCCAGTATTCCCTCGCCTGTTTTTGCGCTCACCGGCACAATCGTCACTTGCTTTGTAAAATCAGTAACCCTGTCAAACCTCTCGCTCTCAAACCCCAGTTCATGCATCCTTCCAACCAGTTCGTACATTCGTTCCTCGAAAGCCGCCTGCGCATGCTCGCTCTGCTTTTCCAGCGCCCTGGTGAAAGACTCTTCCTTTGAATCCAGCCATCCGTTCGTCAAATCAATTTTATTAGCCGCCAGAATGAACGGGGTTTTGTGATTCTTCAGGATTTTCAGCGCCTCGAGCGTTTGCGGCTGGAACCCCTGGGCAAAATCAACAACCACGATTGCAATGTCCGCAATAGTTCCGCCCCTCTCGCGCATGGCAGTGAATGCCGCATGCCCCGGCGTATCAATGAACAATAGTCCAGGAATAGTCAAATTGATTTTCAGCCTCTCCAGCATGTTTCCACAGATTTTCTTTATCACTTCCGCAGGCACTTCGCTTGCCCCCACGTGCTGGGTGATTCCTCCAACTTCCCTTTTTGCCACTCGCGTTTTCCTTATCCTATCAAGAATGCTAGTCTTGCCGTGGTCTACGTGACCTAAAACAACGACTATTGGCTGCCGGGTGACCATAAAATCCGCCTATTCCGGTAGAATTAGGTAAAAACTCTTTTATTAATTGATTGCCAATCTCTTGCCAAGATTACCATGGCTTCTGATTCATTTGACGTAATAATCGCAGGCGCAGGGCCTGCCGGCTCCACACTCGCCGCCTATTTGGCAAAAGAAAAAGTTCGCGTTCTGCTCTTGGACAAGGCGCATTTCCCGCGCGACAAAACCTGCGGTGATGCGATCGGCGGCAGGTGCCTGAAAATCATCGGCGAGCTCGGCCTGATGGATGCATTCGAATTCGTGCCGCGCGAAGAATACGACAAAATCTATTTTGTTTCCCCGAACGGCAGCAATGTGGTAATCGACATTCCCCAGAATCCATCTGTTCCAGTCCCCAGCTTCTGCTGCAGGCGCGAAGTTTTTGACAACGTGCTTTTCCAGAATGCCAAATCCCAGCCCTATGTCACAACCATTGAAAATTTCACAGTGACCGATATTATCAAGGACGAAAAAGGATTCGTAGTTGGCGTAAAAGGCATGAACGGCAACAGCAAGCAGCCGCAGGAATTCCGCGCCAAAGTTGTCGCAGGCGCAGACGGGGCCACAAGCACCGTTGCATCCAAATTAGGTCAACTGAACTTAGACCCCAATCACCACTGCATTTCAGTGCGCGGCTATTATTCCGGCATCACTGGAATGAACAAGGGAATTGAAATCTATTTCATTGACCAAGTCATCCCGGGTTATTTCTGGATTTTCCCGCTCGAAGACGGCAAGGCTAACGTCGGCGTAGGAATGCTCACCAAGGAAATCCGCTCCAAAAATATCGACCTGAAAAAAAGGATGTTCGATGCAATCAAGACCCGCCCAGAATTCATCGAGCGCTTCAAGAATGCAAAATTAATCAGCGAAGTAAAAGGCTGGACCCTTCCATTCGGGAGCAAGAAAATGAAATTAGCAGGGGACGGCTATGTCCTTCTTGGTGATGCCGCCAGCCTGATAGACCCGTTTTCAGGAGAAGGAATCGGCAATGGCATGTTCTCTGCAAAGCACGCGGCTCCCATAATTCTAGAAGCCCTGAAATCAAATGACTTCAGCGAATCACAGCTTTCAAAATATCAGGATGATTTGTGGAACCAGGGGCTTGGCGCAGAAATCAAGATGAGCTACTTTTTGCAAAGGATTGGCAAATTCAAAAGGCTCGCGAATTTCTTCATCGGAAAAGCGCAGAGAAGCCCCTATGTGCGCGAAACAATTTCCGGCATGCTGGTGAACGCGGATGCGAAAAAGAAGATGATGAGCCCGACATTTTATCTTAAACTGTTGTTCAGCTAGAACTCGTCCAACTCCAGCCAATTCGCCCTAAGAAAGCGCCTGTATCGCTTCATCCACTTTCTTGCAAAGAAGCACATCCTCTCCGCAGTTCTCCTTAAGCAGCGCCAATTTCGTCCTAATCGCCTGGGTTGCGCTCCTCAGGCTTTTCACCGCATCCAACGCCTCTGCAACCACTTCCCTGTCCTCGTCGTCCAGCGCCTTTTCCAGCACCCTTGCGGCATTGGATTTCTTGGTTTTCTTTGCAGCCGAGATTATCGCCTTTTTCACCCTTGAATCAGCATCCTTCTCATGGGCTTCGTACAATTCTATGAGCTTTGGAATCAGTTCGTTCCCTCCCAGGAACCACATCACATCCAGGATTTCCTTTATCACATCCGTTTCCTTCTCATGCTCCAGCATCCTGAACATTTCCTTTACCCCGTCCGCAGGCCTTGTCCTTCCAATGAAATAGACCGCCTGCTTCCTTGCCTCGGGATCGCTGCTTTTCATCAATGGCTTGACATTCTCCCAGCTCTTTTCATCCACAAACCAGGCAAGCACGCTGGCCGCGGCGGTTTTCACTGTTTCCGGCTCGTCCTTGCTCTTCAGGATTTTCCTGCACGCATTGATTGTTTCCGGAGCCTGGTAATTCTTCAATGCGTAGAGCGCTTCCACCCTGACACTGTCATCCTCTTTCACGCCTTCATGGCGCATATTCTTTCCTTCGGCGATTGAAAGCAAATCATTGAACACGATCCTGTGTTTTATGCCGCCCATTCCCCGGATTGCGGCTTCCCGCACTTCCTCGTCCGGGTCCATCACTCCTGCCCTCAGGGCGTTCAGCGCCTTGTCCAGGTATTCGTTGATTTTCCTTTGCTTGAGCCAGCTTTCGGCTATTTCGTTCTTGATTTCCTGCCTGTCCTTCGGGGTTTCCGCCTTTTCGTATTGCTTTTCCAGTTTCTTCAGCAGTTCTTCCAGTTGCTCGCTCAAGTCCGCAATCCTGACATTCCCGAACTGTTCCAGTCCCTTTTTCTTCTGCTCTGCCCCGTCTTCCTCAAGTTTCTTCAGCGAGTCCTTTAGCAGGTCAAACTGCTCCTGTTCCCTTCCGCCCAATGCTTTCTTTATCCCCTGCAACCCGTTCTTCAGCCTGTGCCGCGCTTCTAATTTTTCCTCCGCCTTTTCCAGCGCATCCTCGAATTTTTCCTTTGCCTCCGGGTCGTCAATGTTCTTGATTTTCTCTTTCAGGTCCTCGATCTCTTCCTTCAGTTCCTTTTCCTCGTCCTTGGTCATTTCCTTGCCGTCCAGTTCTCCGCTTATTTTCTCCAATTCGTCCTTCAAGTCAATGGAAACTCCTTCCAGTTCCTCAATTTCCTTTACCATCTCGTCCAGGTCCTTTTCCTTTTCGTTTAGCGCCTCTTCCTTTGCATCCAGTTCAGCTTCCATTTTCTCAATCAGGTCAAGGAGCTCTTCCTTTTCCTTCCCGTCTTCCATGTCCTCGGCTTTTTCCTTTAATTCTTCCAGGTCTTCCCTTGCTTCCTTGATTGAATCCTCGTTTTCAGCTTCAGCGACTTCAATCGCATCCTCTATAAGCTCCGCCTTGGTCTCATCGTCCACCTTGTCGCTTTCCATAATCTCGTTCAGTTCCTTTGCCTCAATAATCGCTTCCAGTGCCATGTCGAAGTTCTCGCCATCCTCGATAATCAGCGAAAGAAAACCTTTTTCCTCGTCTTCATCCAATAGAAAATCAGTAAGCTCTTTTGCTTCTTCCTCTGTTATTTCGCCCTTTTCCAATGCCTCTTCAATGGTGGTTATTTCATCGTCCACTTCCTTGTTCTTTTCCTCAAGCTCGTCCGCGTCTTCACGAATTTCGTCCAGCTTTTCCTTTGTCTCATCGTCCATTTCCTTTTCAACGTCCTTCAATTCTTCATCATCCATCATGCTCAATTCAAAAAGGATGTTCTCGGCCGAGCGCATGATTGGTTCGCCTTCCGCGTTTTCCACTGTGGCAGAATCGAAGGTGGAATCGACATTTTTGCTTTCAGCTCCGGGGATTGCGTATGGTTGGATTTGGGACGTGTCTGAGGTTTTTTTGGTTTTGTCGGTTTCGGATTTTGAGGTTTCTTCTGCGGATATCCCTGCCGCTATAGCTGTTTGCTCCGCTGTTTGTTCTTTGTGTTGCGCATTATACCCTCCGGTTTTAGTTTTCCCCAGATTTCCTTTTCCCCCCAACTCGTGATCTCGCGTATCTCCTCCTGGGTTCGCAAGCCGTTCATCGTCGCGTTTATTCTGATTTATCGCATCTGCAGTTGAGAATTGTTGCTCAGATTGCCCTACTGCAATCTCCTGAGTTTTTAATTGAGTTTCACTAGTATTCTGGGGTTGTAGTTTATTTTCAAATATATTATTCGCTTTTGTTTCAGCGTCGCTTAAATGACGGGTGACGGATGGTTTAGCATCAAGCTCTGGGGAAGAGGTTGGAGGATTGGCATCAACTCTCTTATCACCGGGTTCAGGTTGCGCATAATGCTCAACTGCCTTCTGCACGGCTGGCTTTAGTTTCTTTGGGTCTACTTGGAAAGCCTCCATAAGCTAGAAAGTAGAAATACCGACTAATAAACCTTACCTACGGTTTGTTTGTGTTGCTATTTTTTACTATTGATAGAATTCATTGTGTTTTAGCGTTAGTTAAAGAAACGCCTGTTTTTTCAATTTCATTTGATGCTTTCGTTTCAGCTGGCAATTTTCTAATGACCAATACGTAGAGTTTCCCATCTTCAAATCCTTTAGTTTCTACTGTTTTGTCCCCCACTATAGGAGTGTAATCCGAAGCCAGTATCACTCTGCATGATTTTTTTTCGCCATTAAGGAGTGTTAAACCGAATTCGTCTCTTTTGCTTGAGATTTTAGCGTCATACGGCGTGGTATATACCTGTATTCCTAAACCTTCTTGTATAATAATCAAACCATTTTCGATTTCCCCTGTTTTTGCATTCTTACCTCGTAATGTCAATCCGATGGTTCCATCATCTAAAATGGCAAGCGAGGAGTAATTGATTCTACCCTCATACATATCCGACAGACCGCCCAGGTCATATAGTTCTGCCGGGTGAAGTCCATCTACTATTGAGTATAATTTGTTCTCGCTCTGGTTTAACTCTAGCTTAGCGCCTTTTAGATCATAAGTTTTCTGTGCATATGGATTATCGATAATTATCGGCGCATTCGAAGTTCCAGCCAATCGAGTTTCTTCTTTCGGTTCAGGTTCAGTTGTCGTCGCCTGTGAAACCATTGTCGGCCCGGGCACCTGCTGCGCAACTACGGCCGGTTTCCCTTTGCTGATATATTGTTTGGCAGCTGCCGCATCCTGCGCCCATACTGTTTTTACTATGCCAAAAAGAACCGAGGGCACTCCGATAAGGATCGTGGCTACTTTGACAATATCCCAACCATTAACTCCAGTCTGAGGCGATTTAGCCTGTCTTTGAGCTTTCGCAGCTCTCGCCCAGACAGCTCTTCCCTCGCCTGGCCCAATTGAAGCCGAAGCAACTAGCCTAAAATGTGAAGTTGATTTCTGAGCAGCTGCTTCTATGAGTTTAGCCTGTGCGCACCATACAGGGTCGTTCGCTCTCGTAACTACCTCAGTTTTTCCTCTAGGTTGCCTGATACTGCGCATTGGCATAGAAATCTACTATAATACGCGTTTTCCGAGAATAAAAGCCTTTCCTTTTTGGGCTTAAATAGGGGTATAAAAGGGAAAAACAGGCACTAACAGTAACAACCAGTCTCAGTAGATTCTTCCTCGCGTGTCAAAGTCAAAAACCAGTATTTCCCTGATTTCCCAGTACACGGAAAAAAGCGCTCTCCAACCCCCTACTCTTAGCCTGAAGGCGTTCACGCTCCCTTGCATTTTTACAACATTCCTGCTGGTTTCAGGGAAGTCCTTAAGTTCCCTAATTTTTTCAAGAAGTCTTCTACGAGTCGTTGAATCCAACCTGTCCAGGCGTTTTTCAACGGAAGGCTCTATCCGGACAGTGAACATCTAGCCATCTCTTTTTAGCAGTTCGTCGGCAGTTCGCCATTTTTTGTGAATGCCTTTTCTGACGGCTTTATCCACTTTCATCATTTTTGCATACTGCTCTGGAGTCAAAGTCAAGTCCTCAAAAAGGTTTGTAAGCCGGTCAACTTTCCTCTCCAGTGTATCAAAACGCTTTGATAAGTTTATGTTCATCAACAATCTGTATGGTTGCCCGCCCTTTTAATCGTTTGCATTTTTCTCCTGTCCTATTCCCATAATCTTCACAAATCCTTCCCGCACCTATAGCAAAACTTCGCATCCTTCGGGTTCCTTCCGTTCCCGCACTTTTTGCACGTAACGGTTTCCGGCCTAAAATAGTACTGCGTCAGGCTCGCCCCGATAATAGCCGTGGGAATGGCAATGAAAGCAACGCTCATGTAAATGGCAACTGACCCGACAATCTTCCCAATGGGCGTAAGCGGGTGAATGTCCCCATAGCCCACGGTCGCAAGAGTGACCAGCGCCCACCAAATAGCATTCGGGATATTGTCAAAGGTCTGGGGCTCGACCAGATACTCCACGCTTCCAATCAGGAAAAGGAAAATCAGGGAGATAACCACAATGCTCGCAAGCTCGGCCTTCCGGGTCCGTATCACGTATTTTATCCCCTCTACGACCGCGAGATACCTTCCCAATTTCAGAATCCGGAACGCCCTTAGCACCCGGATGGCGCGCGCGAAAAGCAGGTCAGGAGAAGCCGGCGGCGCAATCAGGCTGATGTAAAACGGCAGGATTGCAACCAGGTCAATCAGGTAAAGTGGACGGGAGACGTGCCTGATTCTGTTATCGCAGGACCATAAACGAATGAGATACTCGATGGTGAAGATTATCGTAATTATCAGTTCAACATATTCCAGAAAATTTCCATACTGTGCCCGGAGATCCTTGACCGATTCCAGGGTTATGGCGCCAAGCGAAACTATGATTAGGATTATCACAAAAACGTCTATTGCCTGGCCCAATCTCCCCTCGCCTTTCATCACTGCATGGACCTTGTCCTTAAAGTTGTCGTAATTCGCCACATTCCCGTTTTGTGCGGTTCATCTTATAAATCGTAGCGGCTTGCTCTTTGGAAATCCGCAGTTCGTCGTTCACCAAGCAAAACTCTTATTAACAATCCAAATCAAACAACCCAACATGGTCTACGGTTCCATACGGCGCTCAATAAAATCGGCGTTTGAAATTTTCCAGGACAAGGCATTCCTGGTGCTGTTCTTTTCAGTCCTTTTCATACTGGGCGCAGGCATGATTTTCTATCACAATGTCGAGGGCTGGTCCTACATCGATGCGCTCTATTTCAGCGTCACAACATTGACAACCATCGGCTACGGCGACCATGTGCCGCATTCGGACCTGAGCAAAATTTTCACCATGGTTTTCATCATCATTGGGATTGGAATAATGCTCGCGTTCATCAATGTCATTGCCAAGCATGCGATTGAAAAGGGGCCGGGCAAGCAGTTTATGGACAAGCTGGACGAAGAGCGCAAGAAAATGAAGGACAAGGAGTTCCGCTAGAGCAATTCTATGAACTGTTCCCGGGTCAGCCCCGCCTGCCCGATTATCGAAAGAAGCGTCCCGGGATCCACTTCCTTGTGAAACGGAACGACCACAATCTGTTTTTTCTCATCCACGAATCTTATCCTAATCACATGGCTTCCTTTCTGGCGTGAAATCGCGTAGCCCGCCTTGGCCAGAGCACCAATTATCTTTTTCCCGGAGAGAACAGGAAGCTTGCTCATGCGCTTTGCCTTTTCTTCTGGACTTTTATCGTGGTTATGACCGGCACTTTTGTTTTCAGAACATTAGAATTGCCGGCCTCTTCCAAGTAGAGCTCAATCGCCTCTGCCAGGTTCTTCTTGGCTTCAACAACAGTCTTCCCCTGGCTGGCTATGCCCAATTCCGGGGAATAGGAAACATATGCAACTTCGCCTTTTGTTATAATCGCAGTGAATTCTCTCTTTATCATGCTCACCGCTAATCTTTGCGAATTCCTTTCTTATAAATATGCTCCTGTTTCGGGGTATTTAAACTACCTATTTTCTCCCTTATACTGTCCTGAGTACAATTCCTTCGCCTTCTCCTCTAATTTCACAAAAATCAGCTGCACAATTTTCGCATTCTTTTTCAGAACCAGTCCATGTTTGTTGTGCACAATCAGCAAACTCTCGCTTCTTCCGTGATAGCCCGGATCCCAGACGGCACACTCAATCGAAGCGCCGCATCTCAAAAGTGAAGAGCGCGTAAAGGCAAGCGCAGCCGAATGATCCGGAATTTCCACATACTCGTTGTAGATCACTTTGTAGCATCCCTGTGCCAATTTTACCTCTCCGTTGGCATCAAACTCAATTTTCTTTGTTCCGCTCAGTTTCCTCTCCTTATTGTCAAAGTCAATCTTTCCGGCATCCGTGAACTCGTGCGCTTCTTTCAAAGTCAAATCAACTCCGCACGGCTGGAACTGGGAATCATTAATGGTCTCCTTAACAAGAGAATTGGAAACAATCGTGTGCTTGGGCAGAATCATTTAATCAGTCCTGCCTATTTCTCGTCGTCCGCGTAAATAAATTTCTCAAAGGAAGGAACCCATTCAAAAATTTCCTCCTTGCTGAAGAACCTTGCAACTTCCTTTTCCGCAGTCTCTTTCGAGTCGCTTGCGTGAATTATATTGCACTGGGTTGAAAGCGCGAAATCACCGCGAATGGTTCCAACAGCAGCCTTGCGCGCATTGGTCGCCCCGCACATTCCGCGAAGCATCTCAACCGCCTCGGCTCCCTCAAGAACCATGTAAATAACAGGAGCGCTGGTCATAAACGAAACCAACCTCGTGAAAAACTGCTTGTCTTTCAAATGGGAGTAATGCTCGTCGCACATCCTCTTTTCCATCCTTCCCATCTTGTCTGCAACAATTTTCAAGCCGCGCTCCTCAAAGCGGGAAATGACTTTTCCAATCAGGCCCCTTTGAAGCGCGTCCGGCTTCAAAATCACAAAAGTGCGTTCCAGTGCCATAGAGAAAACCTACTTTTTCTTCAAATCTTTCTCGGCCTTGTCTCCGGTGATCTCTTCCCGGACCTTCTTCATTTCCTTGGCAGCTTCAGCGGCCTCTTTGGCAATCTTCGCAGCAGCAGAAGTTTTGTCCTCAATCCTCTCAACCGTATGTATCTTTGCAGCCCAGGTGGTCGTCCTTCTTTTTCTTCCAAGGCCGACGTTCCTTCTGCACTTGGTTGAGCAATAGCCCAAGGTAGTGCCATCCTTTTTTACAAATAAGACTCCAGTGCCTTTTTCCACTTCACGAGTGCAGAACGAGCATTTCATGTCAATCCCTCAGTTACTTGGCCTTGATCTGCTTGGCTTCACGCTCGCTTTCAAGCAGCACAATGACATCGTGCACTTTCACGGGACCCTTCACATTCCTGCGCACAATCCTTCCCTTATCCCTTCCCTCAAGGACTTTGCACATTACCTGGTAGATTTCCCCGTAAATGCCGGTCTTGCCGATCACTTCAACGATTTCAGCGTTAGCAGGTTCAATAGCCATTTATTCACCGTTTAATTTTGATTTATTTACTCTTTCTTCTCCTTCTTCGGAGCAGCGGGCTTCTTTGCCTCGGTTTTCTTCTCAACCTTGGAAGCAGAGCTTACTGTTGGAACGCTTTTTCCGAGCTTGGAAGCGATATCCGCGACCATTTCGTTCGCGTTTCCGGCCTTTTCAATTGCAATTGCAGCGCATCCAACTCCCAATCCCGCGGACTTTCCGAGGTCGAGCTTGGTGGAAACATAGCAATAGGGAACTTTCTTCTCATCGGAGATCATGGGCAGGTGCATGACCACTTCTTCAGGGTCAACGTCCTCCGCTATGACCACGAGAACCGCCTGGCCTTTTTCAATAGCCTTGGTCGCCTCGTTCACTCCTTTCCTGATCCTCCCGGTGTCGCGTGCAACCTCGATCGCCTCAAGCGCCTTGGATTGCACATCCTTTGGAGTCTCAAACTTTACGTAACCTTTCGCCATTCAAATCACCTATCTTCCCGCCCGAAAGCGGGTCATCGAATCATTGGTTCTACTTCATACTAAAAACAGAACCTGTGACATTATTTGGGACGGACAGATTAAAAAGGGTTCTGTCAATGGCAGCAATGCGCCCAGCGCCATCGCCTACGACACAGTGGCGCCCGAGCGCCAGTCGCCCCGGGGCGACCAGCCAGCAAAGCTGGCTGCTGTGGGCATGGCGCTGTTAGTGGCGGCATTGCTGCCCGTAGCAGCGCTGCCTGCCCTCGTGCAACTTTTTTCGCACATCAAATCCCCGCACCTACTTCCAATGTGGCAGGCAATGTTTAAAAATAACAAGTGCTAATTATTGGTCTGAGGTGAATTTTCATGCAAGTTCAACCAGTTAAATCAGCTCTATTCCCGGTCAGCGGATGCGTCTGGACAATAGGCGACGACAAAAGCCGATTCTACGGAGGTTCAGAAGCAAGGGCGCGCTACGCCAAGACTCCAACTGTAAGAAAAGTAAGGATGTTCGGCCAGGTGAACGAGCGCCTGGAAACGAAGAAGAAATTTTTTGAAGACGCCGGCATCCTGTTCGAAGGAATAAGCGGGATTGAATTGCACACTCCGAACGAAGTCAACCGCAGAAATTTCGAACAAATCGCAGCCGCATTGCAGGAAGTCCACCTTGTGGCGGCAATGGTGACCGCAAACCTGTTCTACACATTTGGCAACGGCGCATTTTCCAGCCCTGTCAAGTGGGAAAGGCAAAGGGCGATCAACTATGCCAAAAAGGCCGTTGATTTTGCATACAAATTCAAGGGCATTCTCAACCATACTCCAGCCATAGTCTACTGGCCCGGAGGGGATGGCATGCACGTTCCGCTTCAGCAGGATCGCGTTGTTGCGTTGAATCTCATCGTGGACGCGCTCAATCAGGTGATGGCATACGAGAAAACAAAGGGCGGGAAACTCCTGTTCGCAGGGGAGGCAAAGCCGAACGAGCCGAAAAACGTGATTTTCGTACCAACGACCGCGGACTTCCTCGCGCTGAAGTATCAGCTCAGGCCGGAATTCTGGCCAAGGTTCGGAGTAAATCCGGAATCAGCGCACGAGATGCTCGCAAACATGGATCCCGCAACCCCGGTGGCGCTGGCGCTCGCCCTCAAGTCGCTGTTCCATTACCATGCGAACTGGCAGGAGGGATTGAAGTGGGACCAGGACAACGGCATTCAGGTTAACATCATGATGCTGGAAGCGATCCACCTCATGAAGTTGCACGGATTCACAGGCTTCGTCGGCTTGGACATCCAGCCACGGCCAAGCACCGCAGACCCGCTTACAGTAATAGAAAATTCTGTAATTAACCTGAGGCTGCTCGAGTACTGGGAATCGAAGATTGACTGGGATCATATTGACGTGCTCAGGCGCGCAGGCAAATTCGAGAATGTGCAGCAATACGTAAACTTGGTGTCGCTACAGCTTCTGCCCAGGGACTTTGACGTGAAGCTGCTACTGTCAGCCTGATTTTCTTGAATTCCAGGGAGGTTTCTCCCTGTTTTTTCTTTATTTTTCCCTAGCGCAAGCGTCAAATGCCGAACGCGTGTTTTTGTGAACTACTGCACCCTAAAGGGTGCGGCTTCTTCCTTCATAGACGAAACTATTGTTTCGTTTCCAGAAGCGTTACTTCCCGCCGTTCCGGCGGTAGCTCGTTTGAGTATGACAAGTGCAGCATTCACATCCCTGTCCAGACTCAGCCCGCAGAAAGGGCAGGCATGCGTTCTTTCAGCCAGTGATTTACTTGTCTTGGTTCCACAGGTGCTGCACTCTTTCGTTGTATCAATTGGGTTCACAAATACAACTCTGCTGCCAGCTTCTTCCGCTTTGTAACAGACCATATTTGCAAACATATTCCACCCTGCATCATTTATTGACTTTCCAAAGTTCTGCTGTGACATCTCCTTGGAAGTCAGTCTTTCTAATGCTATAAGGGAATAATTGGAAACTAATCGTTTTGATAATTTGTGAAGGAAGTCGCTCCTGGAATTTGCTACTCTTTCATGAACTCGTGCAACTTTCAGTTTTGCCTTTTGCCTGTTCCTGCCTTTTCTTTTTTTCCTTGAGCGCCTTTTTTGGAAAACCGCAAGCTTCTGTTCGTATCTTCTTAGATGCCGCGGATTGTTGATTATTTCGCCAGTTGAAAGTGCGGCAAAATTCAGCAGGCCCAAATCAATGCCAACTGGTTTTCCTGAGTTGGGCTTGGGCTGCTTCCTTGGCTCATCTGCGCAGAATATTGCAAACCATTTCCCGGAAGCCTCTTTCTTCAATGTGAGCGTCTTTATGCTCCCTTTTATCTCCCTGTGTTTTTTGATTGCGATTTCCCCAAATGGATTTACTCTGAGCTTTTTTGATAAGTGAAAACCAACATCATTCTGTGGGTAGTAAAGGCTTTTCATCCTGTCAAAAGATTTGAACCTTGGAAATCCGCATATTTTTCCGTGCTGCTTCATCCTGAAAACCTTCACCACTGCAGCATGGAGCCTGTGTGAAATTTCCTGCTGGGTTTGGGAGAAAAGCCCTGCGTTCTTGACCATAAGCTGCAACGTGCTCTTGGTTGGGAAATAACCAAACTCGCCATACATTTTCCTGCAATGCTCAAGAAGTTCATTCCAAAGATTTTTCGCAAGCCACAAATGTTGTAGCAAATGCTTCTCCTGTATCTTGGATGGATAGATGCGGAATTTGTATGACTTCATGATTTTCTTGCAGCTTGGCACACATAAAAAGGCTGAGAAGGAGGTAGTTTCCGGTGAAACCAGGCATGTTCGGGCTGTATCCACTGCCCGAGGGCGGCAAGCTCGCTTCGCTCGTGGATTTAGCCCGAAGCTAGGTTCTTTAATATTCGTTGCCTTTACTATAGTACGATAAGGTGCGAGGTGCTTTTTGATGGCAAAGAAAACATACATCCGATTCGTTGGTCCCGCGCGCGAGCACGGCATTCCCTATGCAAAAGCAGCAGAAAAGGGCTTCATGTCCCCGGATCACGAGTTCCTGAAGCAGCTTGAGCAGGCTTTCAACTCCCCAACTGTCACTGTCCACTACAACTCGGACGAGTCTCAACTTTTCACTCTAATGAAAAAATACCAGCGAACCAATGACACCAAAACTGGCGGAGTCTCGGTCACAACCGCTGTAAAGGCACGCGCACCAACCTTTGACATTTCAACCAAGAACCCGAAATTCGTCGAATTCTCGCAAAAAGTTCTCAGGGCAATTCCGCAGAACGAGTGGATAGCCGTTGAGCGCGTCATGTACCAGGGCGAATTTGAAACAGTCGTATTAACAGTGGTTCCAGTTGAAGCGGCATCTGCCGCACTAATTTGGGGCAAAACTTTAGTCCCTCCAACCTATGACCGGAACAAGGACGATGTTCCGCGCGCACCCGACACCATTAATCTCTACTTCCCTGCTGAGAAATGCAAAATTCTCACAGACGGGAAAAAATCAGCAAGCAGCATCAGCGGAAAAATCGGCAAAGCCGATGCATCAATTCCAATCAAGGAAATTTCAGGCAACAATTTCACCGACGACAAGGGAAACAAATTTTTCATTGAAGAAAGCGGTGCGAACGGCGGGCTCACTGTTTACACAAAAAGCATGCGCGCTTGCGCTGATTGCGGAAAAGTTCCTGATGAATTGTACGTTGCAGATGTTCCTGAATTGGGAATGAGGATGGTGCAGGCAGGAGATTACGCCGGGCTTGCGAAAAAGGGCGGGCTTTCCCATGCCATGCACCAGGTTGAGTGCGCTGGCCAGGGGGCCATGGTGCACGGAAGCAGTGTCACATTCTATGTTTTCTCGCCCCTTCTGAACGCCTTTACCACTTCGGACGGAGTGATTTGCGCTCCAACCGCAACAGGAAAAAGCACACTCTCGCGCAGTGAAATGGTAAACGGAGTCCCGAGCAAAATGCAGATTCAGGATGATTTCGTTTTCTTTGCGCCAGGCGACAATTCCAAAAACACATTCGGCGAGCACTTGAAACCCCTGCGCGTGGTTGGCTCTGAAACCGGCTATTATTTCATCTGCTTCAAGGCAGGCGAGAACGACGAGTTCTACAAATTCATGTTCCAGAAAGGGGCTGTTTTTGAAAACGTACCTGTGAAAAACGGAGTCCCTGATTTCGCGGACCCAAAGCCCATGGGCACGAACAACATGCGCTACACCGGGATAAGGCATGAAATCAACCCGCTGGTCCCGCGCTCCCTGGACAATCCCAAGGCTGACTTTTTCACAATCATAAACCAGAATGATTTGGACTATCCGGTGATCAAGTACGATTCCCTGGATGTTTTCCTCGGAGATTTTGCCACAATCACAAAATTCGTAAAGCCAGCGGAAACCACTGACAAGACAAAATGGTTCACACCTACAATCGAGCCCGCAGCGAATCCGTTCTTCCACACCAATTCCAAGGACACTGATTCCAGGGAAATCGGCGCTGCTGCCACGACCGCAACCGAAACCATGTGCAGAAGATTCGCGCGCCACATAATGATGATGAGGGAGGCGCTCACTGGAACCGGCATCAGCCTGTTCGCCCTGAACACTGGCGGCTTGAAAGTGAAAAATGACGCCCATGGCAACCCGCTAGTTGATGCAAGCTTAACTTTCTCATTTGAAAAGAAGTTCGGGCCGCAGCACAGCTCATTCCTTTTGAAAGCAGCCGCGGCAGGAGCAATAATCTGGAAACCTCACCCCTGGAGAAAAGGGGTTTCAGTCCCGGCCCGCGTCTATGGGGTCGAATCCATCGGAGTGAATGATTTGAAGGAAATCGACCCGCTCACCTATTTCAAGGAAGAGGAAATTGTGAAGAAAATCATCCAGCAAACAGAAGCCAAGCTGGCTGTTTACAAGAAATTCGAGCCAAATCTTTCAGAGGAGACGCGCAAGGCCTACCATGATTCGTTCTCCATTGCGCCCTCGAAAGAGAATCCGCACCTGCACAGGCACCCTGCTTTTGACAGGAGCAAGAGGCAGGCTGAAATCGAAAAGGAAGTCGCTGCTGACAGGTGCATTGACGAAGCAATTCATTTGGCAAAAGAAGCAGGCTATACAGTTGATGTTGCGCTTGTTTTCGGTGCGCGCTGCCTAAGGATTGCTGAGCTCAAGCTGGACATCCCGGTTAGAAAGATTCAGGAATGGGGCAAGCTGAATTCAATTGAAGAATTGATCAGAAAGGCGAAATCAAGCTAAACTCCTAAAAATTAGATTTCATTCCCTGTAATCTATCCAGGGCCATTTCCGCAATTCCAACCGGCAAATTCCCTTCCATGCCCGCCGCAATCGCCTTGTGTTCTGCCTCTTTTACTGTGACGTGCGCTATTGTTTCAATGTTAATGGCGCCCACTTCCCTGTCCATGAACTCCCTGGCTGCGTACTGGTCACCCAGCTCTGTGTGGAAAATCACAATCGGCACATGCTCGCGCGTTCTTCCTCCTATCGTTGCCCTGAGTTTGTTCACAATCCCCGGAATACTATCTTTTGTTGTTGCAATCACAATCCCGTCAATTTTCTGCGGATCCAATTCCATGCCCTCGGAATAGGCAAGCACAGTGCACTGCCTTTCCCCTAGAGCGTCTTCCACCGCCTTCCCAATCTCGTTTTCCATGTTGGATTTATTGTTATAAATAAGTACAATGCTCTTCTGTTTCACCTGAACTACCCGCTCTTCTTCCATGGGTGCTATCCTGGGCCCTACCTGCTTCTCAGCCTTTGCCATGGCCGCATGTATCTCCTCCATGTTGGCAGGTTTTGAAAGCCCGATAATCCTCTCTTTGCCCAGCACTGCCAAATCCGCTGCAATCAAGCTTCCGCTTATCATCACCGCCCCGATATCCCCAAAAAGTTTCCTCGCATGTTCGATTACTGCATGGCCGTCTTTTCCAGGCATGCTCTTGTCAGTAACAACAATGTCATACCTTTTTCCTTCACCTTTCACCGCGTCCATTTTCGCCACTGCATCCTCTCCGCTCACCGCTGTTTCAACAGTGAACTTCGGAGTCTTATCCTCAAACTTCATTCTTTCAATCAACTTTTTGAATATCTCCAGGACGTATGCTTCATCATCAACAAGAAGCACTCTTTTCTGCATCTGGCTCGGGACTTGGGCGGCTATGGGTGCAACCCCTGCGCGGCTAAGTTCTGCTGCAATGAGAGTTTTTTCAACCGCATCCAGGAACTTCCGTATGTTGATATCTCCTTTTGGCAGGGTGGCTACTCCCCTTTGTTCCGCCGCCTTGTCTATCTTATCCAAATATCCCGATACCATAAGTATTTTCTGCGCCGGGTTCTGTTCCCTCAGCCACATGACGAATTCCCATCCATTGGTCATTCCCATTTCTTCAGACTGTGTTTTCTTTTCCCCGCCTATCTCCCTTATCTCCGGCATTACCCAGTCGGTTACAACCAGGTCAAACGACGACCCTTCCCGGACTTCCCGCTTTGCCTCCTCAACGCTGGTTGCAGTGATTACGTTCGCATATCCGCTCCTTGTGAGAAATGTTTCGAAAAGCTTCACAATAGTATGATCATCATCGACTATGAGTATCCTTTTCTGTGAAAGAGCATGGCTAAGCGCCTTGTTTTCTACTGGTCTCCGAAACATTATGCCTCCCATAATCTAAACCTCATTTTAGCAGTCTATTTCTCCTAATTATTATGATTTTCCACCTATATATACCTTGTGGTCATTAGAGTATTCTCGTGTTATTTGTAACAGGGCTCGTATTTCTCGTCTAGCCTGTCCCTGATCTCCGCCACCTCCCGCGCCCCTTCGGGAGTGATCCGCCTCCTCCTGCCTTTCTCTTCCCCGAACCTCTTGGAACTCTCAAAATCACAAATCCCAAAATCCGCCCGCTCTATCCCCCTTAATACGAATATGGCCCTGTTAGGCAATCCCCTCACAATATCCAGGCTAATCACCTTTGGCCGCGCCAATTCGCCCGAAGTCAACAGCTGGCCCTTTTCCGCCCTTTCAAAATCCTCCCCGAAATCTACCCTTTTCCATCTCCTTCCTGTGAACGCTTCCGCCGTAAAATTCACATACCCCCTTGCAGTCACTTCCATTGCCAGCCTGGACGGGATTCCGGCAGCATGGAGAATTGCAAGAATCGCCTGCGCGTAATCCCCACAGTGAAAGCCATGATTGGTATAGCCGTCCTCCAAAACCTGTTCTCCTGTCCTTTTTCCGACCAGTTCCCTGCGCCTATTAACCCAAAAATCCATCCTTTTCACATTCCTGAAAACATAATACGTGGCCTGGTTCACCTTGTTCTCAGTGCTTCCCTTCAGCTTCGCCGCTATCTCCCTTGCAATCTCTCCCGGCAAAGTCGCTCCCCCGCCTTTTATGAACGGCGAATCAGGATTCATTTTCGGAGGCCTGAACCAGAAAAGGTCCCTGCCCTCAATCCTTCTCCTGATTTCCGCCTTGAGCCCGAACGGCCTCTGGGTGTTAAAATGAGCGTCGAAAAATGCCAGCATCCTTTGCCTGACCGGTGAAATCTGCACATCCCGCCTTTCCATTGCAATCATTGCCATATTAAACTCCTGAGCCGAATTCTACAAATACCATTTCCTGTATTCGTTATCCAATCTCTCCCTGAGCTTTGAAATCTCCAGCATCTGCATCACGGTCATTCCGCCCCCCAGGACGCTTCCATTCACGAATCTCTTTAACGTAATTGAGTCCATAACCCCGAAATCGGCAAGGCATGCGCCCTTGACCACGTTTCCCCCCAGTTCCACCGGCAGGAACGCATCCAGCGAAAACTCGTTTTCAGGAGGCTTGACCCGGAGCCAGGCGCCCTCAATGAACACTTCCGCATCAAAATGCAGGCGCCCAGTTTCCGCAATAACCATGGACAACCTTGCCGGAATTCCCGCGGCCAATGCGACCGCCATCACCGCCTGCGAGAAATCAGCGCACCAGAATCTCAGGTCCGTAATGCATTCTTCCAACACCTGTTCCGCGCTTCTTTTTCCGAAAGCATCGATTCCCTTTTCCCAGCCATCCATGATCGCCAAAGTGACCCAGATCAGGCCGGCTCCTTTTGCCGCCCTTTCCCTCTCGCCGCCTTCCAGCATCGATGCGATTTTCCTTGCCCTTTCACCGGGCACTGTCTGTCCCTTTCCTTTGAAGAACGGCGAATTGCCAAGCAAAGGCTGATTTAGCCAGAATGCATTTTCCCTGGTTACAACGCTGGCGGCAGTTACCGCCGCTGATTTTGGAAGAATAATTTCATTTTGTATTTTCATATTCCGCATAAAATCAATTCCTCAAATCAAACTCATGTTGCTGCGAGCCACTGCTGGTACTCCCTTTTCAGGTTTCTCTGAAGCTGCATGAGCTCGTAGGCCTGTTCTTTCGTAAGCTCCGGGCTTTCTTTTTTGCCCCAGTTGTTGAACCTTTTGAAAGTCAGAATATTGTTTATCCCAAAATCGGGCAAGTCCGCGCCCTTTAGCACGAACTCCACGATATCATAGACTTTCTTGATTTTCTTCCTGCTTGGCGTGGACCTGATCGGCTGCATTTCCGGAAGCACCAAAACGCTCATGTCCCTTGCTTTCATTTCCGGGTTGACCGCGAACCAATTCTTTTCCAGGAACACTTCCGCATCAAGGTGCAGCCTGCCCATAGAAGAAATATTCATTGAAAGCCTTGCCGGAATTCCCGCGGCCAATGCGACCGCCATCATCATGCGCGAGAAATCAGTGCACCAGAACCGCATGTCGGTCACTATTGTTTTCTGCCCGAGCATCTCTTCCGCGCTTCTCGCGGCCACCAGCGCCTCCCCGTCCGGCTTGACCTCGAAATCCGTTAATCCGAGCCTTTTCCAAACCTCGAGCGCGGCTTTTTCCGCTTTCTCCTTTTTATTCCCAGTAAGCCCTGATGCGATTTCCAATGCCGCCGGCCCTGGCACGGTCGAGCCTTTTCCAGCGATAAACGGGGAATCAGGCCTGATAATGGGCGCGTTCAGCCAGAACTCCTGGCTCTTAAGAACAGTGGGCGTTGCCGGTTTCCCGTTCGATTTTATGCCTGCTCCCCTGGGAATGTAAACCATGTATTTATTACTCATTTTACCTATATAAATGTGTCTACTTATGGGTTTCCGAGTATATGGAACATTTTAATAGCTGCGATACGAATTTCGAACCTATGGACGAAACTGACTCCAAATTACTCTCTTTGCTCTCTTCCGATGCCTCTCAAACCAACACCCAGCTGGCGAAAGCGGTCGGGCTCACGGAAGCGGCAATCCGCAAGCGCGTAAAAAAGCTGCTGGCGAACGGCGCGATAAAGAAATTCACCATTGAACTGGGAGACGAGGTTGGCGGCAACTTTTCCGCCATCTGCTTGGTTAGCATCGGTTCCGGCAAGCCCGCAGCAGCAGTTGCCAAAAAAATCAAATCCCTGCATGGAGTTAGAAGCTTGTATGAAATCACCGGCGATTACGACCTTTCCATTAGACTGGAAGCTGAATCCTCTGAAAAATTGAATGAACTATTGGACGAAATCCGCAACGTTGAAGGAGTGAAAAATACGGCAACCAACATTATTCTGAAAAAATGGTAAGCTGAAAAACTAAATTTTTTCGAACAAGCGCTTTCCTTGCGGGCACCTGAATTTCAGTTCAGCTCCTTTTTCAGCCGCCTCCTCCAAATAACCAGCGAGTGTACTCTCGCTCATTCCAAATTTTTTCTCCATTCTGGCCCAGCTTATGCCGCTATTATACGCTTTTACGATCTCCCCGATATTCTCCGGAACGCCTTCCTCAAGTGCTTCTCCGGTAAACATTGCGGCAATGGTCGCTCTGCGTTGCGGTTTCATGATTTCCTGGGCTATTTTCCATGGGACAAAAATCCTCTTGCCTATAACCAAAATTCTCAGTTCAAGCGGGACCTGCCTTCTGGCTTCCTCTTCATTCTTCTGATAAGTCTTAATCAGGCCGGTAATCCTCACTATGACGTTCATTGAAGACCCTTTTTCATTCAGGAATTTGTCCCCGGCAAACCTTGGCCTCTCTCTTTTGAGCTCTTGCGGCGTATAGTAGAAGTTCATTTCAGGCGGCTTTCCCTCGCATGCTTTTTCAATCTCATCACACAGGCTCAGGTCAGCCCATATTTTCCCGTCCCTTTTTCCGCATCTCCTGGGATCGATTTCCAGAATCTGTTCTTCCCCGATCTTCCATGTAGCAAGCTTCTCTGCACCGATTTCAATCCATTCAGCAGGCAGCGGATTCTCAGGTTCCTTTTTCTTTCCCGGTCGCCCCCTATTCCCGCTGTCTTTGTTGATTCTTTCAAACAAAAGCTCCTCAAACCTGAACTCGGCATTCGCAGGATCCTGGGCCAGTTTCAACTCTATTGGTTTTCTGTTTTTCCCAGCCGCTTTGTCTTCTACTATCTTTTCTTCCATCAATTGCACCTTTTACTTTTCAGAAATATACTTCCCGTTCCTCTGCGCTGGCATACCTGTTGACCGCCGCCCTGACATCATCCCATCGCTCACTCCCTGCCGGAGTAAGACTGAACTCCCATCCCCTAAACCCCGCAATAT
>CABMDC010000006.1 GCA_902384795.1 Candidatus Gugararchaeum adminiculabundum | reverse complement strand
CGCGGTTCAATCCGGCATTCGCAGCTTTTTCCGCTTTCCCGGCATCCGCGCATTTTGTATAAACTCCGTAGTCATAGCCGCTCAAAGTTTGCTTCGGGGAAATCAGAATCTCGTTTTTGGTTATCATAAAGCCGGTGTTGAACTCACATATCGCCTCGCGTCCATTGTCTGCGAATTCATAGATGTTGAATGCGACTATGACGGTTTGGTCAGATGGCAGGGACGCGCGTATGTTTTCCACAGCCCGCTCCAAGTCGCTGAGCCTTGCCACTGTTTTCCCGTCATTTCCGAATTGCAAGCCGTCCTCTGGAAGAAGAACTGCGGTGGGAACTCCTACTCCCCTTTTGTCTGCCTTTCTTTTTGCCACTTCCACAGCCCCCTCAATCACCACTTCGAGCCGCTTAAAACTGGCCAGCCCTAAGTTGGGGCAGAAAACATCAAGCAGCGGCTTGGCAGTTATGGTGCGCCCACTGGCATCCGGTTTCCTGTTCATGAAAAGTTCTGAAGCCATATTTACACACTATTCTTTTGATTACCACGAATATTTATGCTTTTCCTCCGTCGCACTATCCATTTTCTATAGCGAGCTAAACACCTCTCCATAAACTAACACAACACTTATAAGCTGTTTTTGAGCAATATGTACGAGCACTATGGCACAAGCAACGATGCGGAAAAGGCTTGTTATGATCCCAAGCGAACCGATTCCAGACCAGCGGAAGCTGATGGAAGCCATAGGCGCCAATGTTGCATACCAAGTCCAGGGGGACGTGAGCGTGAACTTTACAAAACGCTGCCCGCTTATTTGCGAACATTGTTACGAGAATGCTGGGTCCCACGGGGCAGAAACAATCGAGCTCGATACGCTCCTTAATTCCATAAAAGGCCTGCGAAAACTGAATGGCGGAAAATTCCCCGCAAGGTATCACATAAGCGGGGGCGACCCGCTGCAAGAGCTCGAGAATCTTCTCCAGGCCTGCGAAGAGATAAGGGAATTGACAGGTACAAAGCATATAGTTGTCCGCACTACTGGTTTGCCAGCAGCAAACAACGATAACAGGGAATTATTGGAGAAGCTTGCAAAACTGCCATTTGTGCGCATACTCGCAACACTGAACGGTTGCCAGCGGGATTCCCTGCGAAAATTAAGGCACGTCCGCGGTTATGGCGCGGATGACCTGGATGCAGTGCAGAGGGATGTAACCGCAGCCTATCAACTGCTGAACAAGCTTTTTGGAGAAAGGAGAATTGGAGAAGATGGGCCAGGAGAGACGAGCATACCCGATATGCATGATTTCAGGAATGAGTTTTATCATCAATGGGGCACGAAAACAAAACTAGCTATGCCATTCGGCAGGGGTGCCGCCTCTTCTTCTAGAGTATACACAGTAGAGAATCACGACTGCTTCTGTTTTGGGATATCCTACAAAGGCAGCCCTGAAATCGGGGAAGTAAAAGCAGTCAAGGATGGGCCTGGCATAAACGGCACGCACATCTGGATAGACCATCTTGGCGGCCTGCACCTTTCCCAGATGATGGTCGTTCCAATAATCAATCTTGCGGCTGACAATCCCGAAGAGACGATAAACCCCCATGCAGTGCGCCTTGCCTATGGCGGAGTGCTGCTCGCTGCGCAAGGCGCCGGAATCCAGCAAAAGAAAATACTCGATTATTTCTTCGATGGAAAGAACTGCAATCTTTGTTACAAGCTCAAGCAGCAATTGGCCCCGGCAATCTGCTAGCGCGCATTTTCCAGCCCTGAGCTATCCTCTATATTAATCTTGTTCGCCCAATCTACTCTTATGGGAGCACAGGCTTACTCAGCCCAGGAACTGGTGGCAAAAACCAACGAACTGCTGGACAGCGTAGCCCCGGACGCACCGGTAAAAGAGCTCGAAGAAAACGTTCGCGAGCTGCGCGATTTGCGCGACCAAATGCTTTTCCATGGGTTCAATGCCCCTTTCTCAGCGCTCATTGCTTCAACCAGGGCCGACTATTCCGAAAACGAGCCTGATGAATTGCAGGACAGGGCAAAGCAGATCAAAGTCCTGCGCGACCTGGTGAATGCCAAGAAATTCTCCCTTGCGCGCGTGCGCATTTCCATTGCTTCGCATCTCATCGCCCTGAGCATTCTCACTGGAGGAAAAACAGACATTGGAAAGGAAATTCTCCCTCATTTGCCATTGGACGGCAATCACATCCGCGCCCTGGCGCAAGGTGGCGAGGATGGAGTTTATGCTTACAAACATTTGACAGACGCGATTTCACCAGTCGGCTCGGATGATGTGGTTGAAGCAACTGTTTTGTACGAAAAGGACGGCAAGGTTGAGAAAGCCAAGTTCAAGCTCCACAATCCCAAGGCACTGGAAGAGCGCGTTGCCAAAGTTTATGGCCCAACCGCAAAAGTGGTTTCATCCCGTGTTTCCAAAGAGCAATCCTATTTAGTGCAAAAGAAAAGCTCGCGCATCGCCCTGTGCGTTGCCTACTCCGCTCTTGCTTCCAAATTAATCAGGGAGCAAATGGATGCTGTTCCAAAAGTTGAAAAGGTCCAGAAATACGCAGCAATTCTGAAGAAGAAGGGCTTCAAATGGTATGCCCGCGCAGACCATTTCGACGAAAGTCAAGAGGAGCTGAAGGACGAGATGGTCGGAGCAGGCTTGCTAAAATACGTTGAAGGGTCCTACATTTTAGACGACGAAATAATGGCTTCAATTCTAGGGCACAAGAAGCGCTCGCGCGAAAAAACCATGTTCATCAGCCTTGAGAAATTGTCAGAGCTTCTGTTCCTGCACTTCCTGCTGAACTCACGCGAAGAGCGCGCATCATCCAAATCACTGCCAGCAGTCAAAGTAGATCCAACCCCGGAGCAACTGATGTTCATGGACGTGCTTTCCGATTCTTCGCTGGAGGTTGAGGATGCGCCAGAGCTTCTTGCAAAAAAACTAGCCCTGGAAAAATCCAATCCCAATTTACCCGGAAAACTTTTCGGTGCAGCGGTTTTCTCCATTCTCAACGATGAAGATGCTTCTTCATGCGCAAAGAAATTCTCAATAAATGAAAAAGAGCTCGCAAAAGCAATCGATTCAGTCGAATCAATAGTTTCAGGAAAAGGAAGGGGAGCGGAATTCCTTGGGTTGGTAAAACATGATGGTTCTGAAAGGGACTCGGGAGCAGATGCTGGCAGAAATAAGAAAAAATAGCGGAGAGGAAGAGGCGCTTCTGCTGGCAAAGCCCAGCAACAGTTTGCTTGCGTTTCTCCTGAACCACAGCAAAGTTAAGAAAATAAAATGCAGCAAAGGGATTCTGCGCACATTCCCGAAAAAATCAGTTCCAGCGCTTGCGAAAATCGGAGTGAAGCTGGAGCAGGCGGAGCTGAAGAACGGGAGGCCGTTCCTGCACTCGGGAATCGCTGGAAAAATAAAACAAATGAGAAGCAAAGGGCTACAAGCGAAGGAAATAGCAAAGGATTTGCGCGTGCCCCTGAGAACAGTCTATTGGCATTTAAACCGAAAAAACTGAGGTGTTTTTTGTGAAAAGAGTATATGAAACCCAGAATCTAAAAGACCTGAAAAAAGTGCTTGAAGCAGACCCCTATGGTGAAAAGAGCTTTGCGCGCCAGGGCTACACCCTGCGCGATGGCAAAACCCTGGGCGAGGATGCCACCAAATACTACCTGCTCATTTCAGCCGATGACGAGTTCTTCAAGCTGTTCGAGCCCAAATTCATTGAACTGGCTCCGCGCTGCAAGCATGACCTGGAGCACAAGGTAATCAAGAAAATAGAGGAAGAGGAAGAAGCGGCCCAGGGCGGATTCGGTTCGCTGTTTGGCTAAGCGCGCACTGACGAGTTCGGCACTCTTTCACGAGGTATTATAAGCGCTGTTTGGATATGTTAGGCGATGCCCAGGACAAAAAGTTTGACCATCTACCTGTTCGCCCTTATTCTTGTCTCATTTCTTCTTTTGCCGGGCTGCGCCAATCTTCCAAATCTGGGAAACACCAGCAATTGCCCATCGGGCCAAATTTACGGCGATGATAAAAAATGCCACGATGAATGCGGCACAACCGGCACCTACTGCACCGGAGATTCGCGGTGCCTAAATGGGGAATGCAGAAAATGCCCGGACGGTTATTCCTATGGGACCGATAACCTATGCCACAAGACAGATGGTGGAACAACCAACAAATGCGAGAGCGGCTATATTTACGGAAGCGATCATGAGTGCCACGCGGAATGCGGAAATAGCGGCACCTATTGTTTCAGCAATTCTACATGTTTCAATAACCAGTGCCTGAGCTGCAAGAGCGGCTATTATCTCGGAACCGACGGCAAATGCCATTCCAATGGAGGAGTGACAGTTCACACCTGTCCCTCTGGCTATATTTACGGCAGCGACAACCAATGCCACAAAGAGTGCGGCACCAGCAGCATCTATTGTACAGGCGGTTCGCAGTGTTACAATGGCGAGTGCAAAATCTGCAAGAGCGGTTCTTACCTGGCAACCGACGGCAAATGCTATGCAAACGGAGGAGCAACAATTCACACCTGCCTTTCCGGATATATTTACGGAACCGACGGCGTGTGCCATGAGGAGTGCGGCACAACCGGCATCTACTGCACTGGAACTTCACTATGCTACAACGGAGAATGCAAGGGCTGCGAAAGTGGTTATTACCTAGGAGCAGATGGCCAGTGCCATCGTGAAGGCGGCGATTGCGACTCAGGTTACGTTCTAGGAAATGACGGGGCGTGCCACACTGAATGCGGAAACCTCTGCAAGTATTGCATCGAAACTTCACAGTGTTACAATGGAGACTGCGTAAGCTGCGATAGCGGCTATTATTTGGGAGTAGACGGAGCGTGCCATCGTGAAGGCGGCGATTGCGATCCTGGTTACGTTCTAGGAAATGACGGGGTGTGCCACAGCGAATGCGGAAGCGGAAATTATTGCACCGGAACTTCGCAGTGCGTTAATGGAGAATGCCAAGGCGGGTGCGATTCCGGCTATATTTTAGGAATCGATAATCAATGCCACAGCGAATGCGGTAGCGGCACCTACTGCACCGGCACTACTCAGTGCGTTAATGGAGAATGCCAAAGCGAAACGCCTGAAGAGTGCCCGCCAGGTTCCTACCGCGCCACAGATTCCCTATGCTGCCCTAACGGGGATCACCCAGTTTCAGATTCCCTATGCTGCCCGGATGGTTACTACAACGCAGGCAATCAATGTTGCCCGAATGGCATGTATTCTGTCAGCAGCGACTTCTGTTGCCAGATCGGTTCCCATTACATAGGCGGCTATCAGTGCCAACAAGACTGAAGATAGAAATTATTCAGCACTCTTATTTTTCCGCCGGCTTTTGCATCTCCCACGCATTTTTCTTCGCGTCGTAGTAGTAATCCCCGAAATCCGCCGGCACCCTTATCCCATCCTGCTCAAGCAGCGCCTTTTTCGGGTCAGCGCCTTTTGGGAATTCTACCTTCTCCCATTTGTTGGTTTCCGCGTGGTATAGGAAAAAATCCTTTTTCACAGCAACGAAAACCACGTTCGTATTCATCCCCAGAAAAGCGACGCTATCCGGCTGGGCGGTATATGCCAATGCCTCGGATCTGTCAAGAATGGCGCTGCGCGCTGCGAACCTGCTTTGTTTTCTATATCCCATGGAATCGTAAAGCTCAACCGCGGTCACATTGCCCGTCGCACCGTAGCTAAGGATTTTGCCATCGTAAAACAGGTTCAAAACATTAGGCCCGCCAAACTTGAACGGGTAATATTCCTCTCCTTTTTCTTCCCTTTTTTCCTTCTCAAGCTTGTTTGTCACTTCGACAATCTGGTACTGTTTTTCAAGGAGCGCATCCCAGGCGAGCTCTGCTTTAACATTGTCTGTTTTACGCGGCTCAGGGGTCCAGTTCACTGGCGGCTGCTTCAGCCTCTGGTTCTTCTCCTTCTTAATCTTCTTATTCCAGAACCCGTTCAATCTGTCGAATATGGGCTGAACAAAAGGTCTCACATCCTCCAGCGGTATCTCAACTGGCTTCTTCTTTTTCTCGCCGCCCTCCTTGCCTTCCACTTCTGTAGACACTCCCATTAAATCACGTTTCTTTCTTCTTCATGAACGTTTTTCAGCACTCAAGATCTTCATCACAAGCGACCCCATGGAGCAGCTCGAAGCGCTGCGGGTTTCTTTTGAACCCAGCGCGATTCGAGCAGTTAGCTCGAATGCGCCACATTTTTGCCCGAAGGCAAAAATTGTGGGGGCCTTTTCTTTTCAAAAAGAAAAGGGGCCTCAGATTATCTGGTGCTCATCACAGCAAATTTTTGCCAGGCAAATTTATTAAGCAGAATCGCATTATCTGTTCCATGAAAAAATTGCTTTTAGCCGTTTTGCTCGTTTCGGTCCTGCTACTCGCAGGCTGCTTTGGCGCAAGCGGCCCTTCAAAACCAACCACAACCGCCACTGTTTCCGGGAGCGACGAGTGCGCGGATTTGAAAAGCTCAGCGCAAAAGGACGACTGCTACCTGAAGAAATCCATCTCCCTTGCCTCCAGCGACATCTGCTCAAGGATTTACGATGGCACGCAAAAGGACGACTGCTATTCCACAGTGGCAATCGCGCAAACAGACACCCTCGCCTGCAAGAAAATTTTAGACCAGGGGAAAAAGGACGCCTGTCTCATAACCATCGCATCCACCCAGGGCGAGCCCCTGGCATGCAGGGAAATCACCGATCCAATCCTCCATGACCAATGCTTCACCGAGCAGGCAGTGGGAAAGGTCTCCTCGCTCTACTGCGCGGAAGTCGAATCCGATTCCATGAAACTCTACTGCACCGATGAAATTTACAAGCTGGCGCTGGACGGGGTAAGGCCGATCGACCGCCTTTGCCGCGAGTTCCTCAACCAAACCCAGCGGGAAACATGCTTCATCCTATACTCAGGAATTTCCAAAGACGCTTCCTCCTGCGGTGGCATCTATTCCGGCAGTTACAGAAATGTCTGCCAAAAGAACGCAGGGGCAAAGATAACCAAAGCCAGTGAATGCTCCGCATCAGCCGGGGAAGAGAAAGACATCTGTCTAGCCACCGCCGCCTACAATTCCGGCTCCATGGAACCCTGCGTCCAGGCATCGGCATCCGGAAAAGACAGGTGCTACTATTCCGCAGGTACTTCCGGAAGGCTGATTCCGGCCTGCGCGGAAATCTCCTCGGTCACTTTGCGCGAGTCCTGCTATTTCACAGTGGCACGCAGGCTGCAGGACATTACCTTCTGCAACCAGGTGCTGGATCAGGGACTGCATGACGCATGCCTGAACAGCATAGCCATTCAATTGAGAAACGGAGGAACGTGCGCGTCCATAGTCAGCCCCGAGTTGAAGAATTCGTGCCTTCTTCGAGTTCAGCAGTAGCCTCTGCTTAAATCTCGATTCTAAATTCTAAACTGCCGGAACAGAGGTTCCCATGCCAATCAGGCTGACCAGTGCGGCAGCCACCAGCCCGGCGGAAAGCATTTTCAGGCCCGACATTATCATGCTCTCCCTGGAGATTTTTCCCAGATAGGCACCAAGCACAAAGAAAACAATCAGGCACAGAGCCATGGAAATGTAATACGCTTCCATGATGTGCAATCCCCTGTAAACCACATGGGAAATGATAAATGGGAAAAGTATCACCAGCGCCGAAGCGAACGGTGACAGCCCGTCCACCAGCGAGGTGACTTTGATTGCGAATTTCGAGGCATCGTCCAATTCCGTTTTGTCCAGCTTTCGGAGCATGATTTTTTCCAGGTCAATCATGTCCCTTCTCCTTTCAGCGCTCTCGGTCATGAACGAGCCCCAGATTCCTGAAACTGAAACAGCGACTATGGTGCTCATGCCCACGGTTATCATCAAGCCAGGATTTGTGACTCCTGCGAAATAGGAGCCCACGATAAGCCCGAAAAGTGTCAGGCTGCCATCAAAGGCGTTCAGCACAAAGTACCTGCGCGCAATCCCGCCAACGTGCGTTATCTTTACATAATATTTG
>CABMDC010000005.1 GCA_902384795.1 Candidatus Gugararchaeum adminiculabundum | reverse complement strand
CGCATGCCTTCGCCCTCTTCCATGAGCTCTCCGGTGTCTATTAATGAGCGTGCGGTCATGCCGACTTTGGTTACGGATGTGATTTTTGCTGTCGCAAGCTCAAGCGATTCGGTTGTGGAAATGAGCTCGCTGATTTTTTTCACTTCGGATTCCTCTTTGGTTACAAGCAAAACTCCGTGAACTCCCTTTTCCAAAGTTTCGAGCGCTGTTTTTGCCTCGGCTGCCGAGTGGACTTCTGCGATTAATTTTGCTTTTTTACAGAGTGCGATGGCATTTTCCAATGGAATGATTTTCCAGTTGGATCATTTCAGGAAAACTCGCTCAACTCCCTTGCGCTCGGCTTCTTCCACTTTTTTCAAATCATCGAAAGTGTTGATGAAGAATTCCTCGCCCGAACTCTTGTCACGCAAAAGAAGGTGGAATTTCTCCGCTATCTTTGGGTCGTCTGTCCAGATTTCCTTTAGTACGATTTGTTTGCTCATTGCAACGCCTCTTCTACGCTCGCATTCTCGTGGATTATTTTTGCCACTGCGCGCACTGTCTTAGTGGGGTTGTCGGACTGGAATGCGTTTCTTCCCATGCAGACTCCTGCCGCGCCTGCTGCCAGCGCATCCTTTACCAATTGGAGCGATTCGCGCTCGCTGACTTTGTCTCCGCCTGCAATCACCACTGGAACGTCCACTCCGCCGGTCACTTTTTTGAACGACTCGATGGAGCCGGTGTAGGAAACTTTGATTATGTCAGCGCCTGCTTCGAAAGCCGTTCTTGCCGCGAGAGCAACGTGCTCTTTCGGGTCCTTGATGTTAGGGCCGCGCACGTACATCATTGCGAGCAATGGAAGGCCGAGCCTTTCGCATTCTCCGGAAACCCAGCCCAAATCCTTGAGCTGCTGCTGTTCTGTGAGCGAGCCGATGTTAATGTGCACTGAAACCGCTGTTGCGCCGAGCGCCTTTGCCTCTTCTGGAGTGCAGATGAGAACCTTGGCATTCGGGTCAACTGAAACGGATGTGCTGGCGCTCAGGTGAATGATCATTGCAACGTCTTTCCTTCCCTTCATGCAGTGCTTGGCGATTCCCTTGTGGAACAGGACTGCGTTGGCGCCGCCCTTGGCCATCTTGTCAATGGTGTCGGTCATGTTCTCCAATCCCTTGATAGGGCCCATGCCGATGCCGTGATCCATGGGCACGATTAGCGTGCGCCCGGTCTTCGGATTTATGATTTTGTTCAATAGGTCTGATTTTGCCATAAGAATCCACCCACCCACGAATAATGAGAGTATTGCTACGACGAATTTTATAAAGTATTCGCTGGAAAACGAACCGGCTCCCTAGGGGATTTACAATACATATAATAAGGGAAAAGACCACAATTAAATACGATGATGAAGCACAGAAACGGATTCCCGGCAAATGGGCTGCAAACCGGAACGGCAGCAGGGCCGAGACCCGATGCAGGGGTGGAAAAGATAGTGCCTTTGCTGTTCCCAAGGCAGGTTGGTTCTGCTGGATTCAGGGAAGACGGCAAATTGCTGGGGGAAAGGCTGGCAGCCGAGCGCGAAGGAGGCTTGAACAAGGCATGGGACATAATTGACACCCCGCTGGAAGCTTATGGGCGGCCCGTCAATGCGGCGATAGTGCCGTCTGACTTTAACTTCAAGCAGTTTCTGCTTGCAAAAATAGAGGAAGCGGAGAAAAAAGGGGAAAGGCTGCAGGTCTTGGATGTGGGGATGGGCAGCGGAAAGCAGTGGGAAAAGTTCCTGCGCTCCCATGGCCACA
Organism: Candidatus Gugararchaeum adminiculabundum; assembly: GCA_902384795.1. GTDB lineage: Archaea > Micrarchaeota > Micrarchaeia > Burarchaeales > Gugararchaeaceae > Gugararchaeum > Gugararchaeum adminiculabundum. Next base: position 34,959 of record CABMDC010000005.1, on the reverse strand, counting down.
GGTTCGATTTCTTCGCAACCGCGCTCACGGACAGGGACCTTGTTGAAGCCGTGAGGGGGAAGGAGACCTTATGCACCGCCGCTGAGCTGCACCTGCATTTCAAGCCGGAGAAGTTTGACATCATAGTTTCGAATTTTGGCACGCATTTCCAGGAGCGCAGGGCGTTTGCGGGCATATTTTTCCTGCTGAAACGCGGCGGGCACGGGATTGTGACCGGAACCAATGACATTGAAAATTACGTGAACAGGATGCCGCCCCTGAAGGCCATAAAGAATTACAAGCGCCTGTTTGAGGTAAGGAGAATTGAGCTGGGAGTAAGCCAGGGGCTGGGCGGAAAAATAGCTTCCTGGGCGTACCATGTGAAGAAATTGTAAAACTAAAAAAGAAAAGTGGGCCGGGAGAGATTTGAACTCTCGACCTTTCGATTTCCGAAAGCTTGTTTCCGAACTGACATTCCCTGATTTTTCCCAGGGGTTTTCTTTCCTTGAGCAAAACCCTTTCTTTTTCCTTAAGGTTTTTCTTTCGGGAAAGAAAAAGCTTATATCAGTCGAACGCTCCAACCAAACTAAGCTACCGGCCCGATTTGAAGAGTAGATTTAGCCGAATCAAATTTAATAAGTTTAGTTTGGGTAAAGGAACACGATGGACGTCAAAAAGAACGCATATATGCTGATTCTTCTGCTTGGTTTGGTGAGCCTGTTCGGTGATATCGCCTATGAAGGGACGAGGGGAATCTCGGGCCAGTATCTCGGAATTCTGGGCGCGAGCGCAACCATTATCGGGCTGGTTTCAGGGCTTGGGGAATTTTTGGGCTATGGGCTGAGGTTTGTCTCTGGCTATTTTGCTGACAAGACCAAAAACTACTGGGCTTTTGCATTCATTGGCTATGGGCTGATTATTGCAATTCCCTTGCTCGCTTTTGCCAATAACTGGCAGATTGCGGCTGCGCTCATAATATTGGAAAGGATTGGAAAGGGATTGAGAAGCCCTGCGCGGGACACTATTTTGTCCCATGGGGCAAAGGAAGTCGGGAGAGGATGGGGGTTTGCGATCCATGAGTTCATGGACCAGATTGGCGCAATAATTGGGCCATTGATTTTTGCGGGAATTCTGGCTGCGCGCGGGAGCTACAAGGAAGCGTTTGCAGTCATGCTGATTCCGGTAATCCTTTGCGTGGTCGTGCTGTTTGTTGCAAGAAGGAAATTCCCGGATACTGCGAAACTGGAAAAAGAGGAGAAGAGGAATACAGCAAAGGCGAACAGGACTTTTTGGCTTTACACGCTTTTCATTTTCCTGAGCGTTGCCGGGTTTGCGAGCTTCCAGCTAATCGGCTATCATTTGAAAGTGAATGCCATTTTCCCTGATGACCAAATCCCGGTCCTTTATGCGATTGCCATGGGAGTGGATGCGATTTTTGCCCTGGGGATTGGAAAGGTGTATGACAAGATTGGGATTGTGGCGATAATTGCGATTCCGCTTTTCACTTTGCCGATTCCGTTCCTTGCTTTCACGAGCAGCTATTGGATGATTATTGCTGCCGTGGTTTTGTGGGGGGCAGTTATGGGCGTGCATGAAACAATTATGAGAGCCGCTATTGCGGACATTATGCCGCTCGCGAAAAGAGGGACTGCCTATGGAATTTTCAACGCGAGCTATGGGCTGGCGCTTCTTTTTGGGGGAGCTGTGATTGGCTATATGTATGACCATAATGCGCTGCTGATTTCTCCGTTTGTTGTGCTAATGCAGGTGTTGTCTATTCCTATTTTTGTGGTGCTAATGAGAAACGTTCATTCTTCTGGTTCGTAATTTTACCGGCATCTAGGTTTGGTTTGTTTTAATAGGAGTGAAATGCTTAACGAGAGTAGATGAAAACCCTAGGGTATCAGAATGATATGTTTATATATCAAATTGATACATATACTGGCGGGTGAGAAGATGAGCGATATGCTGGTTCGTTTGGATGGTTCGGTTGAAGAAACGCTGAAAAGGCTGGTTGAAGCCGGGTTTTTCAAAACCAAGGCAGAGGCGGTGCGGGCCGGGATTCTGGAACTTGGAAAAGAATACCATGTGGTGAAATCGCGCGAAGAATTAATGGACGAGCTTGCGGCTGCGAAGATGCAGATGATGGATGAAGAAATCAAATCTGGAAAAAGGAAGACCTACACTTTGGCGGATATTAAAAAGAAATACCCAGGAGTCTTTGAATGAGCGAGTATGAAATTGAATTTGGCGAGGATTGGGACCGGTGCTTTTCAAGGCTTGATAAAAGCATGCAGAGGAGAGTGGCTAAGAAAATATTGCAGCTGCAAAGGGAAATCCCGGCAAGGCACCTGGGACAGGGAGTACAATTCCACGTATCCGAAATCGGACAGTATAGGCTGCTATATAAAATTGATGAAAAACGAAAAGTTAAAACGATATATTTTGTGGGAAAACATAAGGAATACGAGAACTGGCTTGGGATTTGAAGATTAATCTTCAGTATAAGCGCTCGTTAAAATTTTCTTGATCAGCTTTGCTTTCTTGGGCCCTAATTTTTCAATTTCCTGAAGCTCCTTTTCATTGGCGTTCACAATGTTTTCAACTGAGCCGAAGTGGGAGAGAAGCGATTTGGCGAGCTTGGGGCCGAGGCCTGGAAGGGATTCGACCATTATTTGCTGCATTTGCGCAAGGGTGTTGGCGCGCTTGTTGGAAACCAGTTTCAGCTCGCGTTTCTGCGCCAATTGTTCGCGGAAGGCAAGCGCGTAAATCATCTCCGCTGTCTTGTCACCATCCTTGGTGAAAAATACCGAAAAGCCGTAATCTAAAATTAGGGAGGAGACTGCGCCAAGCAGGGCTTTCTTGTTTATGCGCTCCTGGAATTTTTCGCCTTCAACTATTATGACTACGCGCTCGAATGCCGCCTGTAATCTTGCCGCCTGCTCGAATAATCTGCCATCAATTATTGACTGCTCAAAGTCGGAACGGGTTTTGCGCTCCACTGCTGCGCGCTCGGAAACTATGAAATCTGAAATGTCAAGAATGCGCACCTGCACTTCCGCCCCCCGGGCGCGTAAACCTGAAATCACTTCTTCGCTTTCGCGCTCGTCTGCGAAAATTTTCGCCACCTGCTCACCGCTCGCGGTTTTCTTTTCAAGGAAATTGGAAATTAATTCCTGCTTTTCAATTGCACTTGCCATGAAGAAGAATTGGTGTGGGCAGAGTTTTATTCCTATTTATTTCTTGGTTTTGCGGCTATTGCTTCTTGGTCATGTAGCGGACGTAGTCGTCCACTTCCTGGGACATGATGCTGCACCCGGAAATTTTCACCTTGTTCATTGCGGCCTCGAAAGCGCTGTTCTTGATTTCGCCGTAATTCTCGAAATAGCCGAGCTCATAGGCGCGCGCGACCAGCTCGCAGGAGCGGATGAATGCTATTCCTTTTGTGTATTGCTGGAATGTGAAAAGCGCCCTATGGTCCAGGTCTATGCGCGTGTGGAACTCCGCTGCCAGGTGCTCTTTCACCCCCTTGGGGTCTTCAACTAACATACGGGTCGTACGCTCATCAATCAGGCAGTAGCGCAATCCTGCGGCGTGCGCAAGCGCGAGCATTTCGCATTCGCCCTGCTGGATTATTTTGAGCGGATGGCCGCGCAAAAGGAAAACGCTGTTGCCCGCATTCCGTATCTCGTCCGTAAGGTGCTGGAGCTGGCCGGTGTCAACAACCGAGAACTTCCCGTCGTTCACTGCGCGCTTCAACCGCACTGCGGAAAGCGCATGATTCTTGGACTGGAGCGGGTAGGAGATGCACTCATATTCGACTCCGGACGGGAGCAGGAACCTTCCCTTGGAATGGTCCGCAAGCATGTAGAAAACCTTGACAAAGCAGGACTCGGCTAGCGAGATGAGCGAGCTCGAGTCGCACACCAGCGAATCGGGGTGGAAGTTAGGTAAAAATTTTTCTTGCATCTTTCAGCCTCTCCGTGAATTTTCTTCCTGTGCTTGCGCGGTCGAACATGGTTGTGGCGCCTGAGAATTCCATCAGGTCGCGCTTGTCGGCCCCGGTCATTTCCACCGCCTTGGAAAGCGAGAGCCCTTTCGCGTAAAGTATGGAGGCGATTTTCAGCCGCGCTTTTGCCTCCAATGAGCGTACGTACCTTTGGTCGCTCTGGTCCAGGTGCTCGACGCTCTTGAGGATGGAAACGATTTTTTTCGCAGCGATATCATCGGGAATTGACCTGAGCTCGATGGAAAGCTCGGCAATGCTGGAGCTCATTTTTTTCATGTAGTTCATCCGCTTGGGGCTGTCCCAGTAGCGGGGCTTGCCGACTATTTTGGCAAAGGAATAGGAGAGGATGGAAAGCTCCAGGTAGACCTGGCCTTCGGTTATGGCGTATTCCTCTATGCATTCGTCGTTTATGCGCCTTAAGTCCCCCACATTGCGCTTGTTGAATGAGGCGAGGATGCTCGCAATCGCGCTGGCGGGAGTCAGGGACATGGAAGAATCACGGCGCCGGAGGATTTAAAGGTTGCTAAAAGAGAACTTGAGATTCGTTGGGATGAAACCGTTTTCCCTTAATGCTGCCAGGAAATGCGCAAAATTTTCTTCGATATCGCTTTGGAAAACGTATAGCTTGCCCTCTTGCAGGAAGTCCTTGAAAAAATTGATTGTGATTTTGTTTGCGCCTTCTCCCAGTTCTGCCCGGTGAACGTCCCCAAAAGCCTGGTGCTGCCATGCTTTGCTGGTGTTTAGCAGCAGGGCCCTGAGCTCTTTGCTTTGGAAACTGGGTATTCCTAATTTTTGGAGCAGGGCGGTGCAGGAGATGCACTCGCTCTTTGGAGGAAGGAAACGCTCGCGCAGAACGCAAAGCTCGAGCAATTTCCTTGCAGAAACGTATTTGGCATTGGACCTTTTTTCCGGGAGGGACTGCTCATGGAGACCAAACTTTTCGATAACATGGCAGGGGGAATAGCCCAGGAGGGCGTTTGCCATGGTGACTGAATAAAACGCGTCCGAATCATTGGGATGAATTTTTGATTTGCTGAGCAGGGGATGATTTTTGGCAAAAGAAACTATTTCTTCATTGGAGATTGGCTCATTGAACAGGTTGGTTAATGCGCTCATGGATAGGCAGTATAGGTCCCGGGGAGCAGGTGAAATCCTGCCTTCGGGCTTGGCTGGAAGCGGGTGGGCAGTTAGAAAATCCCGGACAGCGGCGGTAATTGGAAAGGGGCTTCGCCAGAATCCATTGCAATCCTGACATGATTTTCCCCTGGCAGCTGCCAGAAGGGCGTACGCATCTGCGGGGGAGATTGTTTGGCTGGATTTTAGCCGGATAAGAGCCATGGGATCGGGAGACACGCTAGGGTTTAGTGGTAGAGGATATAAAAACCTGATGAAAAAGCACGGATTGGGCGCAGGGGGCGCGGGGAAATGGGCTAGAAATGATGTGTTTTTGGCTAGTTTTGGGGAGAGGATTACGACGGAAAAACAGCCCAAGGTCGATGGGTTTATAAATGTTATGTCGACAATATCATGACTATCATGATTCGATCATGACAGAAAGTCAAGATCATGATGATTGTGGAGATGTCAGTGATGGAATCACAAGACAAACCCAAAAATAAGAGTCAGGATGTATTTAAGCTTACCGGGGCAAGCGACCAGCCCGTAGAATCAGAGGTAGGGGAAATAAGAAATGAGATAGCAAGAGTTGCGGAAAAGTTCAAGGATCCGCTGTTTATCGCAGGGCTCATGTACAAGGTGACCACGGAGCGCGAGAACATGAATAGGATTCTTGGAAACATTAACGCGAAGCTTGATTTACTGGCAGAACGGTTGGCAAAAGTAGAGGCTGCGGGGGGCCGACCAGCCCCCAGGCCGCCAACCATTCTTCCAGAAATAGACATGAAGATTATGGATTTCATCGAAGAGACGGGCGGCGCGGACGCCGAGCAGGTGCGCGAAAAATTCAAGTACAAGGGGAAGAATGCGGCAAGTTCGCGGCTTTCACGATTGCATTCAATGGGCCTGTTGCAGAAGAGCCAGGCAGGGAAGAAAGTAGTGTACATTTCAAAGAATGACCATTGAATCATCGGATGGGTAGGGAGTTATCCATCATCATACTTGCGGGCTGGGGGCGGTTCAGCCATAATTCACCTCCCACACGAATCTTATGCTTAAACGCCCCCCGCCTCAAGAGTTTTTCTTATCCTCGGAGAGAGTAACACACCTAGCCACTAATGGAAACACTTAAATAGGCGCAGAGGCATAATTCTTAGGCATAAAAGTGGGGCATTGATGTGGGAAAAGGAATGATTATTCTGGAGCGCGAGGCGCTCGAAACTTTGAATGAAACTGTTGCTAGGGTGCCCCATGAGAAAAAGATAGTGATCCTTAGTGGGCTGGATGCGAAACAAATAGGAGACACGCTGGAAATAGCCAGGAGAGAATACAGGGACGAACTTTTGAATTTCATGGCTTCGGTTGGCTTTCAGTTCATCATAAGGCCGAAGCACCATTTGCCGGATGTTATTGCGAAATTTGAACAATTCTCTGAAATCTACCTTGAATCGATTAGAGTTTTTGTGAGCACACTCCAGTATGAGCTGGAATTGATGAAACAAAGTGATAACCAAAGGACGCAGGGGAAAATCACAGAATTGCTAAACCAGCTGAAAATTCTTGAAGATGCGACGGATGATGGGACCAAGGCGAAAATTGAAAGAGGGGAAATTCCGAACACGGAGATCAAGAATTCTTTTGATTCATTTTATGCGTGTGAAAAACTTCTTCTGGGCATAAGGAAGGATTATGTGAGGATGCTGAAGAAAGAGCACATCAGCGTAAAATCAAGCAAAGCTTTGCAGATACTGAAGCACAGCCGCTTGCCACTTTCAACCAAGATGCTACAGGGATACCGCGGCTTTTCTTTGAAATACACTAACCAGTTTAAGATGGCGGAAATGGCTTTTTTTGTCTGGTCATGCGTTTCCGCAACAGTGAACATAGGCCCGCATTATCTCGGAATGGCTCTGGCATTTGCAGAGGGGCTGGTGAACAACGCTGGCTCATGGATGATGGACAAGCTGAGCAACAGGGCGTATGAGTTTAATTTTGCCAATTCTCCTGCAGAGGCGAGAACCGAATGGAAAGGGCTTGTTAGAAAAGAAACGATAGTGGAGAGAATCACGAATTGGTATGAAACAGTGGAGGATAACGCGAGGACAAGGAGAAGGAGCAGACCCGGGTACATGAAACCAAGCATGAGGCGCGAGCTTGCAAGAGAAATGAGACGCATGAACGGGCCGGGCTTGTTTGATTTCGGAATCGGGGCGGGAGAAATTGCAATGCTATTGATACTTAGCCCGGTAATCTTGTTCGGAGTTTGTGTAGGCGCAATCTCAAATGAGTACGACAAATATCCGAAAAAAGAAGATGAGACTATTGAAGTGCAGGTAGAGAAACTTGGATGCGCGATGGACCTGGTTGAGGCAAAGGACTGCAAAAAAGACTTGATGCCTCCGTCCAAGAAAATTGCTTCTATTAGCGGAGATACTCGCCTGCCAGATTTTGAAGCAATAAAAAGAAAGCCGATTGATTTTGAAAGGGCCGCTAAAACTATTGCTCCGGTTCAGAGGGGACAGATTCAGGCCGGGGAAAGGCCCACTATTAGGAGATAGGTGCCAAATGGCTAATATTCAGACTGACAGAAATTCAAGGGCTACGATTTTTTCCGCAAGGCACCCCATGGTTTGCGCTTTTTTGGAGAATGCTTTCTGCAGTTTCGGCTGCAGGATTATTGATAACCTGGACCTTGCTGGGAAAAACAAGAGTTCGCTAATGCTGATAGAAATCGCAAAAACTACGGGCAACGACAGGGAATGGCGAGCTGCGATGAAGATGCTAAGGAAGCGGGCGAGCAAGGGGGATAAAGCGGCCCAGAATTATTTCAAGAGCATGGGTCGGCTTAGCGAAGTAGCAAAATGAAAAATAAAAATTAGGAAAATTAAGTTTACTCCTGGGCTTTCTTCTTGATTTTGTAGGGGAGGTAATCAATCCCGCCTTTTGTGGGTATTTCGGTTGGTATTGGAGTTATTCCGCCTTTTTCCTTGCCAACTTTGTAAATAGGTTTTTCTATGCCGGATTTATTCTGTTCATCAACGATTTGCTTGAATGCTTCTTGGAGTGAAACTTTTCCTTTCTTTTCTTCCGCTGTTTTTGCAGGCAGCGCGTTGATTGCCCCCCATATTTTCAGAAGTTGCGCCGGAGTTAATGTGACCGCTTTTTCTATGGAGAGATAGGCTTGCTTGGTCTTTGGAACTTCGAACACTTCTGCTTTAGGTTTGAATAGGATGCCTTCCTGTGGGTTTGCCATGACTAATCACCAAAAATAATTTGCGAATTCGGAGTATTTAAAGTTGACCCCTAGAGTTCGTAGCTGGAATCAACAGTGCCGATTACCACTTTGTGAACCCGGGTAAAGATGCCGTTCTCAACTACCCCTGGAATGGAATTGATTTTCTTTTCAAGCGATTTCGCGTTTGCCGCGTTCACTTCCAATTTGGCGTCTAAAATGTGATTGCCATTGTCCGTGACATAAATTGCTCCGTCTTTTTGGCGCAGTTCGCTGGTAGCGGAAAATTTAGTTTCCAATGTGCGCTTTACGAATGGCGCTGCGAACGGGATCACTTCAACTGGAATTACGGTGGAATTCAATGGGCGAACTTTGGAATCATCCGCGATCAAGACGAATTTCTTGGAGTTGTAGGCGATTACTTTTTCGCGCGTAAGGGCGCCGCCCAAACCCTTGATGCAAAAGAATGATTCCTTGTCAATGGAATCCGCGCCGTCAATTGCCACGTCTATTTTGTCAACTTCGCTGAGCTGGACCACTACAAGGCCGCCTTCGCGAGCCTGTTTTTCAGTTGCCAAGCTGGTTGGAACGCATTTGATGTTCAGCGGGCGCGAAAGGTTTTTGGCGCACAGGAGGCGCACGAATTCAACCGCAGTGCTGCCTGTGCCAAGCCCGATGACCTGGTTGCGCTTGACGTATTTTAGCGCGCCTGCTGCTGCGTTTTCTTTTGCGTTTCCCATGAATTTCAGCTCACTTCTCGGATTTTTTCAGGATGCTTGCACCCACTCCGCCGCCCAATCTTTCGAGCGACTTGAGCACCTCGATCGGAGTGACAAACAAAACAGTGTTGCCCTCTTCGGTGCTGACGTCTGAAATTGTCTGCAATGTGCGCAGGTGCAAGGCGCCAGGGGTGCTGGAAAGAACTGCCGCTGCCTTGGAAAGGTTTGATGAAGCCGCGAATTCTCCTTCACTCATGATGATGGTTGCCCTTTTCTCTCGCTCGGCTTCCGCCTGCCGTGCCATGGCGCGTTTCATGTCTGCTGGCAATTCTATATCTTGTAATTTGATGGCAGTGATGTCAACGCCCCATTCTTCTGTCTCCTTGTCAACTATTTCCTTCATCAGGGTTGCGAGCTTCTCGCGCTCGGTAAGAACGCTGTCCAGCTCCTGGTTGCCAATGACATCACGCAAAGCGGTTTGCCCGTATTGCGCAACCGCGTACAAATAGTCCTGGATTTTGAGAATTGCCTTTTCAGGGGAAGCAACGCGGAAATAGACCACTGCGTTGACTGCCACAGGAACATTGTCCTTGGTCATTACCTCTTGTTTAGGGATGTCCACGGTTTTGATGCGCATGTCCACTTTGCGCAGCTCCTGGAAAATCGGGATTATTATGTTAATGCCAGGGCCGCGGGCGCCGGTGAATTTTCCTAGGGTAAATACGATTCCGGATTCGTACTGGTAGATCATTTTTATGAATGCCAAAAGAATCGGAATGCCGATTGCAAGAAGAATTATCGCAGAGAATGCTAATTCAGCCAATACCATAGAAACACCACCCGTTTGACTATTGGCGAAATAGGTTTTTATTGGTAATCTTCGGAAGTAGTATGCAGTAGAATTAGGTGGGGAGTTAATTCTATGATAGTTTACAAAATCGGGGGCAGCTGCCTCCAGTCAAAGGAAGACATACATCGCGTGATTGAGATAGTGAAAGCCAGCGATAAACCGGTCATAGTGTGCTCTGCCTTCAAGGGAGTCACCGATGAGCTGGTGGCCGCCGCGAAGTGCGCGCTGGAAGGAAAGCAGGATGTTTCCAAAATTGAGAAAGTTTACCTGGATGCGGCTGGAACTTTGAAAGGTTCGCGGGGCCAGGTGGAGCCGGCGGTAAAGCAGCTGATTGCCGAACTCAAGAGAACGCTTGAGGGGATTGAAAAATCAGGCGAGCTTACGCTGAAACTTAATGACCGCGTGATCGCATTCGGAGAAAGGGCGGTCGTGCCAATTGTTGCAGGTTACTTGAATGATGCTGGGATTCCGGCAATTGCGCTGGATGGCGCGGACGCGGGTTTCATCACTGATTCGGTTTTTGGAAATGCGACAGTGCACGGAGATAAGCTCCAGCTGGTAAAGGAGAAAATCTCGGCCTGCGGAAATAAAGTGCCGATTGTTGCTGGATTCGTAGGCAAAACAGAGGACGGGTTCATCACCACTTTGGGAAGAGGCGGAAGCGATTACACTGCCACGGTGATTGGCGCGGCGATGAAATGCGAAGTCGTTCTTTTCAAGGATGTGAACGGACTGATGACCGCTGACCCGAAAATTGTGCCCAATGCGAAAATTGTGCGCGAAATCAATCATTTGGATGCGCTGGAAATTGCGCACTACGGGTCAAGGGTCATTTTTGAGAAATCAGTAGTGCCGGCTATGAGGGCGAAAATCCCGCTGAGGATAAAGCCGTTCAATTCCAGCGAGCCTGGAACCCTGGTCACCAGCGAGGAAACCAAGAATATTATTGTCAGCTCTGTGAAAAAGGCCGTGATCATGAACGTGCACGGTTACAAGGAAATGATGAGCATTTTCGCTGATTTGGTAAAGGAGCTGGACCAGATGAAAATTTTCCCGCTCGCAATCACCGAAAGCTCCTATGGGGGGGAAATCTCCATAGTGGTGGACGAGGAAAGGGCGGGCCTGATTGAAAAGGGCCTGAAGAAAATCCACAAGAGCGAGAACAAGGAAAACGGGATTTTCGAAGTGAAGAAAGGGCTGGGCATGGTCGCGGTGATCGGGCACGGAATGAAGGGAAGGGTCGGGACCGCTGCTGCGATTTTCGGAGCGCTAGCCAAGGCCGAGATCAACGTGGTGGCAATTGCGCAGAGTGCCAGCGAGAGGAACATTTCGGTCGTGATTGACAAGGATAAGATTGAGCTGGCAACCCGAGTGCTGCATGATACTTTTATTAAATAAGAACGATTGAACTGATTTTTATGGCGCGAAGAACAGAGTCGCACAAAGTTTCCGGAACGCCTATGGGAAACTGGTGGAAGATGCGCAATCCGGTGAGAATGCTGTTCAATGCCGGAATTGTTTTCGGGGTTTTCTGGATTCCGAGCTTTCGCGTGAAAAATTTCTTCTATAGGCTGATTGGCATGAGAATCGGGAAGGGGGTTGCCGTTGGCGGCGCGACCCTGGATATGATTTTCCCGGAAATGGTTGAAATCGGGGATGGGAGCATCATTGGATTTGGGAGTGTTTTGCTTACACACGAATTTTTGGTTGGCGAGTGGAGAAGGGGGAAAGTTAAGATTGGGAAAAATGTTTTGATTGGGGCCAATTGCACAATTTTGCCAGGAGTGGAAATCGGGGATGGCGCGGTTGTGGGCGCGATGAGCTTAGTGAACAGGGATGTGAAGCCAGGGGAATTTGTGGGCGGCGTGCCGATAAAAACTATTTCTGCGGAATCCTAGACAGTAGGAAGGTTTATAATCCACAAATGTGCATAATATACCATGACGTTTGTACCTGTTAGCGGACAGAATCAGAAAGGGCGGAGATTTGAGCAGGAAATCACCATGCCTGCTAAAATATCAACTTTTACCTATGCTTTCCTTGAAAAAAGCCAGCTCGCTGTTGGCGAGGCTTTGAAGCTCAAAACCCAGGGAGCAGAAAGGATTAGGATAGAGCTGAAAGACGATGAATCTTGGGTAAAGGACTTCTATACAGAGATATACAACAGTCTGGCATTGGGCATTTATTCCATATTAACAGATTTAGAAACCGGCCCGGACCAGAAACTAGCCGGCTATTTGAGCAGGATTGGGAAGGGAGAGAGCCTGACTGGGTCTGAAAAGAGAGACATGGAAGAGCGGTTCATGATTGAAGTCGTGGGAATTATGCACTCAAGTTTGGGAATAGAGTATGGAACGAACACTCATGGATTCATGTCTGAATCCATACGTACTGGCGAGTTTGACTGCGACACTTCTGCGTTCCTGGTTTATGATGTTGCAAAAATGTGTGGAATAAAAATGGAGGTTATTCAAGTTCCGCCCAGCGAAGATGAAGGGCACGTTTTGGTTAAAACTGACAACTTTTTCTTTGAAACCACTGGGGGGGACTATTACCCCATAGAAGGACTGGCTAAGCGCTACCCGTGGGGGCGGATTCTTGAAGAGAGTCAGATACAGTGCATATCGTATAAGAACCGTGGAAGCGCGGATAACAGCATAGGCGACTATGAGCAGGCAATAGAAGATTTTACCAGAGCGATAGAGATAGACCCAAAAAGTGCGGGAGCGTATAACAACCGGGGAACTGCTTATTACATGATGAAGGATTTCAGGAGAGCGGTGGATGATTGCACCGAAGCGATAAGGCTGGCTCCGGAATTTTCATCAGCACATAACAACCGGGGAGCTTTCCGCTTGGGAATGAGGAAATACAGGAAAGCGATGGAAGATTTTGATAAAGCCATAGCCATAAACCCGAAAAATGAAGGAGCGCATAACAACCGGGGAGCTGCATGCTATGGGCTGAAAAAATACAAACGGGCGGTGAAAAATTTCACTAAAGCAATAGGGATAAAACCGTGGTATCCGGAAGCGTATCTCAATAGGGGAAACGCTTGGATGGGTTTAGGGGAGTATGGAAAAGCGATAGAAGATTATGATGTGGCAACAGCGATGAGACAGGGGTATGCGGATGCGTATAAAAACCGCGGAATTTGCTATGCGAAGCTGGGAAAAAACGAATTGGCTGGGATAGATTTCGCGGTATACGAAAAGCTGGCTAAAAAATAAACCGGCAGTCCGTTTGGATTAAACATAGCTGAAATCCTTGAGCATGTCCTTTGATTTGGATTTGTCGCTTTCCTTTTGCGAGAGCTCGATTATTGACTGGACCAGCTGGCTTTCCAGATTAACTTTGTAGAGCTTTGCCCTGCCGATCTTTCTGGTTTCTATTACCACGTTTTGCTCGACTAAACTGTAAAAGAACTGATACAAAGTGGTGCGGCCGACCCCTGATTTTTCAGCTATGTCTGTAAGAGAAAAATCAGATTCAGAAGAGGAGAGCAGGAAATCAATTACTTTTGTTTTTGGGTATTCACCGAAAACCTTCAAAATGGGGGATTTTTCGCTCATTTTTACCGCCAAGCGTCAATAAAGAACATCGATGTATATAAATATTGTGATTTGATGTTCTGTTTGTGAACAATGATGTGCGGGGTTGGCGAAGTAGGGCACAAATGAATGGATTTGGCGCGTGAAATTGAAAGTATAAAAACTTGTGCGAACAAACCAGATGTCCGCGGGTGATTTTTGTGGTGCTTGAGATTACAAAGGAAAATTTTGGCTCTGAAGTTTTGAATTCCAAGGGTCCGGTGCTCGTGGATTTCTGGGCGCCCTGGTGCGGGCCGTGCAGGATGCTCGGGCCGATAGTCGAGGAAGTGGGAAAGGAGATGGAAGGGAAGCTGAAAGTCGCGAAATGCAATGTGGATGACAACCAGGAAATCGCGGGAAGATTTGCGATCATGAGCATTCCAACGCTTATTCTGTTCAAGGACGGGCATGCGGTTGATACCAGGGTTGGCGCCATGCCCAAGGAAAGGCTAAAGGCGTGGATTAAGGAGAAAACTGGCAAGACGATATAGATAAATACATAATAGCGCTAATACTACGACATGGTAGATACGGTTCAGATGGCGCGAGTTATCAAATTTCCTGAGAACAGGGCTCCCTCCAAAAGAATTGGAATGGGGATGTTTCATAGGGACAGGGTGCTGGACAGGGGACCGGGCCCGGAAAGGCTCATGGAATTGAGGAGCCAGTTCAATGTCTATTGGGAAAATAATTTCATGGACTGCCAGAAGAAACCGGAAGCGGTGAGGATCAAGGCAAAGCTGGTGGAAGGGTGCAGATGCGGGTTTGAAAATTACAAGCTCAGGAGGGAAACGGAGAGGTTCATAATCCGCATGTTTGATTGTTATATGGAAGATGAAATCAACTATGCGATGGGAAACAATCAGGAAAAACTTGTGAATATTTTGGATGGGCTGCAGGCGATGTTTTCTGAAAGGGCGCGCACGTTTGAGGATAAACTTGGGGTATTTCTCGCTTTCATTGAAGAGGTCGAGAATCCGCCCAGGGTACAGATCATAGAACTGGCGGAGTGGCGCAGGAAAGAGCCCCAGGGCGAGGGGATTAGGGGAGAAGGGCTGAGGGTGGAGAGCAGGGGCGAGAGGGCGCGGGATTAGCTATTTATACCCCGGATGAGTAATAATTAGCAGAGGATGAAGATGGGTAATTTACTTCACACAAAAAGTGCAGAGTAGGCTTTTAAGCATAGTTTTGTCTAGTTTTAACAGGATTTCAAGGGGATTAGTGGGCAGTGATACCTATGACTAATACTAATGCAACTTTTGGCCTGCCGCGCGGCATGCGCGACATCGAGCCATTGGAAATGGCAAGGAAACTGTGGGTAGAGGAAACCATAACCAAAAGCATCAGAGGGTTCGGCTTCTCGTTTGTGGAACCTTCCCCATTGGAAAATATGGAAACCCTGGTTGCCAAGAGCGGTGAGGGAGTCAGGAATGAGATTTATGGATTCAAGGATAAGGCGGACCGGGAAATTGGCTTGAGGTTTGATTTGACCGTGGGGCTTGCTCGGATGGTGGCCGGGAAAATGGACTGGGCCAAGCCGATCAAGCTTGCCGCAATTTCCAATATGTGGAGGTATGATGAACCGCAATTTGGAAGATACAGGTGCTTTTACCAATGGGATGTGGAAGTGTTCGGGGTTGCAGGAGTTGAAGCCGATGCCGAGGTGATCAGCGCCGGAGTTGGCGCGCTGGAATCGCTCGGGCTGAAGGAATTCGAAGTTAGAATCAATTCACGCGAGCTGGTTGAAGGATTGCTGGAAGAAGCGGGCGTGAGCGCGGACAAAACTTCAAGCGCGATGAGGGCGATTGACAAGCTGGCAAAAGTCGGGAAAGCAAAAGTGCTCAGTGAATTGAAGGCGGCTGGAGTGAGCGAAAAAGCAGGGAGCAAAGTGCTGGAACTGTGCGGGACCAGGGGAAACTTGAAGGACACGGTTAAATTGGTGAAAGTAAAGGGGAGCAATGGGAAAAACGAAAAGATCGCGAGCGGAACTGCAAAGCTGGAAAAGCTCGCTGAACTGCTTGGAGCCTATGGGTGCCTGGACAGGTGCGTGCTGGATTTGAGCGTTGTGAGGGGAATTGACTATTACACTGGAATCGTCTATGAAATTTATGATACAGCTAGCCCGGAACTGGGAGCGATTGCAGGCGGCGGAAGGTTTGACGGGCTGGTGAAAGTTTTCAATGGGGGAGACGTGCCTGCGACCGGAATTGCCGGTGGAATTGAGAGATTGATGCTCAGCCTGGAAAAGGCGAAGGCTTACCCAAGAATTCTGGAAGCCGCGGAAGTTGTCGTGGTGCCTGTAAATGAGAAAATGTACAATGAGGCGCTGAAAATCGCGGCGAAAATCAGGGAAGCTGGAATCAGCTGTGATATTGATTTGCTAAAAAGAAACCTAAGCAAGCAGGTTTCAGGAGCAGCGAAAAAGGGCGCGAGGTTTGCGTTTATTGTCGGTGAAAGGGAACTGAAGGAAAAGAAAGTGAATGTACGGAATTTGGAGACAGGGAAGGAAGAGCTGAAAGGCTTGGATGAGGCTGTGAAATATGTTAAGGGAAATTAGCCTGAAAGATGCGCTGGAAATTGCGAAGAAAAGAGAGGTCAGCAGCGGCGCTTCGGATGACGGGATGAAAATTAAAGTGAGCGAAATAATCGGCAAAATTAGGATGAGCGGGGATGAAGCGATTAGGGAGCTGAATGAGAAGTTTGACAATTATTCGGGAGAGATTGAAGTTAGTGAAAAGGAATTGGAAGAGGCGGTTGCAAAAGTTGACGCGAATGTTTTGCGGGCGCTGGAGATTGCAAAAAAGAATATTGAGAAAGTCAGCCGAATGTGCATGCCGAAAAATGTGAAAGTGAAAAACGAGTTTGGAACCGTTGAGATGAGATGGAATGCCATTGAACGGATTGGGATTTATGCGCCGGGTGGAAGGGCGACTTATCCTAGCACTGTTTTGATGTGCTGCGTTCCTGCCTCGGTTGCAGGAGTGAAGGAGATAATCATGTGCACTCCCCCCAACGCTTCGCCCGTAATTCTGGCTGCTGCCAAATTGTGCGGAGTGAAAAGAATTTTCAGGATTGGGGGCGCGCAGGCGGTTGCTGCCATGGCGTTTGGGACCGAGAGTGTTCCCAAGGTCGGGAAGATTGTGGGGCCTGGAAATGCGTTTGTTAACGAGGCGAAGAAACAGGTGCAGGGGATGGGGGCGGTTGATATTGACTCGCCTGCAGGGCCGAGCGAGGCGCTGATAATTGCGGACAAAAGCACCGAGGTGGAAGTGATTGCAGCTGAATTTTTGGCGCAGCTGGAGCACGACCCGGATGCCGAAAGCGTGCTGGTTTGCACTGACAGGAAACTGCTGCAAAGGGTTGGCGCAAAAGTTGACGAATTGGTGAAAGTCAGCGCAAGGAAAGAAATCGTGGAAAAGGCGCTGGAAAAATCTTTTGCAGTTGTCTGCTCGATTGACGAGGCGGTGGAATTTGCCAATGAGTATGCATGCGAGCACGTGCAGCTTTCGTGCAAAAAAGCGGGGAAAGTGGCCGAGAGAATTGTGAACGCTGGCGCGGTGTTTATTGGAAAACAGACGACAATTCCCTATGGTGATTACTCAGCAGGAAGCAATCACGTGCTGCCCACTTCCGGGACTGCGAAATTCGCATCGGCGCTGAATATCCTGAGCTTTATGAAAGCCACCTATTATGTGAAAGTGGAGGAAGGGAAGGAGGCCGAGATAGCGGATGCGGGGATTGCGATTGCCGAAGCCGAAGGGCTTGGCGAGCACGCCAATGCGATTAAGGCGAGGAAGAAGAAAACTGACTAGGTGGAAACATGGTTGAAGAACGAGAGGAACTGAAAAGCCTGAAGCCCTATGTAAGGCCGCCGCTAGTGAACGCTAGGGTGAAACTGAACCAGAATGAGTCGCCGTTTGATGTTCCGAATAAATTGAAGCGCGAGATAATCGGGCTGTTCAAGGAAATGCAATTTAATCGATACCCGGAGGGAAGCAGCGAAGAGCTGAGAAAGGAAATTGCCGCCTATTGCGGAACCGGGTGCAAGCCGGAGAATGTTCTGGGGGGGAACGGGATTGACGAGGTTTTGTACTGCCTGATGATGGCGTACATTGGAAAGAATGACACGGTCATTTATGGGGTGCCGACTTTTCCAATCTATGAAATTTGCGCGAAAATAATGGGGGCCAAAGTTGAGGAAGTGGAGCTGGATGCTGAAACTTTTGCTTTGCCTTCGGATTTCGCGGACAAATGCTCTGGGAAAATTGTGGTGATTTGCACGCCCAATGCGAATACAGGGAATACGTTTAGTGAAGAGGAAATCAGGAAGGTGGCTGGCAAGGCGAAAATGGTAATTGTGGACCAGGCCTATGCTGAATTTGCAGGATTGCAGCCAATCTTTGGCGGAAATATTGTCTGCCTAAGGACCATGAGCAAGGCTTTCTGCGCTGCCGGCCTGAGATTGGGTTATGCGATTGCCGATGAGAGAATAGTTCAGGGTATGGATAAGGTTAGATTGCCCTGGAATTTGAACTCGCTTTCCCAGGCAGCAGGATTGGTGTTCATGAGAAATAGGGCTGAATTTGAAAAAGGAGTGAATAAGATAATCAAGGAAAGGAACAGGGTTTACAAGAAATTGAAAAGGATGAACGGAGTGGAAAAAGTCTGGGCGAGTGAGGCGAACTTTTTGCTTTTCAGGGTGAATGATGCAAAGGAAACGTATGCGAAAATGCTGGGACAGGGAGTGCAGGTAAGGGATGTTTCATCCTACCCATTGCTGGCGAATTGCCTGAGAGTGAGTGTTGGAAGCGGAAATGAGAATGACGAATTTTTGGCTGCGCTGGAAAAAGCGCTGAACGGGTAAGTGATTCTTCTGTGAGTGCAAGCGAATATGAAAAAGTTGCCGAAGGGATTCAAATCCGCAAAGGGCTGGCTAGGAGGAAAATCGACTGCTTTGTTTTTGACATAGATGGTGTGCTTATTGATGTGACCCAATCTTTCAGAAAAGCGATTGTGGAAACCGTGAAGAAGTATTGCGGGCTGGTTGGGATTGGAAAGGTTGAATTCGGGCCTGAAGAGGTGAGGAAATTCAAAAACGCCGGGAGCTTTAATGATGACTGGGAGCTCACCTATGCTGCTGTGCTTTACTTTATACTGAAGAAGAACGGGGCTGTGAAGGGGTTGGAGGAATATTTGAAGATGGTAGTGGAGCACGGGGAAGGGATTGTGGGGGCGAAAAAAGTGGCTGTGAAATGCTCTGCCTGCGCCGAGGACATTGAGAAATTCTGGGATGTGAGCGAGGAAAACGAGATGAACAAGATCTTCGAGGAATTCTATTTTGGAAAATTATATTCCAAGGTTTACAATGAGAAAAATGAGTACTATTTTGACGAGGGATTTGTGGAAACTGAAAAAGCGCTGGTGAGCAAGAGCCTGCTGGATAATGTTCCGGGGAAGCTTGGGGCATTCACTGGCAGGACCAAGGCTGAAACCGACTATGGGCTGAACAGGATCGGGATTGCGAGATACTTTGATTGCCTGGTGTGCATGGAAGATGTGAAGAAAAAGAAGCCTGACCCAGAGGGGCTGGTGAAATGCATTGAGAGGATGAAGTGCAAAAAGGAGAATGCCTGCTATATTGGGGACGGAGAAAGCGATGTGCGGGCAGCGAAGAGCGCCGGCGTGCTGTTTATTGCCGTGATTAATGGAGTGGCGGATGAGAAATTGATGAAGAAATTGGAAGCCGAAGTTATTTTGGAAAACACCAGTGATTTATTGGATGCGGTGAAATATTTTTGTGAGTGAACTATTGGACTAATTCAAAGCGATAGTCCTTTTCAAAAATTTCGAGTATTGGAACGCCCTGAATATTGAGTGTCCGCGTGATTGGAATCGTTATTCTGCTTAGCAACTCTGGTTCTTCGGTTTTCAGTTCTTGTCCTTCGATATGAGCGTTTATGCGTTTGATGGCATAATCTCCGGGCATGGACTCCATTTTGTCATCGAGCGGGGGAACTGCTACAACAAAATCACATAAACGTGGATTGATTTCGCCGCTTCCGAATTTCTTCTCCGTGTAAGTAAAAAGCAAACTGTCTGGCTCGAATGGTTTTCCGTCTAACAAAACCATGTTATAGTATAAGGAGATTACATCTTTTTGAACTCTCTGACTGGAAATAGCTTCGCTCAAAAATTGATTTCCTGGATTGCAAAGCGGAGGAGGCGTGAAAGGCTGATCGATTAAATGAGTAGTGCTTCCCCTCAGAGTTTGATCAAAGCGGGTGTCTAGATTTATGAGTGAACGAGGAACAGATAAAATATTAGATTCTTGTTTTGATAAGAACTCTGCGATCTCAAAACGAAGCGTTTCGATAGCTATGCTATGGGGATCGGAATTAGGCAAAGAACTTTGTTTGGATTCAAAAGAAACATAAACACGGTCTTCCGCCCCATTGCGATTACTGATTGTCTGCTTTTCTCCGAGCTGCCCCATAAGAGTCTCCAATAAGAAATACATGTAATCAAGCCAAAATATATTCACTTGAGAAACTTTTTCGTTCTTGCCGGCCAATGCATATGCTTCTGGTAATAATGAGTTTAATGCATCTATGAGGATACGGACTCTGGAGGCTAATATTTGGCTCTTTTCCTTGGGCAAACCTGCAAACTGCCGACAAAATTCTTCTTCCTCGTAGGCTAATTGGAATACATGTAATTGAGTTGGTGGTTCAATGGCATCATAGATTGGTATCTCCTGCTTTTTCTTAAACCCGTATTCGATTCCGTCTACCAGGACTTTTAGCACGTTCGGAGGCATTCTCTTGTCTATGAGTACCTCTCTTTGCAAGGGACGTTGAAGAAGATCGCTCGCCTTATGGAACTTGGCTTGCATGTTTTAATATATGGGATTAAGTGTTTAAAAAAGTGAGTGAACGGCAAACACAGGTTTTAAAGAAGGAAATGGAAAAAAGGTGTACAAGTGGTTTTCATGTTCGGGACAAGCGGAATAAGGGGAATTTTCGGAAAGGATGTCACTTCCGAGCTAGCCCTGCAGGTGGGAATGGCCCTGGCAAGCGAGGGAAAGGTGGGCGAGACTATTGTCATTGCCAGGGATACGCGCAAGAGCGGGACTGTGCTGGAATATGCAGTTGCCGCTGGCGCGAACTCCTGCGGGGCGAATGTACTTAGGGCGGGGATTATTCCGACTCCGACTTTGGCGCTGGCCGTGAAAAGGCACAATGCGCGCGGAGTGATGATCACTGCCTCGCACAATCCGCCGGAGTATAACGGGCTGAAGATTTTTGACAAGGGGCTGGAAGCGAGCAAAAAATTAGAGGGGGAGATTGCCAGAAGAATTGAGAAAAAAGAATTCAGGATAGTGGATTGGAAATCTGTTGGCAAGGATAAATTGGTGCATGGGGCAGTTGAGGAGCACATTGATTTGTGCCTGAAGAATTGCGATGTGAAGCTGATTGCCCGGAAAAAACCAAAAGTTGTGATTGACTGCGGAGATGGGGCAGGAAGCGCGATTACTCCGGAATTATTGCGAAGGGCTGGTTGCCAGGTAATTGAAATTAACTGCAAATTAAATGGCGAGTTTGGCCGGGGATTGGAACCTAACGCTGAGAATTTGAAGGAACTGATGAAGAGAGTGATTGCTGAAAAAGCTGATTTGGGAATTGCGCACGACGGGGATGCGGACAGGGCGATTGCTGTTGATGAGAAAGGGGAACTGGTTGGATTGGATGCACAATTGGCGTTGATTTGCGAAAAGGTGCTGACTGGAAAGAAGGGGACAATTGTTACAACTGTTGAGGCATCGCTGGGAGTGCTTGAGTTTATTAGGAAATTTGGCGGGAAACCATTTGTCACAAGAGTTGGCTCGCTCTATGTTGCGGATGAAGTGAAAAAGAAGGATGCTGTTTTCGGAGGAGAACCGTGCGGCGAGTATGTTTTCCCTGAAAGCGCGCTTGTTGCTGACGGGGTTCTGACTGCGCTGAAATTGGTGGAATTGTTCTGTTCTGCTGGGAGCCTGAATGCTGCCAAGAAAAGAGTTCCGATTTACGAGATGAGAAGGGAGAAAATCAGGTGCGGGGAGAAAGGGAAAACAATGGAGAAGATTGGGAAAGAATTTGAGAATGTTTTTGCCGGGGCGAAGATTTCGCGCGAGGACGGGTTGCGTGCTGATTTTGAGGATGCGTGGGTGCTGGTTAGGGCGAGCGGGACTGAACCTATAATTCGGATTACTTGTGAAGGGAAAAGCGAAAAGAGATTAACTGAAGTTTACGAAAAAGCGAAAAATCTCGTAAGCAAAAACATCCAATAAAGGCGAGCGGATGCGAGCGCGCTGTGGGCGCGAGTTCATCTGCGAGCACAGTAGGTAGTCGTTTTTCTTTTGGGTTCGACCAGCCTTTTCTTTCGTAAAGAAAAGGATGGGCAGGTACACTAATTGCTAAAATAAAACACAGCATTTATAAACAATTTTGCACACATATTAGCGGTAGGGAGGGGAGTGTGTGGCGATAATGAATCAGACTAAACAATTAAACTTGACCGTGAAAGAGGTTAAGGGATCTATTTCAGATACAAATGATGCGGCGAAAATGGTCGCTGAATTCCGAAAGTTCCATGAATTGTGCTGCGCCGTATTAAAAGAACAGGTTTCCCGGGCTGGTGAGGATAAAACAAGGACACTGAGCGAAGCCATGGCCGAACTCGAGCCAAGACTCAAACATGCAATTGGAAGAAATGACGTTTTGGATGAGACAATTAGAAGCATTAACTGGGAAGAGGCTGCGAGCTGGGATGAGTATTATGCCACAATGAACACAAGGCTGATATGCGGCGCGTTTGCAGAAAGGCTTGAGGAACTGGCAAATGATGGAAAACTTCATGTTTGCCTGCAGGTTTTGAGAGGAGTGGATACGCAGGAAATGGCGATAGCAATAGGGAACGGCAAGGAAGTGACCGACATAGGAGTGAATGTTGTGCGAAGCGGGAGCATTCCTGCGGAAGCGCTCCAGATTTTGATGGGCATGCTGACCGGGGAAACCAGGCTGAAAATTTTGAAGGCGTTTACGGTACAGGAAAAGGCCGGGTATTTTGAGGCGATTCACGAGGACAGATTCAGGTTTAATGCAGAGGTTGCCCAGGTGCTTTCAAAGTACACTCCTGAGGGATGCGCCGCAATCATGGAAACGTACCGGCAAAACGGCAAGGCCGATGTTGCGGCTGACGTGCTGATGGCGGCAAAGAACGGCCCGGATTTTGTGAACCGGGCATGGATGCACGTAGCTTCTATGTATTCGAAAGAGGAATTGCTCTTAGGGGCCGGAGAGAAAAATGCCCCGGGCTTTTTCCTATTCTTGCTCAACAATGCAAATAGGGCGGATGAGAGTGGCCGAACAGAGTGTTTGCTAAGGCTTACCCTGCCTTTTGAAAGGCTGGTTCAGACCGAAGAGGGCATGCCGATTGCCATTGGCATTGCAGAAAAGCTGCTGAAGGAAAAGAAGGAAAATCCAGGATTGTTTGCTGAATTCATGGGGCAGCTGGAAGAAAGCACACGCGACAACGTGACAAGCCAGATGGCCGCAAGGAGCATTAAAAACGGGCGGGGCATTCATGGCGTGGTCGAGATAATGCTGGAGCTGTGCAAAATTCCGGACTATGACCAGGCGGGCCACCTATTGGTGGAAAAGCTCGGAGTGGAACAGCGTGCTGAAGCGGTAAAGGCAATGGCGGCGGAACCGCATAATCACGGGCATGTGGCGGAGATTCTGTTCCATGCGCCCGGGCCATATGAAATGATTGCGGAATTATTGGAGGGGCTCAAGTATTCGCAGGTAATTTCGATTCTGGCAAAGATAGGGGACGAGGAAACAGGAAGGGCGGTTATGGAAATTATGAAGCCGAAGCCGCAGGCAACCTAGAAACAAAAACATCTAATTTGGGCTAAACCGTGAGCGGTTGCGAGCGCGCTCCGCGCGCGAGTTCATCCGCGAGCGCAGTAGGTAGTCGTTTTTCTTTTGGGTTCGACCAGCCTTTTCTTTCCAGATTTTGCCCGCAGGCAAAATGGGCGCATTCGGCGAAGCCGAATCGCGTCGCAAAAGAAAAGGATGGGCGGTTAAGTTTATATTCAGGTTTCTCATTCTTATAGAGAATATGAATAGGAACGCGCGTGCGGGGAAAGCGAAGGCGAGCTGGAAAAAACTTGGCCAAGTCGGGGTAGAGTATGTGCTCGTTCTTGCCGTGCTACTGCTTATCCTGGTCCCGATAATCTACTACACCTCGGTGAACACTAGAATCACGAACAGGAGCGCGCAGGCAAGGGTGGCGGTTGATGCGCTCGCGAATGCCGTGGATACCGTCTACTCCCAGGGGCCGGGCGCGAAAACAAAGATTGTAATCTATGTGCCGGATGGGGTTCAGACTGATGGGACCGGAATTTACGGAAGGGAACTAAGGTACAACCTGACCATTGCAGAAGGGGCTTACGCTGATATTTATGCCCTGGCAAGGGGCAATGTGACAGGAACTTTGCCCACCGTAACCGGCAGGCATTTCGTGAATGTGGAGATGCTTGGCGGAACTGTGAATATTTCGGAGTAGGGGTAGGATAAGTTGCTGGCGGAGTAGCGCGGGGATGCTAAAATGGGAAAGGGACAAACTGCCATTGAAGTGCTCATTATCTCTGGCCTGCTCATCGTAATCCTGATGTTCATTCAGGTAAGGGTTGTGGAAAAGCATGCGCTTGTCATTGAAAGCAAGTATGAGCAGGAAGGGCGGAGAATTTCCGGAATTGTGGCAAGCGAAATCAACAGTGCTGCGACTCCGGGATATTATGACCGGTTCTATTTGTACTATTTTGACCAGGCGCTTTTCAATGTGACGGTGTATGAAGGGTTTGTGACCGTCAATTATTCCGGCGGGGAGTTCAATTCCATAATAAGGCCGGGAATCCTGAGATACGGAAACGGGAGCATTGGCACGCCGTTCAACCTTACGGCGGATAGCTGGTATAACATTACAAATAATGACGGAGTGATTGTGATTGCAAAAACTACCTAAAATGAAATTGCGCGGGGAAAGGAAGGGGCAGCTTTCATCGCTTTCGCTGATAGTTGCCATTGGAATTTTCCTGGTGCTGTTCACCATGATGGAAGCCCAATGGGATTTCCTGGCAAGGCAGGGCGACCAGGTGGACTTGCAGGTGAAGGCGTTCAGTGGAACGGATATGCTGCTGGACGGGCCGGGCTATCCCGAGGAGTGGAACGCGAGCACCGTGAAAAGAATCGGGCTGGCGGTGAACCGGGGGATTATAGACCAGGATAAGCTTGCGCAGTTCGCTGCCATGAATTACTCGGGCGCGCGGGACTTGCTGGGATTGGGAAGAAGCGATTTTTACATGAACGTCACCTACCTGAACGGGTCGATTGTGAGGGCGAACAGCACGCTGAACGCGAGCTGGGGAAGCATGCCAACGAGCGGCTCGAGCGCTGTTTCCCCGGCCAGGAGGATTGCGGTCTATAATGCCCAGGTCGTGGCTGTGAATTTGCTGGCCTATGAGAACTGAAGGATTGATGCGGATGCGCGGGAAGGGGCGGAAAATGATGTTGAACAGGAAAAATAAGAAAGCGGGGCACGGGAAAAATTGGCGCAGGGGAATCGCTTTCCTAATGGACGCCATGAGCGCGCTCATCATTGTGATGCTTGTTTTCTACGCGCTTGCCGCCCTGAATGATGCGGACAAGAGGCCGACAAGCAGGGCGCAGGTGCTGGCGTATGCTGCGCGCGATTTGGGGAACGCACTGGAGCAGAACGGGACGCTGGATAAATTATTTGCGCTGGATGAGCGCCATGGGGAGGATCTGCTGAACTCCACGATTAATGCGAGCCTGCCGAACTACATGGCGGCGAGCGTTACCGTGGGGGAGTGCACTATTCATGAAGTAAAGGACAATCTGGACTGCAAGGACAAGTGCGAGCTTCTTGGTTACCAGCATGAGGGCACATGCAAAAATGTTAATCCAGGATGCAATGCCCAGGGGGAGACCTATGAACAGGTGGGCGATAGGTATTGCAATGGGGGCAAAATCTGCTGCTGCAAGGATGGGCCGGGAAGGCACCCGTTCGTGCACTGCGCGAAAAATTACACGGTTTCGTTCGGGGATCCGGGGGATGCGGAAGTGGGGGTTTCAAGAAGGGTTTTCACTGACAGGAATGACAAGTTCGGATTTGTGCAGATAGAAGTTTGGCGGAAATAATTGGATGAAAAATGAATCGGGAGCGGAGGAGAAAATAATGAGAATTGGGGAAATGGGGAAACTGAAATCGAAAACACAGAAGGGATTCATATTCGCGCTAGTGGCATTCATACTGGCGACCCTGCTCCTTAGCTTTGCGCTCGTAGTTGCGGACCGGCAGCTGGATGCGGAAAAACAGCAGGCACTTTACCTGACTGCGGATAAAATTTCAGGGATTTTCAGCGATGTCGCGGAGGACGCTTTCACGCGCGACTGGAGGAACGTGACCAAAGTCAACGCGACCCTGAATGTGCAGGAGTATCTTCCGATTCCCGATGGCCAGGATTATTTCATGCTGAAGTATGGGTATTTTGTGGAGAACTATTACGAGCCGCCGGATGTGGCGATCAGCTTCCTTGATTTGAATGGGACGGAAATTTCCCTGGACCAGATGGACTATTACCTGGATGTGTTTCCTTTCAATATGACGCTGGACTATGGGCGCCATGACCATCACCATGACGGGACTGAAACCTACCTGAGCTGCTATGGCTATTACCTGGACAAGCACGGGCATGCCAAGACGGTATCTGCCTATGGATGCGCGAATTACCTGACCGGGGCGCGGATGGATATCATAATAAACACGACATTCAGGGATAACGCGACCCTGGCCTCGGCAGCGTCGTGCGGAGGGCATGACGACTGGGTCGACGGCTATAGCGGCTGCGACGCGCAAACAACCGTTTGCCTGCAAATGAATGTCACGATTACTGATGTGAACGGAAGCGTTTACACCTCGCCCTGCCACCAGTGGGATTTGGAGGGCGACGCAAAAATCAAGATTGACACGCGCTATTATGATTCGCAGAACAACGGTCGTGATGATAATATGGAAATCGACATCGGCCATGACCAGATTTTCAATATTGACATGCACCATGATGACCCTAACGGGGCGAACATCAACCTGGTGCTCAATTTCAATACCCAGGATTTCTGGGTCAGGGGCGCGGGGCAGCTACGGGTCAGGGATCTCAATTACAATAATTCAGTGACCCAGCAGCTGCAACTGGGGGATTGGACATGGCGTTGAAAGCAGGTGGAAATGAAACAGAAACGATTATTAAGAGGCTAACGAGAACAGAATGATATAAATAGCAAGTTGACAGGGGAAGGATTAATGGTAGAAATCGAATTTGAGCTGGAGGGAGAGGGGGGACTCGCGGGAGTTGAGCTCCTGAAAGCCCTTTACAAATACCTGAGCGACGAGGAGAACAGGGTAAATGTCGAGTACTTCATAAAGCACAAGAAAATCACCAAATGGCTCAGGGAGAAAAAATTCACGGCTATTGCTGAAAGGATGCAAAAGGTCGAAGGAGTGAAAGAAGCAGCGGAGCTTATCGGAAAGGCGATTGAAAGCCATGGAAACTCCGGGAGCGCGAGAACCCTGGTGGACGACATGGTGGAGTTCATACAGGCAAAGAAGAAGGTGACCGTGGAGGAAATCTGCAAGTCGCTTTTCATTGAAAGGGCGCAGGCGGAAAAAGTGCTGGAGCTGCTGGAAAAGAACGGCTTTGTGAAAATGCGCTATTCGGTCATCAACCCGATGCAGAGCGTTGTCGAAAGCAAGGGGCTTGACCTGAAGGAAAGGCTGCAAAAAGAAAAGGACGAGATTGCGCGGAAGATGTTCGTGGATATGGAAACGGAAATTGGCGGGATGAGCAGCCAGTTCCTTACAACTGAAAGGGAGATAAGCAACATGATAAGGGAGATTGACGCGAAGCTTGACGATTTGGAAAGCAAGGAACAGGAGTGGGCGGATGAACAGGTTGAGGGCGAGCCGGTGATTACCAAGGAGCATGTGGCCGGCGTATTCAAGGAAATTACAAAAATTGAGGGGAGCCTGGAAAACCTTACAGGAAATGCCCATGAATTTGAGGAGCAACTGGACAAACTCAAGAAAAGGATTGCACTGCTGGAAGAAAGGATTGCAAAAAGGGAAAAGAGCGGGACAAAGCTGGAAAGTTTCTTTGAGAGCAGATAAATTGTTTTTATTCGGGGTGTGTTTGAGTGGTTGAAGTATTGGATGAATACAAAATCATGGCAAGCGGGGTTCCTGCAGAAGTAAGGATAATGCGCAGGGAGGACAAGTTTACCGACACCTATGAGCTCAAGCAGATAAAGCTCCAGCCCGCGACCGAGCTGGTGCTGGACCAGATAAAGAGGAAAATCATTGAGAACGTGGAAGTGGACGCGGCCGCGATTTCCGATGTAAAGGGGCTGCAGAATGCGCGCGAATCCTTCATCAAAAGAACTGAGGAGCAGGTGAAAGAGGAGCTCGGGGATGTCAACGAGGCCACCAAGAAAATCCTGGTCGGGAAACTGGTGCACGAGCTCGTCGGGCTCGGGGAGATGGAACTGCTTCTTGCGGACGAGAACCTGGAAGAGGTGGTGGTGAATTCTGCCGCAGAGCCGGTGCGCGTGTACCACAAGAAGTGGGGCTGGCTTGAGACCAATTTGTATCTGGAGAGCGAAGCGCAGGCCAGGAATTATGCTTCGATTATCAGCCGCTGGGTGGGAAGGCAAATCACAACGCTAAACCCGTTGCTGGATGCGCGGCTGAATTCGGGAGACAGGGCGAACGCAACGCTGGCGCCGATTTCATCAAAAGGAATTTCCATTACCATCAGGAAATTTGCCAAGAACCCGTGGACCATCATAAAGCAGCTTGACCCGAAAATAAAAACTGTCAGCCTGGAGGTCGCTGCGCTGGTGTGGCTGTGCATGCAGTATGAATTGAACGCGCTGGTGAGCGGAGGAACCGCAAGCGGAAAGACCAGCATCCTGAATGCCATGCTTATTTTCACTCCCCCAAACCAGAGGGTGATTTCCATTGAGGACACAAGGGAATTGTTCATGCCGGATTTCCTGCACTGGACCCCACTGCTCACAAGGCCGCCTAACCCCGAAGGGAAAGGAGAAATTACAATGCTGGACTTGGTGGTGAACTCGCTGCGCATGAGGCCTGACAGGATTGTGGTCGGGGAAATCAGGAGAGCCATGGAGGCCGAGGTGCTGTTCGAGGCGATGCATACCGGGCACGCGGTCTATGCGACCGTGCACGCGGACAGCGCCGAGCAGGTGAGGAGGAGGCTGATAAATCCGCCAATCGAATTGCCCGAGTCGGTGCTCGGGGCGCTGCATCTCATAGTCGTGCAGTACAGGGACAGGAGAAGCGGAAGAAGGAGGACGTTCGAAGTTGCCGAAGTGATTCCCAATGAGGACGGGACCGTGAAAGTAAACGTTATTTACCGCTGGAACCCGGCGACCGATGTGCTGGAAAAAATCAGCGAGCCCGTGAGGCTGCTCACCCAGCTAAAGATGTACGCTGGGATGGATGAGAAGATGATGCAGGCAGACCTGAAAGAAAAGCAGATGATACTGCAGTACATGCTGGACAGAAAGATCACGGAAACCGATGATATCGGGAGAATAGTTGCGAATTACTATAGGAACAGGGAAAAAGTGCTGGAGATAGTAAAACGAAAGGGAAATCCTGAGGAGCTTTACAGGATGAAGACCGGGGGCTAGGGATTATGATTCCGTTTTCTCTTTTGCCTGAACCTGCGCTCATGAGCTTTGGCAAAAGGTTCAAGGGCCTGGGAAAAAGGGTGAGCAACTCCTTCCCCTATTTGAGGGTCAACCTGGTGCAGGCGAACATGAGCTACAAGCCAGAGGAGTACTGCACAGGGGTGATCACTGCCACGATCATAAATTTCTTTGTCATCGCTGCGCTGATACTCCTGCTTACCAAAGTAAACGGAACGCTGGATCCGCTGTTTGCAGCGGCATTGGCAACGCTGATTGCGGTTTTTTCCTTCAGCATGGGAATGATGCACCCTGCCGCGAAGGCAAAAAAAAGAATCCGCCAAATCGATGACCATTTGATTCCGGCGATCAGGCAGATGTACATAGAAGTGAAGTCCGGGGTCACGCTTTTTGAGGGGATGAAAAGCATCGGCAGGGGATACGGCGGAGTTTCCGAGGAGTTCGCAAAAATCACCAAATCCATCGAGGTGGGGATCCCGGAAACGAATGCGCTGAACCAGGCGAGCTCCAGGAACCCGAGCGCCAGGTTCAGGAGGGTGGTGTGGCAGATTTCCAACTCGCTGGTGGTGGGATCGGACATTGCGAACACGCTCAAGGAACTGGTGGACAACATGACCCAGGAGAGGATGAGCGACATCAAGAAATACGGGGCGGAACTGAACCCGTTCATAATGATGTACATGATGTTCGCCATTGTGCTTCCTTCGCTGGGGATTAGCCTGATGAATGTCATGCTTTCATTTGTGAACATCCCGATTCCGAAAATTTTCTTCCCCATCGCGCTTTTCGGGCTGGCGGGTTTCCAGCTGTTTTTCCTGGGGTTCGTATCAAGCAAGAGGCCGTCGGTGGAATAGATGATTGAAAAAATCTTTGTAACTACCGGGGATTTGTTCCCTGACAAGATTGTCAAGAGGATTGAAAGACTGGCAATGCAAGCCGACCTTCAGCTTCCTGCAAAGCATTTCATAGGCGTGGCCTTCTGGTGCTCGCTGGTGATAAGCATCGCCATATTCGTAGTTTCCGGAAGGCTGATTGTCATTCCGCAGACCATTTCGCTGGGGAACGTTTTCCTGGACGTGGAAACGGTCCTGCTGCTGGAAAAAATCCTCATAATAGCGATAACCATGCTGATTTCATTCGGCATTTTCTTCATGTTCCTGCTCAAGGCCGCGGAGGACAGGGCGAGGAAAATTGACGAGGTGCTCCCGGACGCCATGGAGATGATAAGCGCGAACATGAGGGCGGGGATGACTTTTGAAAGGGCGATTCTGACGAGTGCGAAACCGGAGTTCGGGCCTTTTGGGGACGAGGTAAAAAGGGTCTCAAGCAAAAGCTTCGGAGGCATGCCGTTTGCGAATGCGTTGAATGAAATGGCGGACCGGGTAAAATCCGCAAGCTTTGCCAGGGCGATTAAATTGTTGGTGGAGGGCGACGCGCTGGGAGGGGAAATGGCGGAACTGCTTAATGAGGTTTCCAAGGAGATCCAGAATATGAACGCGCTCAAGCGAGAAATCGCCAACGCCACCATGATGTATGTGGTGCTGATTACCTTCAGCTCGCTGATTGCGGCGCCTGCGCTGTTCGCTGTTTCGGTTTTCTATTCCGGGGTGAGCGCCGAGCTGGCAAGCCAGACAGGAGGGGCGGACCTGGGAGATACTCCGGTCGGAGTCGGGTCTGGCGGGCTGAGCGGCGATATTTTGAAGGGAGTGGGAAAGGGAAAGCCGCCGCTCACCGGGAGCGAGATGGAGCTTTTTGCGCTTGTGAGCCTGGGAGTGACGGCATTGTTCAGCGCCCTGATAATCAACCAGATAAGGGACGGGACATTGACGCGCAATGCGAAAATGATACCGATTTTCATGGTCATTACCATAGTGGTTTATTTTGTTGCCAAGAATGCGCTGGCCGGGATGTTTGCAGGAATTTTGGTGAGATAGATGAATGGGAAAAGCGGAAGTGGCAGAATGAATGAGATGCACAAAATGAAGAGAGGACAGAGTTCAATTGAGTATATTGTCACCTATGGCTGGGTTTTGCTTATTTTGATACTTGTGGTGGTGGGAATGTGGAATGCCGGATTTTTCAAGCTGAGCACCTATTCGTGCAGCAAGAATGAGGTAATGCAGCTGAACACCGTGAGAATCACCGCTATTAAATTTCTCTCGAGCGGGGCCGTTTATATGACTGTGAAAAATAATGAGGAGGCGAGCATTGCCCTGAGTTCGGTGAAAATCAACGGGTTTGCGCCCACCGGACTGAGCCCTTCGCTTCCGAGAACGATTGCTGTTGGGGGGGAAGTGAATTTCACAGGAACCGTTGCAAGCCTTGCCGGGGCGGTCGGGGATACCAAGAGCAACATACCGATTGAATTCGTCTATAATTTGACAGGCGGGGCGAGCGGGCACAGGGATGCCGGAGTCATGTGCTTCAGGATTGAAGTGGGCTAGTAGTAGCTTGACTTCAGCTTTTTGCCGGTTGTGTTTTCGTATTCTTCCAGCACCAGCAGAAGCGCGCGGGCCATGGACTGCATGCGGGCGGTTTCACCTGCGGGGATATCGAATGACCTTTCAAGCGGCTTGTTGGGATTGATTTTGGAGGGGATTTCGCCTGAATTTACCTTGCGGCCGACTTCGTCAAAAATCTTTTTCTGATTGTCAAGGAGGTCTTTGTAAATGGCCCTGAAAATTGAATCGTCGCCAGACTGGCCGTACTGGTCCCTGGCGATGGAAATTTTCTCGTTCAGGTAGTGGGCGTTTTTGTATAGTTCGAAGAAATTGACAGGCTCGCTGGATTGCTCTGAAATTTTTCTTGCTTCGGCCGCCTGGATTTCCTCCTGCCTGGCGCGCTCGGCCTCTTCCGTTGCCCTTGCTTCGGCTTCCTGCCTCTTGATTTCTGCTGCTTTTTCTCTTGCAATCTTGCGATCTGAAATATCCTTTCTGTTGGCATCTACGCTTTTGTTGAATGCATCAAGGCCTGAAGCTGCTGTTTTGCCTAACTTGGTAATCATCTTTGCCTCTGCTTCCTTTGCTGCCTTTGCCTCTGCCGCCTCTTTTGCTTTCTGCCCCGCCAGCTTTTGCTCCTCGATTTTCTTTTGCTCTGCTGCGAGCTTCTCCTTCGCTTCTTTGTCTGCGCGCAGCTTTGCATTATTTTTCTCTTGGGTTATATGCGCCGAATGGATGGAGCGCACGGAAGATTCAACGGTTGAAAGTTTGGAGCGCATATTGTTTCCAAAATCTATTCCCTTCTGTTTTAGGAGGGCTGCCGCGTCTGCTTCCGCCTTCTCGCGCACCAATCGTGCTTTTGCAGTTCGTTCTTTTGCTTTGGCGTTCCGGCCGCTTATTTCAATTGATTTTTCAGCTGCTTTTTCCCAGGCGGATTCCCAGGCTTTTGCAAGATTGCGCGCAGCGAGCCTTGCCTGCCTTGCGCCTTTGTTGCTTTCGCGGATGGCGGTGGATTTTTGCCGCTGGGCTTCTGCGGCTTCGGACCAGGCGGAAGCAGCACGCTTGATTTCCGCTTTGAACGCCTCGTTCTTTGCCACGTCTGCGCGCTTTTTCCTGTCTTCGAGGCGCGCTTTCAGATCGGCCATCTGCTTGTCGGTTACTCTTGCAACATCGGCTATGAAAACTGCGGCTTTCTTTTCCTGCTCAGCAAGCCTTTTCTTTTCCTCTTCTGCCGCTTTTTGCTCTGCGAGCTTCTGCTCCCCGATTTTCTTCTGCTCTGCTGCGAGCTTCTTCCTCTCCTCGTTTGCCGCGCGTATCTTTGCATTGTCCTTGGCTATGCGGATGGAATTGGCGCGCGTTGTAGATTCCACCTTGGTTAAAACTGACCCGAGATAATTGCCGAACTGGATTCCTTTCTGCCTGAATGCAGCCTCTTTTTTCGCTTCCTCCGTTGCCTTTGCCTCGGCCGCCCGATGGTCCTTTAGCGCCTGGATGCCTGCCACGTGCTTCGCCTGCGCAGCCTGGACTGCCGGGCTTTTTGCGAGCGCTTCCCAGAAAATGACCGTATTGCTTCCGCTTTTTACATCGCTTTCAATTTTTGCCGTGAGCATGAAATTGAGCAGGTTGGCTTCGAACTGCTTCTTGAAGGCGGCTTCCACAACTGATTTCTGGAGCCAGAGGTTGAGGCTGTCGTGCATAAGAATTAAATCCCTGGCGAGCTGCGCTTTTGCAGCTGCGCGCATTTTGTCTGTGCGGGCTTTTTTGTTGTGCCCGCTGATTGTTTCCGATTTCTTTCCTGCCGTTTCCCCTGCGAGCTTCCAGGATGCGGCGAAGTTCTGCACCGAGAAAATGAAAATACGCTCTGCTTCTGCGCGCTTCTCCTCGGCCTGCTTTGCCGCAAGCGCGGCTGCCTGCGCATCCTGCTCCTGCCTGAGCTTCAGGGTTTTTGCCGCGTCCTCGCGCTCCCTCTTGTCCTTTATTTTGTCAAGCCTGATTTTCTGCGCATCAAGGAATTTCTTGTGGTTCACCCGGGCATCGATATCCAGCGAGGCCAGTGCCGAACTTAGGAAATGCACGAATTTTTTCGCCTGTTCGCCTGCCTTGAGGCTGGACGCGGCCTCGAGCGCCCGCGCATTTTCCTCCTCGCGCTGTTTCTCCTGCTTCAGCGCCCCGTTTCGCTCGTTCGCATATTGGCGGAGCGCGAGCTGCAGGCCGGACCATGCTTTTTCCAAATCAGGGCGATAGGATTCGATGTCAAACTTTTTGCGCTTTTTTGCCTTTTCAGCAAGCTGGTTGAGATTTTCCTTTGGAAGCGCGAATGTGGAGGAGGACGGGACGTTTACCTTGGAAATATTTCCCTTGTCGTCAACCACCGTAAGTGCGGTGGAGGTGGGAAGGATCTTGCGGGAATGAAGGGCAGATAGTTTTTCTGGAGGAGTGTCAACTTTTGAGGGCACGATGGTCTCGCGGCGCGGAAGGTCCATCTGCGGGGCGAGGATTACGAAGGGATCTTGCTGCTCCGGCTGTGCTTTTTTCGCCTTTGTAGCTTCAGAAGATGCCAACAAATCCACCGAATATATTTCGCTTTGGATGTTTAAATAGGTTCGCGGCTATTGCCCTGATTGCGCGTTTTGAGCCTCGATGAGCAGTTCTTCAACCTGCAGTTGCATGTTCCCGAGATAAAACAGCGCCGAGGAATCGGCGGCCGAAGGAATATAGGACCGGGTGCTGGTTGCCGAATTGGGATCGCTGGGAACCTGCTTGTCTGCAATCTTCCCAATCTTGATGAACGCGTCCTGGCGGGCGGAGATTAATTCCTGTTTCAAATTCTCAAGCAGCTTGGTGTTACCATTCTGCTCGCAGGCGCTGCGCGCTTCGATGAATTTTTTGCCTAGCTCTTCAAGGCGTTCTGCGGCTATGACAGGGGGGTTGTTAAGCTGGAAAGGGGTAGTTTCCGTCGCATGCGGAGGAGCCTGAACCGGTGCCTGGAGAGGGGTTTTTGGCACCTGGACCGGTTTTGGTTGGGGCGCGGGTTGCGGCTTTGGCTGGGGTTTGGGAGTGTGCTTGGTTTTCGCGGGGCCGTGGTGAGTTTTCGTAGGCCCGGACTTGTGGATGTTAGTAGGCGGAGTAGGGGTGGGTTTTTGCTTTGGAGCTGGAGTAGTTTTTAGCTTTG
>CABMDC010000004.1 GCA_902384795.1 Candidatus Gugararchaeum adminiculabundum | reverse complement strand
ATATACTTCCCGGTCCTCTGCGCTGGCATACCTGGTCACCGCCGCCCTGACCTCATCCCATCCCTCACTCCCGGCCGGAGTCAGCCTGAACTCCCATCCCCTATCCCCCGCAATTTCCAAAAGCAGTTTTAGGTCCGGCTCTACGGCCAGAATGAACGCGTATCTCTTTTTTGCAGCAAGCGCCAGCGCCCTTTCCAAAGTTTCAGGCGCATCCGTCCTGAATCCCTCCTCCCTCAACTTGGCGCGGACGCGGTCCCTTCTTCCCCTGTCCTCCTCAAAAAACAAAATTTTGAAATTCTCCACATTCATGAGTTCGCATCCCTGTTTGCAGATGCCCTCCACGCTTTCAGGCGAAGGAATAAGCACGAATTCATCGGTTGTGAGTTTCCCGTTATCCTCGAGGTTTTTGACAATCGCTATGCCCCTAAACTCGTCGTTCTTTACCTTAGCAAGCTCCAGCAGGTCTCCCATCTTTTCGGGTCTGAGCTTTTCCCCAGTTTCAAAAATAATCAGTGAATAATCCCCCGCAAGCACCATGCCCCGCGCATCTGCCGCATCCTTGCTAATATTGGCGATTATCCCCTTTTCAAAAAATGCCTGGCACAGCTCTTGCGCCTTTTTCGGGGAATCAGGCATCAGAACCAGCACTCTCCCGTTGGCAAGCTCCTTGTCCAGCGACTTATCAATGCACTCTTCCTCTTTCCTGGTAAGAAAAGGGAATTTGGCCTGAATATGCTGCCTCCTTCTTGCAAATAGCATTTTCGCCTCTAGCTCGAGTGGAATCGGCCGCCTTAGGTTCTCTACTTTAGCTACTGGTCCTGCAGACATACCCTAATTACTACGCAGCCAAAGTTTTTATTTTCCCATGATCTCTACGGCTATTTCAAGGAAGTCCTTCACCGCTGTCCCGCGATGCACGCACTTTGCCCCCATTTCTCCAATCATATCTGCAAGCGCCGAACTTTTCTCCTCGCTGACGGCAAGCACTGGTCCGATGTCCTCCCACGTGCGGATAAACACATCCCTCCCGAGCTGCGTGCTGAACACCACCAGGCTGAAAACATCACCGGCTATTTTCTTTCTGAGTTCCTCCTCGCCAACCGCTTTTTCCACTTCGCACTCTCCAGCTCCCTGGAAGCAATCGCCTATTCCGTTCACCCACTTGTGGGTCGGTCCGCACACCAGAACCCTTGTAGCAGATGCCAGGCGTGCAACCTCATCCATCAGCTCTTCATCCAACCATGTCCTGCCGTTTCTCGCTATAATTTTAGTGTTCACAATTCTTGACTGGTATTTTACTTTTCTGCACAGGCCAAGGATTTCGTTTTTCTCCTTTTCATCCTTGCAAACCACAACTATCGGGGCGTGGTTGTGTCTACCCACCATAGTTCTCAAATGCCCTATCTCATCAACCGCGAACTGGGGTTTAAAGCTTTCCAGCACCACCAGGTCGATCCCTCTCCTGTCCTCCACCTCTATCAATGAAAAGAACGCCTTTTCCGCAACCAGCCCTTTTTTCTCGAGTCCCTTCTGTAAAAAAGAAAAATGGGTGTTAGCCGAATCTGTAAACAGAAGCACGCGCTTTGCCCGGTTTTCGCTTCTTGAGTTCTGCTCTTGCCCCGTTTTTGGGCACAGACTCCCCCCTACAAATGCGAAATCTCTGAAAATCGCGGTTCTTGCTTCCGCTTTCGTGTCGCCGGGATTCTGAGCACGGCTTGTGCCTGCACTATCAGTCTGTCCTATCTTTTTGTTTTTTGCTTTCATAAACCCAACTTCAATAGATATGTTATTGAAAATATTTAATCATGTCTATTCCTCAGCAAACCCCTGCTTGCAGGGTTAAAAGTACGAATATCGCACTAAAACACGCTAAAAAGTGCGAAAAGCTTATTAAATAGTTCGATTATAACTACTTTGGGTAAGATCTATGGCATTTTCAAAAGTCCTGGTGCTTGACACCACCCTAAGGGAAGGCGAGCAGGCCCCCAATATCGTGCTCAGTGCAGGGCAAAGGATAGAGATAGGCAATGCGCTCAGCGAAATCGGTGTTGATTTCATTGAAATTGCGCCCATTGTTGGCGAGGATGCGGTAAAAGCAACCAAAGAGCTCATGGCTTCTGCCAACAATTCCAAAACCAAGGTGATTGCGCACGGCCGCGCATTTGAAGCAGACATTGACATTCTGCGCAAGTGCGATGTGGAATGGGGAGCAATTTTTCTTTCCACCAGCCAGTTGCACATGACTAATAAGTTACACCTGGATGAAGCCGGAGTTTTGAAGCGCGCAGAAGAGACTGTGACCTATGCCAAGCAGCACGGGCTGAAGTTGCGTTTTACTTGCGAAGATGCGACTCGCACAGACAATTCATTTCTCAGGAAGATGATTGCAGTGATTGAAGGGGCCGGAGCTGAAAGGATTTCCATTACTGACACGGTTGGCGCAAGCACGCCAGAGCAATTCGGTGCAAAGGTAAAGGAAACAGTCTCATTCACCAAAAAGTCTGAGATTGATGTTCACTGCCACAATGATTTGGGTTTGGCGCTTCCGAATGCGATTTCCGGATTGCAAAATGGCGCAACCTGCGTTCATGTGACTATCAATGGCGTAGGGGAAAGGAGCGGAATCCCATCTTTGGCAGAAACCGTGATGGCTCTGAAGCTGCTTTACAAGGTTCCACTCCAAATTAAGACCGAGAATCTAACTCCGCTTTCCAACATGCTCACCAAGTTCACAGGGGTCCGCACTGATCCGTTCAAGCCAATAGTTGGTGAAAACGCGTTTAGGCACAAGGGCGGAACGCACTTGGCAGCTGTTCTTTCCAAGAGCGAGACTTACGAAGTGTTTTCCCCTGAATCCGTGGGCAATACGCGGCGCCTGGTTTTGGGCGAATATTCAGGCAAGAATGTTTTGAAGTATCTGAACGAGGCTTTGGGAATGAACATGACCGAGGATATGCTCAAGAAGCACCTGAAGAAGATAAAGGGAAAGAAGGGAGATTTGTTTGAGTTCGAGTTATAATTATTAGAGGTGAATTAAATGGCAATGGAATCAGGTTTGAATGTATTCATTGGGGCAGTTACAGAGGAGAAAACCCCTACTGCGCAAATAGCGAAAAAGCTGCTTGCAATTCCAGGAATTGAAAGCGTGTATGAATTAACAGGGGAACTGGACATTTTAATCCAGGTAAAATCGCCTTCAGTTTCCAAAATCAATGAAATATTGGAAGCGATTCGCGCAACAGAGGGAATTGAGAAGACCACTACCTATTTGGTTTTGGACAAGCACGTGAAGAATTAGGTGCGGGGATAGATGGCGGATACAAGTGATTGAGCGAGTGGAAATGTAAGATGTGACATTTATGGCAAGAGAACTAAAATTCAAGGGAACCATTGCAGAGAGAATTTTCTCTGAAAAGGTCGGCAGGCAGGTGCATGCCGGAGATTTCATCATCGCACCAGTAGACTTTGCCATGGCCCATGAAACAACCACCAACTGGGCCATTGATTCGGTCAGGGAATTGGGTGACAAAATCTGGAACCCTTCCAAGACTGCAATTTTCTTTGACCACGTTGTTCCAGCCGCTTCAGTCCAGGTTGCAAATGTCCAGAAGAAGGTGCGCGAATTTGCCAAGTCCCATGGAATGCCCTATTTCTGGGATGGCATCTGCCACCAGTTATTGGCTGAAAGATTTGTTCGCCCAGGTGATTTGGTAATAGGCGCAGATTCCCATTCACCAACTTCCGGTGCCCTGGGCGCAGTAGTCGTTGGCGTAGGTTCATCCGATATCGCCCTAACTTTTACAACCGGGGTTAACTGGTTCCGCGTTCCGCAAACCATTCGCATCAATATTAATGGCAGGCTTCCGCCAGCAGTTTATGCCAAGGATTTGATAATTCACATCATTACCAAGCTCAGTGTTTCAGGTGCAACCTACAAGTCAGTGGAATTCCATGGCTCTGTTGTTGATTCCATGGATGTTTCCGATCGCCTGACTCTTTCAAACATGAGCGCTGAAATGGGTGCCAAGTGCGGCGTTTGCCCAAGCGATGAAAAGACCAAGCAATTTTTGGAACAGGCGCGCGGCAATTCCAATGATTGGATGCCAGTTGATTCTACGCCTGATGCTCACTACGAACAGATAGTTGAGATTAATGCTTCAGAGATTGAGCCAACAGTTGCGCTTCCCCATGATTTGGACAAGGGAGTTCCAATCTCGCATGCAATTGGCATTTCTGTAGATCAAGTTTTCATTGGCGCTTGCACAAACGGAAGGTTGAGTGATTTGGAAATTGCAGCTCGCATTTTGGATGGGAAGAAGGTTGCTTCCAATACCCGATTAGTGGTCACACCTGCTTCGCGCACAGTCTATGAACAGGCAATGGACAAGGGCTATATCCAAACTCTGGTCAGAGCAGGAGCATTGGTCACAACACCTGGCTGCGGTCCTTGTTTAGGCAGGCACGCCGGAGTTCTGGGTGACAATGAAGTATGCTTTGCCACCAATCCTCGCAATTATCAAGGCAGAATGGGTGCACCCACTTCAAAGATTTACTGCGGTTCTCCTGCCATAGCGGCTGCAACCGCGATTGAGGGAAAGATTGCAGACCCTCGCAAGTATTTACGGTGATTATGATGACAAGAATTTGGAAATTTGGAGACTCGGTCAATACGGATTTGATTACTCCTGGCAGGCTGAATGTCACTGCCGATCCCCTAGCGCTTGCAAAAATTTCATTTATTGAATTCCGGCCTGAATTTGCCCGCGAGGTAAAGCCCGGTGACATTATAGTTGCTGGCAAGAATTTCGGAAGCGGAAGCTCCCGCGAATCTGCGGTGATTGCTTTGAAGGCGAATGGCATTAGATATATAGTGGCAAAGAGCTTTTCGCGCATCTTTTACCGGAATATGATTAATCTTGGCCTTCTGCCAATAGTCGCAAACACCGATGGAATACAAGAGGGGCAAACGCTTGAAGTAAACATTGCAAACAGGACCATAACAAACAAGACCACTGGTGAATTGCAGGCATTTGATTTGCCTCCATTGGTTGAGAAGTTTTTCAATGCAGGCGGACTGGTTCATTTCATTCAGAAGAATGGAGTAGCTGGTCTGCAGCAGTTTCAGTGAAAATGTGAATTGAAATTTGAGATGTGAAAACTATGCCACACAAAATTTGCGTAATAAAGGGAGACGGGGTCGGGCCTGAATTAATAGAGCAATCCCTGCGCGTTTTGGAAGCACTTGCTTTGAATGCGGTTTACGAGGAAGCCGAAGCCGGCTATGCCTGCTATCAAAAGAACGGCTCTCCAATTCCGGACGCAACAATTGAAAGCTGCAAGTACAATGAGGTAGTGCTCTTTTCAGCAATCACAACTCCCCCGAACATTCCCAATTACAAGAGTGCCATAGTTTCCATTCGCAGGGCACTTGAACTCTACGCCAACATCCGCCCAATGAAAACCTACCCCGGCGTTCCTTGTTTAAAGGAAAATATCAATTTCACAATTTTCCGTGAGAATACCGAGGGCGAATATTCCGGAGTTGAGGGAAGAAGCGGCGATACTGCTTTTTCCATGCGCGTGATTACCCGCAAGGCTTCAGAACGAATCCAGAGAAAGGCATTTGATTTTGCGCGCGCTTCTGGCAAGAAGAAGGTCACCCTGATTCACAAGGCAAACGTTTTGCGTGAATCCGACGGGCTCTGGCGCGAAGTAGCGCTTGGGGTTGCCAAGGAATACGCATCCTTTGGAATTGAAATGGAAGAAGTGATAGTCGATGCAATGGCAATGCGGCTGATTAAGGAGCCTGAGAAGTTTTCCATCATAGTTGCGCCCAATCTGTTTGGCGACATCCTAAGTGATGAGGCTGCTCAATTGGTTGGCGGGCTGGGAATGACTCCCTCTGCAAACATTGGCGACAAGTATGCCTTGTTTGAGCCGACCCATGGAAGCGCTCCCAAGTACACCGGTCAAAATGTGGTAAACCCCCTGGCGCAATTGCTTTCAGTAAAGATGATGCTTGAGCACCTTGGCGAGAGCGGCCGTGCTGAAAAGCTGGAAAACGCAATAATTAATACATTGCAAGCAGGAATTAAGACCAAGGATATAGGCGGAACAGCTTCAACCAGCGAAGTTGTTGATGCGATTATTTCACGTCTATGATTATGATTTAACTGAAATGGCGCCGCATCGGGCGCTGCCGCCAATAAGAGCGACGCGCCGCAGTGCTTGCTGCCTCGAAGCAGCAAGCAGTCCGCCTCGAGGCGGACCTGCGCAATCGAATGCGCAGCTGCTCGTAGGCGGCGTCGCTCGGCGCAGCGCCGTTAATGGCGGCGCCATTATATGTTTATGAGGTGGGAATATGGCAAATGCAGAATGTCCGGAATGTGCAGGTGAAATAAAATTCAAGCCCAACACAGAAGTTGGCGAGATTATTTCCTGCGCCGACTGCGGCACAAAGCTTGAAGTAAAAAGCGTCAATCCTCCGAAAGTGGACAAGGCTCCAAAAGTAGAGGAAGATTGGGGCGAATAGGCAAGCAGAAAAAGGAAGAAATAAGACAAAATGAAACTAAAGGGTGAAACCTATGGTTAAGGCTGCAATCCTGTATACTGTAATTACTGAAGAAAACAAGCTTTTGGGAGCGGAAGCTGTGAAAAAGGGCTTTGAATTTGACAAAATCAATGAAAATGAGCTGATTCTTGATGTTGCCAATTTCAAGAAGGACTATGATGTCATCCTTTCCCGTTCCTCTTCCTTTATGCGCGGCCTGTATGCTGCCAAGTATTACGAGGACTGCGGCACGCGGGTTATCAATTCCTATGATTCCCAGGCGCTTTGCGGAGACAAGTATCTTACTTCCCGAGCTCTAGCCAAGGCAAAGGTCCCTACTCCCAAGACTTTGATGGCATTTACGCCTGATGCTGTTCACAAGGCTGTTGATACCCTTGGGTATCCGGTAGTGATGAAGCCCACTATCGGGAGCTGGGCTCGCTTACTTGCCAAGATCAATGATTACGAGGCCTTGCAGGGAGTGGTTGAGCACCGCGAAGTGATTGGCAATTATTTCCACAAGCTTTACTATCTGCAGGAGCACGTGAACAAGCCCGGGAGGGATATCCGCGCCTTTGTTGTCGGGGACGAGGTGATTTGCGCTATTTATAGAGTAGCTAAGAAGGGCGAATGGATCACCAACACCTCGCGCGGAGGAAGCGCTGAAAACTGCCCGGTTACCCCTGAATTAAGGGAAATGTGCCTAAAGTCAGTCAAGGCTGTTGGCGGGAACGGAGTTTATGGCGTTGATTTGATGGAAACTACATCTGGTTTGACTGTGCACGAAATCAATCACACTACTGAATTCAGGAATTCGATCAAGCCGACGGGCGTGAACATTCCCGCGAAGATTGTCGAGTTTGTTTACAAGATGGCGAAGAAATAGAGGTTCGGGGATAGGATTACCGAACACTGTTCACACCAAAAATTAGAAATATAATCCCGCGTTTGCCCTGCAACCGCGGGGATGCAATGTTATATTTGGAACTGCTGGGGCTTAAATTTGCTTCGGTTTTCCCTCTTTTCAGCATCTTCTCTACGCCTGAATGCCCCTTGAATCCGTGCATTGGATGGCGAAGAGATAGAAATTTCACCGGCATGGTTAAACGGCAAACTTTATAAGTGGCGTTTTCCAAATAGTATCGCAGGTAAAACCTGGGCGCCAGTGCACCTTGAGGTGCACGTCCCAGTGCGTTCAGGTTCTGCGTCTTTTATCAAACGTGATATGCCTCCTGGTCTATTTTTATCAAATCTATAAATGGATTCGGGAAGAGATTGCCGCGACTTGTGAAAATATTTCATTCACGCCGCGTGAATACTTCGTTCACGCTTTGTGAATAGCTCACTTCAGATTTTTTTCAAAAGCTCATGTACCATTTTTCGTATTCCTTGTGGTCCCCAATAAAATAGATTTTCTTGGTTTTCTGCTTCTCATCAACACTAAAGCA
This sequence comes from Candidatus Gugararchaeum adminiculabundum, assembly GCA_902384795.1. Lineage (GTDB taxonomy): Archaea > Micrarchaeota > Micrarchaeia > Burarchaeales > Gugararchaeaceae > Gugararchaeum > Gugararchaeum adminiculabundum. The sequence continues at coordinate 134,052 of CABMDC010000004.1, read as the reverse complement.
AATCCTATGCTGGCCGACTTCAACAACGCAAAGGTTCACTCCATATCTCAATCCGCGGTAGCTTCCCTCATTTTTGAGCTGCATTATCTTTTTCCAAATGCGTTCCTGGGTCATTCTGTCCATCTTGGAAAAATACCTATCCCAGTTTTCTCTAAAAATCAAGGTATAAATCAAAATCTCACTCTTTGAAGCCGTACTTCTTCCTTACTTCCTCTTCGCTCAAAACTTTGCCCTTCCCTGCTTTGGTTTCTTCTTCCAGGCGTTTCACTTTCATGGCAACTAACCTCTCTTCCAGCTCTTCAGGGGATTTGAGCAAATTGTATTCCTTCCCCAATCCCAGCAAGCCGGCCCGAATAGCCTCGGTTTTTGTCTTGAAATACCCCTCTTCTAAAAGCAGGAGAAGCACTTCCTCAGGCACTCCTTCAAGTTTAATCAAAGTTTCCATTAAAACCACCAAAGTATACATTTAGTATATATTTATTGTATACTTTATATATAAATCTTGTGGCTATCTAGCATCTTCCCTGCGCCTGAAACCTGCTCCCTGGGTTTGTCTTCTCCTGCCTCTTTACTCCCAGGAGTGCTTCCCAGTCAGGTTCGTAATCTTCCCATTCCACTGTTTTTGTTTTTGACATATTTATCGCCTCTAGTAAAGCTGGTCAATATTTCCTTTAAGAACAGGATTTAGGTTTGTTGCCGGTGAAAAGGCAGGAAAGCCATTTAAGTCTAAAATGCAGAGTTTACCCTGATGGCTAAACTCAAGGCAGTTCTTTTCGACCTGGACAACACCCTAACCGATTTTGTCAACATGAAGCGCGAAGCAACCCATGCCGCGGCCTGTGCTCTGATAAATTCAGGCTTGAAAATGGACGAGGAACAGTGCTTCAAGGAGCTATTCCAGCTCTACTGGCTGGATGGGATTGACGGCAATACTGTTTTTGAAAGATTCATCAAAAATAAGACAGGGAGCATTGACCGCAAAATGCTGGAATCCGCCATACTTGCTTATCTGGAGGAGAAGCGCAGGCATCTCAAGCTTTATCCTGGAGTGAAAGAGACCCTTTCCAAGCTCCGCACAAAGGGCATATTGATTGGCATCCTTACGGATGCGCAAAAGATAAAGGCGGAAAACAGGCTGAGAAAGCTCGGGCTCTATGGCTTTTTTGACCTAGTGATAACGCTTGATGACACAGGGGAGCATAAGCCAAGCAAGCTTCCTTTTTTGAAAGCGATTGAAGGCTTCCGCGTCAGGCCGGATGAAGTGCTGATGGTTGGCGACTCAATCGGCCGCGATGTGAACGGCGCACAGCAGGCGGGCATCCGTGCCGCTTTGGCCAAGTGGGGAGAGGATAAGGAGATAAAATGGCCGCCAATGCCCGGAATAAAGCCGGATTACGAATTAAACAGGATAGAGGAATTGCTGGAATTAGTTTAGATTTCAATCGTCTTTCCATTCTCAGGCAGAACTACGTTCGGATGAAGTTTCTCAAAATCATGCGGATTTTGCGTATGAATCGGTATCAAGAGCGTTGGTTTGATTTTTTCTATTGTCTCTATGAGATCCTGTTTGCTTGCATGGCCTGAGCAGTGCACCTTATGGAAAGCGACTCCAAAGTGCTTCATCCAGTTCTCAAGCACAGTTCTTTCCGCCTCGTTTTCCTCCCCTTCAAGGAAGTGCTCAGACGAAGAGTAAATGTAATCAGCGCCCTTTGGTTGAAGATAAACGAGTTCCATCAGCTTGTTGAAAGCCATGTGCATCGCGAATTTCTTCTGATTTTTGGTTATTTCATCGTAGGTTATCATCTTTGGCATGAACTTGCGCTCATAGACAAAGTAGTCTTTTTCATCATACTTTCCGCTTTTGGCAAGCTTGAAATACACCAGTATATCCTTGTCTGTCATCACGTCAGGCAGTGCCGGAATCTTATCCTTCATGCAGTCAAGGATGTACGCAAACTTGGTGTCTATGACCAGTTTTCTCCCGTTTTTCAAGGTTGCCTGGTAAAAAGACATGAAACGGTCGATATTTGACATGGAAAAGTAGCCAAAAACAATGCCTTTTGACTCCTTGATTATGCCGTTGACTTCGCCCTCGACTTCGGCTTCAGTGTAATTATGCTCCTGGTCGCTTCCCATCCTGGTTCCTTCTATGAGCATGGCATAGGGCTTGCTTTCTGCCGCCTTTTTGATGAACTCCTGCGTCATGGCGCTTTTCGGGCCATGCAGTCTGAAATCCCCTGTATATATCATCGGACCTTTGCTTGTGTGAATGATGAATCCGTACGCCCCTGGTATGGAATGCTCCACGTGAATCGGTTCAATTATCAGGTGCTTTACCTTGATTTTGTCCCCTAACTTGAAGAAATTAAGTTGCATGTGTTCCCCAATGTCGCAGAACTGGGGGTAAAGCTTGTGATAGGTTTCAAGAATCTGGTGCGTTCCGTGCCCCATGTAAACCGGGATTGACTCGTCTAGGAATGAGATATGGTTCACGTGGTCTGAATGGGAGTGGGAGATGAAAACCGCGTCAATGTCAGGTTTTTCGTACTTAAGGCCTGTTCGCTCAAGCATGGTTTTGCTGTAAAGCCTTGGAATTTTTGGAATCAAATTAAATTCAAAATATACCTCTAATCCATGAGCTGACCTCGGCTGGAGATAGTCCAGGAAATAGTCCTCGCCGAAGTCAAAGCTCTGGCCGAAGTCCAAATAGATTCTTGCTTCTTTGTCCTCTAGGAGTATCTTGTTTCCGCCTATTTCGTTCGCGCCGCCGTAGAAGGTTAGGGAAACCATGGGATCACGTGTTTTCGATTTGAGTGTTAGCCTTCTTAAGTCTTAAATCCGATCGTTTAAGTGCATAAATGCTGTTGACGGAAACAGCCGCGTCTCTTTTAAACAATCTATGGGATAAGAAACGCATGGCGGACATATTCTCCAAAAGAAAACGGAGCTACATAATGTCCAGGGTGCGCGGAAAGAACACTTCTCCGGAGGTCGCACTCAGGAAAATTCTCAGGGGTTGTGGACATCGTTATCGTCTCCACTACGGGAAACAGATGATCGACATTGCCTTTCCAAAGGAACGTGTCGCGCTTTTCATGGATGGCTGTTTCTGGCACAAATGTCCAAAACACTTCAGAATGCCCCGGAGTAATACCGCCTTTTGGAAAAGAAAGATAAATGGTAACGCTCAAAGGGACAAGCGGGAGACAGCGCTGTTGAAAAAGAAGGGCTGGACGGTAGTCAGGATCTGGGAGCACGAACTACGCAATGAGAAGATCCGGGTTTTGGGCAGAATCAGAAAATTTCTTGGTGATATGGATGGTGTTAGGAAAGAACAAGGGTCACACATACGAGGATAAAATTTTTGAAATCCTGGAAAGCTCAGGTCTGCTTTTTCCTGGAACAGTGAAGGAAGGCATGGCTGGGGGAGTCGATGCGGTTTTCTGCCACCTGGGCAAACCCTATAACCTTGAGGTCAAGAACGGTTTGTCTGCGGACTACGGGCAGAAAAAATTCAACTGGTCAAAAAAGGAAGGCTGGACCTGGTCGGAGAACGACGACACCACTCGTTTATACTCCCTTCTTAAGGTGCTCCAACGCGTCCGAAACAAGAACATTGTCCCGCGCAGATACAGCAAGGAAAAAACAAGGATAACCTACAAGGATGCGGAGATTGACCAGAAGGCGTTCGAAGACCGTACATGCATTGTGAAGGCGGAATCCCTCTGGAAATACTATGGGGAAAAGGACGCACATTACATCCAGGTCGGTTCAGGTTATGGTTTTTATCATTTGGACAGGGATGTCGCAAAGTTGGGGACAGAGCAGTTCAATTCAGATTTCATATTAAGATTCAGGGCAAAATACCACGATCGGGTCGACCGACAGGGCGGGACGCTCGTTCCGACCCCGTGGAACTACAGTTTTTTTGCCGTGTTGAAAGTGAAAAGCAAACCTAAGCCCAAGAGGTCAAAATACAATCTTGAGGAAAGCGACGACCAGGAGTTTCCGCCCATCGCGCCCTAATCCTTTTTGGATTTCTTTCCAAACGGGTTGCCGCTCCCTTTGTAGTTGAAGGCGTGCTTTCTGACATTATCTATCGGAATATCCGACACTTTTGAATTCGTTTTCTCCTCATCAGTATTCAGGATAGCCTCGCCCAAGGCTTTCGCCATGAGCGGCGGAACCGCGTTGCCTATCTGCCGCCACTGCTGTGAGATCGTGCCTTCGAACACGAACTCGTTAGGGAAACTCTGTATCGCGGCGGCTTCCCTAGCCGTGATGAATCTGTTTTCGGTCGGATGATAATAGGAGTATTTGCCTGTCATTATGGTGGGCGAAGGTTCACGCCTGTCAAGTCTCTGATATTTGGTCTGCCTGAATCTGCTCTCGTTCATGGTTTTCCAATCGACTCCTAGTTTGAGTTCTTTCGGTAAGTAAGCCTCCTCATCCTCTTCATAGCGTATACCCCGGCCTTCCGGAACGTGTTTGATCCTAGCCAGTTCGGTCTCATTAGTTATCCCTGCGGATTCCACATCATGATTGTATGTCTCCCCGTCAATTGTGGAGAGATCACGAAGCACTTCGCCGACCGTTCTTGCCGGGAGTCCGTTCCAGTCAAATTTTTGTTCCGGCCATTTCACCACATATCCCAGTCTGTTACCCAAAAATATGGTTCTTTTTCTTCTTTCAGGCACCCCATACTGGCTGGAAGTGAGCACCTTCGGCTCAAGCCTATAACCATATCTGCCGAACTCCTTGATTATTCCGTCCACTATGTTCTGGTTCTTTCGTCCTACCATGCCTGTTACATTTTCAAGCAGGACATAGTCGGGTTTCAACACGCCGACCACCCTGACGAACTCCTTGAAAAGAAAATTTCTTGGATCGTTGGGGTCTCCCTTACCCACGGTCGACATCCCCTGACAGGGGGGACCGCCTGCCACAAGCCTGATTTTTTTGTCACCGATCAGTTCCTTGAGTTTTTCTTCCGTGAGTTTGAAAATATCGCCTGCGAAAACCTCGGATTGTGGATGGTTCCGCTTGAACGTCCTGATGGCGGTCTTATCAAAGTCGACCCCCAGGGCACAGGTCAGTCCAGCCATCTCAAGACCTTTCGAAAGCCCGCCGGCTCCGCTGAAAAGATCCACAAAATAGAATTTTCCATCGGAATTCCCACGCGGCTTTATCATGGACTTTTCCGACATCCAGGCTATCGCGATGTTCCTGACCAGGTCCGCGTCGCTCTCCCCCATCCTGCCGCGGAGGGTGTCTATCACATCCCACTGTTCGTCTGTAAAGACTACCTGTATCTTCTTCGCCATGTGTCAAAATTGACACATCACACTATTTAAAGCTTGGCGGGGTTTTATGCCGGTGAAGATTGATTCTATCCTTTTAGGTTGAGGGTTTAATCGGCTGTTCAATCCTTTTCTTTCTCCACGCCGAGTTTATGCTCTGTTTATCCGGGACTCTCTCCACCAAATTCCTTTTCGCCAATTTAAGAAAGACATTTTTCATTTTGTTTTCTGATTTGATGCCAGTAAGTGTTCTACCAATACTATTCGTTATCTCCCCATGTTTCTCCAGATATTCAAGAACCATGTCCTCCGGTGCTGCCAGATACTCGTGTGGTAATGTAACTAGCACTGAGTTATCCCTTTCTTCAATTATCGGCGGTTTTAATTTAACCTCTTTCATTTTTTGAAATGCAGTATTCAAACCTTCTCCGATATCTTTATTTGGTGGATTTTGAAATTTGTTCAATATCCTAACGATTGTATTATTACGCGAAAATCTTTCTTCTAGAATATTCCGGGTAGTTACATGTCCGGCAAGAAGGCCAGGACTCTTAATGACAATTCTGTTATTAAAGATAAAAACTTGAATATCCTCAGAAATATTATAATCTCTATGAATAACTGCGTTTACCAATATCTCTTTTATCGCATCTGCCGGATACTCGGCTTTTGCCATGCCATCTCTAGTCAAAACAGAAATATCCCCTATAGTTGTTTTTATACTTGAAATCGCATCACTAATCTGTTGATACAACGGGCCTTCTACGGTTGTCTGCTCCCCCAAGTGCTCTCTTTCCGGTTCATTTTCTGAAGTATTGTATCTGCTTATTTTTACTGCACATTTTTTAGGTAGAATCGCAGAAGGGGTTTCTGCAAAAAGCAGAACTGCTGCGTAAGTAGCAAATTCCTTGCCATCTTTTTTTCTTATTAGATATTGCTTGCGCAAAAATTCGCTTGGTTCGCTTTTTGGAGAATAGTAATCCAAAAACTTTCTTAAGGCAGTAGAAGATTCCAAGTTCTCTGTTTCAAAATTTTCTACAAATTGTGTCTCGTAAGATGTCACTCCTTTTGACAATTGTAGGTCAACTACTCCTTGTGGAGGAATTTCTATACACTGCGCATTTTTTCTCACCCACACTTTTTTCTCAGAGGTATAATGAATTTTAGGGCTCTTATCTATCAAAATTCTCAGAACTAAACCTTTCTGGTCGTTTCCCTTAATTTTGTAAAATTCTGCATCTCGCGGTTCTATCGAGGGAGATATTTCGTTATACAGGTTTTGAAGCAATGTATTTGCTTCCTCCTGGTTTTCTAGTCCGTCCCAAAGGTCAAGCTGATTAGATACCGGTGTTTCTTTTTTATCACAGATCCCTACGTAAATCTCGCCACCATCGGAATTTGCAAAAGAGCACGCAATTCTCTGGAATTTATTGCCGCTTACTTTTCTATGTTTGAAATCTAAAAAGTGACTCTCATCTTTAGACAAAATTGCAATGGCTTCGTTTTCATCTATTTCTTTTACGTTATACATTCAATCGCATTGTATTTGGTGAGAAACGAATAAAAAATCTAAGGTCCGGAGATCCAATCTCCGTCCCCAATATCCCCGTCCCTAGTTCTATTTCAATTCCTTCCGTATCGAGTTCTCGCTCCCAGCCGCAGGATACCTTAACTGTTTATTGCCCAGAAGGATGCTTCAAACAGTTCTAACCACGTTTCATATCCTCTTTCTTCGGATAAACGACGCCAACTATCATGAATGTCGGAAACCTGTAATGCGATCCGACTATGAAGTATACTTTCCCCTGCTTGAATATGTCCCTGAGCATTTTCTGCCTTACTTTTTCATGGACCGTTTTTTCGTCAGGATATCTTCCTGCAAGCCGCATTCTTTCGCAGTTTATGTAAAGCATTACGGCCTCCCAGTCTTCACACAGATTTTCGTGTATTTTTCCCTCGGCATCATCTTTGAATCTATATCTGTACTTGAATTTAGGCGGGTTAAGTTTCATTGCCGATTGGCCGAACAAATCCTGTTGTTTGCCCATCGTTACTAGTTTTTCATAATGTGGGTTGTCTGAAGGAAGAAAATCTAAAACTTCTCTTGGCTGCACAACGCCCAACGACTGGATTTTCACTCCTTTTTCCCCTATTTCGTCCAGTGTTTGGACTCTTTGCGAAAGCAGCGCATCTATTTCTTTAAACGACGCTTCTCTTACTGGCTTTATGGTCTCAAACTTTATTTTTCTGCTCTCAGGCCTGTAATCTGAAGGTTTATCCGAAGCAAGCTCGTATTCAATCCACCATTTTTTTCTAAACCTTGAAGCGCTTGTCTTCAAAAAAAGTTCCCACGGAATTGGGTAAATCCGCCTCCATTCTCCTTTGTCTGTAATCCCCGCAACACAAATGAGCTCTTCGTACTTTTGGCTTGCTTCCGGCGCTGCTTTGGCAAGCACCAGCAATCTCTCTTTCATAAATGCGTCACCTGCACGCCGTAGCATCTCTCCAGCTCTTTGCTTAGCACTCCCCTGTGGCAGTGCCCCTTATCCTGTTCAAAACACAGCAGTGCAATCCGCTTTTTCCTGCCAAGCTCGTATACCTCTTCAACTTTTTTCGCTTGTTTTGGCAAAATGCTGCTTTGATAAAATTCAAACAGCTTAACATAATCAGCATCACTATCCAGGCCTTTTCTGAATTCGCCGCTAATCCCTAATTCCGGGACATGCAAATATTCAATTCCCACCTTCTCAAGGTAATTCACAAGTTTTGATTTTGTAAAGGAGAAATTCATGCTGAATGCATTGGCCCGCACATCCACCAGCGTATCAATGCCATTCTGTACCAACAAATCCAAAAACAGGTCAATGTCTTTCTTCTCGTAGCCAATCGAAAAAATACCTGGTTTCCCTTCCTGCTCTTTTTGGGCTTTCAATAAGCTCTTTTGGGCGTATTCCGGATAAGTCGAATAGACGTAGTCCTTAATCTGGTCAGTAGAATAATCACCATATTTCTCTATGATTTTGTTTGCCAGCTGTTTTTCTTCGGCGTTCAAAAAATCTTCTACCTCTTTTGCAGGCAGTTTTACTTCGAATTCATCCGCCAAATAAGCATGGCTGTACAAATCAGCCAAATCAAAATAAAACTGGTTAGAAAAAGGCCCGTAATTGTAAGGGAAAAAATTGTAAAACTTGACAAAATCTCCAATGTTTGTTTCTTTCCTCAAAACGAAAAGTAGTTTGTCTAAATAGGTCTTTGTTATCTTTTTTCCGCGGCGATTTAGCGCAAACATCAGGTACAACAACACTTTCTGCCTTCTGAACATAACCGGTAATAGGAATTCAAGTAGTATAAAAACGTCACTAGTCTACGTTGCCGCTGAATAGTGTCCGTCAATCCCTTCTTCGTCCCCAATATCCCCGTCCCTAGTTTATTTCAATTCCTTCCGTAATTTACGCCTTCGCCTGCCCATCTCCCGTAAAAGAAAACGTCATATAATTCTGGTAAAGCGCCCTGAAAGTTCCAGCATCATACGGTTCTTTTGAAGCCAGCATTTTCAGGATTAAATCTCCTGCCTTGCGCTGGGCGGCTTCAACTGCTGTTTGAACAGTATCTCCCTTCAGTATCAACTTCCCTGCCAAATTTGAAACTTCCATCACCGGCCTTGCAGTAGGGTCTTTCAGCGGCGTTGACTGGTATTCATTTGTATAAGAAATAAAGAAAAGCCCGTTATACCCTATGAACGCTTTGCATCCTTTTTTGACAGCTTCTTTTCCAAGTGTATTCAACGCGGAACAGCTCCGGGCAAACACTATCTTATCCTTCAAAATTGATGCCGAACCGGCATCAACAAGTTTTTCATCTCCATGGCCGGAAACAGACTCATCCGTTCCATGGCCGTTAAAGAATACGAAATCATAGGCGCTTTTCGTTAATCTGGATTCCACTTCTTTCCTCTGGTTCTTCTCGTTTTCAACTCTGTCCGTTTTCCACCCTAAACTATCCGCCTCTGCTATTATCTCCTCAGAATAAGCATACAAGTATTGGTTGGCGATATCGTGCCTTGACCTAGTGAGAAGAAGGCGTTTTTCCACTTAACCGACCAACCAGCTTCGGGGTATCAATAAGCATTTTGATTTCAATCGCAGCAAACTCCTTTCCTATGTCCGTTCCTTTGCTGACCTGATTGATTATTTCATCCCTTGTGAAGTCCCCATGGGAACCTACGGAAAAGCCAATATTCGGCGGAATAGTCCGCAATCGTGCTATAACAAGTTCTTTTACGTAATCTTCGCCCATACGGATCACTTCTGCCCAAACATACCTATTTCTTCGAGCTTCCTAATAATCTTATCTCCCAGGGGAGTTTTTCCGTTAACTTCTATGAATGCAGAATTCCAGCTATAAGTTTTGTCGTCTACCACGGCGACTACATCATCCCTAAGCTTATCCGGAACTGACGAATACGCCTTCAGAAATTTAGCCCTCAGCACTTCCAAATCTGCCTTCATACGATGCCCATTTACTGTATTAGCTGTACTATTTAAATTGTTTTCTTTCTCTCGGGCATCCAGTCCTCGCCCTAGTATCCTCGATTATAGTTCCAGCTTATTTCAATTCCTTCCGTATCGAGTTCTCGCGCGCAGTCGCACCAGAAATACGAACCAAATCAGCCTTGGTTTTAAATTCTTTAATAGTGCGCGAATCCGAGTAGCTCATGGCGGAAAGCAATCCGTCCCGTATATTGTCCAAAACAGTCAAAACAGAGCCTTCAATAGGGACCATGAACGATTCCCCTTCAACAAACCGCTTTGAATCCTTCTCATTCCTGTTCGCCTTGGCAGCGGGCGAGGCCATTCCCCTGTATTCCTTGAACTTCTTTCCCCCAATCTCGACAATCTTGCCAGCGGATTCGGATGTCTGCGCAAACAGCCTTCCAATCATCACCGCATCAGCGCCAATTGCCAGCGCCTTGCACACATCCCCTATGTAATTCACCCCTCCATCGGCAACAAGCGCGCCATCGTACTTTTTGCGCACTTCCATTATGGCGCTTGCCTGGGGATACCCCACTCCGGTATTGATGCGCGTGGAGCAAACAGCCCCTGGCCCAATCCCGGCTTTCACTATGTCCGCCCCTGCTTTGGACAGGCGAAGAGCAGCATCCGGGGTTGCCACATTCCCTGCCATCAGGATGAAGCTCGGGTATTTCTTTGAATAGAAGTCAAGCGCCTTTTCCATTTTGGCGCAGTCTCCATGGGCAATGTCAATGTTGATGAGCTGCTTGCCGCCTGCCTGGGATAGAATGTCCAGTGCCTCAAGCTCATTGGGCTTGTAATTCACCCCAATGGAGTAGAAAGATGAGGTAATCACCTTGTCCTTGGCAAGCTGGCGGGCAATTTCAATCTTGGATTCGCGGGGAAAGGCAGCAAGTCCGCCTTTTGCCTGAAGCGCTTTGGCCATTTCAAAGGTAGTAACAGTGTCCATGGCAGCGCTTATCACTGGCAGGCCGACTTTGATGCCAGCAAATATGTGGTCAGTGGAAATCTCGGTCCTGCTGCCAATCGTAGTGTGCTGCGGCACTATAAGTATGTCGTCGTAAGTGAACTTTTCCTCTACCAGATCAATTCTCATACTCCCAACCCCACCCGGCACTATTGCTAGGCAATAATCTTCTACTAGAAACAGTACAGTATTAACAACGCCATAGAATATAAATGTGACTATCTATCGTCGTTAAATCCGTTTTGATTTGTGGGTTTCAGCCGACCCGATCAAAGGTTTCCTTCCTGATCCAGTCGTACGCTGTTGGCACTGGGTTTTCCTCGTATACAATAAATCCCATCTCCGTAAACCCCTGGCTGTACAGCTCTAGGAGTTCAAATGCGGTTTCCCTCAGGCTTTCCGCCAAAAAGGAGTTTTTCGGGTTCCCGTTATCGATGGTGACGCAAGACTTCCCTTCTTTTACGGTTTCCAGGTAAGCCAGCGGCTTCTGGGTTTCGATTTTCCTGAAAGTTACATGGCGCCCGGTGTCTTCCTGGAATTCCATCAGGTTGAACTCAATCAGGCCGTTTTCGTGGTCAATCTGCACGCTTCCGATATAGGAGTAGTTGAATTCAGGCAAATGGAGAACAACCGCGTTCAGCCTGATCCCATATTTTTTCTCGTAGTCTTCAATCTTCTTCAAAAACTTTTCAAGTTTTGCCGCGTTCTCCCCGCTCCCGGCTTTTCCCTGGCGCACGAATTTTTCCCTGGGCTGCGCGCACCTTTGTTCAGCGTTCACCTCAACGTGCGCAGCGTCAGTTCTCACAAGTATCGTATGCGCCTGTGAATAATGCTCGACCAGCTGCCCCACTTCCTCAGAAGGATGCACTGAGAAAAATTCCACATTGATTCTTCGAAGAGATCCGGAAAGCTTCAACAGGTGCAGTTTCATGAGGCCGTCAGCCTTGCAGAACAGCCTGTGCTGCTCTTTGTTCAGTAAATTCTCCAGGATATTTAATTCCCTGAAGCCTGCCTCTCCTCCAGAAACTTTTTTTATGCCTGGCGGTGGCGCGAAAATAGTGTACATTGTTAGATATGGGCTATGCATGTTTAAATAATTTTCACAATTCGGGCATCAAACAAAGTCCCTAAGCCTTTCCTACGTGGGAGTGTTTCAAATAGGCCTGGAATGCCTGCAATCCACCGCGCGTGAATTTCTCCGGAGTCTTCTCCACCATTTCCTTCACTTCAGCTAGGGAAAACCAGCCAGAGCCAGCGGCATCAACCTCGCCAGGGTCTGGGAATAGGGGTGAATCAGTCCGAACAAGGTAAACCTTGCCGCGATGCGTAAATTTGGGAACAGTGCCAATCAGCTTCAGCTTATTCTGCTCCACTGTAATCCCCAATTCTTCGCGCAATTCGCGTCCAGCTGCTTCCAGATAGTCTTCATCTTCATCAACGTGGCCAGAAGCGGAAGAAGTGAATTTGAGGGGATTGCGCACTCTTCCCTTAGGCCTATACTGAAGGAACACCTTTCCATCCTTTCGTTCAACAATCACAAAAGAAACAGCCTGCGGAATCTCCTTTTCATCCGCTTCCTTAAAGTCAACTAATTCCAATAACTCCAGCTTGTCATTAACGCGGTAAACTTTTCCCATGCATATTTGTAGTGCCTACTGATTTTTAAGTTTCCAGTCAACTCTTCCCCACTACAAATAGCCCAAAATTGGCTTCTCTCGGAAGTTTCCCTGCTAGATTAAAGATTCTTTAATCTAGACCAAAAGCTATTTATAGGGGTTCTGCCAGAATACATGCATGGATGAGCGGTTTTACTCCAAGTACAAGCGGGTGCTGGAAATCCTTCCAGATGTCGCCGAGTGCACACAAAAGAAGTTCATCCTTGTTGGCGGAACCGCATTGGCGCTTTTCCATCTGAAGCACAGGATTAGCATTGACCTGGATTTTGTTCCGCTTGAAGGCAATGCGGCAAAAATGAAAGAAACATTGAAGGGATGCCTGAGCAGGAAAGGATTCAGGACAAGCAGCGGAGTGTACACAAATCAGTTCGTCATCCAGTTTGAGGACACCAGCATAAAAGTGGAAGTTTTCATTCCGGATTACAAAATAAAGAAATTCGACGAGCACTCTTTTGGAAATGCAAAATTGAGAGTCGCATCTTTGGACGATATCTTTGAGATGAAATTGCAGAGCTATTCCGAAAGAATGGAAGCAAGGGATTTGTACGATATTATTTTCATCCTAAAGAGCAAGAAACAAGGATTTGAAAAAATCAGGGAACTGATTGCAAAATTCGGTTTTCCTAAAAATTTCGGCGAGATACGAAACATTACGCTGAACGAGGAGGACCGGGATTTTTTCAGCAAGGTGATTGAAAATGCTTCCAAAGCAGGTAATTAGTTTTGAGCAGCTGCTGCAAGAGGGTTACACCAAAAAGCAGATTACAGACATGTACTCCGGGCTAAAGCTCTTTCCGACCCCTTTCAAGGGAATCTACTACGTTCCATTGCCCGAGGAAAGAAGGGGACAGTTCATCGAAAGCCCCCTCAGGGTATTGTCCGGAGCAATAGCCCTGTTCCTAAAGAGCAATGACTTTTACTACAGCTGCTCCACTGCGCAGGAAGCCTTGGGAATTTCCTGGGCCCAGTCAAATCAAATCCACGTGGTGAACAAGAAGATGAGTGCAAGGTTGGTCATTTCAGACAGAATAAAGCGAAACAATGAAAAGGGAACATACCGGGCAAAGAAGATCGCAAAGCTGCTTTCATACTACGGAAATGAAATAGTTTTTCACGAGCGGAGCAGAATTGAAAAGGAAAGGATCAGGCAAACCCCCTATGGAAAATTCGCTTCAAAGGCGCAGATAAATGCGGATTTAAGGAGATTCGGCTATGTGCTGACAAAAAGGGAAAAGAAATTGGTAGAAGAATTAGATCGAGATATCGAGAACAATACTCCAGGTAAATTAGTCCGGCTCGAAGATCTCAAGCGTTGAACAGAACCCGTTCGCCTATCCCCTTGGCCTAAGCCTCTGGTCCAAATTAATGGCTGTTTCCATTATTGTCATTGGCTCCAATCTTTCTTCAGAAATAAGCTTAAGCACTTCCTTCCCCTTCTTCTCAATCATTCCGGCGGTGATTTTCTTCGAAGGGCCAAGCTGGTTCAAAGTCCTCGCAAGCAGCCTGTTAATGTCCTCCTCCCTTACGTCCGCGCATTCCTCCCCCAAATAGTCCTTGTAAAACCAGTAAACAAGCCCGCCTGTTTCGCGCGCAGGGACTCCTCCGGTTTCTCCGACTTTGATGAATGTGAACAGCAGGCTTCTCCTCGTCAAGCTTCGCATTCGGGTCTTTCCTCTTTTTCGTCTTGGCTTTCATGTCCGGTATCCAGTATTCAAGCGGCTGCCCGTTTTCGCATTTCACGGTCTTTACGTGCGTAAAAGTATCATGGAATTCGGCGCGCATAAAGCGGAGCTCCCGCATCTCAATGTCCTTTTCAGCCCCGTCCGGTTTTTCAATTTCAGCAATAATGTAGTCAATCTGCTTCTCCCCTCTTTCGATTTTTGCTGTGTCATTCGCCTGCACCATCATGTTCCCGAGAAGCGCTGCCGACACTTTGTTCATCCTGCTTTTGCCCTTTGTCACTATGATGTTCGGCATTATCAGGTTCTTGCCCTTAGGATGGCTCCACAGGCACGCGCCTATCACTTCCCCGTTTTCAGTCACTGCAACGTCCGCATGGAACGTTTCCCTGTACGGGTCATAAAAATATGCCCTGTACTGCGCCTTGGTTTCGATTTCAGAATCCGGGAAATTGGCCGTGAGCAGTTTCCAGAGCTGGTCAAACAAATAATCAAATTCCAGCTTCCCCAGCGCCCTTGGCTTCTCAGAAACATTCTCTTCACAAAGCCGCACAATGCCGAATTTTTCATCAAGCCCCTTTTCCCCCTTTGCAATGGTGCCTGTCATTCCCTTTCCCTGTTGCAGCTCAAACGCTTTGCGCACCTGCACGGCAACCTCTGCCATTCTCGGATCTACTTTCGCAGGGACTTGCCTAGCGGCTCTAATCGTATTCGCTTGGATGTTCGCTGCAAAAGTTGCCATGGTTTCCACAAGTTTCAAATTTCTCTGGTCCGCCTTCCTTCCCCTGCGCTTTTCAGCTTTCCAAATCGCGGATATAAAGGAAAGGTCTTTTTTGGATGAAAGATTCACTTCAGCGCCAACCTGTTCAAGCACATTCTGGATGGTTTCCAGATGCTCTGGCGCCAAATCGGAAATCTTCAGGTTTTTGAGCGCCTCTGACCGCAGGGAAGGTTTCATCAATGATATTGGGAATTCAGGGAATAAAAAGCTATTAGATTAGGTGCAAATCCTTTTTCACTCCCTCGCTTGAAGCAGAAACATCAATCGGAGTGATTCCCAATTTCTTCCAGGCGCTTCTTACGCTTGCCTGCCCTTCTTTGCTAAAGCAGATTGCAACCACTGAGTCCCCTCCGCCTGCTCCTGGCAATTTGGCGCAGAAAGCTCCGCGCCCTTCGGCAATTTCAATCAACCCTGAAAGTTCCTGGGGTTCAATTGCAACGCCTGATTTCTCGCCTAATTCTTTCAGGAGCTCGCGGCCAGAGACAAACGAAGAATGGAATTTGAGAAGAAGCGGGTTGGAAGCCGGTTCAGCCAACGCTTTTTCATACTCTTTCGGGTCATTCTTGGCAAACTTTCCAATCTCATCCAGCGCGCTTATCGCCTTCAAATTCTCGCCATTGATTTTTTTCATGTAAGCGGAATAGGCGTCAGGCTCCTTGGCCTTGAATTCATACAACTGTTTCACCATGGAACTAGTGCTCGCACTTTTTCCGGTAAACCCAACTTCCAGAATCCAGCCCGGAGGAAGCGCCACTTTCTCAGCATTGCAGTCCCAGGTTTTGTCAATGGTCTGCGGGATTTCACCTGAAGCGAATTCAGGCGAATACCTCTGCCATTTTATTGTTCCAAAAGTTGAGCAAGCGACATCAAAGCCAGAGCCCACTTTCCCCTGCGCGGAAGAATGCGAATACTGGGCAAGCCTGTGATTAATTCTCAGCTCCCTTAGCGCGTCAACCCCAAGCGCATCTGCAATTGCAAAAGTCATGGAAACAGTGGCAGCAGCGCTTGAGCCGAATCCGCTTTTCAGGGTTCCGGCCTTGAATGTGAAACCCTCGTCATTCTGGGCAGTGACCCGTATTCCGCGCACTTTCTTCCCCTTGCTTGCATAATAGCGGAGAGTGTTTTCAATGCATGCGCGCGCGAATTTGGTCTGCTGGGCCTGCCACTCGTCAGCGGAATCCAATTTTATTTTCCAGCCAACTGTGTCAAATTCGCCTGAAGCGGAAATATTGAACTGGGGCATTTCAATCTCGACAATTCCCCCGTCAATTGCTTCTGCGCTGGCCCTCACTCTCCGGTCCAGTGCAATCACATAACCCACGTTTCCCTTTTCCAGGACTGAGTAGCCGCCAAGCAAAAGGATTTTTCCAGGAGCTGAAAATTTGTCCATCAGTTTCACTCAATTATGATTTTTCTTTTAATCTCATCGTACGAGCATTTCTTCGCATTCCCGTTCTCGTCAAGCAAACTTTCTTTCTTATCCTTCAAAACGCGCGGTCCGCTTCCAACCGAACAGGTGATCACATCCTGCATTCCATCCACTTCAAGCAGGATTTTCTCAATTGCTTTTGCATGCTTCTGAACGGTGTAAACGTGAGGGTTTGGGCCGGCATCAAAAGTATAACCCGCTTCAATTGAGCCAAGCGAATCATTGAACTCCCTGATTTTTTTAACAACCGAGTGGCTCAGCTCATTCATGTAAATTATGGGCGGGGTCGTGTCAGCCATGGAGTGGTGCATGTCATCGGATTCCTTCATAATTGTTGCAAGCAGCTTGCTCAAATCCTTGGAAAGAATTGCCTTGCGCGCAGTGTCCAAAACGGAATCATGGCGCGCCATCCACTCTTTATAGTACGCGCTCGTTTTCACAGTTTCTTTCATGCCTGCGCGGGATGAAACTTTCTTTTTCTCCTTTCCAATAATGCCAATCACATTGCGAAATTCAGGCCAGTGCTTTTCATCTTTTATTTGCACGGCATAGGAATCACTGCCGTCATTTTTCTTGCCAGCCAGCCATTCAGCGAATCCGCCGTAAACCGAGCGAGAAGCAGAACCCGAACCAAGTCTAGCAGCAATCGAAAGCTGCTCGCCTTTCAAGCCGGCATTAAGCGCGGCATTGGCAGCGCACGCGAGTGCGGCATAGCCGCTCGCCGAAGAAGCCAAACCAGCCGCTGTTGGGAAACAGTTGATGGAAGCAATTCTCGCTTTTTTTCCGTTGCGAACGTTTGCCGCTTTCCTAATAAAATCAAGGCACTTGCCCGCCCCGAGCAAATGCTCGCCTGTAATTTTCTCTCCGTTCACATAAACTTCATCCGAGGAAATTTTGTCCGAAAAAGCAATTGACGTGCGAGTTTTCAATTCAAAACTCATGGTAGCGCTGATGCTTCCGGAAACAGGGAGCACAAGCTCTTCGTTCCTTTTCCCCCAGTATTTCACCAATGCAATATTGGGCGTAGCCTCAACCGTCGCAAAATCCATTGCCATAGATTGCTTATTGGCGCCAATTCATTTAATAATTCTTACCCGATAAACTCCTATTGATGATACGTGCGAGCGCTCCAAACAAGTTGATACTGTGCGGAGAACACTATGTGGTCTACGGTGCGCCAGCTATCTCCATTCCGACTGATTCCAGGAACACCGTGGAGCTGGAGGAAACCAATTCCGACGAAATAGTGCTGGAAACAAATTTCGGAAACGGGTCCATTTCCAAGGACGGGGAATTCTCAGGGCAAAAGGTAATCGAATGCCTGCACGCGGTCCACAAATACGTTTTTTCAAAATCAAAGAACAAGAAGTTCACCGGCTTCAAGGCGAAATTCCACCACTCGGGGGCGCCCAAGGGAATGGGAAACAGCGCTTCAGCTGCAGCGGCATTCTCCGTAGCCCTGTGCAAATTGTACGGGATAAAAGCAGACAAGAAATTCCTATTCGATGCGACCCAGGCAGGCGAGGAAATTTCACATGGAGGGTTGCCCAGCGGAATCGATGCGGCAACAGTGGTCGAGGGAAGGCCCCAGATTTTTGAAAAGAAATTCAACCCGACCAAATGCGTAATGAAAAGCGTGAACCTCGTTCTTCCCCATGGGACCTGTTTCCTGGTGGTTGACACTTTCAAGAATGCCAGGGACACGACCGCTGACCAAATTCAGAAGTTCGCAGTTGCAAATAAAATCGAAAAGCCTCCGGACAAACTGACCTCGGCAATCAGGAACGCATTATTCGTAGAATACGAGCATATTTACAAGGGAGTTCTGGCCGAATTGAAGCCCAATGGCAATGGGGCCAGGCTCGGGGATCTGCTGAACAAGAACCACGAGTTGCTAAGGGCGGCAGGAGTTTCCACTTATGAGATTGAGGATGCAAGGAACATTGCCATTTGCAAAAACGCCTATGGCGCAAAATTGACCGGCGCTGGCGGAAGAGGCGGAGCCCTTCTGGTCTACTGTAAAATAAGGGCGGCCAAATCAATAGTAAAAGGGCTTTCGCTCGGCGGATTCAGGTCTTTTGAAACCAGGATTGGAACCGAAGGGCCAAAGCTAGAGATCTAATTTCATCTCCATCCGATTCTAATTTCTATTCGCTTATTTTCAGCGGGGATTTGTAGCGCACCCAGTGGAGCACGGCCCAGGTTATGAAGTAAGCGCCAAACGCAAGAGCCGAAGTCCAGCCCTTGGTGTAGACCATCAATCCCTGGGTGCTAAGCACCCATTCTCCCAGCGCTCCCCAGAATGCGAAAACCAGGGAATCATAGAGCGAAAATCCCAAATCGAATTTCTTCGGGAGATAAAGCGCCCAGCCGGCTCCTCCAATAAAACAGACAAGCATCACGGCAAGCGGAACAGTGCCAACCGCAATTATCCCGTTCTGTGTGTGCCAGTAGCCAAGAATCCATCCGGTATTCTCGACCCCGAAATCAAACAGCATCAGGAACAGGCCGACCAGGAGCGCCTTTTTCGCCAACTCCGAAGTGATGCCTATTTCATTCACCTTGAGCTCATACAGGAAAAATCCAATCGCAGCCGCAACCAAAATCCACCAGCACCACGAGCCAAGCGTGACATTAAGGAAAGCAGCCCCCATTAAAACAAAAAGAATGGAAAGAATTCCAAGGGTTACAATTTCGGGTTTAAGTCTCATGCAAATCACCGTTATAATTTGAACACCGAGGCATAGCCGCCCAAATCAAGCAGCCCATGGCCGCTCAGGTTGAACACTATGGTCTTCGCCTCGTTCTTCTGCTTGCAAAGGCGCGCATATTTCACTGCGCACGCAATCGCATGGCTGGACTCGGGCGCCGGAATTATCCCCTCTGTTTGCGAGAATAATTTGGCGGCATCAAAAGTCTCATTCTGCTCATAGGCCTCTGCGCGGATGACTTTCTGGTCAAGCAGATGCGAGACAGTGGGCGCCATTCCGTGGTACCTCAATCCGCCTGCGTGAATCGGGTCTGGCTTGAATTTGTGCCCAAGCGTGTACATTTTCAAAAGTGGCGTCAACTCGGCAGTGTCTCCAAAATCATAGTCGAATTTGGACATTCCTGAATTGATTCCGGTCATTGAGGGAACGCTTTTCGGCTCAACCGCAATGAAATCAATGTTGTTCTTCTTCTTGATTTTCTCGCCCACAAGCGGGAAAGTGAAGCCAGCGAAATTCGAGCCTCCTCCTGCGCAGCCGATCATGATGTCGGGCTGGGCCCCGAACATCTGCAACTGCTTCTGCACTTCCTGCCCGATCACGGTCTGGTGCAGCATCACATGGTTGAGCACGCTTCCAAGCGCGTAATTGGTTTTCGGGTCTTTGGCAGCAACTTCCACTGCTTCGGAAATCGCAATTCCCAATGAGCCGGTGGATTTCGGGTCATCCGCTAAAATTTTCTTGCCTGACTCGGTTGTCATGCTTGGAGACGGAATCACATTCGCCCCATACATGTTCATCACATATTTCCTGTAGGGCTTCTGCTCAAAGGAAACTTTCACCATGTAAACCAGGCATTTCAAGCCGAACATCTTGGTTGCGAGCGAAAGCGCGCAGCCCCACTGGCCTGCTCCGGTTTCAGTGGAAAGGCGCTCAACTCCCTCCTTCATATTATAGTACGCCTGGGGAATCGCGGTATTGGTTTTGTGCGAGCCGACGAATGAAACATCCTCGCGCTTGTAATAGATTTTCGCAGGAGTTCCGAGCGCTTTCTCCAATCGAGTGGCGCGGTAAAGCGGAGTCGGCCTTCCAATCCTCAGATAGGCTTCCCGCACTTCCTCCGGGATATCAATATAGTGCTGGTCGCTGACTTCCTGCCCAATGAGCGACATGGGAAAAATAGCTTTCAAATCGTCCGGGCCTATGGGCTGCTTGGTTCCAGGATGAAGAGGAGGCGCAAAACTGCCAGGCAAATCAGGCAATATGTTATACCACTTGGTTGGCATCTCGTCTTCCTTAAGTGTAACTTTTACCCTGTCCATTCGTATCACCCGCACACGATTTTGAAAAAGAATTAGGGGCGCGGTAATTAAATAGTTAAGGTGGGGCAGTTCTGCAGAAATCATTGGCAGCAGCGTCGCCAAATGGGCGCTGCGCCTGCGGTGCCTGGAGGCAGTCGCGCTCCAGCGCGACCGACCGCTCAAGCGGTCGCCGCAGTTGGTGGCGGCAGCGCCCGGCACGCTGCTGCCTGCGAAGTTTTCTGCAGAACCGGTGGTTCGGGCTAGATAATCGCTTTTTGCAGGCTCGGCAATCTTCCATTTTTAAGTGAAGTGATCACCCTTTTCAGCTCGAGCGGATGGGTGTTACGGAGAACCGACCTTCTTATCTCAAGTATGTGCACCATTTTGTCGTCGAGCAGGAATTTTCCAAGCCCTTCAACCCTTTTCATCAGCTCGCCATAGGGCAAAAAGTGCTGGTCATCGGTCGTGTCATTCCCGTGCAAATGCGTGCATCTTATTGGTACGCCTGCCAGGATATATCTCATTACTTCTTCTTCGGTCATCTGCAAATGCCCCACATCAAGGCATGCTTCAACATTGCCATTTAAGAAAGCGATTACCTCGGCTATTTGTTCCACAGAGTACGGCACAGGCTCCTCGCCCTTGTTCCTTCCTGGCGCTGGCATGTTCTCTAATAGAATTATGAATTCCTCATTTCCGAAAATATTCATTTTCGCAATGTAAAGTTTCTCCAAATATTGTTTAGTGCCCGAGATGGCCTCTTCCAGCGTTTCCATGTCCTTTCCGTTTATCTGCCGGCCATTCACATGGAGCCTTCCGCCATGGGTTATGAACAGCGGATAGGTGCCTTTCTTTCCCTTGAGCGCCTGCATGAGCCGCGCATAGGACTCGACTATCAGTTCCATATCTTTCTTGTCATTGGCAACAAGCCATTCCCGGTATCCTTTCTCGCTCCGCGCTTCCTGTGGGTGGAAAAAAACAGGCATATTGAATTTGCCGCACACCTCAAGGAATCTGCCCACCGTATCCTCGATCCTGTTAGCATCCAGCTCGTGCATCTTTGGCTTGGCCATTATTATTTCTCCGCCTGCATCGCTATACATGCCAACCAGCACTTCCATCTCCTGGAAGGAACGAAAAGTAACCGCACCGCCAAACATGGGTTGCATGAGTTAGTTTATGGGTGTGCGTGTATTTAAGTGTGACCCGTTGCCTTCCAGCCAGCCATACTTTTATAATAATTAATCCGCATCTACTACGAAATGGCAAACGACACTGCAATAGTAACCAGGGCAAGGCAAACTCCTTTCGCTCCCCAACTAACGAAGCATCTTTCAGCTTTTTTCAGGCCTGTGCTAAACGAAAACGGCTTTATTCACTGCCGCCCACAGCCGGAAACAACAAGAATCATAAAATTACGGGAAGCAATGAACACGCTTAAGTCAACAAATCCTAGCCCAGACGAGCAAGCAAAAGCGGTTCAGGACATTTTCAATGTAATCGGCTCCCTAAAAACAGAAAAAAAGAGTTACAAGTCATCTCCTAAAGTTTTTGCTTACTGCAAGGGCGCTCCTGCAGAGCTGAAAGCCGCGCGCAACCTGGTTGTTCCAGACGTGGTTGAGATGCTCAAAAAAATGACCTCGCGAACAGACAAGCCGGAAATGCTGATGCTGATTCCCATCCTCCACCTCGCAGGAGACGGGCGCGGCCTGAACGTCCTGGCGAAAATTCGCGCAGACGAGTCCCCCGGTAACCCCAACAAGATTGGCGGAGATGTTTGGATCGCCGCGCAAAACGCTACTTGTGAAATAGAGAGCCTGCAAAAGCAGCGCATCTAGTTAGGCAACCGCTCCCGCGCAACCATACTTTTATAAGTATCAATCCCCACTTATTATAACATGGCAAATGACATGGCAATAGTAACTAGGGCAAGGCAATCTCCAGTTGTCTCCCAATTAAAATCGCACCTTTCAGCTTTCTTCAAGCCTGCGCTGAATGAAAACGGTTTCATCCATCTCCGCAGAAAGCAGGAATCGAACAATATCATAAAATTAAGGGCGGCAATGATCACGCTTAAATCGGCTTCTGATTCGGGCGAAAAAGCAAAAGCAGGAGACGAAATCGACAAGGTATTCCGCTCCATAAAATACGCAAAACGGAATTACCTGGACGATCCCCGGTTCTATCCTGAGAACAAGGGCGCGTCCGCAGACCTGAAAAAGGCGCGCAACCTGGCGGTTCCCAATGTTATCAAGATGCTCGGAGAACTGAAAGCTGTAACTGATGAAAATGAAATGCTGATCCTGATTCCGCTCCTTGATGTTGCAGGCGACAGGCGCGGCTACGGCAGCCTGCACAGAATACTCAACGAGGAAATCCAGAACGACCGGAGGAGCAGCAATATTGCGCTCTACTCGCGCAACGCGATTGTCGGCATAATGGAGTCGCGAAAGCGGGGCATCTAAGGGTTGAAAGAAGTAAGACCGAGGGGCGAAAATTAGAGTTTTGCCCCCGGGCGACGATCGAAGCATGATAGCTCTTTGCCCAAACCCTGTGCGTGCGGTCGATGATGGGTTTGAGCAGCCTCTTCTGCGTCTTTCGATCTTGGTCGCAACTAGAACTTCATTTTCCCATATATAAATAGTTACGTTTTACTTAGTCAGTATATTTGTCGGTTTTTCCGACGGAGCGAACCCTTTCGACCCCTTTGATTTTGACTATGAATTTCGCCACCGCAGGGGGCACCAATTTTTTCCATTGGTCATTTTTTGGCATGGATCTTCGGATCTTTGTTCCGTCGTTGGCAGCCCGGTCGTGGAAGGGTATGGAGCGCACCGTTTTCCCGTCATCCTCGAACAGCTTTTTCGTCAAGGAATTGTTGGAGTAAACCACATCATAATGAGGCACCAGCGAGTCCACATGGTTCACCCACAGGGCGTTGTTGGCTATGTCCGGTATCGAGAGAATAAGGTAGTTTTTGACCTTCGCCTCCTTGAGCGCCAGGTCGATCATCTCAATGCGCTCGCCCACGGTGAACGGGTTCTGCACTTCGTAGCATTTCTGCGAGCTTCCGACGAGCACAATCACCTCGCCACACTCCTTTGCTATATGCTGTATGGCTTTCAGGTGGCCGTTGTGAAATGGCTGGAATCGTCCGACGAATAGTGCTTTCATGGTGTCATCACATCAATTGCAACTAGACTAGGGCGTATTCACTTATTAATTTTAACTCCCCATCTCTCCCCATGGTAAACTGTGGGCGGTTATCCGGTCTATTATTGGTAATGGCGGTTTCTGCACTTTTGCTTTTTGGGTGCGCAGGAAATGGCGGAAGCGGTGGAAGCGCGAAAGAAGCAATCTCGCTGATTCCGGCAAAAGCCAATGGCTATATTCTCGTGAAAGTGAAGGACATAATGGCCGATGCCGATGTGAAGGCGCAATTCCGCGGGCCTGCCTACGAGGAAGCGATGAAGCAATACACCGATGCGGGCATTGACCTGGAAAAAATCGAGAGCGCGGTCCTGTTCCTGAATTCAAACCAGGCGCAGTATTCTTCAGATTCTAACTACTTCGGATTAATCATCAAAGGCGGGATTGACGGTTCCAAGTTCGTTTCCTATCTCAAGCAGCAGGGTTCCGGCAGCAGGGTCCTTGGGGAAACTTCCTACAATGGCTACAGCATTTACTATGATCAGGGTTGGGATCCGCTAACCCAGGGATTGCACATCGCATTTCTTGGCGACGGTTTCACGGTGCTTGGAAGCGAGCAGTCAATCAAGGACGTGATCGATGTTTACAAGGGAAACGCAAAGCCCTTGAATAATGCCGCGCTGGACAGGGTAAAAGGAAAAATCGATTCCAATGGCTGGGCCTATGTCGCCATGGCGATTCCGGACAGCATGAAATCACAGCTCAAGCAGTCATCCTCCCAATCCTACCAGGGAGTTTCAATCGAGTCCTTTGCTTCAGTGGAAGCGGTTGGCGCGTCCATTTCAAAGAAGGGCGGAAAAGTTTTCACCAGCGAAATCGCAATGCAATTCGGAAGCGAAGCCGACGCGTCCAAATCGCAGAAAGTTTTGGATGCAGGAAGAAATCTTGTTCTTGAAGGCGGCATGGTTTCGCAGATTGCCCGCGATGAGACTGAAAAGGCGGCGCTGGAGGCAATCCTTTCCAGCGTGTCCGTCTCCAGCAGCGGTGATGTGGTCATGCTAAAATACGATTCAGGCCTGGAATACTCCTCGGCAGGGGTGGCCCAGATTTTGCTGTTGTATGCGTCATTCGCAGGCCCCTCCCCATCCTCTTCTGTAACCGCGGACCAGAGCAAACTCTACTGGAAGAGCATGACTCCGATAAGCATTATGGGCTACACCGTTTCCAGCGAGACAGGGTTTGCTCAGCTTGATTTGCAGAATGTCCTGAACGAGGACATCACAATCACCTCGATAACTTTTGCCGGAACCGAGCTCACCGGATTGACCGATGCGAATCTTTCCGCAGGGCAGAGAAAAACAGTGAGCGGAACGGTCCGCGAGGGCGTAATCTGCGGCAGCCCGGGCGCGTCCTATTCCTACCACGTGGTGTTCACTTACAATACGAGGAACCTTCTCGGAAAGCAGGAAATCGGGGACAAGGATTTAATCGGAAAATGCACTTGAAGTTGCAGTTGAAATTTGGTGATGCGCATGGAAAAATTAAACAAAACAAAATTATTCAGCGCGGGCATTGCGCTATTCGCAATAGCGCTGGCTGCGATCCTGGTTTCAGGATGCATGGGAATCGGCGGAACTCCTGATTACAAGAAAAATCCCGAGCTCCTGGTTCCGGCGACCGCGGACACCTACGCAGTAATTGATATGGAAAAAACCGGCAGTGACGAAACCTTCATGAATCTGATGACGCGCCTGATTCCGACTTTTAAAACAGAGTTCGATTACTATGCGAAAAAAACAGGACAGTTCCCCACTGCGAAAAAGGCGGTTATTTTCCTGAATGCGCAGTCGCTGGCCGATGGCATTGTGCGGATGGGCGCGGAAATAAGCTCTGAATATGCAGGAAAAGATCCGAGCGCGGTCTCGGCTTCCATGGAAGACGACTACCAAAAAACCATCACCCGTGTTTTGAAGGTTTACCAGGATTCCAATCTGGGGTTCATCTATGTTTACGACGGCAACATGAAGCAGTACATGGGCAAGAACTATACCGAGTTCATCAGCAAATCCCTGCCCGCCTCCTATGCAAAGATGATGACTTTCGGGAATACCGAGGAAAAATCCTATGGCGGAATTTCCTATTATAAAATTATCATGAAGTTCAATATGGAAAATCCGTACAACCAAACCCGGAAGGTTGATTTTCAGTTCTCCTATTATATGGGCGCACTTGGTGACAACCTTGTCATTGGCGCGTTTTCCGATCAAGGAATCAAGGATATAATCGACGTGTACAATGGCAAGGCAAGGCCGTTGGGCGACGCAGGCCTGGACCAGGTGAAGGCAAAATTAAAAACCGATTCCTGGGGCTATCTGGTTGGCAAGGTGCCAGTAATCGATCTCGGAACTTCCACCAGCAAAAGCAAATCCGGCTCTCAGAGCCCGTTGAGCAACATCACCCACTATGGGATTTCGTTTGACAAGACCGAGGCTGATGGATTGCGGTTGGACATGGCATTCAAGTTCGCAGCAGATGCCAATGCCGAGCGCGCAGCGAAAACAATCCAGTCCGGGTTGGTTCTCTACTCCGAAGGGGTCAGAATGCCAGCCGATTCCCAGTACATGAAAGGGATACTCGACAGGATTGAAGTGAAATCAGAAGGTTCGGTCATGTGGATGAAATCCACCGTGACGCCGGGAGATTTGGCGCAGGTTTCAACCCAGCTCGAAAAAGCTTTCCAGGAATTCGACAAGCTCGAGTTCTGCAGTGTTTCGCCGACCGCCTCGGAAATGATGCTCGGAAGTTCCTACCTAAGCTGCAAAGGCGTTTCGGCAAATTCCGAAAACGGCGCAGTCAAACTGGACATTGCGCTTCAATACCGGAAGCTTGTGCCGCTTCTGGCTTTGGGGAACGAGGAAACCGGCAACAATGATGCCGGCAACGGCACCGCCTATCTTTTGGGATACGGGTGCAGGACGCTCTATGTCTATAATATGGGCACGCAGAGCGCCGACCAGTCATCGGAATACATTGACACTGTTTTCCCCGAGCCGATTCCGATTCCGGAAAACGGAGATGCGGACACCAGCGCGCAAAACCCGCAGGCAATTTGCAAGTACTCCTACGGGGATGCGGTCAACCAGAAGGCGGGCGAGCGCTTCATTGGCGTGGTTTACGTGAAATACTGCGTTGATTCGCCTGACTGCGCGCCTGAAAATGCGAAGTACGCATCCGGATTCGTGAACATCAAAATCAGCCCGAGCAGGCCGGAGCAGGTTCAAGCACTGCCTTCGCTGCTGGAAGGGCTCATGACTCCAACCGATGTGTATGGCGGCTCAACCGCTTCCGGTTCAGCAAGCTCAAAAGCAACCGGATTCCTGAGCATTCGTGCGACCGGGTGGAGAATCGACCCTGCCGGAGTGTTTTACCTGAACCTGAAAAACAACGCAGGCGGCGAAGTCAATATCACAAAAATCGAGGCGACCTTGGGAACGCAGACCATCACTTCCTCGCCCGCCACCGTCCTTGCAAACGACGTGCAGTCCAAGATTCTTCCCATCGGCACATTCTCAAACCCGCCGGCAACAGGGGATCCGTATTCAGTTGCTGTGAAAATCACCTACACCGACACCGGGACCGGATTAGACTACATGAATGTGGGAACAGTGACAGGGAAAGTGTCCTAATTTTCTTTTTTCTTTTCGTTTTTCTTATTTTTCTTATTTCGTTTTCTTTTCTTTCTTTTTCCGTTTTTCCCTTTTTCTAATCTTTTTTTACCACAGCGCGAGTTTTGCCAAGCCCAGGGGAATGTTTATATTTCCTTTTTTAGTAAGCTAAGCAACTTAGGAGGGTGGTTTTGTTGAATAAATCGCATATTTTAGGAATCTTCCTAGTCGCAGGAATACTGCTTCTGGGATGCACTGGTGGAATTCCAGGCGTAGGCGGAGGCAGTGGCGGCAGCGGTGATCCACTATCGCTCATTCCTGCCAAGGCGAACGCGTACGTCGAGGTCAAGCTCAAGGACGTGTTGAACGACCCTGAGGTCAAAGCGCAAATGGCTGCAAGCGGAACTAATTACGAGCAGTCTTTGGCCCAGATCAAGGCCATGGGCGTCGACCCATTGTCCGTTGACAAGCTGGTAATTTTCATGGACGTGAATGACCAAAGCTCGGCCGGCTATGTCGGCTTTATCGCAAAGGTAAAAATTGACGAGGCAAAGTTCATTGCGGCTGCGAACAAGCAGGCCAAGGAACAGGGCGGATCCGAATTCACAAAAACAACTTACGGGACCGCATCCATCTACACCTCCAAGGGAGGCACGGGCGGCTTGGTATTCCTTCCGGGCGACATTGTTGCAGTTGGCGCAACCGAACAAGTTGCCAAGGACATAGCGGATGTTTCCTCGGGCAAGGCCAAGGCGATGAACAGCGCAACCTTGACCGCCGTAAGGGGCAAGCTCGATTCCAGCGCAATGATAATCGCTGTTGCGGAATTGCCCGCATCGGCAAAGGCTTCATTGAAGCAGCAGCCGGACGCGCAGGGCGGAATATCCTTCCAGTCCTTCAAGTCATTGCAGGCAGGCGGGCTATCAATGAGCAAGAGCGGAGACACTTACTCCTACGTTATTGCAGGAAAGCTTGGAAGCGAGGCAGATGCCACCCAGTCAAAGAAAGTCATTGACTCGACAATAACCCTCTACGGGCAGGCATTGGAAGGGCAGCAGGGAGGGGAAGTCCTGACCACTGTTCTGAAGAACCTGCAGACATCCGTAAGCGGAGACACATTGGTGCTTAGCCTGAAGATAACCAAGCAGCAGATCCAGGATCTCCAGGCGCTGATGGCGGCCTCAAGCGGCGCAGGCAGCGGCTACAACAGCGGCTCAACCGGCTACAACTAGGTAGCCATTTATTTTCTTTTTTTATTTTTTCTCTTTTTAGTTTATTTTTTTATTTGTCTAACCTAGTTTTTTCCAAGAATCAGCTTCGCTCACTGTTTTCCGTTGCCCCTGCTCTTTCCGATGAAATCCTTGTAGGTCTGCTCCAGCTGCCCTTTTCCGATTTCATTTATTTTCCGCTCGTAAACTTTTCTTCCTGCAAGGATTATGCAAAGCGTGTCGCACGCCCTTTCGAAATCGCGTATCTGGTGGGTCGTAATGATTACGGTCTTGACCTGTTTTAATTTCTGGACCAGGGAAACAACCTCGTCCAGCGAGTCCACGTCCAGCCCTGCGGTCGGCTCGTCCAGCAATAAAATTTCCGGATCCTGCAAAAGCGCAATCCCCAGCTCGACCCTTTTCTTTGCGCCTGAGGAAAGCCTTTCACAGGGCACGTTTAGCCATTCATCAAGCTCAAGGATTTTCATGGATTTCTCCATCCATCCCTCGCCGTCCCGCTTGCCATCGCGCGTCAGCTTCCTGAAAAATTCCATGTTCTCCCTTACTGTAAGGTCCCCGAAAAGGCGGGGAACCTGGAACGCATAGCCGACGCTCCCTGAAACTTTCACGCTCCCTTTCGAGGGCCTGAGCGCGCCAGCGATGATGCTGAGCAGGGTTGTTTTGCCGCTTCCGTTCGGGCCTGCGATGCAGTAAACGGTTCCCTTCTCCACATTGAGCGAGACGTCGTCCAGCGCGAGCCTGCTTCCATAGCGCTTGCCGATGCCGGAGATTCTTACGGCGTATTCCGTTTCCGTTCGCCCCCCTGCATCGGTTCGAGTTGTAGTTGTTTCGCCCATTTACTCATTCCTCAGTCTCACAATGCTGTAGTATAAAATCCCAAGCGCAATGAGCGCCGAAACCGCAATTATCAAAACATAATCCTGAAGAACGCCGAAAGCCAGGTTGCGGACCCCGAACCCCCGCAGCGCAATGGTGGCATAATAGCTCGGGAAAACCCTTGAAATACTCTGGAAAAATGTCGGCACCCAGGAAAGGAGCCAGCCCCGCACCGGTTCGAACATCCAGCCGAAAATCTGCTGCGCAGGAAGCGCAGGGAAAAATCCAATGGGGTAGAATGCTCCGGAAAAGAGCACCACCCCGCCAAACAGGAGCGCATTCGCCTGCTTCCCTGCCTCGGAGAATCTTGTCCAGAAAGTTATTGCCAGCCCGGCCGCAGTGAAAAATATCGCGGAAAGGAGCATCACCAAGATGGTGCCAGGGCTGACGTTGATCAGCGCGTATTGCTGGGTGTTTGCCAGCAAATCGCCCATGGGCGAGAAGTTGAGCGTGAACATGGAAGTTATCGCATTAACCGCATCGCTTCCGCGCGAGCCTGCGAAGACCTGCGTTGCGAGCAAAAGGAAAATCTGGAAAAACGCCAGCGCAAGCGCGAACATTATCTTGCTCGCGGCGATGGACTCGATCCGGGTCATGGTGGAAAGCCTTCGGAAAACATCCGCATCCTTGGAGGTGGCGAACGGAATCACAATCAGCCCTACAATCGCGAGCAGGGTGATTATCACCCCGGGAACGAAATACTCGAAGGGCATCACCTTTCTCCCGACCTTGTGGATGTTTATTTCAATCCCGTGGACGTTCCACCGGTTTTCAAATTCATAGAGGAAAATTTCCTTCACATAGGGGTCGGCTATCTCGGCAACCGGGGACATGGAGGCGTCAACGAAAATCTCCAGCCTCTTGATCTGCACGCTGGTCCCTGGCGGGACCTCTATTATATAGTATGCCTCCTCGCGGTAGAGCTTGTTGAAATCAGGGGCCTGCTCAATCGTGGGCTTGGAGAAGAATGACGAGATGCTGTTGATATACTCCAAATCATGCTGGGTCGTGTTCGCGTTTTCCGGCACAACTATCGCCGGCGCCCCAGTGGGCACTATCTCCTTGAATGTGCCGAACATGAGCCCCAGGGAAACGGGCAATATCAGTATGAGAAGCAGAATCAGCGTGTTCTTCCTGGTGCTCAAAAGCTCCCGCCTGAACATTTCCCAGATTTTTCCCAATTCGCCTGCCATTTGAATCCTATTCCTTGGAGTGCTTCCTTGTTTTAAAGATTACGGCACAAAAATAAGATATGGAAAAGCACCAGAGAACCCTTGAGGAACACCTGTTGGTCGATGAGAAAGAACTGGAGAAATTCCAGCAGGCGGCGATCAAGGCGTGCAAAATCGGAGGGGTCATCCAGCTCGAGCACTTTAACAAGCTCACCACCGGCCCCAGGCTGAAATTCAACGATGACGTGGTCACTGAAGTGGACGAGAAAGCGGAAAAGGCGGTGACCGATCTTCTTCTAGGTGAATTCCCTGACCACTGCGTTCTCGGGGAAGAGGGCGGCAACTTCGGCAAAAACGGAAGCAAATACAGGTGGATTATCGACCCGCTTGATGGGACGATGAATTATTCAAGAGGCGTTCCCTATTTCTGCATTTCGATTGCGCTTGAAATAAACAAAAAAATAGTCGTTGGCGCGGTCTACAAGCCCTGCGGAAACGAGCTGTTCTCGGCGAGCAGGGGCAGGGGCGCGTTCATGAACGGGGACAGGATTTATGTGAGCGAAATGCAGCCCATGAAAAAATGCATCTGCGTCTACTGCACCTCGCACCACACTTCGCTTCCGGCTCTGGAATACGGAAAGAAATTAGTCGGAACATTCTACTCAAAAGCCAAAACTACTCGTATCCGCGGCTCGGCATTGGACCTGTGCTATGTCGCTGCAGGAAGGTTTGATTCCGCGACAGCAACCTGCTGGGAATACTGGGACTGGGCCGGCGCGAGCGTGATAGTGGAAGAAGCAGGGGGAATAATCACGGATCTGAAAGGGGATGCGCTCAACCCCGATTCAAAGGAAATTTGCGCGAGCAACGGCAAGATTCACGCCGAGGTTTTGAGAGAAATTGCGAATGTGAAATAGGAAAGCCTTATATATAACCAGTTATATATACACTATAGGTGATTATAGTGGAAAAGACAAGCGCGGTAACCACGATACAGCTTGACAAATCCGTAGTCGATTCGCTGAAAAAAATGCGCGAATACCCGAGGCAGACCTACAACGAGCTGATCTCCAAAATGGCCAATGTTTTCAAGAGCGCGAAAACCAGGAACCAGTACGACGAATTCCTGCACAAGGTTCAGCAGCAGAAAATGAAGGAATTGTGGGGCACTAAAGAGGACGAGGATTGGGAGCATGCTTAAGCCCGGCGATGTGATACTTGCGAAAGTCCAGTTTACCGACACTTTTGAAGTCAAAATGAGGCCGGCGGTCGTGCTTTTTGAAGAAATCGACAAAGTGGTCATTGCAGGAGTAACCAGCAATCTGGAAATGAGTGGAATCACCCTGACTAAAAAAGAAGGGGCAATAAAAGACAGCGTGATAAAGTTAAACTACCTGTTCACGATCTCGAAAGCCATGGTCTCAAAGACATTATTCTCACTGACAAGGGAAAAGAAGCAGAAGGTGTTTAGGGAGCTTGTAGGCAAACTCAACGCGCTGAACAGCTGAATGAAATCGCTAACGTGAGATAAAATCAGAAAAAATAGCTAGTGGACTCGCCGGGAATCGGACCCGGAGTCTCTACCTTGCGAAGGTAGCGTCTTACCATTCGACTACGAGCCCACTGTATTTGCATATTTTTAATAGCGAAAATTAATTAAGAGCAAAGGGCGGTTTTTCCCAAAAATAGCGTTTATTTCCTGCACTTGAAAATTTCGATGTCGCCGTTAGTGATTTCGTTTAGCACCAGGCTGTATTTCTTTGCAGGGATGGTGCGCACCAGGGCGAGCCGCTGCTGAACGGGTATTCCGCTGATAAATCTTACCAAAGGCCGCGAAGTAAGCTCCTTCGCGATATTTCCGGCCAACTTGAGATCATTTTCCGCGACTATTCTCCCTATTTCCGCAAGCCTTCCGTTCTCTATGGATTCCAGCGCCTGGGCGCACAGCCCCAATTCAATAGAGGGCAAAACAACAGGAATTGCAGTATTTCCAAGTTCCTGCAGTATGTTCGTCAATTTCCCGGAATCCGCCAGCGCGGTAAATTCCAACAGCCCGATTACGGTCATAAAAACATGGTCCTGCGTTTCACTTACAATAGTGGCTATGGCGGCCAACTTGCTGGCAGGCATTTGCCCGGCCATTTCTACCAATTTGGCGGTATCCATGTAAAGCTCACCTATCAGCGCAGCTACCCTTGTTTCCGGAAGTTTGTTCAGTGTCTGAACACGCAAATTAATCGGAAGATCGGCAAGCGCCACCAGGGCCTTAAGGGACGCATTCGCCAGCCCTGCGCGGTCTTCAACAGACAAATCAGGCAGGATTTCCTTGTATTCCAGCAAACGAGGTGCTGCGTCTTCTGGTTTTGTGCCTTCTATAAGCTTTGTCGCGTCTTCAAATTTCTGCAGCCTTAAAAGTTCTTTCACTTCATCAAGCGTAATTACCTTTAGCCATTTTTTGTTCTCGGCCGCCAATGGCCCGGAGATTTTTTCGCTTTCGATTCCAAGGGCGGTATGCAAATTCTTAAGATAAGTGATGCGTGCGCCTGGGTTGCCGTTCAAAGCGCCTAATTTAGTGGTGACCGTGCCTTTTAGTTGCAAAGCCGCCTGCACGGCGCTTACTGTGTTTCCATTTTCAGCCATATTTACCCATATTACTTGTCCATTTCCCCCTTTATATACCTTTCCATCATCAAACGCTAATTATAACAGCTAATTCTTCCGCCAGCTTTCGCCCTCGTTAGGCTTAATAATTATTGACCCGAAACAATCTCCATGCAACTTGCCGCAGTGGCGCTGGCGTTTGTCGCCGGGCTCTCAGACCTGTTTTCGGGCAGCATTCCGCTCTTTGTGAAAATGAAGGAGGAGTGGGAGCGCTATATAATAGGGTTCGCGGCAGGCTCGGTTCTCGGTGTATTTTTCTTCGAAATGCTCGGGGACATAGACGCCACGCATACGTTCATGTTCGTGGCGCTCGGCTTCTTCACATTCTACCTCCTGTCAAAGTTCGTGATGCTCCACTCCTGCCAGCATGGGGAGTGCGAGCAGGAGCACAAGGCCGGCTGGGTCACGGTCCTTGGCATGGGGAGCGACAACATAATCGACGGGGTGGGCATTGCAGTGGGCTATGCGATGTCCCCCTTTACCGGAGTGCTCATCGCCATCGCGGTTGTAATGCACGAGATACCCCAGGGAATTTCCAGCGGCCTCATATTGAAAAGGAGCGGATTCAAGAAGAAAGCAATCATCGGGTTTGCCGCATTGCAGGGCCTGCTCTACCCTATCGGCGCCGCGCTCGCCGGTTTTATCCCGGTCGTAATGCACCCGGCCGTGCTGGCTTTCGTTGCAGGCGATTTCCTCTACATCGGTGCGAGCGACCTTCTGCCCGATGCGCACGAGAAATTCAACTGGAAAGTAGTTATGTGCGTGGTCCTTGGCGCGCTGGCGTTCTTCCTCATCGAGGCATTTTTCAAGGCAGCGTAAAAAGCCGAATACATTAAAATCCATAAAATGAAACGTTTAAATTGTTCTGCTTCCCTATATTATTGGTGTTTTTATCCAGCAAACGCAGCAATTGCCGTTCTCTCCCAAGCGTTCTCCAATCGGGTGCCCAATCTATTCCTCATCCATACACTGCAAGTATAAGACATTTTATCTGAATTTTTTCGAACAAAACGGCAAAAAGCTCCTGAGAATAAAGGAAAAATACAGCACCCCGGGCAAACCCCCCAATTTCATATTTCTGCCAGAAGAAGCGCTTCCTGCATTCAGGAGAGCCCTTGAAACGCTTCATTTTCACGAGAAAACATTGCTAGGAAAGAAAATTTACCTTGATCTCGAAGAAAACCCGCAGATCAGCTTTCTCCTAAACCAAAGGAACCTGGGGAGCCAGGAAAAACGCAACATACGGGGGGAAGCCACTCTTTGTTCAATCGAGATAATCACCTGCGGCATAATCATTTTCATGGATTTTAGGGAAAATATCCAAGGCAGGTACCTGAAAGTAAGGGAAATTCATCCGACTGATGGCACCGACGCCATCCTTATCTCGGAGGAAAGATTTCCCGAGTTCATTTCCGCGCTTGATGCTTTCTTCAGCGAACATATGCCGGCAGCCAAGACATTTTTCCACAAGCAGGGAGCAACGGATGTGGCAAATCAACCTGCCCCTGGCTAGTCATTTGAAAAAAGAAAACTAGTTTCCATTAGGAAAATAAAAAGAAATAAAAAAAGAAAATGGCGGTCAGTCTAGAATCCTATGCTTCTCAATTCGGACGGCATAGGAACCTTGTTGTCCTCTTTCTCCTTTTCGTAATTGCCCAATATGTTCGGGGATTTCACGCCCGTAATGATGGATGTGACATATACCTCGTCCTTCATCTGCGGGTCGATTCTTGCTCCCCAAATCACATTCGCCTTTTCATCAAATTCCGCTGTCAGCCCCTCGCCGACTTCCAACGCTTCACCAAGTGTGAGCGAGTCGCCTCCGCAGATGTGCAGCAGCGCCCCTTTTGCCCCATAGGTGTCAACGTCCAGCAGCGGCTGGTTGATGGTGCTTCTCACCACGTCCGCGATCCTGTTGGTCCCCTTTCCTTCGCCAACTGAAATCATGGAAATTCCGCCCTTGCCCATAATCGCCTTTATGTCTGCGAAATCAATGTTGATCAGGCTCGGCAGGATGATCGTGTCCGCAATTCCCTTTACTGCGCGGGCAGTAATCGCGTCCGCCAAATTGAACGCATCATTGATTGGCAAGTTTGGAACATAGCTCACGAGCTTGTTGTTGTCAATTATAATTACCGTGTCGCATACTTTTTGCAGCTCCTGAATTCCAACCAGCGCCTTCTTTGCGCGGATTCTTTCAAGCGCGAACGGGTAGGTGACAGCCGCCACCACTATGGCGCCTGATTTTTTCGCAATGTCGGCGATAATCGGTGTCGCACCGGTGCCGGTTCCTCCTCCCATTCCTGCGCACAGGAAAACGAGTTCGGTCCTTCCGAGGGCTTCCTCAACCTCATGCCTGCTTGCTTCGGCGCACCTCTTTGCCACTTCAGGGTATCCTCCAGCGCCCAAACCTCGCGTCTGGTCCTTTCCGATTAGTATTTTTGCGTCCGCAGCAGTTGCCCTCAAGTGCACTGCATCCGTGTTAACGGCAATGGTTCTCGCGGTTTTGATTCCGCCCTTGGATATGCGGTTGATCGTGTTGCACCCGCCTCCTCCGACCCCTATGACAGTAATGTTGATTTTCTCATTGCTGTCCGCCTCGTCCACCTGGGCCGGAGTTGCGTTTTCGGTGATCAATTGTGATGCCGCTCCTATCCGCGGTTGTGATTGTGAAACATTGGAACTTACCGCCGCACTTGCCGCATTGCTGCTCAATGCCTGTTTAACGAAATCTTCGATTCCCATTTTGTCATCCTCCAATCCGCAAGCTCAGGGGCCACCCCCTTGCTTCCGGTAATCCTCTGCTCATTTTGCTTTCTTCTGGTCGCTTACTACTATTCTACTGCTTCACTTTCCTGCTTTCTCGCTTCCTTCCCGCTAAAATGAAAAAAAAGAAAAAAAATAAAATAATTGGCCAAGTTCAATGGCTTAGCCAATTACTTCAATGTCGGAAAGCAATCCTGAGCCCGCAGACGCTGCCGCTGGTTCGGAATAGGTCTTTCCTGCAATGCTAGCTCCCTTGACTCCTGTTACGATGGAGACTATTTCCAGTCTGCCCTCGAAACCAGGGATAAGGCGTGCTCCCCACTTGACATTGGATTGCGGGTCCATTCTCTCTGTGACCATTTCTCCTGCCTTGATTGCGTCACCGAGTGTCAGGTCCGCTCCTCCGGAAATGTGGATTAATGCGCCGCTTGCTCCCTCGAAGTCAACATCCAGCAGCCTGTTCTTCAGGACTCCCTCGGCCGCGCCGGTCACCTTGTCGGTTCCTTTTCCGCTTCCGACTGCGATGAATCCAACGCCTCCGCCAGCCATGATAGACCTCACATCCGCGAAGTCAATATTGATCAAGCTGGGCTGGGTGATTGTCCAAACCAATCCAACGATTGCCTTTGCTAATATTTCGTCGGCAACGCTGAATGCCTCGTTCATGGGCAGGTTTGGCACAAGCTTTGCGAGCCTGTTGTTGTCGAGGATGATTACCGAGTCAGTTACCTTCCTCAGCTTTGCAATACCCTCGTCTGCCTTCAGCCTCCTCGCTCTCTCCAGGGAGAACGGGTAAGTAACCATTGCTACGGTGATCGCACCCTGCTCTTTCGCGATTTCTGCGACTACGGGTGCTGCTCCAGTACCGGTTCCTCCTCCCATTCCTGCACACAGGAAAACGAGGTGGGCCCCGCTGAGCTCTTTCTCGAGCAACTGCCTGTCCACTTCAGCAGCCTTGGCTCCGATATCAGGGTAACCCCCTGCTCCGAGGCCTTTGGTTATGCTCTTTCCGATCAAGATTTTCTTGATCTTTTCGTCGAGCATCCCCAGGTGCTGCCTGTCAGTGTTGACGGCAACCAGGTCACAACCCTTGACTCCTGCCTTCACCAGGCGGTTCATGGTGTTGTTACCTGCACCACCGATTCCGATGGTTACTATCTTTATCTGGTCCGAGCCAAAATCCTGTTGTTGAGCCGGCTCCTGCTCTCCAATAACACTTTTGATCAAACTATCCATGCTGATCGCCAAGCCCTTATCTAAACTAAAAGGGGTTTAAATACTTTTCCCTTGGTTTCTCTCGGTACGAGAGAAAAATGAAAAATAAAAACCGAAAAAATATGGAAAAAATATGGAAAAAAACGCGCGCGGTTTACTGTGCAAGTATTCCGCGCAATTTTTTTCCAGTAAACTGCAACAGTAAACCAGAAATAAAAAAATGCGGCGTGCAAATGCTATTAAACCCAAACTCACATAATTCAACACAATGAATTCTTTTCACCGCCCGGTTTTTTCCAGATTCGAAGGCCAGCGCAACCGCCATTTGGAGTCCCGGCCTTTTCTGACTTTTTCAGCAGGGCAAAAATGCTCTCAGATTCAAGGCGCAATTTTTTTTACGGCAAGCCGGACAGCGACCAGCATGCAAGGATAAGTTGTTCTCCAAAAAAGAAAACAGCAAAAGAAAAATTTTCAAGCACGGCTTTGGGGCAGGCCACCAAATTAATAGTAAAGGAAGCCCAGCTTTCCCCGCAGACTTTCAAAAGGAATTTGAAGCAGAACTGGCCCCTGTTCGGAATAATGCTCACAGCCTATTTCACTGCGGACAACCTATCCCGCAAACTGGGCAAGGTGGAAATCCTGCACGTGCATCTTCCGCAAATTTTGGATCCCATGAACATCCATTTGTCAAAAGCCCCAGGCGTGCTAAGCGATGCACTTAATTTAGTGACAATCTCCGCAAGCACGATTGTGCTGGGCTTTTGCATGAAATTCATCGCCGATGCCTATGGCCAGACAGGCCTCTATGACAAGGAATCGAATTGGGTGGGCACAATCAAAAATCACTGGCGCAAAATTTGCTCGCGCGCGGCAAAGACCGCTGTTTGGACCGGCGCATTGTTCAGCGGCCTGATAACCGCAAACGCGCTTCCGCTCGCAAGCCTCATCTCTAAAAATTACGCGCCCAGTTACCTGGGGATAGCGCTTGTCACTCTTTGCGTTATGAACCTGGTCATGATCCCCTACTACTGGTTCCTGCTTATGGTGCGCGACAAGGCCGAGGGACGGCTCCAAAGGACCGACATGCCCGAGGAAGAAAAAAGGAGAAACTTCAACATCGGCTACTGGAAATCATTTTATGTGGGCATACCCGTTGTGCTGACCTACAGCTTCATCGCCCCGCTGCTCAAGGGAAGCCTTGAGGGATTACGATTCTCGGTGCTGATGTTCCTGAGCTTCACCGCGTTCATTGTGCGCACAATCGCAACCGAGCAAAGGTATTATGTGAAGGACTATGAAAACGAGAAAAGAGGCTAAGCGAGACCAGACGAAAAGGATTAAGAATAGTTGAATCCTAGCACTATTTCATGTCATTTCTGGACAGAAAAAAAGATAAAAATGAGAAACAGCCAGCGCAGTCGGCGGCGGCTTCCGAGCTTTCATCCGATATCCGCGAAATCAGCATAGCCCTTGACACCTACGATGATATCTTCTCGGACTTTGACCCGCGCCCCTATTCCGAGCGCATGCTTTCATCAGACCTGCTCCTTGAGCTGACTAACCGCTATGTGCGGAATCCGAGCGGCGGGGCCGAGATACGGTTCATCATGCCTAAAAATCTCCGCAACGAGGCCGAGGAGAAAAAAATAGAAAAAAGGCTAAGGGACCATTTCACCATCCGCGCCGCGGAGCTGGAAAAGAAAATCAGGGATTCGAGAAGAAGGGCGTTGTTTTTCGTGGCCCCGGGAATCTCGTTCCTTTTCCTGCAGAGCTATCTCCAGTTCGAGTTCCCGCTTTCATTCATCTCCAAAGTGGGGGTCGATCTTTTCCTGGTAGTCGGCTGGTTCCTGATCTGGAGCGGCATGGAAAGGTTCTTCTTCCGTGCGTATGACGAGGAAAAGGAATTCCTGAAAAACGAGGAATTCAAAAAGGCGAAATTCCTGTTCCTTTCTTTGGGGGAATAATTCACGGGTTCCTAATTCCAGTGCAATTCATCGTGCTATCCCCTAATTCTCGTGCCATTTGCATTTCCCGCACTATTTAAATACCCCGTCAGTGCAATATACCCTTAGAAAAACTCGTGGGAGGCGGCGGTTATAGAATCTAAAAAAATTGCAATTCTTGTCTGTGCCGTTATCCTGTCTCTATCTGTTTCCATCTATCTGTCCTCCCTATTCCAAGGCAAAGTAAATGGAATGCTCCTTACCGCCTCTCTCGATGCAGGGGGCGGCGCTCTTGACGTAACGGGCTGCGACAGTATCGTCAGTCCTGGCGTTTACACATTGACTGAAAATGTTTCTTCCGCAGGCACCTGCTTCAACATCTCCGCTGACAATGTCCTTATCGACTGCAACGGCCACAACATAACTGGAAATGGCGATTATTATAATGGCGGGATAGCTGGGATAAACCGGGCCAACATAACTATAATGAACTGCATAATTGTGGGCTATGGGGGCGGCTTGCAGTTCAGCGGGTTAACCAATGGCACATTCATCAACAACACTCTAATGAACAACAGCATTGGCGCCAATATGTGGGCTACCCAGCACAGCAGCTTTTTCAACAATACTTTTGTGGGCAACGGCGAAGCCATTCAGCTCCGCGGCTCGAACAACTGGCCCGTCACACCGGATGAAAATGTCCTTTTCAATAACACAATGTACGATAACGGCTATGGCATCGACTTCGCGTGCATCTATAGCAACTTCACCAACAATTCGGTCTACAACAACTCCGGCACCGGCATTAACCTGGACGGCTGGGCCAATAATGTCAGCGGAAACCTTGTAGTGAACAATTCAGAGAACGATATCTATGTCGGAGATCCGTCCTCTGGGAATAGCTGCGAATCAATGGCAGTGGAAAACAACACCGGTTTCAACGGGTATCCCATTGGTTATTTCAAAACAGCGCAGATCCTTAGCAACGAGGTTTACTCCGAGCTGATTCTCTGCGGCGCTGACAATTCAGTTTTGGAGAACATAACCATAGAAGGTTCGGATGTCCTGAACAACAACGGCTTTGGCGTATACTACACCGACAACTCGCGCTTCACCAACATAACCTCAAGCGGAAACAATTTCGGCATAAGCATCGTCCAATCAAACAACAATTTGCTGGAAAACAGCAACTTTTCCAATAATTACGCCCCTTACGCTTACAACGCGGGCCACGGCATCTACGTCTCCTCCTCCACTGGCAATAATATAACCGGGAATGCCGCAGATAACAATTCAGCGTTTGATTTTTACTTCTATGCCACCAGCGTGGACGACTGTGACAGCAAAATTGAAAACAACATTGGTTCCGGCGGAAGCCCGGTGGGTTATTTCAATTCAACGCAAACCATTGGCAACGAGGTTTATTCCGACCTGATTCTTTGCAATGCCGACGATTCAGTTCTTGAAAATATAACCGTCGGGGATCCGAACATACCTAATAACAACGGCTTTGCCACGTTCTTTACCGACAACTCGCGCTTCACCAACCTAACAACTTTCTACTCCATTTCCCTCTACTCTTCATTGAACAATTTGCTGGAAAACAGCATCACGCCCGGTATCCTCATCGCCCCATCAGACTTCAGTGGTTATCCATCAACCAACGACACCATCCTGAACAACACTATCTGCAGCAATGGCACCGGATACGGCATCAATCTTCGTTCCTCAAACAACACCATCACGAATAACGAGGTTTGCAACCAGTCCACGGGTATTAGGGTATCCGGCATGGACAACCTGGTCGCAAGTAATATTGTCCACAACAACACGGAAGAAGGCATCGGCGTCTCTGGCGACTACTACAATGACCACAGAAACAACACCATTGACAACAACACCGTATACGGCAATGCCAAAGGCATCCTGCTCGAATATTTCGCAGGCTACAACACTGTTGTAAACAACACCGTATATGGCAGCGACTGGGGCGGCATCAATGTCGAGGGGCAGTCCAACTACAACAATATCACCAACAACACGGCCTACCTAAACGAATTCGGTTTCTGGGTCTATTATGACACGTACTCCGAGGCTAACAACAAGCCGGAACACAACATCTTTGATGGCAACTTCGCCCACAACAACTCGCAAGGGGGTTTTTTCCTTGACCTGGCTATCTCCACCACTTTGAAAAACAACATTGTATACTTCGAAGACCGCGGCTATTATCTCGTCAACTCCCCGGGCATTTCGTTCCTCAACAACTCCGCTTTCAACAACAGCTACGGGGGCCTCTATGTCCAAAATTGCACGGGCTTCAGCTCCAGCGGCACCACTGCCTGCGGAAATACGGCCAACGGATTTAAAGACATACTCGACGTAGACGGCTCAAACTCCTATTCCGGCACAACCTGCCAAATTGCGACCGGTGCGAACTGCGACATCCTATGCGTACCAACGCATTGCTACTTCCTTTGCTCAACCCAGCCTTCGTGCGGAGAAGTAATCGATTCCAACAAGCGCCTTAACGATGATATGGTGTGCACCGGAACCGCAATCACCATCGGCGCGGGCGGCGTGACGCTCGATTGCGACAGCCATTCCATCACCTATGCGACCGGCGGGGCTGCAAATAATTATGGAGTGAACAACACTGCAAACTACAACGGGCTGACCGTCAAGAACTGTACGCTGATAGACGGGGCCGCGGTGAGTTCGAATCACCACGCAATAATCAGCGGAGGAGACAGTTGCGTATTCCGCAACAATATCATAAGCACCAGCACTGGCAGCGCATTTGCTTTGACCGAAGCAGGATCAGCGGATGGGAACTCGGTTGAGAACAACATCATAACCCTCATCGGGGATGGCGGCTACTATGGCATTCAACTCGCAGGCTCCTCGAATAATATTATAAACAATCTAATAACCATAAGCGGAGGGGAAGGTTCGGATGCAAGCGGAATCGGCATTTTTTCCTTTGGGGGGTCGGCTCCCGCCAACAACTGGATACAGAACAACACCATAAATGCAAACTTGACCGGCTCGGGCGCCGCGATAACCCTGGACGGGGTCGATTCGAATCACGTGATTCAGAATACCATCAACAACAGCTGGCGCTATGGAATATATATGGTAAACAGCGAAGACACGTTCATAGATAACAATACGATTTCCAACAGCACCTATTCGAGCATATACCTGGACGGCAATAGCTACATCACCATCACGTTGAATTCATTGTACAACAGCAGCGCAGTGGCCCTGATGGTGAGGAACAGCCCGCACACCGTTATCTCCAATAACACGCTGTTCAATCAAACCGCGGGCGCGATTTACCTGTACAACTCGAGCTATCTTACGATTGAGGGCAACACCCTGAACAACACCGGGAGCAGCGAAATAATGAGCATATACCGAAGCTCGCTCTCGCCTGTTTCAACGCCTCTTTATGCCGCATCATTGACCCCGCTTGCCGTGGGCACAAGGAACTGCACCAATGGGTTTGGGTTCGATGGCGAAGGAAATCCCTACGCGATACCCGATGCTATTTCGTTTTTCAATAATATGGGCAGCGGGGGAGGCGGAGCGCCAAGCTGTACCTTCGCATTGCAGTCGTGCAGTAGCGATGACGAATGCTGTTCAACCCACTGCGATGGCGGCGTATGCAGCCCGGATTGCGTGCATGAGGGGGAAGCTTGCCTGGGGAATGATAATTGCTGCGGATACACGGGAAGCGGCGATATCTGCCAGGCCGATGAATGCACAAGCACCGACAGCGCATGTTTTTCCATGGGGGATAATTGCGGCGCAGGCACCGATTGCTGCTCGGGAAATTGCGCTGGCGGAGTGTGCGCGGCCTGTGTTCTTAACGGGGAATCTTGCGGAGGGGGTGGCGAACCGGCTTGCGAAACATGCTGCACCGGTTGGGGTTTTGGTGCATGCGGCCCAGACACTTTTATGGGTTGCACGGCGAATGATGGGGCTTGCGGTGGAAATGGCGAATGCTGCTCGGCAAATTGCAGCAGTGACGTATGCGTTGCCAGTGGCGGCTGGAACGATGTTTACACGGGCGATGAAGGTGGAAGCATCACTCTGCCTTCAGTGCAAAGCATAATCTATGGCGGCGAAATTTTGGGAATCGCAGATCCGAACGCGAATTACGATGCTGCCTGCTTGGATCTATCCGGCATAGGGGCATCTGACAACACCACTATCTATTTCAGATCCACCTTTGGTTTCAACAGCTGCGACGACATAAGCAACCCAGATTCGCTCGGCGCACCTTGCTATGGTTTTGCAAAGAGCGTGCTGGTCGGCCATGGAATCGGCAATAACTTTACTTTCAATGACACCGGCCTCACCGGGGATTTGCATATCCCAATCGGCTATGAAAATCCAGGTTATCTAAACATCTCCCCCACGGAATCAAGGGAATGCACCAATGGCTATTCCAGTTCCAATGCAGTTTCATTCCTCCTCCCCGAGGGAGCCGGAGGGCCAGGTTCACCGGTGGACATCATTTATAACGGCGAAATTTACAGCCACATAAACACTTCGGCGGATTACGGCGTGGCATGCGTAAACTTCGGAGGCGTGGAC
Source organism: Candidatus Gugararchaeum adminiculabundum (assembly GCA_902384795.1). Lineage (GTDB taxonomy): Archaea > Micrarchaeota > Micrarchaeia > Burarchaeales > Gugararchaeaceae > Gugararchaeum > Gugararchaeum adminiculabundum. The sequence continues at coordinate 90,394 of CABMDC010000004.1, read as the reverse complement.
GGCCTTGATAATGCGACAATGTATTTTGAAAGCACCACATTCGGCTGGAATACCTGCAATGACCTGGAAACCGCCCTGGCTGCGCCGGGCATATGCTACGGGCTTGCACCCGGTGTGCTCACCACGAATGGACCGGGCAACAATTATACGTTCCATGCGGACGCGTTTAATTTGATAAGCCTGGTTCCCGACTACAGTTCTCCCTATCTCAATTACAGCGTGGAGAACGTGACCACCTACGGAGTTCAGCTGGAGTTCCCCTCCTGCAACAATGACTGGTCTAACAACGGCTTCTACAACACGCTGGTCCAGGACAGTGGGAGCAGCAATGAAACCGAAGTGTTCTATGATGCTTCGTTCTCTCCTGTAATCGCAGGCACGAGGGTCTGCAATGGCGTAGACCAATATGGCTCGACCGGCGTGTTTTTCCTAACCAACCTCTCTGGAATCCAAACCATGAGTATAATCACCGCAGACGGCCAGCCTGTTGCGAATGTTTCCACGGCCCGCAATTTTGATGTGGCATGCGCGGACATGAACGGTTCTGGAATGAACACGACTCTTTACCTTGACAGCTCATTTGGTTTTGACAACTGCACAGGTTTCCCCGTAACCTGCTATGGCTTTGCCAATGACGTGCTTATTGCAAATGGGGCTGGAAACGATTTCACCTACAATTAATCCGCGTTCAATGAGACTTTCCACATCGCCCCAAGCTACCCCCCTCTTTCCCTGGAGTATTCCTCAACAGGGAGCCTAACGTGCGCGCAGTATCCAACCTATGAGAATTCGTTCGGAAAAATATCCTGGGCGCCGTCCGCTAATCTCACCCTCCTTACTGACCTTGCAATCGGCACAAATGTTTACCTGGAGGACAACCTGGTCGGGATAGCGGACACCGGGTGGCTCTCAAACCTCAACACTAGCGCAGAAATCACTTTCTATGGGCTGCCCTACGAAGACGAGGACGTTCCCTTCCTGCTGAAGAACGGGGTGAGATGCGACAACGATCCTGCGTTGTGCAACCTGACTTCTTACTCCGGCGGAACCCTGGTCGCGCAGGTGTCGGGCTTCAGCAACTACTCCACAGAGGAAACGGATATGGTAAATCTCAGGTGCGGCCATACGATCACAACCAATGCAACGATGAGTTTCAACCTGTACTGCAATGAATCCGGGGCCATAATCGGAGCCGATGGCATCACACTGGATTGCAACCACCACACCCTGACTGGAGAACAGAACGGCTCCGGAGTAAATTCAACCGGATGGAACAACATCACCCTAAAGAACTGCATAATCTCAAACTTCACGAACGGCATCTGGCTCGAGTCCTCTTCAAACGACAGCCTCCTAAACAATTTCGTGTACGATAACACCCAGTATGGTGTTTACATCGGCCCCCTGTCCCAGGACAACAATGCCACGAACATCACTTCATGCTACAATCCCTCCAAGGATATTTACAATGATGATTCCGGCGATTCGAACGAATTTGCCAATTCAACTTGTGATACTTCGACCAACATGGTGTGTGACGATTCATGCCCGTTCATAACCTACTGCGGGGATAGCATAGGTGCGAGCAGCACCATGGAAACCGACCTTCTCGACTGCCCTGGCAACGGGCTGCTTATTACTGAAGACAATGTGGTGCTTAACTGCAACGGCCACACCATAAGCACGAATGATTATGTGAGCGACATATACGGGATTGTTGCTACCAACAGGCAGAATATTATTGTAAAGAACTGCGTGATAAAGTACTTCACAGGGGGAGTGTATTTTGTCGGGACCAATAATACGCTGATTCAGAACAATACGGTTTATGGGCGGGTCGGAGTCACAGATACAAACGCTAGCACTGGAATTTTCACCGGCCATGGCAGTCTTTATCCGCATTTTGTAAATAACACCGTGGACGGCAACACAATAGATGACGTGACAAATGGAATATTCATGTTTAATCTGGACGCGCCGTCCCCGCAACATGAGAATGAAACAATTGAGAACAACAATATAACTGTTTATGACGGAGGGGGAGGCTTCCTGGGCCCGGTGAGCATTGGAATATTCACCGGCGTTGTGAACCTCTCAATCTTAAATAATACCGTGGTGACCCGGGGCAGCGTGGCAATAGGAATTTGGACAATCGGAGGAGACGCAATGGGCGAGGGCCAAGACCACATTGTAATCGCCAATAATACGGTTAACGGAAGCATTGTTCCGTCGCTTGCCGGCATTGTAGTGCAAGGTTTGCTGGGGGGCAGGATTGAGAACAACACAGTACTAAACATGTCTAGTCCGCAGATCGGAGCGGGAATCGTACTTGCAAACGCGGTAAATGGCACGATAGTTTACGGGAATACCATTGTAGGGGTGAGCTATGCCGGAATTGTGCTGAACGATATGTTTGGATGGACACCCGCCAAATATGGAAACAACACCTACAACACCGTGATCCAAAATAACATAACTTACGCGGGGATCGGAATTCTTGTGCAAAACAATTCAGTGAACAACACATTCCAGTACAATAGCATAATTGACAGCATCAACCTTAGTTTTGTGGACAACAACACCTACGCTGAAAGCTGGATGTATGCAAATGTCAGCGCAACTTACAACTACTGGGGCACTTCCGATGCGAATGAAATAAGAAGCAAAATCTATGACTATGCCAATGACACTGCCCTGGGAAATGTCACTTACATACCTTATCTGACCCGGCCCTATTCCCCGTACGATGTTGCTTGCGGCACTAATATAACTATGAGCACGACCCTGGCCGGGGATGCGATCGACTGCCCTGGCAACGGGCTGAACATAAGCGCAAGCAATATAGTCTTGGATTGCAACGGGCACACGCTCAGCGGGAGCAAAATCGGCTATGGGATTTACATGCCCACAAAGGCGAACAACACCATAAAGAATTGCGTGATTTTGAACTTCAGCCGCGGAATCTATCTCCAGACATCCCTGAACATAACCCTGGAGAGCAACTCGGTGTACAACAACACCCAGTATGGGATTTATCTCGCTTCCACAAACACCAGCACACTACTGGGCAATTCCGTCAACAACAATTCCCTATACGGAATTTACCTTTCAGCCTCAAACAACAACACCCTCTCCAATAATCATGCCTATAATAATACTCAGTATGGAATCGTCCTTTCCACATCTTCCGATGGCAGGCTCACCAACAACACGGCTTATGACAATGGGATTACCGGCATGCGCCTGCAGTCATCTTCACGGAGCCAGATCGAGAACAACACGCTCTATCTGAACGGGATCGGAGGCAACAGGGCAGCCATTGTTCTTACCAGCACTTCGAGCAACAACGCGCTAAGAGGAAATATAATATACAATCAAAGTTTTGCCGGCATCTGGATCGATGCCCGTTCGGCTAACATCACTGTGACAAACAATACAATTTTCAATTCATCAACCGCCTCGGCAATCTTCTTCAACACTTACTCCAGCGGCAACATAGCCGACAACCTGGTGATTTCAACCGCGGTCGGCATAGATATCGTGCTCAGCGACAACTTCACAATTTCAAACAACACTCTGCGCAACAACAGCTATGCGGGCATGCGGTTCCGCTCTTCCTCCAACAACAGCATTGTGAACAACACCCTTGCAGGCAATGCGCGGGGAATTTACCTGGACAGGTATAGTGCCTACTATCTTAGCAGCAACAACACGATAGCCGACAACAACATCTCCACCGGAAACTACGGGACGGCCAGCGTCAACAGCCGCAACAACACGTTCTCCAACAACTCGCTAATGGGCAACCTCATAAACGGGATATATGATGTGAATTCCAATAACACCTATATCCTGAACAACCTGACGCTGAACGGGGGCACCACCGGCACCAATGCCGGCGTCTATCTTTCAGGCTCCAGGGCCGTGCTCGCAAACAATACCCTCTACAACAGCTCGGCATACGGGATTCAGGCCCTTTTGAATTCCACTCCCATGATCGGGAACAATACATTCTGCTACAACCGCCTGATAGATATTTACCTGACCGATTCGCCGCCCAGGGAAAGCGGCGGCGCGCTGGATGCGACCAACACCTTCTGTTCAGTGCAGGCAAACCATGTGATAAAACGCGAGTGGTCAGTAAGGGTGCAGGCGATAAATTCCACGGGCGGAAATGTTTCGGGTGCAACCTTCTACTCCTACCGGTCCAATGGCACAAAGTCTGACGGAGCCAGACTTACCGATGTCAATGGTCTGACTCCAAAGGTCGCCTATGTGGAATCCACCGAGTTCCTAAACCCCTATGCAATATTTTACGACTCCCCGCACACGTTCAACCTGTCCAAATCCGGCGTTGGCTGGAACCTGACCACGCGCTCCATCGGCCAGTCCTATGACTGGCCCCGCCAGATTGTCCTGGTAATGTCCGGGCATCCCGAGCTCAAGCCGCTTTCCATGAACATCACCACTCCGCCGCTTCTTGGCACCCCGAGCACCATAAATGCACTGATTGCAAACACCGGAGGTTCCACCGCCTCCGATACGAACATAAGCATCTACCTGGACGGGGCCTTTGCGAATTCAACTGCAGTGAACATAAGCGCAGGCACCAATGCGACCGTTTCCATCAACTACACTTTCACGCAAATAAGGATTTACAACGTGACCCTGGTTGTTGATGCCAACAATTCGTTTGATGAACTGAACGAACTGGACAATAATATTTCGCGCTCCATGAACGTGATCGGGTCGGATTTCTCCATTGTAAATTTCTCGGTTGAGCGCGCCGCCAAAACAGAATGCGACAATGTGACCCTGAACGTGTCCATCAAGAATTCAGGGGTTGCGAACGGCACTGTGCTTGTTTCCCTTTATCACACCGAGGTTGATCCGGGCAACCTGATAGGTTCGCAGGTTTCTAGCAACCTAAGCGGAGCGCTTTTCCATGACGTGTTCAACCAGGTTGACGGGGTCCCGGTGCTCTGGACAAACGTGGGGGGCACCTGGCTTGTTTCCAGCGGAGTCCTGCGCCAGTCGCTTGCAAGCGGGAACAGGATAGTCTATGCAAACGGCGTGAGTTCCTACCTGGAAAATTACACCTATGAAGCCAGGATGAAGAGAGTGACGGGCAACGGGGTGGGGCTGGTTTACCGGAGGGCCAACAGCACCCACTATTATTATACCTACATCAGCTATGCGGCAGCCACTGGCTACAAGGTCAACCTGGCAAAGTACGCGCCCGCAAACAAGGCCCTGGGAACATCCCTGAACTTCAGCCTGGCTTCGGATTGGTTCACGGAAAAAGTTGTCGTAGTTGGCAATGTTTCCTATATTTACATCAACAACCGGCTGGTCATGACTTACAATGACACAACCAATCCCATCCCCTACGGAGGAATCGGGCTTTTCACCACCGCATCAACCGCTGATTTCAATTATGCCAAATTGCTTCCATTCCCTGAGAATTCCGAAACACTTGCTTTCAACTGGACGCATGAAACAGGCACCTGCGGTTCGGAATCCAAGCCGCTGTTTGCAGTTCTTTCCAATGCAACGCCTTCGGAATACGACGAGTCAAACAATCAGGCGAGTGATTCCAAGAACTTCGGCAGGATGCTGAACATCACGCCCGCGGGTGTGCATATCGCAGTGAGCTCCTACACCTCGGGCATGTCCAGAAGCTATAACATGAATGACAGCTCCGGCTGGGCAAACGCTTCCAATGTCGCGCTTGCATACAATGACCTGATCGGCCTGCTTTCCAGCTGTGTTTCGTTCACCCCGCCCTCGGTGGAAAATATCGGCTACGGCAGGTCAACTCCTTTCGGAATATTTGTGGACACGGGCTGCGCGCCGGACGGAACGTCCTTTGGCACTATCAGCGGCCAGGGTTTCGACTATGACGGCCACCAGGTGATGGACACAAGCGATTCCATGACCTTTGAAAAGGATGTCGGGACTGCGCTGGCAGTGGGCGACATTGATTTCGGAATAGTGTATGACAACGAGAACGCAACCTTCGGCATAAACGTATCAAATGTGGACGAGACCAATGCGAACGTATCGGCGCTCACGCTCACTTTCTCAAACCTCACAAGCGGTTCGGGCATTATCAATAGCACCAACCTCTCCTACTTCGTGGGCGCACTGCCCATACTCGCGCAGGAGAACGGAACCGTGGAAACGAACCTAAGCGTTCTCTGGAACCAGCCGCCAGGCTCCTATTCGGGCAATGCGACATTCGCATTCTTATTCGATGATGAATTTGCCACGACCGTTACCTTCGACCTGCCCGTCCTCGTGGAGGTAAGGGACAGCACCGACCCGGTGATCTCCTCGCTTAGTGCGCTCCCCTCGCCGCAGTCCGCAGGAGACAGCGTCACCATAGCCGCGGTGGTCAGCGACAATATTCTTGTTTCGCAGGTGATCGCGGAAGTGACCTACCCGGGCGGCATAGCTGTCAACTATTCGCTTTCAAACTCCACTGCCACTGACTGGAGCGTTGATTTCCCGGACACCACCGCCTTCGGGGATTACGCAGTAACTTTGTATGCACTAGATTCCAGCGATAACCTGGACACTGCGCAGACAAGTTTCTCCTCCGTGGACGGCACGCCCCCGGTGTGGGACGAAACCCCGGCCAACCAGACAATTTATTCGGCATCATCCTTCTACTATGATTTGAATGCCACTGACAATTCCGGATTAGTGGAATATTTCACAAACGACAGCGGCAATTTCACCATGGACATGGTCACCGGATTCCTAACAAACTCCACTTCACTCGGGCCGGGGATTTACCAGATCACGGTCACTGCGAACGATTCCAGCAACAATCCGAACACCGTGCAGATCAATCTCACTGTGATTGACACGACTCCTCCCGAGTGGGTTGAAACCCCGGTTAACCAGATAGCAGCCCTGGGCCTGCAGTTCTCCTATGATCTGAACGCCACTGACAATTCCGGCACTGTTGAATATTTCGTAAACGACACCGGGAATTTCACCATGGACATCAACAACGGAGTTCTCACCAATGCCACTTTCCTTGACGAGGGGATTTACCAGATCACGGTCACTGCGAACGATTCCAGCAACAATCCGAATAACGTGCAGATTAACATCACTGTTCTATCCTCCTCTTCCCCCAATGTCGAGCCCAGGCACGATTTGCCCAACTTCCTGAAAATTTCGGTCCCTGAAGAAGTCTGCGTTAACTTTCCGTTTGAAGTTGTTGTGCGCGACAAGCATAGGACAGTAACAAGCGCGGACGTTTCCCTGTTCTACAATGGAAAAACAACTGAAATGTCCACCACCACCGGCGCCAGCGGTTCTGCGCTGCTAACCGCTTCAAGAACCGGGGAATACCGAATTTTGGCAACCTACCCGCTTCTCAGGGCCGATGTCGCCATAATTTCTTCAGTTGACTGCTCCAACAATCCAATTCCGAAATGCACTTCGGATTCCGCCTGCGCAGACGACGAAAAGTGCCTGGTTGGCGGATGCACCAAAATCGAGGGAGTGTGCGGCTATGCCGCGGGCCATGCCTGGACCGGCTATAAATGCTGCAGCGATTCCGAGTGCGCGAGCGACAGCATCTGCGCATCCCATTCATGCACCAAAATCTCCGGAACCTGCGGCCATGCTGAAAACCATGTGTGGGTTCCCTACGAATGCTGCGCCGACGGCGACTGCGCGAGCGGAGAAAAATGCACAAGCAATGCGTGCGCTGCAATAATCATCGATGAAAAGAAGAAAGACGAAACAAAGAAGGAAATCGACAATGTGAAAAAAGAACTGGACGAGGCGAAGAAGCAGGGCAAGCCGGTTGAAGAAGCCGCAAACCTGCTCGCGCAGGCGGATGCGGCCTATGCGAACGGCGATTACAACAAAGCAAGCGAGCTTGCACAGCGGGCGACATATCTCATGGACAATGCCCCATTGCCTCCGCCTCCAATTCCGCCCAAGTCCCAGGGCATTTGGGAATTGATACATACCCTGCCCGGAGCAATAACCGTGTCTATATTAGTAGTCCTCCTATTTTTGCCGGTTTTCCTGATTCTCCTGCTTTTGAAGCGCAAGAAACAGAAACTCGAAATGGCGGAGAAACCAGGGAAAATCGAATAGAATTTTACAACGGGTGCGCTTCGGCGCTATTTATATATAGAGCATGTCTAATACCCTAGAAGAAAAGGGATATTTGGGAGGCGGCGATGATAGAGTACAAAAAAGTAGCAATTTTCATGTGTGCCATTATTCTTTTCCTATCTGTTTCCATCGGTCTGTCCTCCTTATCCTCCCTATTCAAGAACAACAGCACGCTTCTCTCCGCTTCCCTTGATGCAGGAGGGGGCAGCCTTTCTGTGACCGGGTGCAACACCATTGTCGGTTCGGGCGTATACACACTAACCAGCGACGTGAGTTCTTCCAGCAACTGCTTCATAATTTCAGCCAATGATGTCATTCTTAACTGCAACGGCCGCAGCATAACCGGTTCCTCCTGGACCGGCATTGGGATAAATGCAACCAGCAGGAGGAACGTTACAGTGAAGAACTGCGCGATAAAATACTTCTCAACAGGAATTTATTACAACGCAGTCAACGGAAGCACAATTCAGAACAATTCCGTATACAACAACACAAATGGCGTCTACCTCTACAACTATTCCGGCTACAACAATGTCATAAATAATAGCGTCTACAACGGCACCTATGCCATAACTGTCTATCTATACTCAAGCGGCAATACTATCGCAAATAATTCCCTATACAACCTCTATCAGGACAGCATCCTCGTCCAATCCTATTCTTACAACAACACAATCACCAATAATTCCCTCTACATACTCCCCCCCTTCACCGGCGGCCAGATTGGCATTCACTTCGAAGGCCGCGGATCAAACAACACTGTTGTGAATAATTCCATACGCGGCAGTTCAACCGGCATTTATTCCAATGATAACTGCAATTACAACACTTTCGTATACAACGACATCTCCAACGGCTACCGTGGCATCTGGGATTTTCGCTATGGCAGCCATAACACCTATGCGAACAATACTATTCACGGCATTTCAACAGACGGCATCCAACTCGCCCAAACCAATAACGCAGGCTACATTACGGCTGTCAACAACACTGTTTACAACAACACCGGTTCAGGCATCGTTGTCAGCTCTCCCTATGCCAATGTCAGCGGAAATCTTATACAAAACAACTCGCTGTGGGACCTGTTCGTCTCGCAACCCGCCTGCTCAACAAGCGTGGTTCAGAACAACATAGGCACTGGAGGAAATCCCATCGCCTATTACAACTCAACGCAAACAATCAGCGGCGGGACCTATTCCGAACTTTTCCTTTGCAATGCGGACAGTTCGGTTGTGGAAGACGTAACCATAACCCCCTCCGGCCCGCTGAAAAACAATGGCCTTGTTTTGAGCTATACGAACAATACCCGCCTCTCCAGGATAAACGCGACCTCAACCTACGCCGGCATATACTTCCAATATTCCAACAACAATACCATTGTGGACAGTTACGCCTACAACAACGGCTATGGCATCTACCTCTACTACAGTTCAAACAACAATACCATGGTCCACAATTACGTCTTGAACAACACCTACGGCATTTACCTTAGCGACGGGCCGGCTTACAACCTCATTACAAACAATACCCTGGTGAATAACGGCGTTGTCATCCAGCGCTGGTCGCACTACAACAATGTTATCAACAACACCGTAAACGGTCCAAGCAACGGCTATGGCTTTTATATTACCGGCGGTGGCGGCTATCAAATAAACTACAATACTCTCATTAACAACAGTGCGTTCAATACCCAGAACGGCTTTGTCCTCTCTGGCTTGGGCACAATGGCGTTCAATAACACCGCCTACAACAACACCAAAAACGGCTTCTGGCTCAATGGCCCCGTCAACATCACTCTCGTCAACAACACGGCCTACAACAATTCCAACTATGGAATCTGGCTGCAGACCTCCTCGGATAGCAACCTCACTGGAAACATCGCGCAGGACAACACCTACTGGGACCTGTGGGTGGACGGAGCGGCTGTTTGCTCAAGCGTGATTGAGGGCAACACCGGTTCGGCAGGAAGGCCCATAGGCTATTTCAATTCACAAACAACCCGCAGCGATGAAGTTTATTCCGAACTGATACTTTGCAATGCCACCGGCTCGGTTTTGGAAAACATTCTCATAAACGGCTCGGACATCCGGACAAACAACGGCCTGCTCCTGCATTACACAAACAATTCGCACTTGACAAACATAACTTCCGGCTGGAACTATTACGGAGTATACTTCGCTTACTCGTACTACAATCTCCTGGAAAACAGCAGGGCCATGTTTGACAATCTGTACGGCATCTACCTTATCTATTCCAACAACAACACGCTCTCCAACAACACTGCCTACAATAACACGGCGTCAGGCAACGGCTATGGCATCATTCTTTGGATTTCGTCAAACAATGTTCTCAATGGCAACACCGCCTACTACACCCTCCGGGCCATCGGCTCAGGCTACCGCGGCATTTACCTCGGTTCCTCGTCAAACAACAACACGCTCGCGAACAACATTGTCTACAATGCTTACTCCGGCATTGTGCTCGATAACGGCCAGCTCAATAACACCATTTCCAACAATCTCGTGTACAACAATACCTACGGCATCTATCTCCAGGGCGCCCTGAACAATACCGTCGCCAATAACACTGTTTACTCCGGCACCCAGGGTATCTATCTCCAGGGCGCCTCAAACAATTCCATCACCAACAACACTATCTACTGGAACACCCAGTACGGCATCCAACTCTACCTGCGCTCAAACAACAACACTGTTGCGAACAACACCCTCAACGGCAACCGCTATGAAGGCATCCTCATCTACGCTTTCTCAAACGGCAACAATATCACGGACAATTATGTTTACAACGACACCTATTCCGGCATCTACATCTACAACTCCTCAAACAACAATGTCACGAACAATTTCCTGTACAACAACACCGCCCATGGTATCTGGCTTGATTATTTCTCCACCAACAACACCCTGCTGAACAACACAGCATACAAGAACAAGCAATACGGCATTTATATCCTGAACTCAAACAACACGCTCGCAACCAACACACACCTTTACAACAACACTGTTGATTTTGTGGTTAACAAGACAGCTATCCTGCCATCATTGAACATCACAAGCCTTTCCTTCAATGTTAGAAATCTCATGGTGGACTGCGTCTATGGCAATTACACCAATTACACAAGCCTGAGCATAATCGACACTGTTGAAAACAGCACCTCGTTCAGCATAAAATGGGCCGGGAACTCAACCTCGATTCCCGGAAACACAACTTCGTTCCTCCAGAAATTCGTGAACATCACTGCAAACACTACTTCGGTTTCAATCGACTACATCGCCCTTACCTGGTTTGACGCAGAAGTTCCAAGCCAATACAACCCGGCAGCGTTTGACCTGTGGAAATACAATTCCTCCGGCTGGACAATGCTGAACGGCACTTCGAACGCCACAAGCAATACGCTCGCGCTTTACTCGCTTTTCCCCGGCTCAACCTACGCAATAATACAATACACCGGGCCTCCAGAATGGCTGGAATCGCTATCAAACAGGACGGCCGAAGTAGGTTCTGTTTTTGCCTATGATGTCAATGCGACCGACCTTTTCCCGACCACTTATACGATAAATGACACGACTAATTTTGCAATAAATAGCAGCAACGGCAATCTTACAAATGCTACCTACCTCCCACTGGGGGCAAATTATTCCCTGAACATTACTGCTTCCGGAGCATTTTCAAACAGCATCTCCGCGGTCATCCGGATAAATGTGACCGACACGACCGCGCCCGCATGGGTTGAAACCCCGGTCAACAAGTCCATTGGCTCGGTTTCATCTTTTGAATATGACCTGAACGCCACCGACAATTCCGGCACTGTTTATTATTTCGTAAATGACACCGGGAATTTTGCCATGGACATCAACACCGGCAATTTGACCAATGCAACAAGCCTGTCCCTCGGGATCTATCCTCTTATGGTCACGATTAATGATTCCAGCAACAATCCGCGTACCGCGCAGATCAATGCCACGGTGCTGGACACGCTGACCCCGGTATGGGCAGAAACCCCGGAAAATCAGACAGCCGAAGTAGGATTCCCCTTCTTCTATGACCTGAACGCCACCGACAATTCCGGCACTGTTTATTATTTCGTAAATGACACCGGGAATTTTGCCATGGACATCAACACCGGCAATTTGACCAATGCAACAACTCTGGCAGTAGGATTTTACCCTCTTTTGGTCACTGTCAATGATTCCAGCAACAATGCGAACATCGTGCAGTTCAATGTCACCGTGCTGGACACCATTGCTCCAACGTGGAACACTGTTCCAATCAACAGAGCAGTTGCCCTGGAATCGGTATTTTCCTATGTCCTGGATGCCAGTGACAATTCCGGCACTGTTTACTATTTCGTAAATGACACCGGAAATTTCACCATGGACATGAATACGGGGGTTCTCACCAACTCCACTATCCTTGGCAATGGAGTTTACCGGATTTCAGTCACTGCGAACGATTCCAGCGACAATTCAATCACCTCACAAATCAATATTACAGTAGGCACTGTTGTAACCACCATAGCATGCGGCGATATTCTCGTCCTAAGCACCACGCTTCCCTTTGACCTTATATGCAACGGCACTGCGCTGACCCTGCGCGCAAGCAACATAATCCTGGACTGCAACGGATCTGCGCTCATGGGGAATGGAACTGGTTATGGAGTGAATATGACCGGCCAGGAGAACACGTCCATAAAGAACTGCATGATTTCGGGCTTTGCCAGCGGAATCAATCTCCAATCGTCCTTGAACATAACCGTTCAAAACAACTCTCTCCATGAAAATGGCCAAAGCGGCCTTGTTCTTGATTCTTCTTCTGAAAACACTATCATCGAAAATTCCCTATATCTCAATTCAATTGCGGGTATGAGCATATTCGATTCATCTTTAGGCAACAACATAACCCACAATTATTTCTATCTCAACGCTCTTTTCTCGCTTTACAACGGCCAGGCAGCTGGCGTTAATGCCCAAAACAATTATTGGGGCACGACTTACTGTTCTGACGTAAGCGCGACCATTCATGACTGGTATGATGATTCTGCTCTTGGAACTGTCATCTTTTCCCCGCTCCTGAATGCAACCTACCCCACCGGTTCTTCAATCGATTGCGAGTCTGTCATTTCTCCAGATAACAACGTTCCTAACAATCTGACAATTCACATTCCTTCGAAAGTGTGCAAAGGCTATGCTGTTGAAGTAAAAGTCAGCGACAAGGACGGGGGGCGCGCTGGTGCGGTTGTTTTGTTCCAAATAGGCGGGTTCACTGAAACCAGCGGGATTACTGGTGCGCAGGGAAAAATATCATTCACTCCTCTCACAATTGAAAGTTACACAATTCTGGCCAGGTATTCCTCCTTGTCTGCGGAAGAGACAATGACTCCGGTTGCCTGCCTTGTTCCTCCCTGCACTTCGGATTCAGACTGCGCAGACGACGAAAAGTGCCTGGTTGGCGGATGCACCAGGATCACGGGAGTGTGCGGAAAAGCTCTGGGCCATGCCTGGACCAGTTATGACTGCTGCAGCAATTTGGACTGCGCGAGCGACAGCGTTTGCACTGACAACTCCTGTGCCGTAGTATCCGGAACCTGCGGCCATGCTGAAAACCATGTGTGGGTTCCCTACGAATGCTGCGCCGACGGCGACTGCGCGAGCGGAGAAAAATGCACAAGCAATGCGTGTGTTCCAACCTCCCCTGAAATTGCAATTGAAAAAGAAAAAACAAAGAAAGAAATCGACAAGGTGAAAAAACAGTTGGACGATGCGAAAAATCAGGGACAGGTGGTTACCGAAGCTGAAAAGTTCCTAAGCCAGGCATATCTGGCGTATCAAATAGGGGATTATGCCAATGCAAGCAATCTTGCAGAGCAGGCATCAACATACCTCCTAACTCCGACTCCATTGCCCCTGGTTCCTGAAGAGCACTCCCTGGGAATTTGGGAATTGATCCGCACCGTGCCCGGAGCAATAACCGTAACCCTACTGGTAGCTTTCATGTTCGTGCCGGTTTTCCTAATCCTCATGCTTTTGAAGCGCAAAAAACGGAAACTCGAAATGGGAAAAGAAAACTAACATTAGACAAATAATAACAGGCGGATTCTTGTTTCCTATCTTGCAGTCATTTTTTTCTTCTGCAGCTCATACATGTGAATTATCTCGGAAACAGTGGTGGCATCATCCGGCCCCTTGTCATCGCGAATCGCGGTCATCCTGGGAAATCTCAGCGCGTATCCCTTGTCGCTCCCTCTTTTGCCCGCGGTGTGCATTGGGGAAAGCGTGATCTCATCCGAAGAAGCGGTAATCACATATTTCGGTTCAACCCAAAAATCGGGCTCAACTTCCGAATCCAGTTTTTTCGGTTTTTGTTTTGTTTTGATCGCATCCAGCTTTTTCTCCAAATCCTTCATTTCCTCTTCAGTGAAACCCGAGCCGATGCGCGCAATTGTCTTGAACCTTCCGTCCTCGTCATCAATCACTGCCGCAAGAAGCCCGCCAAATTCAAAATCAGCCCTTTGCCCCTTGCCCAGATAATAGCCGACAATCACCAGGTCAACCGTGTCCACCATCGCGCCATAGCTCCGTTTCAGTTTTATCCAGGCGAATTTACGGGCCCCGGCAACATAGGGTGAATTCAAATCCTTGGCGATAATCCCCTCGAGCCCCTTGTTTATGCAAAAGTTGAAGAATTTCTCCAGCTCCTTCGCATCCTTTGTCCTAATTGATTCGCTCATCTGGATCAGTTCGCTCCCGGAAATCGCTTTCTCAAGTTTCTTCCTTCTGTCCAGATATTTTTCACCGGTCAAATCCTCGCCATTCAAAAACAGCAAATCAAAGGCAAAAATCCTGAGCGGGAATTCCTCGCTCATTTCCTTCACCTCGTACTTCCTCTTGCGCTGGATTGTCTGCTGGAACGAAAGGAACTTGCCTGTTTTTTTGTCAATGGAAAGCGCCTCGCCTTCGAAAACAATCTCCTTGGCGGAAAGTTTCTGCACAGCGGAAACAACTTCCGGGAACATGCGCGTCATCTCTTCCTGCCTTCTGGAGAAAATCATGACCCTGTCCGCCTTTTTGTGCACCTGCATCCTGAAGCCGTCGTATTTCGCCTCAACCACACAGTCCTTCAGTTTTTCCATGATCTCCTCTGGCGAGTTCAGCCTTTCTGCGAGCGCAGGCCTCACTGGCGAGAACACCTGCATTTCAAATTTCTGAATCGCCCTTATCCCGCCATCCATAAAAGTTTTTGAAACCAGCCCCAAATCACTGCATAAATTGTACGCGCGCTCAAGCGGCTCGCGCAAACTCTTGTCCCCAGCCGAATAAGTGGAAAATGCGTCCAGAATTGTCGGGTCCCCGATTCCCAATCGCATTCTTCCCATGGGAAAACGGGTGATGAATTTTGCTTCCAGCGGAGAGGCGGAATTCAGAAGCTCTGCCAGCATTTTGATTTTCTGCTCCTGGCTCCCCTGGCCCCCAGAGGTTGCGATTTTCATGAAGCTTGCGAACACCTTGTCCACCGCCAGCTCCTCTGAGTGGAGCGACTGCTGTTTTCTTTTTTCCAGCAGCTTTTGCGCCACCAGCCCCAGGTCGCCTTCTTTTTTGTATTCCTTTTCCACAGCTTCCCGCGCATAGCCGGATGCGAGCGCGATCGCCTGCATTACGAATTTTTCGCCCATGCCCAGCTCAATTCCCCTGTGCGGGGGAGCGACAACCCCCTGGAGTAGGTAGGCGATTTTCTCTGCCTCGGCTGGTGAATTCATTTTTTTGAACAGCTCGGAAAGTATGCCCGTCATTTCCAGCCTGCCGGCTGTTGCCTCTATTTTCTCGTATGCGTCCGCCAGAACCGAAAACTTCATGAAAAAATTAGGCTTCCTTTATTATTATAGATTTACCTTCTGCTCAACCTCACATTCGCCAGCTCCGAAGGTCCTGTCATCGTGTCGGCAATCCCCTTTGCTATTAGGTTGATAAAATCGTACCTCGCCTGCGCATATTCCTTCCCGAACGATGCCGCTTTCAGGCTGAACCCAAGCGCATACCACGTGCCCCCGACATTCACCAACGCCACATCACTGACCGCCTGGTCATTCAGGCCTGTTTTATGGTAAACCGGATTGCCCTCGAAAGGCTTTGGGAAAAATCGCGGCTTCTCCTTGCTGCTCATGTTCGTGTACATCTCTGCCGCGCTTTGCTTGGAAATCGGCCCGTTTCCGGAAGCCGATGCATAGAGCAGCTCGAATGCCCTGCAAATCTGCACCATGGATATAAGATTCTCGTAAACCCTTCCGCTTTCGGGGATAATTTGCTTAACTTTCAGGTCCATCCCCATTGTCTCCATAATCCGGTTGACCTTTTCCAGGCCAACGAGCTCGAACAGGTTTTCCCTATAGCCGATCAGCTCGCCTTTTTTCCGGTTGCTGTTCCTTGGCCGCAGCGTGTATTCTTTCAAAAGTGGCTTTAGCTTTGGATTTGCGAGAATTTTCCGCGCCTCGGCTTCGGTCAGTTTCCCCTCAGGCAGCTTGATTCCATATCCGGCAAGGCAGGCCCCGAGATTTTTCTCGCCCAGTCGCTCAACGATATCGTCTGAAAAATAGTTGTTACTCTTTACCAGAATTCCATGGATCCTGTCCCTGACAAATTTCAGCTCGCCCTTTTTTTCGTTTTCAGGAACCTCGTTTTCAATCCAATGATAGAATGCCATGACCCAGGGGACTTTGATCACGCTCGCAATCCTGAATTTTTCAGTTTCATTCACTCCGACGGATTCGTTGGCGTCAATGTTTTTCACATAAAATCGGTATTTCTTTTCCCAGTTTTTTGGCACTATGCCCGCAATCTGCCGGTTCAGGGCAATCAGGCGAGGGTCCGTAAGGGTCGTAATCCTCTCGCTGAGCGGCGGTGCGATTTCGCCTATTTTGTTGTAGTAGGAAGTCATGTCCACGGTCATGGTAGCTGATTTTGCCATGTTTGTCATTTTGCATTTCAGCGAATATAAGCTTAGCGCAGGCTTGGACAGCGCGGAAAACGCCTGCCGCGGCCCCGCATCCGCGAGCAACAGTATTTTTAATTAAATCCTCAGAAAATATATATCAGAGCGACCGTAGTCTAGCCTGGTTAGGACTCGAGATTGCCAATTTCGCGAGCCGGGTTCAAATCCCGGCGGTCGCACTCTTTCTTTTTTGTTTCTCCCGGAAATTCGTCCGGGAATATCCGGCGAACTGGTTATTCCCCGAATCAAAACAAATGGTTTAAATAGGAGATTACCCATAATTATAGCAATATATAGGTTACCATATTTGCCGACTTTTCGTTGGCGAATCGGGGGTGTTTTATTTGGACGAGAGAGCATTGTATATCTTAAGTATTGTAATTCTAGTCTCGGCACTGATGGTCGCGGGAGTGATGTTTGTTTCAGTTGACAAGCTCTCGAACTCCATCGGAACCCTGCAGATATCCGCGGCCACTGTCCCGGCTACGGGCGCGGCAGCTAATACTGGTGCAGCGGCGGATACGGGCGCAGCGGCAAACACCGGAGCAAAGGCCGATGTTGCAGCGGTAAACATAAACACGAACGGAAGCTATTCGCTCGGCCCTGCAGATGCGAAAGTAACAGTTGTGATGTTTGCGGATTACCAGTGCCCGTTCTGCGGAGCGGCTGAGGGCACACGACAGGACGTTATTGATTACCTGAAGAGCAAATATGCGGCTTACGAATCCCCGATTCCTAAATTGAAAAGCGAGTACATCGCAAAGGGGGCAAGTGTGAAGTATATCTTCAAGAACTACGCGTTCCTGGGCCAAGAGAGCCTTGATGCGGCCAATGCCGCTGAATGCGCAGGCGTACAGGGCAAGTTCTGGGAAATGCACGTGAAGCTCTTCTCCTCGCAGAAAGGCGAGAACCAGGGCGATTTCTCGATTGCAAACCTGAAGACGTTCGGCGCGGACATCGGGTTGGACACGGCGAAGTACAATGCATGTATCGACGGCAACACTTACGCGAGCAAAGTCCAGCAGGATATGAAGGACGGGTCTGCTGCAGGAGTGAGCGGAACACCCTCGCTCTTTGTAAACGGCAAGCCTGTCAGCGCTGACTGGGCTTCGTTGAAGACGGCAGTGGACGCGGAACTCGCCAAGTAAGCGGGTTCTTTTTTCCTTTTCTTTTTCTGTTTTTTTCTCTTTCTTTTTCTATTTTAGTTTCCTCTCTATCCTTGAACTTACTTTTTTAACTATTGCCTGCCAAAATATGTGAACTATGCGCGGTTGTAGTCTAGCCTGGTAGGACTTAGGCCTTCCAAGCCCACGCTATTCGAGCTCACTGCTCGAATGCGCCCATTTTCGCCTCGGGCGAAAATCGGGTCCTTTTCTTTTAAAAAAGAAAAGGCTGGTCGAACCCAAAAGAAAAGACTTTTGTGGTGGAAGAAGAAAGCCTATAACCCGGGTTCAAATCCCGGCGACCGCATGCGGGGCCAACATTGTTCTATTCTCTTGGCCCCGAACCCCTCAAAATACCGAGGAAACCAAGAAGGTGTCGAAAAACCGGCTCGCGATTTCTCGCTCGCCGTTTTTCTTCATTTTCGCAATAACAAAATGAGTTGATTTTCCATGCGTGCTTTTATTGCAGTTGATCTGGCGCCTGAATTGCGCACCAAAGTTGTCGCGCTCCAGAAGGAGCTGGCTAAATCCGATTCCGGCTTCAAGATGGTGGAAAAGGACAATCTCCACCTGACAATCCAGTTTTTGGGCGATATCTCCGAAGACAAGGCAGACGAAGCGATTGAATCGCTCAGGGGAATCGCATTGCCTTTGTTCACATTAAATTTCTCAGGGGTTGGTGTTTTCCCCAATGAAAAATTCGTGCGCGTGGTCTGGATTGCCTGCGAAAGCGCGGAATTAAGCGAACTCGCGGCGCAGGTGAATAAGAAAATGAGCAGGCTTGGCCTGAAGCCTGACAAGCCGTTTGTCGCGCATCTCACAATCGCGCGCGCAAGCAGGAAAGTCGAGGCAAAGGCGTTTCTGGAAAAGAATTCGGGCTTCATTTTGGGCGAACAGAAAGTGGAAAACTTCATTTTGAAAAAGAGCGAGCTGACTCCGAACGGGCCCGTTTACCAGGATGTGAAGGAGTTCAAGCTTTCTTCCTAGGAACCGCATCCCCTCGGTAAAGCGGGCCTTTGTGCGAGTTGAACATTTCCATAAATGAGCTGGTGAACGCTTTTGCCAGCTCCTCGTTCTTGATGAACATGGTTATCGGAATTCCCTCTTTTGGAAGCACGAACAGAATCAGCCTGTTTTTGTAGGTCCACCATACTCCCGCCGAGATGGTTGTTGGAGTTATGAATTTGACTTCTGCGTGCCTCATTAATTTCGAGCGCTCGCGCGCCTGGGGCACATCCAGCAAAAGATACTTCGTGTTTATCCCCATTTTCGCGCACTTGTCATGGAACATCTGGATGAATTTTGGCATCAGGTCATAGAATTGCATCTGCCCGTGGTAGGAATAATACCAGTCGGGCTTTGTTTCCAGAATGTCCTCTAAAACAGTTTTTATTCCGCCAACCCCATACAACACTGAAACCTGTGTTTTCTCTTCTGCTTCAAATCTCTTTGAAAGCTCGGGCAGGATTTTCTCGAGCGAATTTTTCTTCTCATCCAGGAAGCTCATGAGTGCAGCCGGCGGCGAAGCCGAGAAGGTCGTAACCCCTGAAATCTCCGCCTTGCCCACCATGCCCTTCTTTTCCAATTGCTGCATGGTGTCATAAACGGTTCTTCTCTGCAGGCCGGATTTCACTGAAAGCTCGTTGGCTTTCATTTCCCCGCCCCTGATCAGCATTAGGTAAAGCTTGGCCTCGTTTGCAGACAGCCCCATTTCTTCCAGAGTTTCCAGTTCTCCAGCCATATTCTCCCCAGTTTCTTCTGTTTCCACCGTTCTTTCTTCCCTCGTTCTTCCTTCTCCATCCTATTTTGTGGTGTTTATTCTCACCACAAATGTATATATAGCTTGCGAGTGGTAATACATTACAAGATGTGGAGAATAAGCCACAAATGGGGGGATTGGGATGGGAAAAAAAGATGTGACAGTACAAAAAGACGGAAGCTTGATAGAGGAACATGGCGACATTCAACCGCGAGTGTCAGAAGTGCGCAATCCAGATATCACCAATTTTTTTCTGGCTCATGCATACGCGCCTAGAGATTCCCTGGAATGGCTTATACGCGATCATCGCGAATATGAAGAACTCGCGCAATCTCTTAAAAAAATGGACGAGGGAAAGAACTCAGAGGGAAACCATTCCAAACCAGGCAAGGACCCTTCTAAACCATTTGACGTTTTTAAAATGGACATAATCTGCGAATTCGCGCGGAAGAAAGCGGATAGTGGAGAAACATCCGAGGCCTTGCGCCTGTTCCATTACGCTTTTTCCAAAGCGCAAGCTACCGCCTACAGCAAGTTCACGAAAGATTCTGACGGTGAATTCGAGGTTTATGCCAAAATTTTTCTTAAATGGGTTACCGGGGCAGGAAAGTCACCCGAGGATATCGGGCAATTTTTGGATATAGCACAGCAATTGGCACTTGGGGGCACAATAGAGGACTGCTCCTCAAGGGCAGGTTATACCTTCCGCATTGCCGTCTTCAGAGTGGCACTAGGCGAGCTAACAATGGCAGACGAGCTTTTCCAATTAGCACTCTGGCACGCAAAAAAGTTGGAAACTGAAGAAGGGGAATCAGATTTTGTGAAGTATAGACTAATCGGTGAAGCTTACCAAACTCTGGTAACCACCGCACTGGACCAATTGCACGAGAAAAATCATTTGGAATTCCTTTGCCTTGCGCTACGGGCAGTACAACAGATGCCAAACCACAAGGAATGCCGCAGACAAAAACAGGACGCTGCAGAGCAGTTCAGTTCAAGGATACGCCAAATTGAAAATAGAAAAATCAGCAGCTTTGGCATCGGGAAAACTCTCGCGTCAATAGTGCTCGGAATCGCACTCTCACTGTTTGCGAAATCCGCTTTTGCAGCTCCAGTAAAAGCAGTGCCTGCTCCAAAGCCCAAGCCGGCTCCGGTGGCGCAGAATCCGGCTGCAACAAGATGGGGCAACCCGCCTTTCAGGCCCTTGGGCGCACCGGGCGCCGCGGTATTCGCAGGGCAGAACGGCGAGCACAGCGTCTGGTTTGAAACCGGGCCTTCGATAAACAAAAAAATCGGCCTGAACGTCATGAAGGGCGAATGGGGAAACAAAATGACCCGCACCCTTGCGGAAATCGGCCTCAGGCTCGGCAAAGTCGGAAAAACCCAGAACGTGGACGTGGGAGTGGCAACCACCCAGACTGAAAAGCCGGGCAAATCGCCTGCAACCACGACCAGGGTCGGATTAAGGATGGCTATTTTCAGGTGGCTCACATTCGGGGTGTTCGGAGGGCAGAAGGAGAAGCCGACCTACGGGTTTGACGCGCAGGTTGGAAAGACCGAAGACGGCCCAATAAATCTTTCGTTGAAAGAAACATGCGCAGGGAAAATTACTGAAATCGGAATAGATGCGCCCCTGTCCAAAATAGTCCGCGCAGGGATTTCATTGGATGACAACGACAAGGTCAAAACGAACATGTTCCTGAACCTGGGCAAGGGCGTCACAGTCCGGGTTGACTGGGACGACGTGAAGAAATCCAGCCTGAGGCCGACCCGAATGGTTGTCTTCAAGGGGATTCCGATAAAACCGATAAACTTGCATTAGGCGGAGGTAATTTATTTTTCCATTTTTTCCTCCTTTCTCTGTTTTTCCCTTTTCCACAACATTAATTAATTCACGTGGTAAAAACAGGTTGTATGGCTGCATTACCCGCGACTCCTCCTGCTATAATTGAATTCGCAAAAGTTCCGCCTCAAGTCGAAAACTTCATACCGATTGAAACAGGCAAGCGCTTTGAAATTCCGTCCATTTCAGTGCCGGAACTACAGGCCGCCGCCACAGCGCCAACTCCGAAAAAAACAGCGCAACCAAAGCCAGCTGCTTCGGTCAAAAAGCCTCCTGCTGCAACGGTTTCCCCAGCTGCAACGCGCTACAGCAATCCCGCGTATCTTTCCACCATAGATGGCTGGACATTTCTCAAATTCGCAAACGGGGATACCATGGCCTACCGCCATGGGTTCGAGATTTCCGGAAAACTAAAAGGAACCCTGGGCGTGGGCGAAATAGGCAGCAGGGAAGTCAGGCTCATGGAAGCCGCAAGAAGATTTGTGATTTCAGGAAACCTCGCGAATACGGTTGACATCGGGCTCCAGCTAAGGGACCTGGCAGGCGGCCGCGAGCGGGCTGGCGCAGAATTCGTTACCCTGGGGGTAAGGGTGCGCTATGATGGCTATACTTTCAGCATTATCCAGCGCGAGGCAGCGGATCCGATCTTGGGCGCAGACATTCCGCTCCCGCTTTTGGAAGGGCTCATTCTTTCTTTCAAAAGCACTGACCGCACAGGCGGCCATTACCAATGGGGCGCCAGTTTTCCTGTGGATATCGCGGGAGGAAAGAAAAGCAGGAGCCCGACGTTGGGCCGCGTTGCCGTGGGCTTTGCAGTTGATGACAATAATGCGAAAACTTACAATATCGCGACCTGGCTCAATCCAAAAACCATGATTGCTTTGCAGAATTTTGTAAATGCCAGGCAAAATCCGGGCTTGAGGGTTGAAGTGTTCCGAAGGGTAATGACGCACTAAACCTACTAAACCTATTTAATTCGTGCTTTATCTAATCCTCCCTATGCTTTTGCCCCATCCGAATACGCAGAAAGTGCTCAATTCGGTTCTCAAAAAAATCAAGCCTTCAAAAGCCGAGCTCGCGCAGGAGAAGAAAATTGTGGGCGAGATTTTCACGCGCCTGCAAAAAGTCGTTCCAGCCAATATAGAAGTGGTGCTCGCAGGCTCGATCGCCAAGGGAACCAACCTGACCGGAGACAAGGACTTTGATGTATTCATGCTGTTTCCGAATTCCTATTCTCGCAAAGACCTCGTAGACCTAGGCTTGGAATGGGCGAAAAAAGCGGTCAAGCCGCACAAGTGGGAAATCGGCTATGCCGAGCACCCGTATCTGCAGGCGGACATGCATGGCGCGCATTTGGACATTGTGCCAGCGTACAAAATCAATTCCATTGACGAGCGCGCAACCAGCGTTGACCGGACGCAGTTTCACACAAAATACGTGAACGGGAAAACGAATGAAAAGATGCGCGATGATGTGCGCCTGCTCAAGCGGTTCCTGAAAGGGATTGGGGTTTATGGCGCAGAACTAAGGGTTGAAGGATTCTCAGGCTATTTGTGCGAGCTGCTCATCCTCAGTTACGGCTCATTTATCGAACTAGTGCAAGCTGCGGCTGAGTGGCGCGAGCCGGTTCTGGATATCGAAGAGCATCACACTATTGATTTGCGGAAAAAGTTCGACCAAGCTGCATTGATTGTAATTGACCCGGTTGACCGGGAAAGAAATGTGGCAGCAGCTGTTTCAGCAACTTCGCTTTCAAAATTCATTTTCGCGTGCCAGCAATTCCTGAAAAATCCATCCGAAGATTTGTTCTTCCCAAAAAAGAAGCCAGTGAATGTGAAAAAGCTGGCTTCGAATGTGAAAATGCGCGGAACCTACCAATTCATTCTGACTTTCCCGGCGCCAAAGCCGAAACTGGTTGAGGACATTCTCTGGCCGCAATTGAAAAAATCCTGCGGAATCATCGTCCGTTTTCTTGAATGCGAGGGTTTCAGGCCGCTTGGCTATTTCCACTGGAGCGACGGGAAGGAATGCGCAATATTCTTCGAGGTGCATGATGAAAAACTGCCTGCAGTGAAAAGCGTGCAGGGACCTTTTGTGCACATCACCAAAGATGTGGAAAAATTCCTGGAAAAGCACGCTGATTCGCACAGCAGGTACATCGAGGGCTGCAGAATTATGGCGGTCAAAAGCAGGAAGCTTGTAACGGCAAAGGATGCGGTCGAGGAACTGCGCAAAAAGCCCGAGCAATACGGGATTCCGAAGCAGCTGGTTTCATCCTTCAAGAAACTGAAGCTGCTTAAGGACAGGGGGATTTTCAAAAAGCAGTATTTGCAGTCGCTGGACGACTATTACAGCAACCGGGTATTCTGATTCTTTTAGTGTGTATTAGTGTTTAAATAGTTTTAAGCGCCAAATTAATGCATGCCCGAAACCGTTGCACTGCCAATCCAGGGAAAACTATCTCTTCCTCAATCTTTCACGGAGTTTAAGAAAGGCATAATGTCCACCAAAGTCACTGCAATCGGCCTGGGAACCGTGCGCGGGATGAGACTCAGTTCTTTGATAAGAATTATCGATATAATCGAGTTGGAATCCCAAAAATCCGAGACTGAACGGATTAAAAAGTCAAGTTATATCACCAAAGAGTACGGCATTAGCAAGCGCGCGCTTGAAAAATCAGCCAGCCTGTTTCCGCCCATCCGGCAATCGCTGATTCTTCTGGGCATAAGCTGGAAAACCGAAGAGGCGCCCGCCCGCCTAAGAAATGCACTTTTGGAAAACGCGCCCCCTCCTGCCGAATCCCTTTCTCCCGGTTTGCGGCCCGCGCGCGGGAGGCCTGTGAAAAAGAAACCTATTCTAGAGCTGGTCCCAATCCGCCTGCAGGCAACGCATACCTACGAACTGGCGCAGATCGGGCTCGAAGCGCTGACTAATGGAAAACCCAATACGACCGGAAGAGAAGTGGCCAGGCTTCTGCAATCAGAATGCGGTTACAAGACACCCAAAGAGATTGCACGCGAATTCAATTGCTCCACGGACCCAATTGACAGGCGAATAGCGAATAATCCGAGCGAGGCTATAATTCTTGAATTTCCCAGCGGAAAAACCCGCCATTACCTCCCGCCAAGTTTTAAGCTAGGGGAGGTATTCACAAACATCTACGATATTGTAATAGATTACGCGGGTGCGATAAACAAGATCAATCCTGAGCGAGCATACACTTTCGCAGAGCTTGGGGAGCTTTTGGGCATTGACAAATGGCTCGTTAAAGGTTTTATGAACATGGGGCTTCCTGCAACCAAGTCCAATGGCGGCCATTCCACTTTTTTGGTGCAAGGGGAGGATATACGCTATTTCCTGGGGATAAGAAGCGCGCTGATCAGCAAGCCTGATGCAATAAAGGAGCTTGCCATCCCCGAAGCGGTCCTGAAACGGCATGTCCTATCCGGCGCGCTGCCTGTTGTGCGGCCGAATGCCAGCAACAAGAAATTTTTCTTCTTCAATAAGTTTCTGATCTCCGAAATCCAGGAAACCGGATTGGACAAGTGGCTCGCGCAAAAGCCGCCGCCTGACAAATACGGGGCGTTGCAAAAGGAAGGGGCGAAATGGAGCCGGCAAAAAGTGATTGACGGGCTGTTAGAATTTGGGAAAAAGCACAAGGGAGAAATTTCAAAAACAGCCCTGAGGGAAAACGACCAGCCGCTTTACGGTGCCGCATGCCGCCTCTTCCCGGGCGGGCTGAACGGGGCCCTTCTTGCAACCACTGAATATCTTCGGCAGGAGGGGAAACCCAAACAGGCAAAAAAATTCGATCCAGCCGGCCAAAAAGAACAGCGAACGTTTTCCAGGAAGTTTATTGTGAACGAAATCATAAAAATATTCGAAGAGCATGGCGTAACCGAGCTTTGCCCCACTGCCATGAACAAGCGGGACAGTTCGCTGTACAAGCATTCGAAAAACTATTTCAGGAATTACCAGAAAGCTGTTTTTGCGGCCAAGCGGGAGATGGTGAGAAAAAACCGCCCAAAAAAAGACGAATTTGACACTTCAGTCATATTCCGCTCTCCGAATAATTGGTGCAAACGCAAAGCAAAATCCCCAGAGCCCGAAGCCCCTGCCCCCGAAGCAAAGCCCCGCGCGCAGCCGCAACCGCCTGCGCTTCCGATGAAAGGGAGCAATGGGGGGAAGGTTTTGCGATTTCTCCCTTTGGTCCGGGATTGCATCATGGAAGCAATGCCTGCCATAGGGACCGGAATCGAAGACGGATGGCTAACCCCGGAAGAGGCGCTCGCGATGCTGGCTTCCGATTATAACGTAACGCCGAAAAATTTGCTCGCAACGCTTGAGTTTGACCGGCAGTTCAATCCGATCGCAATAAGGCATGGTTTCCTTCCTCAACCGAGCCCCTAGGAACCCTATATAAAGTTTCTCCTCGCAAAATCTAGAATAATCAAACTCTAATCTTAAGGGTGGGTCTGAATGTATACACTTTATACCATAAGAGACGTTGTCAGCATACCTCCGAAATTGTTCTCCATGTCCTTGGAGGAATCGGTACTGCAAATACTGAGGGAGCACTACGAAAGGCTGGTTGACAAGGATCTCGGAATCATAATCTCCATAAGGAACCCGAGGGAAATCTCCGACGGAAGAGTGATTCCCGGGGACGGGGCAACCCATCACACAGTCACGTTTGACGCGCTTTGCTACAAACCCGAGGTGAACGAAGTGTTCGAGGGCGAGGCAGGCGAAATCGTGGAATTCGGGGCGTTCATTTCGCTCGGCCCGCTCGAGGGGCTCGTGCACCTTTCGCAGATAACCAACGACTTCCTTTCCTATGACAAGAATTCGCAGAGCTTTGTGGGCCGCGAGAGCAAGAAAACCCTGAAAAAGGGCGACCATGTGCTTGCGAAAATCTCGACAGTTTCGCTCAAGAACAGCATTCCCGAGTCAAAAATCGGCCTTACCATGAGGCCATCCGGCCTTGGAAAGCCCGAATGGGCGCCAGGCGCGAAGAAGGAAGAGAAAGAGGGCGACAAGAAGGAAAAGCCGAAGAAGGAAAAGGCTGAAAAAGCGGAAAAGAAGGAGAAAAAGGAAAAGAAATAGATGTGATTTGAATGGCTGAAAAAGCATGCAAAACCTGCCACCTGATAATCAAGGAAGGCGTAAAATGCCCCTCCTGCCAGGGCGAGAACCTGTCCGAGAAATACTCCGGTTATATCGTGGTCTTTGACCCTGAGAAAAGCGAGCTTGCCAAAAAGATTGGCGCAAAAATCCCGGGCAAGTACGCGGTTAAGATAAAGTAAAATAAGCGGGCAAGCCATTTGCAGGCAGCTGTTTATGCCATCCAAATCTTTCGAGCCTATTTTTCTGCACGATGTTCCAGCATGCGTCTATTCCGATTCCCTGGTGATTGCGGATGCGCACATCGGGCTTGAAACGGAAATTCTGGGAAAAGGCTCTGCGCCTGTTTTTTTGAAGAAGAATGTGGAGCAGATTGTGGCACTTGCAAACGAGAACAATTGCAAAAAAATAATTTTGCTGGGCGATGTGAAGCACAAGATTACGGCCGAGGATGATTTTGTTTTTGATTTTTTCAAGGGCTTGCAGGATTTTGAAGTTACCATAGTTCCAGGCAATCACGATGGCTCGCTCAAGAAATACGCCATGTTTCACACAAATGTGAAATTCGCTGAACAGCCTGGCATGATTTACAATAATGCGGCATTTGCCCATGGGCACACGTGGCCAACAGAAGAAATGATGCAGCAGGATTACCTGTTTGTGGGCCACTCCCACCCGGCAATCGAGTTTGTTGACAAATTGGAGTCAAAATCAGTGCAGAAAATCTGGCTGATGGGAGGATTGGAGGGGGAAAGTGAAATGCTTGCCAAAAAGTATCCGAACGCGAACCTGAAAATCAAGGTGATTTTCGTGCCTGCGTTCAATCCATTAATTACCGGTTCAGCTATCAATTCTACGCGCGAAGGCAGCAGCGCGCCGGGCGCTGCGCGATTTGTCCCGCGAGGACAAATGCGCCCATTTTTCGGTTCGCCGAAAAATCGGGCCGCCAAACGATGCGGCGACCGCTCGGGCGGTCGGTCGCGCTGGAGCGCGACTGCCTCCAGGCACCGCAGGCGCAGCGCCCATAGTGGCGGCGCTGCTGCCAATGATTTCTACCGAGCCGGCCCCCTCCTCAAAAACAAGCTATTTAAAGCTGCTGAGGCGAAAATCTATTTGCTGAACGGGATAAATCTGGGTTCCGCTAAAAATTATCTAAAAACTAACTAAAAAAATAAAAAAATCTAAAAGAGGGATGACTATGGGAAGAGGAAGGGAAATTCTTGTAAACTGCAGTTCTTGTGGACGGAGGTGCCCGCGCGACAAAAGCGTGACCGATTTCGGCCGCACCAAGTATACCACTGACCTGAAAACAGCTGACGATGTCACGGTTTTCGTTGACAGCAAGAAATACTACTGCATAAGCTGTGGAAAGCACAAGAGAATCTTCGAAAAGAAGAAGAGAAAATTCCACGCAAAAATGGAAAAGTACAACAGGCAGTAAACCGGGTCTACGGGGATTAATTTGCTGAAATGCAGGGTATTGCTAAGGCTAAAAGATGCGCCCGGCGCGCTAGTTGAATCGCTCAAGCCTATCTCCGGCCATGGCGGGAACATACAGAATATCACCCACCTGCGCGAGAACAGCGAGGGGGAGGGCGGGTTCGTTCCGACCATAATCAATTTCGAGATAAGCGACCTGAGCGCGCTGGAGGCGCTGAAGGCCGATTTGTCAAAAGTCGCGCAAATCCGCGAGCTTTCAGCTGACGGCAAAAAGCTTCTTAAGAAGAAATCGGTTTCCATCCTTCTGCTAGGGCACGTGATGGACACGGATGCCAAGAACACGCTGGACAGATTGATGGACGCAGGCGCCGATGCAAGGAATTTCACCCTTTCAATCAGCGATTCAAAGAAGCCGTCCTGCGCCCTGATTACCCTGGACATGGACGAGAAGAATTTCGACCCGATCCTTTCTGCGCTTGACAAGCTCTCAAAGGAAAAGGGGCTATTGGTGATTCGCGAATGAAAAACGTCAAGGCAATCATTGTCGGTTTCGGAGTTGTTGGCAAAGGGGTTGCGAAAGTCCTGCAAACCAAGCGCAAGGAGCTGGAGCACGATTACAACGCGAAAGTTTCTGTGGTCGCAGTGTGCAACAGCAAGGGCTGTGTGATTGACGAGAGCGGGGCAGGGCTTGACCTGGAGGAGCTGGTGGAGCTCGCTGACAAGAAGAAATTCGAGTCGCACAAAAAATTCCAGAAAATGAAAGGCGCGGATGCCATCGAGTCCGTGAAGGCGGACATCCTGATTGAGGCGACCCCCACGGACATCAAGACCGGGGAGCCGGGCACGGCGAATTTCCTGGCAGCATTCAAATCAGGAAAGCACGTTATCACTAGCAACAAAGGGCCGCTGGCAGTGAACTTCCAAAAATTAATGGGCGAGGCAAAAAGGAAAAATCTGGAAATGCGGTTTGAGGCAACGGTCTGCGGAGGAATGCCTGTTTTCTCTCTGGTGCGCAACGGACTCCAGCTGAACAAAATAAAATCAGTCAGGGGAATCCTGAACGGAACAACCAATTTCATACTTACTAAAATGCTTGAGGACAAGGTTTCATTTGAATCCGCGCTCAAGGAGGCGCAGGAGCTGGGTTATGCCGAAGCCGACCCGACCTATGATATCGAGGGGATTGATGCGGCAGCGAAAGTTGTCATACTTGCAAACGCGCTTCTGGGCATTAATGCTTCTTTCAAGGATGTGAAAGTGACCGGAATCACCAAGGTGACGGCAGAGGCAATGGAGCTCGCGAATTCCCAGGGGTTTGTGATCAAGCTGATCGGAGAGATTTCCGAAAGCGGTTCGCTGGAAGTGAGCCCAAGGCTGATTCCGAAAGTGCACCCGCTTAATGTAAAAGGCTCGCTGAACGCCCTGCAGATTGACACTGATTTGGCAAAAGAGGTTTTCGTTGTGGGCCGCGGGGCAGGGCAGATTGAAACGGCAAGCGCCATAGTCAGCGATTTAGTGGACATAATCAACAGGCGGTTCTAGCTGCGGCGGGCGGTTCAGCAATAGGTTAAAATATCCCGTATCCCCAACTCCTTCTCATGAATTGCGAAAATCATCCCGATACGCCAGCGATTGGCTTGTGCGTCAAATGCGAAAAATCCTACTGCGCAAACTGCATTGAACGTGTTGGCCGGGGGTATGTCTGCTTTGACTGCCTGAAGGAAGTGGCAACGGCAAGCATTGACAGGCACACACACAAATCGCTCACTTTGAAAATCGGCGCAATCGCCATACTATTCCTTCTCATCGCAGTTTATCATTCCATCCTGAGCTACCCGACCATGGCTCCGCTTTTGAGGGCCATTTCAACCGGAACGGCCGGCGCTTTCCTGAGCTATCAAAAATCGGCCGCAGTGGCTGCCATGGTTTCCATGGGAATCGCCCTGATTCTGGCAATCCAGGCGGGATTGCTTCTGCTGAACAAGGAAATCAGCTTCTGGACAGGCATGCTAATCGCGCTTTATTCGCTCTATTACTATGTTTCGCTGATAATCGACAATGCGGCGGGGCCGCAGACTTCCAATTTATTTTTCGGAGTTTTCATACCCGCGGCCACAGTGGTGCTGCTGGTATTTGCCAAAAATGATATAACCGGTTCAGAAGAGAAAAATCATAACTAGAAGAGAGAAGAGTTGGGAGAGGATTGCGCATGCACTTTTACGAGCAGACATTCCTGTTCTTTGCCTTTGCCGGAGTTTTCATGCTTTTTATTTTTGGATTCAATGGGGGCAGGCCGGGGCAAGTTGGAGATGAAATACAAACCCAGAATTCGCTCGTTTATGCCGCAGGGAACTTTCTTGTATCTCCGCAGGCATCAATGCTCTTTTTTATCCTCTCGGTTTTTATTGTGACCATCTACGGAACCTATTGGTTAACCCACAATTAGCTTAGTAGCTTAGCCCGAATTCCAGAACAGATTTAGTTTGCCTAATTTCTTCTGCAGGCATAGGCTGAAACTGCCACCAGCATAATGGCGATTATGGACGTGCAATTTATGCCGCTCTGCTTGGCGCCATTGGCTTCGGTTTCGCAGGTGAATTTTTCCGCCCTTGCCTTGCCGCCCGGCAGCCCGTCCACGTTATTCAGCTCGTAGAAGAACAGGTCATCCGTGCACAGGTTGGTTTCAATGCCGCCCGGCCCGAACCTCTTCGGGTCCTTTTTCGCTATCCTTGCCAGGCATTCGCGCGCAAGGTTTCTCTCCAGGTCCCCTTTCCCATCAACCATCTCCTTGCACAGGTTAGGCCGTTCCTCCTTTACCGCGATGTTGAAGAAGCACTCGTTATATTCGTTCAGTTCGGTGAGTGTGGTGCAGTAACTGACATCGCCAGACTCGAACGCTTTCCTTTTTCTGCAGTCCTCCTTGCACCCCTCGATCGTTGCCACCATCGCACTGTCGCACTCGGTCTGGCAGGTTACATCGGATTTGCCGCTCATGCCGCAGGAAGCCATGCATGCGGATTTTTTCTGTGAAAACATGTCCTGGCAATTAGTCTCGCAGGAGGCGGCGAAATTGATTTCCTGGACGCACCCTGAGAGGAAAACGAGCCCAGCAATGGCGATTGCGCAGATAACCAGGTATTTCGCCTTCATCGTTTCTTCCCCTTGCTTTCGTTTCTGTTCGCAAGCAGCCAATTGTTGGAATCCATCCTTAAAATAATTTTTGCCAGGCGTTTTGCGCTGTTTGTCCTCAAATTCTTCTGCGCGCTGGCGATCCAGTCGGTCGCATTCCTGTGCCCCA
Organism: Candidatus Gugararchaeum adminiculabundum; assembly: GCA_902384795.1. Taxonomy (GTDB): domain Archaea; phylum Micrarchaeota; class Micrarchaeia; order Burarchaeales; family Gugararchaeaceae; genus Gugararchaeum; species Gugararchaeum adminiculabundum. The sequence continues at coordinate 58,616 of CABMDC010000004.1, read as the reverse complement.
GGTCCAGATATTCCTTTGCCTGGACCAGCATTTCGAGTTTGTCCGCGTCATTGCAGATTTTCGCCTCAATGCTGTTTTTGCTTTTTTCATCCAGCGCGCTTTCAATCTCCATTCTCATTTCGCCTGGCAGGCCCGCGAGCGCATCTTCCCAGGCTTTTCGCTCATCCGCTTTCACGTATTTTTTATTGGTGGTATTAAGGTCGCTGATGCGCGCCTCGTGCAAATCATGAACAAGGCTTGCGAGCAAAATTCGCGAATAGTCGACCCCTTCCATTTTCGCGAGCACATAGGAAATGAGCGCCGATCTAAAGCTGTGCTCTGCAATTGTTTCACAATCCTTTATGCCAATCGTGAGCCAGCCGCTTCTTGGAAGCCGCTTGAGCTGGCCTGCTTCAAAAAATAGGTTTGCGAGTGCGGCCATTTCCTTTTCCTTTGGTTTAGCCATCAAACCGCGCCGCCGTTGTTTCTGTTTTCCAGGCTAGCCGCGTTTATTGAACCGCCGTTCCCGCCATTGTTTCCTTTGGCCATTTCTGCCGAACCGCCATTGTGTTCATTGGCCGCCAGGACAGCATTGCCGCCATTATTCCCGGCATCCTTGCTGTCCTCATTGCGGTAGCCGCCATTGAAATTCTTTTCAATAATCCCCTTCACCCTTTCAGGAGAATAGCCAATTTTAATGAGCCTGCTTCTTCCGCGCACTCCCTGGCCGCTTTCAAGCATTGAAATCAATCCGAAAACTTCCAGCTCGCCCAGATATTCCTGGAACCAGCGCATGGAGCGGGCGCGCTTCCTATATTTTGAGCAGGAAGAAAGATACCCTTCGTAAACTTCCCCTGACATCAAATAATTCCCGTCATCCTCGATTGCCGCTAGCTTGGAATACCTGCCGCCGGTGATTGCCAGATTCGCCACTGAGTAAAGCACCATCTGCTGGTGCTCTGGCAATGTGGAGATCGCATCAGTGATGACATCCTCGTCAACGCTCTTGCGCGCCTGTTCCACATCGCTTTCAGTCACAATTCGTCTCCCAGAATCAAGAACCAATTCGCCTGCGCGCAGAATCAGCTTGAGTGCGTACCTTGCATCCCCTGTTTCCTGCGCAGCAACCGCTGACGCCAGGTTCAGTGCGGCCTCATCAACGCTGCTGTTGGCATAGCCCATTTTCACCCTTTCAATTAGAATTTCCTGGAGCTGGTTCGCGTTATAGGGCGGGAATACCAGCTCGGTCTCATAGAGCGCGCTTTTGCTTCTGTTGTCGAGCCGCTCTTTGAACGAAAGCTTGTTGGAAATTCCAAGAATCGAAATTCCACCGGCCTTGAGATCATCATTGGCTCTTGTGAAATTGTAAACCAATTCATTCAAATCATGGACAACGTCAATTTCATCCAGCACCACGATCAGGTGGCGTTTCTCCTGTTCCACCCATTTCACAATATTCTCGTAGAAATACTGCAGCCCGAACCCGGGCTTGTCCTGCTCCGGAATATAGTCCTTGACAATTTTCTGGAAAATTTTGTAGCGCGAATTGTAAACCCGGCAGTTGATGTAAGTCATTTTGGAGCTGGATTCCATTTGCTCGAATTTCTGCATCACGTGCTTTACGCAGCAGGTTTTGCCAGTGCCGACTTTTCCATAGATGAACAGGTTCCTTGGCTTTGCGCCCTGCAGGGCCGGGGATACGCTGCGCATCACTTTTTCGATGTATTTTTCCCTGTGGGGCAGATGGGCCGGTATGTAGTGTGGTAGCAAAACGTTCCTATCCAGGAAAATGCTGGACTCTGCTAAGATTTCTTTAAACGAACCAACCATAAGAGAACACCCGGGGATGAATATTTCCCCAAAGCGCGCCATTTGATTACATTATTAGTTTTAATAACCTTTTTCCTTACTCTCGTGGATTTATCGCCCGCTTACCTGCCCCGGATGACCAGGTAGATGATTGCGATTAGAACCGCCACGAAAATGCCGAGCGCGACTATTAATGGGTCGAATTCGCCTTTTGCGGCCTCTACTCCGCTTCCTTCGCCCGCCTGGCCGCTATTCCCGGCTCCGATGCTTGCGCTCGAATTTTCTGCGGCGATCTCCGCTGCAAATGCTGTCCCTGCAAGCAAAATAAGTGCCAGTGCAAGTACGATTGTGGCTTTCATGTGGTTCGTTTTCTGGGTTGGTGCGGGAATGTTTATTAACCCTTTCTGCATTATATCTCAGAAAATAGACAGTTTATGTTAAATTATTGAGGTGATGCAGTGAGCATAATCAAGAAATTGACAGGCGCCCTTGGCGTCAACAAGGACACTGATATCGAGGAGTATATGGATGCAGTGGAGCTCGAGAATGTCGACGTGTTGCACGAGGCGGCTGATTTCTACATCAAGCCCGTTGCGCTCGAGAACGAGGATGATGTCAAGGTCATAACCCAGGAGCTCGCACAGAAGAACATAATCCTGCTTAACATCGCGCCCATGGCAAGGAACGCGGCTGCGCTGAAGAGCATTCTCGCGAAGCTGAAGGACCATGTGGGCAAGATGAACGGCGACATGGCAAGGATTGACAATGACAAGATCCTTCTGACACCTACCAAGGTAAAAATCGTAAAAAGCAGAAAGGGATAGGTTTCTTTTAATCTTTAATTTTTTTAATTTCTTTTAAAGTTCTTTTTCTAGTTTTATTTTTCTTCGTCCCTAGTTAGTGGCTGAGTTTCGCCATTTCCCCGAGTTTTTGTCTAGTGGGGGCATCCAGTTCTCTGAATTTCCGCGTAGTCTGCAACTGTTCTATCTGCTGCGTGACGATGCCCATCAGGATATTCACTTTCTCTTTGTCTTCCCTGCGCCCGATAACGGTTATTTGGCTTTCCGATTTTTTCGGGTTGTCTATGGAAGTAGTTACCACTATCGCAACCTTCCCGAGTATTTTCGTCAAACCGACCTCTGTCATTTCGTCATTAACTACCGGAATCGGGGCTTCTGGATAGCGGGTTGCCTCTCCATTGGTTACGCTCTCCAGCAAAGCCCGCTGGAAAGTCATAGTGAAAACAAGATTTTGCGGGAGAGCTTTGCCCCCTTTGGTTCCACAGTTATATGCGGCTGGATGCAGGCTCTCTATCTGCGTCAGGTCAAGTGCGATTATATCAGAATCCAATCTGATTACGGCGGAAGCTTTCATGATTTGCTTATGTGTGAAAAAGTATATAAAGTTGTGATAAAAAGAGAGCGAAAAAAGAAAAACGGGCCCGACGGGATTTGAACCCATATCTCGGGGTTGCCTCCAACCATGCGCCTTGCGCAAAAGGGCTATTCGAAGCCCCGCCGGTTATCCAGGTTGCCACACGGGCCCGTGAATTAGCTAGAATATGCCGCCTGTACTTAAAAAGAATTAGTTTGAATTTAGTTAGCTCGCTCTTCCACCAGTTTGATCAGCTGCTTCACGTTTTTCAGCTCGCCAATCTCCTCCTGCTTCACAACCGGTATTCCCGCGATATTGTCCTTCTTTTCCTTGCGCGAGAAGATGAAATAGCGCGAATCGAACATCTCGCCCAGCTTGTCCAGCATGCCCGCCCTCTTCGTGAGAGTTCTCACATCATGCTTGGTTTCTGCAATGAATTTGTTTTTCCTTTCCTTGTCAGCTGCAAAAAGGTCAAACGGATTTTTCACATGAATCGCATCAATGCCAATGAACTTGAAAGTGCGCGGAGTAGAATGCGAGCTTGCTTCAAACGGGTCGAATTTGGTTGCAATCTTCTCATGCACAATTTTCTCAATCGCCTCGACATTTTCCCTGCTCGCACAAATCTCATTCTTTTCATACCTGTAAAGCGTTTCGCGTGAAATGTTTGTTTTCTTCGCAAGGTCGGCAATGCTTAATTTTGCTTTTTCGCGCGCCTTTTCCATCATTTTCCCGTCGATTTTCGCAACCCCCTTGTGGATTTTCTTGAAAATGGGATACTCGTTTTCAATCACCATTTTGAAAGTTGCAACATTCCCGGCCGGAACAGAGTATCTCTCATAGATCACACCATCTTCGAGTTTAATGTCGCGCGCCCTTTCACCAACCAGGAAGCTTTCGCCTTTCAGCATGGACGCAGTGCTTTTGATCGCCTGGGCCTGCTCTTCAGTTAATGCGTCAATGTTCTCCAATACTTTTACGAGCATGGTCTGCCCTTTCTTGGCAGCAATGTCAAAGCAGGAATGCGTGCCAGCGCAGGAATAGGATTCATAGCCCTTGCTAACCAGTTCATGTGCGGTCTTGTTCAGCAAATCCTCCCTTGTCATAGAATAAGTTATGGATTCTGAAACATAAAAGGCTTTAGGGCGGGTTAGATAGGGTTTCCCTATTTCTTGCCCCTATTCTTGATTTTTTTGATGAAATCGTCAGCAGCTTCTTTCCCTGTTTTCCTCTCCTTTGGCTTAGGAGCTTCTTTCTTTTCCTCTCTGGGAACAGGAATTTCGGCTGTTGTCTCTTCACCCTGCTCTTCGGGCTTTTCCTCTTCCGCCCCTACCAATTCCTTGATTTTGTCCCGTGCCTCGTAGTTAAGGGGATTTTCAGGTTTTTTCGCGATTTTCAAATTCTTCAGATTGTCAATGAGCGCAGTAAGCTTTTCTCCCCGTGCAGCGGTCATCTTCTCAATTACTTTCTGGTCCGCTTCTGCCTGCTCCTTCAATTGGTTGATTTGCTCCTGCATTGCGATTTTTTCATCTTGGGGAACGTTCATTTTGACGAAAAACGAGTCAAACAGCTGCTGTATGTTATCCATCATCCTTTCAGGGCAATGGCTGTAACCCAAATCGAAAATCTTATGCGCCCTCTCATCGCCTGCGAGCACGCACGCGAAAAAGATGTTTGAAAGCAGGTCCGCTTCGCCGGAAAGCGTTTCAACCGGGGTGTAGCGGAGCGCCAGGAACAAATCATGGACCGAGAATGAAAACTCGCCCAGGTATAGGTTCGCGAGCCCCTTGAACTGATAGAGATTAGGTTGCGGGGATTCCAGATAGGAAATGGCTGTTGCGAGGGTTCTTACCGCGTTCCGCCAGTCTTCCATGTGATAATAGCACATTCCCTGGAGCTCGTAAATCTCGAAGCATTCGCCTTTTTTATGCGCAATATCGTCCAAGCTCACTATCGCTTTCGCGTACTGCTTTTCTTCCATGAATTTTACGCCCTCGTACAGGTCAGCGTTGTCAATCATCGGGTTTACTTGGGGTATAAGGAATATATATTAATCCCCTAAGTTGCAAGATATATTCGGATGACCGGGTATAAAAAAGAGCCTGAGGAGGGGGGGCTGAAACAGGCAGTCGCTCCAATACAATCGCCAGCGGAAGCGCAAAAAGCAGCGCAACTGCAAAAACAGGCCCAGGGAGCATTTGTAACCCAATTTCTGGGCGGCCTCGAGCATAAAAAAACAGGTCTCCTAAATACTGACAATATCCTAACTACTCCTCCTGCGGATAAGACTTTTGACAACCTAAAGAACGCGACTCAACCGGAAAAGCCAGTGGAACCCAAGGCTGTCCAGGCGCCGGCAGCTATAATCGCCCCGACTGCCCCACGGCAGCAAACCGGGCAAATACTGACCAACAAGGAATATGTGCAGAATGGAATAGCGGCTATAGACCACCTAACTACATTAACTGAACAAGTCGTTCTTCCACTGGAAACAAAGAATTTCGTCCTAGGAAAGCTCAATGATTTGAAGACCGAGATGCAGACCCTGTCAACGCTGCCTGAATTAGAGCTGAACTCGCAAAAAGTCCAGACGCGCCTTAAAAGTATTTACCAAACACAGGTATTTGTTTTAACCAGCATATACTCCTGCTCTGAAAAATCCACCACAAACGAAGCCAGGTTTGCAGTTATTGCGCAGAACATTGATGCGGGAAAACAAGAACTGGAAAACTTCAAGCCCATGCTGCAAGCCAATCCAAAGACAAAAGGTTATGCCAGTGGTATCGAGAGCGCCACAAAAGAGCTCAGTGATATGCAGAAGCAGATGAAAAAAGAGCACGACGCAATGAATTCCGATTACCGTAAGGCAGTGGATGCGCTGGCTAACGGCGACGAGAAAACATCCCAAAAATTATACGCCGATTCGTTGAACCATTTCGACAATTTTTCAAAGCTTGAGGCAAAAGCAACTGCCCTGGAGAAAAAACTTGGAACCGAAATGCAGGCTTTTGAAACAAAAATGGCTCCGATCATAAAAGAGGCAGTCGCCAGGGACACTGCCCAGAAGCAGGGCATGGCAATTGATATGTGCGACAAAACCCTGGAAGCTTTCGAAGCAAACCTGCGCACGAACAAAGGCGCAGGGGATCCGACTTTGCTTGAAATGCGCAAAAACTGGAAATCAGAACTCACGGACATGCGTTCAAGGCTCCAGGGGGCAAAGCCTGAAGACCTGCCCGGGCTTCTGAAAGAATTCAGCGACATGTTCACTAACTTTCAGGTGGCTAGCGCAGAAGCAAGCACCAGAAATCAGCTAGCGGGGATTACCTCTCCAAGAGGTTCGCTACAGTTTCTGCGGGGTTCTGTGTGGGAGGACAGAATAACCAGCGTAAACGCGGACCTCAAAAACGCAACAACTCCGGAACAGCGTGAAGCAGCACTGAAAAGACATGAAAATCTCAGTATTGACCTTCAATATGCGGTCCCGTCACTTTCAATGCTCAATGGCTGCGCGCAGGCTCTGATAAATAGCGGGGACAAGAGCAATCGAGCAACTCTGGAGCAGCTTACGCTGATCAATCAGAAAATCCGGAAAGGGGATGTGGCGCTTGCAAAAATAGTGAGCGAGCCGAATGCAATGAAGACATTTAGTTTTCTCACTGATCAGTATGCGAAAAACTTCAGCAATTGCCCGGACGTTAGTTTGGTGATGAGGGGCCGCATCCAGGGGCTTGCAAGAACTTGGAACGAAGGCAAGAACGCGCACTATGACTGGGTGAATAAGAACGGCACGGTTGATTACGCTGTGTTCCTCTCCCAGAGCCTCAAAATGGTTGCGGACAAATTGCACGACGATATCTCCAAGCTTGGCACGAAAGACACCACCGTACTCTGGGTCAGAAATCTTGCAAGGTCAGTGGAAGGAAAAGAGTGGGTTAGTCTTGAAAGCAATGCAAACGGGTTCAGCATTGCGGCGAATACACTTTACTCAAGATTGCTTCGAAAAGACGGGGCAGCGGTAGATGCAGAACTCAATGGCAAACATTTCGATCAGCTTATGCTGTACATGGGAACTGCGTTTGATTACGTGGCAGGCGAAACCGGCTTGTCCAAAAGCCAGAAGGCGACTGTTCTTGGGGATTCAATCAGCGGGCTCACTGCAGGCGCAAACATGCTTGCATCAGTAACCGACAAGGCTTCGTATACTAAATACAAGCACCAATTTGTGTCGGGTGCATTCGCTGGTTTTGAATCCAAGATGAACTATGAGAACACGAATACTTTTGTGCAGGCTGGAGTGGACACTGCAATGCAGGCTGGCCCGCCGATTCTGACGCTGCTGAGCCTGCTCACTTTGCAGCCTGAAGGAGTTGCTGCGGCAAGCGCGTGGAGCGCTGGCTTGAGATTTGCAGGAGAGAAAGCGATACTGTATTTCCAGGCGCAGGCGCTTTATGACATGGGCAGAACCGGGTATAACACCTATACGACAGGCAAGTTCAGCGGTGAAGACGCCTGGAGGCTGGGCGTTGATGCGACCATGGTATTCGGAGGAAGCCTGGGCAAAGTCGCGCAGGAGGGAAGCACTGCAGCCAGGATTGCTTCCAAAGCCGGGTCAATCATGATGGGAACAGATATGGTCAAGAACAGCGGAACTTTGATTTATGATATTGTACAAAACCGGGGAGATTCCGAGCGAATAATGAATGATGTGTCCAGCATCGCGGTCAACCTTGTTTTTCTTGGGCATATGTACAAGGGCGCAACCGGAAAACAGCTGGACATGCCGACTCTTAGCCGCGAAGTGAATAAAATTCCACAGGATGTGATGAATTATTTTGCAGTCGGAAGGGCAAAGGCGGAAGTGGGCGCCGGCGGATTAGTTCCAGCATCAGCGCGCCCAGTTGAAACAGCAACTTCAAAATCCGCGATAGTTCCAGAAACGGCACCAGCGGAGGGAGTAGTCCTTGGCAAGGAGTTTGATCGCCGCGCAGACCTTCTGAACCAAATTGGCGGGGCGAAAAAAACAGATGGCAAAGCGAAAATAACTCCCATAGAGAAAGGAACGGAAACCAAGGCAACGGCTCCGAAAACCGAAATTGCCAAGAAAACAACGGCTCCGGAACCTGCGGTGAAAACTGAAACAAAAATAACTGCAAAAGTTGAAACTGAAACAAAAACGCCGGTTGCGGAATCAAAGGTAAGGATTGCCGCCTCAAGGGAGAATCCGCATGAAGCGCAAACACCGGTTGAAAAAGCCGCGCCCAAAACCAAGCGGATCGGAACCGACATTCCGGAATCTGAAACTACTGACAGAAACAGAACAGGAACACGGCCGCGCGCGCCGGTTACTGAAACTGAAATTCCGATTGAGCAGAAAATCATCGATCTTGCAGGCAAGCTCAAAACTTCCCCTGAAATGAGAAAACCCTACGAAGACATGGTGAAATCGCCCGAGTGGAGGAAGTTGACCCCACAGCAGAAGTTTACCGAGCTGCGCAGAATGCAGGCTGCACGGATTATTTATGACGGAGTGATGTCAGGAGAGATGCTTCCACAAGCCCCGAAAGGGGAACGTTCCACCACGCTCTCCACCTCCGGCCCAATGACTTACATCGATTACAACGGACGATTTTTTGAGGAAGCGGCCACGGTGCTCGGGCCCACGCAAGTGAAGACAGTAGGCGAGGGAAAACTTCAGGTGACTACGCCCAGCGGGGATACGATAATTTGGGAAGTCGGCCGCATCAAGAATTCAGAAGGAAAAGGAGGCCTGCTCTGGAACATAGATAAAAACGGATGGGAATTCAAGAGCGCGGACGCTCTGACAAAACTTGGCTATGTGCGCGACGCGAAAGGGACATGGCAGGCGATGCAGCTGCACACTTCCGAACAGCAGAGCGCCTTTGCCCGGAAGTGCTTGAACGAAGCAAATGTCCCGAAGGGAGAAGGGGCAAAAATCTACATTGGCTCTGGCCTGGAAGTGCCCAAAGGAGAAACACTTAATGAAATGCGCGACCTGACAGTTATTGCAAGAAAAGCGCTGGGGAATCTTGAGAAGTCCTATTCCCCGGATTTTGCACGGAAATACACAGGCGTCAAATTCCTGTTTGTGGACGGCGTGACAATGGATCGGATTTTGCCGCCCGGCAAGGGCGGAAGAACCGCTGGTTTGCATATCGTTGACGCTACGGGCAAGGATCCTCCGGTTATTATGATACGCTATGAACCTAGCAAAGGCCTAGACATACCCCGCATATCCGGCCTGCTGGTCCATGAGTTCATGCACGAAGCCACCCCCTATTCCCGCGAAGAACTGTCATTTGCCTCGCGCTTTGTCCTGGATGGCGCGGTTAGGACCAGGGCAACAGGAGGAAAAGTTATTGGAATTGACACTGAAATCTCCCCGCAATCAAAAGCTGTTCTTGACAAGGCGGTCAACAAAGAGCCTGTTGATAAGAATGAACTAAAAGCCGCCCTGGGCGAAGTCAGGAATAAGCTCGATTTGAAGGAAATGACAGTTCACCCGGATCCCTCCAAAAAATATGCAAGTGACAACAAGGTGCTGGACATTTACGAGGAAAGCAAGCAGGTAAAAACCGCGCTTGGCGAATTGAGAAACAAACTAAGGCTCGAAAAAGCAAGCGATCCGACAATTTTGCAAAACTATAAGGAGCAGGCCGCTCTTGCACAAAAATACCCGAACCTGAATAAAGTCTTCCAGGGAATGCACGAAGGCCTTACCGAGTACTTCACAGGCAAAGCAACAGGCCGGAAGAGCACCGGCTATACCAATGAAGTGGCCCGCATTGAAGAATTCTCAAAGTTCCTTGGCAAGAACGGAGACGAAATCCTATTCAAGGCGCTGACAAGCGGAGACTATACTCCGATAATCAAAGGGCTTGAGAAATATTACAATGGAAAAGGCTTGAACTCGGAATTAGCCGTAACGAATAAGCTGAAAGTTTTTGAGCAGACCCAGGGAAACGCACTGGGCGCGGCCAGTAAGGAGGGCGGGCCCCCGCATGATGAAAACGAGCCAGGAACTGCAAGGGTAGAACCAGAACCGGTGGCAAAGGCGCCTGTTTTGACCGATCAGATGATTAAGGGCTTTTGGGACGAGCTCAAAATTCACAATGCATCGCTCCACAGCCAGGGCATTGCAAGCATGATGCCAAATGTTGATTACGAAACATTTAGGGAAAGGGCGCTCGTCCCCGGAACCCGTGAAGCAAACTATTGCGAGGGGAAAGCCAAAGAATTGGAGAGCGGGAACGCGGTTACTGCGCCAAAGCCATACACGGAAATCAAGCAGGGAGAAGCGGCCGGGCTGAAAGCCAAAACACAAACCGAAGAAACGGACCCGATGCTTACGGCGTGGGACGCGATGAATACGATGAGGAGGGCGCGCGGAGATCCTCCGATCAAACTCAGCGAATTTCTCACGGAAGTGGCGGATAATAAAAATGCGGCTGCCGCAATTCCAAAAGAAAAATCAGTTCCTGTTGCAAGGCCGGAAACAGAAATTTCTCCAAACGAGGCAGCCGGGAAAGGCGGAGCACAGGTGCAGACGCCAGCCGCAACCTCGGCGGAAATTGCTACGCGCATCGGGCCTGAAACATTTGACAAGATGTTCCAGGGTTCGGTTGAAGGCGCGAAAGCTCCGGAAAATACAAACGCCTGGGCCCGGCAATCCGAAGTTTATGGCTCAGACCGAAGATACCAGCTGCCAACCGATGTTGCAAAAGGGCTGAGGACGCTTTCCGATTTAACAGAGGTGCCTAGGAATGAATTCTACGATACGGTCGCACCCAAATTCGGCGAAGCCCAAGACAGGTACATAAATTGGCAGAACGTGATGGAAACTGAAACCAGCGATCTGCGGAGAATCGACGATGCGGTTGCAAGAGGGCTGGACAGTAAAACCGGAATGTACCGCGTTAAAAATGCCGATGGCAGCACAAAATTCCTCCATCCAGATGATGTTCAGGCAAAGAAAGCGGAGGCTGAAAATCGCATAGACGCGGCCGAAGGAAAATACAGGAAAAGCGTTGAAAGCGCGTTTGATACACTGCAGAAGGAAGGGCTGACCAAGGACCAGATTCTCAAGGCGTTTAATGCACCAAAAAAAAGCGGTGGTGAGCATGCACCAGCGCAGAAAAAAGTCAATAAAGAAACAGCTACGGTTGAGAAACCATCCAGCGAAGAAACAGCGCCAGTTCAAATTGGCGATTTAAAAAACAGCACACCAAAAGAGCTGGCAAATCTTCTTTCTAAACCAGAGCATAGAACTAACGCTGCAAACGAACTGGCGGACAGGATAGGAAGCGAGGGGGTTCGGACGGAGGATTTACTGCCAGACATATTCGATGCCATACACAAAAATGGCGACCTGGCAAGCGATAAAAGCGTAAGCGATTTACTTCGAAAAATAAACCGTAAATTAGAGCGGGATAGCAGATATTCCCAAACTGAAAATAATCTTGTCGAAGCCAGCCTGCCTTATCTGGAAAAAAACCCTGATGCAAAAGTAATCGCATCCATTATCAACTCCCTTGATCCAGTAAAGGATTCGCGCGGGGAGTTCGTCCAAGCTCCTGACCTTGATGCTGGAAAAATTGATGCCCGCAGCCTGGTGGACACTCTGTCCCGCACGGATGGCATTAACAGGGAAGCGATTTTGCAGGTTGTTAAATATCTGCCTGAGTTGACCACAACGGGAGTAGAATTCGAAGGGAAAAACATCCACCTAAACGACTTCGCGGACATGTTGAAAAATGACGGGAGATTCGAATACAACGGGCATATGCAGTTTGTTGAGATGAAACTGTTTACTAAGGAACAGATAGCGAGTTTTAAGAAAAATTATGAAATTGACCCCAGCGCCAGGAAAACATGGAACGAAAGCACAATCAAGGACATGACTCTGGAAGAATACACCCACTTGGTAAAAGATAAGGGGTCGGGCAATCTGCTAGTGCATGCCATGACTCCGGATGAAAATCTGCAGACTAAGATATTTGAAAGCGGGCACCTCATTGGGAGAGGGATATACGAAGAAAGAACAAACAACGGTATCAAGACTAATAGAATCTCTACTCCTTATGTGCACACTGTGGTGAACGGAGCTGCGGTGGATATATCCGATATAGCCATAGTGCTTCCGCTGGAGGCTGCGATGGAAAATGGGCATGGTTTTGCTTACGATCCATTAATGAACAGCAAAACAAAAGCCGATTCTCCGCTTATGGGGCTATCTGATGACCCCCTCCATAAGTCCCACGAAGTTGATCTGGACTTGGGCGTGGTATTGATGCCCAAATCAAAGAAAGCGCAGTATGAAAAAACGTTCTCAGATCTCGAGGCAGCCGGCCATGAAAAACCCAGGGTATACTATTATGAGGGTAAAAATTTGGCAGAAGGGCTTGAAAACTTCAGAAAAGAAACGGGAATAACCGAAAATCCACAAAAGAAAGTCAGGATTAGCGCAGCACCAAAACCTGCTCGAGCGATATTCGCGAATGCCGTTGGCAGTTACGGGAGCGACCTTATACAAGGCAGATCATTTGAAGCGCTTGCTATAACCAGCAAATAAGAAGACTAATTAATCGGGCCGACAATTTTCTCAAGCTCTTTTTTCAGCCCCTGGCCGAAGCCGGAATAATCCGATTTGTAGGTGGTTATAACTTCATCCGCGCTTATTTGAGAGCGCTTTTTTTTGAGCATGGTTTCCAGCGCCATTTCCATTACCCAGATTTGGTTTATTGCCTTCAAAACATCGGCAGTCAGGACTCCTTGTTTCATAAATGAGCGCGCCACCTCTTTGCGTGCCCGCTCAAACACTTCGCTGAATTCAACGCTTGCGACCCTTTCACTCACCGGCCGGTAATCGCCAAGCGCGTTAATGAGATGTTGCCATTCCTTGTATATGATTGAGTTGAACAGCATTGCAGGAATCAGGAAACTCGGCACTTTTTCAACAATTGAAAGCAGCAGTTCAAGCGGGGTCCCCCCGATGGTCAGGTAATTGCCCCTTCTCTCCAAACCGGTTACAAAAACCGGCGGGAGTTTCGGATTGTAGTTAAGAAGCACGCCATTGAAGCCGCCAATCCTTGTGGCAAGCTCTAGGCGCATATATATTTCATCTTCGCCGTTTTCAGCAAGCAGAACCGCGTGCTCAAGGCATGAGCGTATGGAAGCCAGAACCATCAGCTTGTGCCGCATGTGCTCTTCTGCGGGAATTCTGCTGATAATCCCGTGCATTTCACTTGCTTTTTGGATTATCCTGCCGAGTTCCCATTTAGTTTCATTTTCAAAATCAAACTTTGAGATAAAACTTTCTTTTATTTCATGGGAAATCGGAAGCCGGTGCACGTGTTCCACTGCCTCCCCTATTTTTTCCACGGCTTCTGCGGCCGCGGCAATGCCATAGATTCCTTCTATCTTTGGAATCCGTTTTTCACTAAGAAACCTGAATTGAATGGCCCGTTCGCTCGTTTTCCGCTCAACCCTCCGGGTAAACATCTGCACCAGCGGATTGTCTGAAAAACTCAGCTGGGACAGATTTAGGGGTTTTGCTATTTTTTGCAGGTCTAGGCGGGATTTCTCTGCGCCGGCCTCTTTTGGGCGGAAAGGTATGATGTCTGCCATGGTGAGTATATTTGGTTTTCAGGGTATATAAACGTTGTTATAATTAGTGGTTTAAAGGGTATAGGGCAAATCCCGGAGCCCTGGCGCTAAAGCTGGAGGTTGAGAAAATTAGGCCAGCGCACTACGGCGCTGGCAAGGCGACCAGTTTTCTGCCCGAAGGCAGAGGTAGAGAAGACGCAGAAACTATACTTATATTACCAATACGAATATAAAGGTATCCGGGTTTCGTCGGGCGTCGAAGGTGCTTTTTTCGCCCCTATTTAAACCCTTTAAATAGCCCTTTTTGGCTCCCTCGAACCTATTTTTTGTGCACAGTAAGCTCGGCGATAAGGAAGGCGTCCCGCACCCCCTCCACGGCCACTGCGATAGCCAGGGCGACCGCCCGGGTCATCATGTCATTGGAAAAGATGGCGAAATAGATGCATCCCGCGAGCGGAAGGGCCAATAGCATCCGGGTAAAGCTTGCTTTCTGGAAATTGATGATGTTTACCATGGTTAGGTTTAAGCCGATTCTTCTTTAAATCAATTCCATGCTTGAAATTGACGGCTCGTCGCTTGAAGGGGGCGGGCAAATCCTTAGAACTTCGCTCGCCCTTAGCTGTATCCTCGGAAAACCGGCGCATATTGCCAATATCCGGGCTGGAAGGGAGAAACCGGGCTTGAAAGCCCAGCATTTGGCAGGAATCCTCGCGCTCCAGAAAATCTGCAATGCCAGGGTTAACGGGGCTGCAATCGGCTCGACCGAAGTTTCCTTTGAGCCGGGCGCGATTTCCGGGGGAGAATTCGCTTTCGACGTGGGCACAGCCGGGGCGATTTCCCTGGTCCTGCAGTCCATTGTCCCAGTCCTGTTGTTTGCCAGCAAGCCTTCGCATATAGCAATCACCGGCGGAACGCATGTGGATCATTCGCCCACCATTGATTATACCCAAAAAGTCCTCCTGCCCGCGCTTGCCGAGTTTGGCGCGCGCACTTCGCTGGAAATCGGAAATTACGGATTTTACCCCAAAGGCGGCGGGAAAGTTGTTTTGAAAATTGAACCAATTGCTGGAGGGAAACTGAAAGCCGCGAGATTTGACGGAACAGGAACGAACATGGCTAACGCGCCGATTCGCGGCGTGTCAATCGCATCAAACCTTCCGCAAACAATCGCGGACAGGCAGGCGAATTCCGCAGGCGAAATCCTGGGAAGCTGTGATGTGCCTGCGATTTCCGTGAAAACTTCCTGCCCTGGAACCGCAATCACTCTGTGGAAAGGATTCCTTGGCGCGAGCTCGCTCGGGAAAATCGGCAAGAGCGCTGAAAAAGTCGGAGAGGAAGCGGCAACTGCGCTCAAGCAAGAAATTGATGCAGGAGCGTGCGTTGATGTTCACCTCGCGGACCAACTTATGATTTTCGCCGCCCTGGCGCACGGAGAAAGCAAAATCAGGACAAGCGAAATTTCCAGCCATGCGAAAACCAATGCATCGGTGATAGGGCAGTTCTGCAATGCCGGGATTTCCCTTGATGAAAACGAAAAGGTTATTATGCTCCGGGGAATTGATTTTAGCAAGAAATGAAAGACAGATGAGTGGCGCCTATGAAATTCCTGCTCTTGGACATGGTCGGAGTGCTTATCGCACTGGTGATAGGTGCGATAATACTGTTCTTTTCAGGCCCATTCGGCCCGAATTTCCTAATTCTTCTAATTGTTTTCCTGGCAGCAGGGGTCATTGTGACCAAATACGAAAAACCGGTCAAAAAGGAAATGGGAATTTACGAGCATGAGCGAAGCTGGGAAAACGTAGTTGCAAACGGACTGGTTCCTGTTCTGTGCGCGGTCCTGGCAACAATAGATTTGAAGTGGGGAGCCGCGTACATCGGAGCGGTTGCGGCAATCACCAGCGACAAGTTCGCAAGCGAGTTGGGGGTGCTTGGAGGAAACCCGCTGAACCTGATGACCCTGAAACTCACAAGGCCCGGAACTTCGGGCTCCATGAGCGCGCTCGGGACTTTTATGTCCTTTGACGGCGCATTGCTGATCGGATTTGCGGCGCGTTTCCTTTTCCCGCAGCTCTCGCTCCTGAATGTGCTGGCCATTGGGCTGATTGGATTTGCCGGCTCGTTTGTTGACACCCTGTTTGGGATTTTGGAAGAAAAGGGGATTGGGAACAAGTCCACTACTAATATTATTTGCGCGATAGCCGGCGCTGTGCTTGGTTATTATCTGTTGCCGATTGTTACGGTTTGAAACTAGAACTCGGCTTGGGCAAACTGCAAACTTAGGCTACTGCCCTTACTCCCATGGAACTCGCTGCCAGCAAAAGCATCAGATCCCCGACCAGCAGGTTGATTAGCAGCGCCATCAGGACATAGGGCAGGAAGGCGGGCATCCTGGTGAAAATCGGGAACTTTTTGATGGGCAATGATTTCAGCCTTTCAATTTCCTTGGCATCCAGCAATTTTTTCAGGTTGTGCTCCTTTACCAGCTGTGGGTCCAGCTTCCGGATTAAGAGCACATCCTCCTCCTCGATTTTGTCAACTGAAATCAGCTCGGTCATCTCGTCCTCGATGAAATCCTTGAAAAGCGTGAAGAAAATTGAGGGGATGAGCACTGCGGCCAATATCAGAATAAATGATTTTGGAAAAATATCGACCTGGTTCGCCAGGTAGGCGAACACGCAAAAGAAAACCAGCAGCAGGGCTGCACTGAGTTTCTGCATCAGGCTGAATTTGATTTTTCCGGTTCCCAGGGCCTTCAGCGCCTTGGGCGCGGACAGCAGGAACATTATCAAAATGAAAAGAATTCCCGCAGTGATGAAAACTGTGAGAATGAACGGAAACTGGATTATGGGCGCTGGAGCGCCCTTGAGCAGGAGCAAAGTCGGCTGGACCGGCAGCAGAAGCGCGATGGAGGTCAAAACCAGCACATCCGCCCCGCCAATCTGGCCGTTTACGTAAAACGCATAACCTAGCACGAAAACTATCGCCGCAATGCCAAAAGTGTAAATCGCGGCATTCATCTCAAATCCCGGGATGTTTATGAGAATTGCGAGCGCGAGCATTGAGTAAGTGAGCCAGTTGGGGATGTTTCGATTGTTGAAGATGTCGAAGTAGGAGCCGATCGCAACCGCAAGGACCGCAATAGCAATCCTGACTGTTTCATACTGCAGATGAACTGCGGCGAATTCAACAAAAGCCATCGGGCTACCTTTGTGTTGGCAACCTATTTATTATTTGTTGCTCGGCAAAGTTTTTCTGCGGTTTCCATGGTTTTACCCGATATTCACGCTAATTTGCCGGATGTCCCTGTTTCCCTTAACCGGGTTGGGATAACCGACCTTAAGAAAGTCATCAATACCGGCAAGACCAGCTTTACTGCCACCATTGACCTGTTTGCGGATTTGCGCGCTGACAGAAAAGGAATCAACTTGTCCCGTAATTTGGAGGCAGTGAACGAGCTGGTGGAATCGGTTCCGAGCAAATCCGATGCCGAGCTGCTTTGCGCCGGGATTGCGCGCAAATTATTGGAAAAGCACGAGGAAGCCGAAAGGGTTGAGGCCAATTTGAAGGCGCGCGTGAAAGTTGATTTTGAATTCGATTTGATTGGCAGCGCGGTTGCATACAGGAAGAAGGGAGAAAGCCCGCTCATCAAAAAGGCGATTGGCGCCGAGGTTGTTGGGATTACTGTTTGCCCCTGCGCCCAGGAACTGGTGAAGGAATATTCGCGCGGAATTTTGCAGAAAAAAGGGATTGACCCAAAAATTCTTGATGAACTGCCCATTGCTTCACATAATCAAAGAAGCGTTGGCACCCTGATTGTTGAAACCGATGAGAATGAACGGGTGGATGCTGCTGAGCTGGCGAAAATTGTCCGGGATTCCATGAGCGCCCCGGTGAGTGGATTATTGAAAAGGCCCGATGAGCGCGATTTGATAATTCAGGCGCATGCAAACCCGAAATTCGTTGAGGATTGCGTTCGTGGAATGCTGGCGCGCGTTGCAAAGCTGAACCTGAGCGATGACGCGGTTGTGATTGCGAAGCAGAAGAATTACGAGAGCATCCATGAGCACAATGCCTATGCCGAAAGAACCGTTAAATTTGCGGATTTGAAAAAAGAATTAAAGGGAAACGGAAGCAGGAATTAGCAGAGAATGGAGGAAACTGGAAGCAGATAAATGGAATTGAAATTAGGTGAAGAAACCTATGTACAAGCTTGAAATTCATGGAAAAACTTTTGCAGCAAGCCACAGCGATTCGCTCATAAAAGGCGAGCCGCTCCATGGGCACAATTACCGCCCCATAGTCCTGATTGAGCATGATAAGCTGACAGATGGAATGGTAATTGATTTCAGGATTGTCAAAAAACTGTTGAATGAGATTACTGCTGAATTTGACCACAAGGTGCTGCTTGGAAAAAAGGATGTGAAAGAAATCAAGGGAGAAACAGTCGTTTGCCATTCCAATTACTCTGTTCCAAAAAAGGATGCGGTTCTGCTTGATGAGGATTATGCCATGTGCGAACTCCTGGCGCAGAGAGTTTATCGGAAACTTGAAAAGAAACTTCCGAAGTTTAAGAAATTGGAAGTGAAAATCTGGGAAACAGAGTATGGCGCAGCTAGTTTTAGTGAGTGAACTCAACCTAATATTTTCATCCGATTATTTTCATCAGTTCACAAATGTCATGCAAAACATAGTCAGGCGTAACCTCTTTGTGCGGCCATTTCCATTCCCAGTCTTCCCCGTATTTTGCATAGGCGGCCAGCATGCCTACCCTTTTTGCGCCCCACACATCGCGCTCCAAAGAATCCCCAACCATCAACGTTTCCTCTGGTTTTGTGCCTAATTTCTTCAGCGCTTCGCGGAAGGGCTTTTCATCAGGCTTCTGCGATTTGGTGTGCGACTGGGTTATAACCGCGTCAAAGAATTTTTCCACCCCGATTCCAAGGATGCGCTCCATTGCCTGGGGCTCTTCGGCATCAGTGATCACCGCAAGCTTGATGCCTTTGCCCTTGAGAAAAGTAAGAACTTCAATCACATTCGGGTAGGGCTTCATGAACTCCTTTTTCGCCCGGTTGTAGGTTTTGAAGCTCTTTTTCACCAGTTCCTTGTCCACTTTCTTGTTCAGCTTTTTCAGGAACTCCTCAAAAACATCCTCGCCCTCGTCGCCCACATCCAAATGGGTTTGCATCAATAGCTTTTCAGCATCCTTGTTTTCCAGGTCAACTCCGCTTGAAACCAGCTCCCTGGCGGCGATTTTGCACCCCTGCCGCTTCATCTCCAGGAAATCCATTAGCGTGTTGTCCAGGTCAAAGACTACCGCTCTTATAATTGGGGATGGGTTCGCCATGGATTAGGTTGCGCTTCTGGAAAATATAAAGCATGCGCGGATTTAGGCAAGCTTTATATAACACGACTTTGATATATTTACCACGTCTAGAGCAGTAAAACGAAGAGGTGTAGACATGGTTTTTGAAACAAAACAACCTTTGACGATTAAACCGGAGAAACTTAGGCTCGCATTTGCAGATGCAGCGGTTCTTTTGGATAAAAAAACCCTGAGCACTGAATTCAGAAACTGGCAGATAGTTCCCATTGTGCTCACAAATGAGTTACGGAAAATGAAAACAAGCGAGATGCTCAAATTTATCAGCCATGCGTTCGCAAAACTGCGCTCTGAAAATGGAATTGAAGGAGATTGCCAAATCGAGCAGAAATTGATGGAGATAGAACGCAGAATTAATGACCCAGATCTTACTGCCCCAGTATTTTCCCTGCTTTTCACGAAAGCATATTTTGTT
Organism: Candidatus Gugararchaeum adminiculabundum; assembly: GCA_902384795.1. Taxonomy (GTDB): domain Archaea; phylum Micrarchaeota; class Micrarchaeia; order Burarchaeales; family Gugararchaeaceae; genus Gugararchaeum; species Gugararchaeum adminiculabundum. The sequence goes on along the minus strand of CABMDC010000004.1, from coordinate 39,030 downwards.
TCGTTTGCGTCTGGTATTCCGCTCATTGAGGAAACAAACAGGGACTGCGACCAGATTCTCCTGCATTTGCCTGAAATGCTCGGAATTCTTGAAATTATGCAGAAAAAAGATGGCAGAGTGCTAAAGTTTCTTCCAGAGGAAAAAGTAGATGTCATGTGGAGGCTTTCCTGTTTGGGCACTGAAGAAAACGCAGCGCACAACATGCCTGCGATCAAAAAGCTCGTTGGTTTGAAGGAGATCAACTTTGGAAGGGCGAAAGAGCTTGTACGTGCCGCTCATGTCAATATCCCAAAAATGTCTCCTGCAGAGAACAAAATAGGATATTTCCTCTCTGACTTGAAAATTGCCATTGGCGTGAATACCGAATACAATAAATTGCAGGGAGAGAGTGAAAGACAGAAATTCCTTGAGGATTTGACGGAGCGCCCCACCGTTAAAATTTGGATAGGGGAACAAACGATAGTAGACTTTGTTATCGAACAGTACCTGATTGAAGGCAAGAAAAAATTGGGAAACGCTGACTATCCTTATCTGAAACCGTTGTTCCAGAGTGGGAACAGGCAGCTGCAAACACCGGCATCGAGGAGCTAAGAAAAAGTATTTAATCATTAAACAGCTATTATCACTCCCAATCTGGTTGTAAGTGCGAACAGCTTCTTTGGGCCAATATAACAATGTGTGGGAGTTAGCTATGGCGATGAAAGAACCAAAAGCGTGCGGAGGACGAGAACGAGCGAGTCATCGCGAGTTCCTCGCCCGCAGCAGTTATGGTTCTGGTGTGGATGTTGAACGCGTAGAGCGGCTCTGTTCGGACAAAGTGCGCTCTACAGGGGATTAGCTATGGCAATGGAAGAAGTTTCACAGGTAGAATCGGTCTTCGAGGAATTCCTGGAGAAATATTGCAAAAAAGGGCTTGACGAGCTGGCGCTCAATTACCCGAGGAAAAAGGGCCTTATCGTCGACTACCTGGATTTGGAAAAATTCAACATGGAGCTTGCGGACGAGCTCCTGAAAAGCCCTGACAAAATCATCGATGCCGCAAAGGAAGCGATAAAGAAACTGAACATTACGGTCAACCTGCTGGACCGGAAGGAGAAGGAGGAATTCGAGCCGCATGTGCGCTTCATGAACCTCCCCTATTCCGGCCTGCTGATTGAAAGCGTCGGCTCGCACCACATCGAGAAACTAATCCGCGTTGAGGGGATCGTGACCAAGCGCGCCGAGGTAAAGCCAAAAGTAAGGATTGCCGTTTATGTCTGCCAATTGTGCGATGCAAAGCACAAAATTGCAATGACCAAGAACGCGATCGCGCCGGTCATCTGCGATGACTGCAAGCGCCGCTCGCTCAAAATGGTCGAGGAGGAATCCTATTTTGTTGACCTTCAGCGGGCCGAGGTGCAGGAGCTTTTGGAAAGGGCGAAGAGCGGAGCGCCAACCGGCCATCTTGAATTATGGATCGAAGATGATCTGGTGAACACCTATGTACCTGGGGACAGGGTGATTCTCTCCGGCATCCTGAGGCTGAAACCCCCTGAAAAAGGAAAGAATCCCAATGTCTATTCGAAATACCTGGAAGTGAACTATTTACAGAAAGAGCAGAATGATTTTGAGGATTTGGAGCTTTCGGCAGAAGAGGAAAGGAAAATCATTGAATTGTCCAAAAGCCCGCGCCTGTTTGACATTATTTCCAAATCAGTTGCCCCTGGAATCTATGGGCATGAGGAAGTGAAGCAGGCAATCGCGCTCCAGCTTTTCGGAGGAACCCATGACAAGGTTTTGCCAGACGGGTCAAGAATCAGGCATGATATTCACGTTCTATTGGTCGGCGATCCGGGTGCCGCTAAAACCAGGATTTTGCAGTATACCCGGGACATTTCACCAAAAAGTGTTTATGTTTCAGGAAAATCAGTGAGCGCAGCAGGTTTGACCGCATCAGCCGAAAAGGATCCGTTGAGCGACGGGGGCTGGACATTGAAGGCAGGCGCGCTGGTGCTTGCAAGCGGAGGCCTGGCATGCGTTGACGAGTTTGACAAAATCGGCGAAGAGGACACTGCCTCAATGCACGAAGTTATGGAATCGCAAACCGTTTCGGTTGCCAAGGCAGGAATTGTGGCAACCTTCAGGGCAAGGACGAGCATTCTTGCGGCAGCAAACCCTGAATACGGAAGATTCGACCCGTACAAATTGCCATCCGAGCAGTTCAATATTCCGCCAACATTGCTTTCAAGGTTTGATTTGATTTTCGTAATCCGCGACGTGCTGGATGCCGAAAGGGACACCATGATGGCCGAGCACATACTCGCATCACACGAAAGCGCATCCAAGCGCGCGGCAGAGGGAAGGACGCTTTCAAAAAGCGACTGGCAGGGGGACGTGGGTGAAATGAACCCGGCATTCCTGAGACAGTATATTGCCTATGCGCGCAAGCACATCAGGCCTGTGCTCACCCAGGAGGCGAAAACCAGGATTCGCGATTATTATGTTGACTTGAGAAAAATCGGCGCGCAGCAGGGAGCGGTTCCGATTACTCCGAGGGCGATTGAAGGGTTGATCAGGCTGGCGGAAGCGAGCGCGAAGATGAGATTGTCTGAAAGAGTGGAATCGGTTGATGCCGAGCGCTCAATCGGCCTGCTCAATTTCATGCTGCACACCATCATGGTGGACAAGGAAACAAACAGGATTGACGGGGATATTGTTGCCACGGGCACGCCGAAATCGCAGGTGGACAAAATCAACACGATTCTCGGAATTATCCGCGAGCTTGCAAAGGAGTTTGACGAGGTTTCCATCGCCCAGGTGATTGAAAAGTGCGGGGATTACGGAATTGACTCGGTAAAGGCGAACAGGATTGTGGATGACCTGATCCACAAGGGGGAGCTGTACAAGCCCAAGCCTAATTTTGTGAAACTGGTGCGCGGATACGGAGAGTAAATAATCGAGGTGATTTGAATGAGCGAAATATGCCAGAGATGTAACAGTAGCGCAGAATATTTTAGAGTATGCAGGAAGTGTGCATTAGTGGCGTGTGAAGCATGTTGGCGCAATTTGAATGGAGGTTGTTGGAACTGCCATGGTTCTAACCGAACGGATAACGTTCAGATCAAAAGGTAACTAAATCAGGATTAAACAGATTGAAAAAGTGCAAGATTTGGAGGGTAAAACAATGAATAGAAACGAGAGATACCGATTGGTTTACGGATATGCCGAACAGTTTCTGAGAAAGATTGTGGCAGAACACCCGGAATTAAATGAGAAGATCCTAGAAGAACACCTTACGGTCCGTCAAAAGTTTAATCACTTATTTGAGCTTAATAAACGGTTGATGGAATCGTTGTTAAATAAAGGCGGAGCGCGCAACATTATAAAATTTGACGAGAGAGAAAAAGAGTTGACTGAGATACTTTATGGTTTTGAGCCGAAAAAGATTCTTGAACACTATCCAAGTTCAGAACAATTATTCGAGAGATTCGGGAGCACTTTTGAAATAAACAACGCGGATAGTCCGTTAAATACATGGAAGCAGTTTTCTAAGGGTATCATTTCGGGGAGCAGATTCATATCAAGTTTTGTGGACATTAATGAATTTGACAGTTTTGTAAATAATTTTTCATTCAATAAATATACTAAAGCAGCTTTACCTATGCTGCTGAGTAAGGAAATCAATGGTTTTGGCTTTGCCTTGGCTTGTGATTTTCTTAAGGATTCTGGTTACAAAAATTATCCAAAACCAGACAGACATCTAAAGAAAATATTTTATCAATTAGGATTATCTGATTCAGAGGAAGATTATGAAGTTTACAAATCAATAATAGAAATGAGTGAAGCAGTTGAAAAAGATGCGTATACTGTAGACAAAACTTTTTACTTGATAGGGTCTGGAAATTTCAATCTAAGCGAAAACTTGCCAAATACGGGTAACAACGAGGATAAATTCATCAAAGAGATGAAAGCGAGATTAGGTCAGCAGGACGAAAACTGATTTAAACCCCAGCCAGTCATATATTGCCAATGGCTGACGAATACGAGCAAAGGCGCGATGTGCACGACCATCTTCACCAGGAGCACCATGTCGAAATTCCGCACGAGCGCATAATGGCAACAATTCTAATCATGTTCCTGCTGACCCAGGCCCTCGGCCTGTACGCAGGCGCCCAGCTCACGAACAAGGCACCGGAGATCCAGGAGTTCAAGGAACTGAGCGTTGCGCCAACCGGAAATGCCGGGGATTTGGCAAATGTCATATTTTTCATCGCCTACGTGCTGGTAGGCGCGGCAATCATGCTCATAGTAATAAAATTCTACAAAGGGGTCATGGCATTCAAACTGATGGAAGTCATGATTGTGATGATCTCGGGGTATGTGATCGGGTTCGCGCTTTTGCGCAGCTTCAATGTGCCGAACTCGAGCGAACTCGCGTTCGCAGTCGCCGCGTTGCTCGCAATCACGAAATTCTTTTTCAAGAAGGCGAAGAATCTTGTTGCGATAATTGCGAGCGCCGGGGTTGGCGCTATTTTCGGATTCTCGCTGGATGTCGTGCCGGCGATTGTTTTCATCTCGGCCCTTTCGGTCTATGACGTGCTTGCGGTCTATTACACAAGGCACATGATCACCATGGCCAAGGAATTGGGAAAAAGGAACCTGTCTTTCTCGGTGAGCGCTGAAGAAGAAATCGAGCCCAAGAAACTGAAGAACCTGACCGAGGACCAGCAACAGCAAGTCCATGAGCATTTGCAGTCGCTTCCTCCGGAACACAGGAGAACTGCGCTTGAACTCGGAACAGGTGATATGGCAATCCCATTGATGCTTGCGGTTGCGGTGCTAAAATGGGGCGGGTGGGTGGATTCCATTGCAGTGATTATTGGCACAACTTTCGGGCTGGGGGTCGTGCTCTATGTGGTACTGAAAAATCGCTTATTTTTGCCAGCGCTTCCGCCATTGTGCTTCTTTGGAATGCTTTCGCTGCTTATTGCAAAACTCGCAGGCTTTTAGTTTTATTTTTGTTTGCTCATTTCACGGATAATGGCGGCCCGTTCACTGCGCGCGTTGGAAAACTCGTTGTTTTTGTCCAGTTTTATGACTTGGTCATAGGCTTCTTTTGCCTTTTGATAATGCCCGGCTTTATACTCCAGTCTTGCCCGGGAGTACCAGGCAGTTGCATCCATCCGCATAGGCGCTCCCCTGGGCTTAACATTCGCATGCATTAGCTTGTCAAGGTCGCTTGCGGCCTTGGTGGCTTTTTTGGCAATTTCCGGATCCCCGGATTTTGCAGCCAGTCTGTATTTGTCCATTGCGACCCCATAGGCGCCTTCGTTTTCATACTTATGGCCCTGTTCAAGAAGCTGCCTGGGCGTAACTGGCGCATTCAATTTCTTTTCAAGGTCGCTTGCGGCCTTGGTGGCTTTTTTGGCAATTTCCGGTTCCCCGGATTTTGCAGCCTTCTGGTAGTTTTTAACGGCATCCTTATAGCGGCCCTGGCTTTCAAGATAGCGGCCGTAGTTGTAAAACCGCTCTCCCTTGGTCTCTGGCCGCTCCATCTCCGTTGAATCCATAGGAGGCGCCTTTTGGAGCCCTGAATTTGTGAACGCTTTGTCCCCGAACTTTGCCGGGTCCAGCTTTTTGGCTTTTGCAAGCAGCTCATTGGCTTTCTTGTAGTCGCCTTTTTTGTACAATGCAACGGCCTTGCTGTAAATCGTAATGGCGTGGTTAGGGTATAGTGAAAGAACTTTGTCGAATTCCCTGATTGCATGGTCGTAATCGCCTTTTTTCGCATAGACCATTCCCTGCCCAAACCACTTTGCGCTGATTTTCTTCTTCATTGTGGCGTATTCGCTGGTCTTGGTGAAAGCGATCCAGGCGTTTGAGAAATCCGGGAATTTTTTGCCTCCGCCCTGAACTTTTGCGGACACCGCTGCCTGCCATCCGACATACAGCTTTTCAAGCGCTCCGCGATTATCGCCGGTCTCCTGTGTTTTTGCAACGAACCTGCAGAAAGCGGATTTTTCACCATCGCTCAGATTCTTTACCGCGAGCGCATAGGCGCCCAAAATCAGTTTTTCAGGATTTGTCCATTGCTTTCCGGCTACGGGCTGCTTTGGCTTTTCTTCTGGCGCTTTGGGCGTTTCCTGCTTTGGTTTTTCTTCAACCGGCGCCCCCAATGGCCGTACCAGTTTATCCTCGACCCGGTATTCGTGCTTGGTTTTCTTGAACAGTCTCAGCAGCTTGTTATGTTCCTTGATTTTCACAATAAGCTTTTTGTCAGCATCCCTTCCGACAACATAGCCGATCATCTTCGGGCCTCCGCTCATGGGCTGGAATTCTACGAACGCCTTTTTTGCGATCATCTCTTCAAAATTAGTTTTTTCAGCCTTCTTCTGGGTTTCAGCCATAATCATCACATTCCTTTCCATTCGTCCGTTTTCTATTCGCTTAGTTCGAGGATATATGTATTTGCCTCTGGACCTATTTATTTGTATCCTATCCGCAGCTCCCGTTTGTTGGACACAGATTATTCCTGCCTGCGCTTCCGCCATTGTGCTTTTTCGGGATGCTTTCGCTGCTTATTGCGAAATTAGTTGGGCTCTAGAACCATTCCGCCCTTAGGTCCCCTGCTTTTGCTGCGCCGCTTGAAACTACTAAAACGCGCTCCTGCGGCCTTATTGTTCCGTTATGCACGGATTTTATTACTCCGGCAAGGGCGGTTGCAGACTCAAGCCCGGGCATGGGCCCGCCGGCTTCCCTGAGTTCGGTGTAATAAGGTTCGCTGTGCAATTTTTTGAGAGCGCTGTGTATTTCACAACCGAAATCAATGCTGGTAACACTCTCAAAAGCTCCGTTTGTTTCACGAACTATTTCTGCGAGGTATGGATAAGAGGCCGGTTTTTTTGTCTTCAATATTCTGAGAAACGGGGTGGGGGGTATTTCTTTCGGAGAGTGCCTGTCTTCCAACGGGCCCAGATGTTTTTCTTTCCAAGCATTGGCCATGGGCGAGCACGCATCCGCCTGCACGCCAAGAATCTTCGGGCACTCAAATTCACCGTCTAGACTGGCTTTTTGGAACGCGTATATCCCGTTTCCGCTGGATACCGCTTGCGCGTACCACTGCACTGGGTCATTTTTGGGCATGAAATTGAAACGGTAGCACAAACCGAGGAACTTGGCTGTGCCCTCCCGCTTTACATAATTGAAAAAACCTCCGATCAGCGGAACACCGGACTCTCCGGAAAACTTCTGGGCGGCTTGCAGGGCTTCATCGTTATCCCCATGGACGAAAGTTACCCGAGTGTGGTCAGGATGAAAAAACCCTTTTTGATACCCCACCGCGGTTCTGCCGGATTCGGGCAGAAACAGGTGGAGCACTGGTCCCTTGAAGCTGGGATCCGTTTTTCTTATGGTGGCTCCGAACAAGGTTGCGGCACGCGCCATAGCAGTCCCGGCGTTTCCGGAAGAAGATGCGGCGATTTCAGGCACATTGTTTTGGTACACCCGATACATGGTTATGAATCCGTCAAAATCTTTCCATGAGCCAGTGGGATTTTGGATCATATCTGCGAAATAAACGTGGATGCCTAGCTCGTCCGACAGTTGTTGGGAGTAGAAAATCGGCACGTCCGGGATTGTTTCAGCGCCCTGAAGGAGCGGGACATGCTCGTCAAGAATAGGCATGTAATCCTTGAATTTGAAGATGGAAGGCAGATTCCGATGCACTTTTCTTTCCATTTCTTCCAAAACTACGTCCACGAATCCAGCGCGCCCGCATTTGCCGTGGAAATTTTCAATTGACTTTTCCGGGTATTTTTCCCCGCAATTCCTGCAAGACAGAAGCCATTTTGACGTAGCGAACACCACACTGCAATAATCCACAAACTATTATATTCTACAACTTCGCATATATAAACTTAACGCTTTGAGCCAGGATGCATTCGCCGTTCCAGCGCAAACGCGTCTTTAGAACGCCTTATAAGATTTGTCGCATCAAACTTAGTAACTTTAGAGAGTGATTATTTGGATGATTACGAAAAATTACTGGATAAGGCATATGCGAACCTGCCGAAAAAGGTGCTGACCCAGGAAAGGTTCGAGATGCCGGCAGTGGACTCGTTTATCCAGGGAACCAAGACCATAGTGAAGAATTTCGATTTTGTGTGCCAGAAGCTGCGCAGGGACCCGAACCAGGTCGCCAAATACCTGTACAAGGAGCTGGCGGCTCCGGGCTCGGTACAGGGGCAGAGGCTCATGCTTCAGGGGAAGTTCGGGGATAAAATGCTTAATGAAAAGCTCGAAAACTACGCAAAAACCTATGTGCTGTGCAAGGAGTGCGGCAAGCCTGACACAAACCTGATCGAGGAAGGAAACAGGATACATACGCTGGTTTGCGAGGCCTGCGGCGCGCGTGCGCCTGCCAGGGGAGTATAGTTAGGGGGTAATGTTTATGGTTGAACAGACACTTAGGCCGGACAATCCGCCTGGAACCGAGGATATCGGGTTCAGGGTAAGGCTTCCGAAAGACGGGGAGATTCTCGGATTGGTGACCGGATTAATGGGCGGCTCGCGCATGATGGTCGCATGCAAGGATGGCAAGGACAGGATGTGCCGCGTGCCCGGGAAAATCAAGAAGAAAATTTGGGTAAAGGAAGGCGATGTGGTGATCATAGTCCCCTGGGAAATCGAAAAGGACACAAAAGGGGATGTCATCTGGCGTTACACGAAAATCCAGGCAGAAGTCCTGAGAAGGAAGGGAATCATCAATTAGGGATGGATGGCAGTTGTTTGGGTGGCTAGTTTTGGAAGAAGAATATTCTCAGGAAAAATTCAACCCCAAGGAACTGAAACAGAAGAGAAGGCGAAAGATAGAAAATAAGACCGAGTCCTCTGTTTTTGACAGCCAGACAATGCACGTGCTGTCCAAAATGATCAAGGACGAGGTAATGCTGAGCGTTGACTACCCTGTTTCAACCGGAAAGGAAGCGGATGTTTTTCGTGCAACTCTGGAAGGCGGGGAATTTGCTGCAGTGAAAATTTTCAGGATTGACACCAGCGGTTTCCTGAACATGATGGATTACATGCAAGGGGACAGGAGATTTGACGGGATTCACGGGAACAAAAGAAGCATTGTTGAGGAATGGGCGAGCAAGGAATTCAAGAATCTGAAAATTATTCAGGAGTGCGGAGTGCGGTGCCCAAAGCCGATTGCTGTGAAAAGAAACGTGCTGGTGATGGAATTCATTGGAGAAAATGGCGTGCCTGATTCCACCCTTAGGCAGAATGGGACCGAAAACCCTGAGAAAGACTGCGAAATAATTCTGGATTACATAAAGAAAATGTATGTGCGCGGATTCGTGCACGCTGATTTGAGCGAATTCAATATTCTCATGCATTCGCCAAAGCCTGGCGAGCCGGCTGTTCCTGTTTTGATTGACTGCGGGCAAGGAGTTGTGGATTCGCACCACAAATTCATGGAATTCGTAGAGAGGGATGTGAAAAATATCTGCTTCTGCTTCAAGAAATTCGGCGTGAAAAAGGACTCGAAAAAGGAATTTGAAGCGATTAAAAAGGCGAAAAGAGATTCGGACGCGACCGCTGAAAAGAAAAAAGAAGATGCAAGAGATGCGAAAGAAGACGCTAGAAATGAAAAGGGAAAAAGATAGCTAAACCCGCTCTTTCTTTAGCTTTTTTCCTTGGCAGGGGGCAGGACGAGAAACTTCCTGACTGATTTTGCGAATTCGTTGTTCCTTGCCTCAACAAACAGGGGAACGAGTTTCTCGATATTGATGCCGCCATCCTTGCTTCTTGGAACAAGAGTCAGCAGCTCGAACCTGTTTTTTTCCGGGTTGAACCAGCGGAAGAACTCGGTTTCCGGGATTGCTTCCGGCATTTCTAGCCGGGACAACTTAGCAAAAAAATCTTGCGCAGAACCCACGACCGCGTACGCGGCAACCTTGCCGTCCAGATCGCCTTCGGCCGGAAGCTTGCGGATAATCTCGCCTTGCTCGGAAAAAACCCTGGTCTGCCAGGCAACATCCTCGAACAGGGTGAGCGGACGGTTATAGTTCTTCCGCGCATCATCGGAAAGAAGGAAACCGAGGCTGGCTTCCGGGTCCTTTGCCAGCATGCAGATGAGAACCACGTTAGGATTGATTTCATTTCTGAAAGTTGATGTCGGTGGGGTTTCTTCGCTTAATTTAGCGTTTAAATCGCCCCTAATGCGAAACAGCCTGGATTCGGGTGTTTCGTCCTTTGGCACCGCTTGAACAGCCGCGCCATTCTCCTTTTTTTTGGCTCTCTTGGTTTTTGTAATTCGGCTTTAAGTGCGGTTATATTTGCAGCGACGTAACGCTGCGCAGTGTTTTTTCCGTAGGGCTTGTCCACTTTTATCAGCAACACTCCGCTTTCCTCTTCAACCCTTCTGGCAAAGGTGCACAGGTTGAAACCGACTAGCTTGGCGGCTTCCCTGGGCAGGATAACCCCCACTTCCGTTTCTTTGCCATAGATTTCAAGCAGGTTGAGATTGACCCGCAGCAACCCTCGCCTAATCGCTTTTTCCAGGTCAAATTTCTTGGGCAATCCCAGCAGTTCCTTGATCTGCCCGGGATCTGAGACTGATACTACGTGAGCGCTGGAATCAAAAAACTCCAGCATGCTTATGGCCAACCTGTCCACAGGAATGAAATAGAACAGTTTTCCATTTTCGTATGGATTGCAGGAAATAATCGGCAGGAAAGGCTCGGCTTTTTTCGCCAGCAATGAACTTTCGTCTGTAAAGGCCACCTTTGACCTTAGGCAGGTTAAGGAAACAAGCCAGACTGGCGGAGGGGGCGATGCCTGGGTGGAATAAAGCCGGGCATAAGAGCCGTTAAAGTCCATGCAGAGTTCCAGTTCCTTATTGTCTATCATTCTCTTGATTTCGGATTGGTCTAAGCCCCACTGGGCGGCCAGATAGGGCACTGCGCTTAGGGAGATGGAAACCTTGGAAGCACCATAAAAAGACGCTCCGGCAATGCCGCTGGAGGGTTGCAGTGAATCCTGCGGAAAAGTTTTTTTCTGCGAAGAAACGAAATCTTTTGGAGTCTGTCTTGCGGAGATCGCCATGTCTGATTATTGCTGTCCCAAATTTAAAATACCATAGGTAGACATTAATTACTAACTACGCCCGGTGTTCGCTTTCCTTTGCTGTCTGCGCCCGCTTTTCCGTTATTCCTTCTTCAGCTTGAGAATCGCTTCGGCGATGTCGCCGTTCGCGTCCTTAATTGCGTTTTCAGCGTCAGCTTTACCGCAGCCCGTCTGCTCGCAGACCAATTCGATGTCTTCCTTGCTTATGGCTGTTTCCTCGCTGATGTTCCCGGCAACCTGGAACGATTTTTGCCCCTGCATGTCAATTTCAGTCACGCTTGGCTGGGAAACTATCAAATTAGTGCCATCCTCACCTTCGATCACCACGCGCTTGGCCTTGATTTCGCGCGAGTTGATGCCCATCTGCTTCATCATGCGCGCCATTTGCCTTGGATCCATTCCACCCATTCCTGGAATCATTCAATCACCTGTTTAACTTTAGTTTCAAAATTAAATTAATCGCCTTTCTCGCGAATCAATCTTATCAATAAATTTACTGCTTCCTGAGGAGTTGGAGCGGATTCAATTATAATCCCATTGTCCCTGAGCGAATCCATTTTCTTTCCTGCGAACTGGTCCGCGAATCCGCCGCTTCCCTTGATTGCTACTATGGGGCGGTCCATTTGCCAGGCAAGGCACATTTCGCTGAGTGTTCCGGCCTCGCCGCCTATCACTATTAAACCATCGCTGGACGAGGCAATGAGCGCGTTGCGCGCGAGGCCCATGGCGGTGCAGATGACCGCATGGCAGTATTTGTTCGCGTGCTGCTTGTTGCTGGTTGGAATGACGCCAATGGAAAGCCCTTTCGCGGTCGCGCACCCGAAGCTCGCCGCTTCCATGACCCCTGCGATTCCACCTGTGATTAGAATTGCGTTGTTCTTGGCGATTTCCTCGCCCACGCTTTTTGCGAGCGCTAGCACTTTCTTGTCAGTTGTCGCGCCCGAACCGATTACTCCGATTTGCAGTGTGATGAAAATGCCTCCAGTAATCATTTCGGAGAAAAAAGCTAAAAGCAGTTGGGTTCAGTTGAGTTTAGTTGAACTGCTCAAGCAGCTCGCTCTTGTGAACCTCGACCCTTTTCACTGGGGCGATTTTCTTGAGCTTGTTGAACAGTTTGGCTGAAAGCTTTCCGTAAATCACGTCGCGCTCGATTTCCTCGTAATTCATGTCTTTTGTGGCAACGGCGATTTCATCAACCAAAGCCCTTCTTAGGGCCTGTTTCACCACATCGCTTACGCGGGTTTGCGTCAGCGCGCTGATTTTCAGCCTTACGGTAGCGTTATCCTTTGTCTTGACATCCTGCACCTGGCGGATGATGTTCTTCCTTCTGCGCACAAGCGTGCGGAGATAGCTGCGCGAGAGCTCGTGGCCCACGATTTTCGTGTTCGCGGACTCGCCCTTCACATCGGTTACGCGGAAAGTGATCATGGTGTAGACCTGGCCCATGTCGCCGGTTAGGTCCGCCATGGAGGCCTTGACCTTGCGGTTAAGGAGGTTCTCGTCTTCAATGGAGATTATTTCGCCGATGGTTTTCTTTTCGAAAAGCTCCGGCGCTACTACATTGTACCATTTCTTCATTTTCCATTTGTCAACCGCTCGTCTTGGTGCAGCCATGTAAATTCACCCATCAATCAAATTCAATTTTTCAATTCACTTATTCACTTACTTCACAATCAATGCGGCCTGCTCGGGGTTGTACTTCCAGTCTGCCGGAAGCCTTCCGACTCTTGTGTAATAGAGCACAAGCCGCCTGATTTTCGATTCAACATGAACTAGTTTGGTCTTGTTGCTGGCATCCTTGTTGTTCTTGGTGATGTGTTTTCTCATGCCAACGGCTTTCTTGATGAGGCTCATCAGGTCCTCGGGGTACTCGATTTTTACCCCGCCGGTTGTGAGCACCTTGGTCACGCCTTTTTTGCAGATGTTCTTCACGCTCGGGATTCCGTGCTCGTCCCTGAGAATCATGCCGATTGTTGCCGAAGACATGCCCTTATTCCCCAGGTCAACGACCATTTTCTCCACGTCCGCTGGTGCGAATTCTACCCAGTCAGGAACTTCCCGTGTGGTTGGCTTTTTTGAGCCTGATTTTCCTCTCTTTTTTGAGTGCATTCTTGCCATTTATTCACCATTCACCTATTTTTCTGGAACCATTCTCCGAATTTCACCAGCGCCTTTGCGCGGTGCGAAACATCATTCTTCTGTGCATCGTCCTCGCCAAAGGTTTTTTCCGAACCTTTTGGGACGAACAGCGGATCATAGCCGAACCCCTTGTTTCCCCGGGCCTTTTCAGCTAATTCCCCTGCGCATTCTTCCGTGAACGCGCGGACCCCTTTCTCGTCGGCAAATGCGACGCTTGAAATGTATTTTGCCGAGCGTTTCCCTTCGCCTTTCATAAGGCGGAGGATTCCGTCCAGCTCCAGCTTCTTTAGGACCCACGCTGAGTAGGTTCCTGGGAAACCGTTCAAGCATTCGATGAAGAGCCCTGAGTCCTCAACGATAAGCGGCTGCCTAATCTTCGAGTAAGCTTCTGCCGCAGAACGCGAAGAGATATCTTCACAACTCTCTGAACGAATCTCGTTAACAGAAAGCGGATTGTGGACAATATTTATAGAGAAGCGCTTTAAAATACTTTGCGCTTCGGTCACTTTGTGTTTATTGGATGTTACGAAGATAATTGACCGCAAACCAGGACCTCACAAAACTTCTACCGACGGGCCGGTCTCCGTTGACCGACCGTCCTCTTTCTTGAACTCGATTTCCTTTATCCTGCCCGTTGCCTTGATGTCCTGCTCGAAATCCTTTAGGTCGACATTGCTCCGGATTATTGCGCTGTTGATCTCCGCATTCAGGGGCAGTTTCGAATCGGCCTTGAATTGCCGGATTTGCGCGATGAGCGTATTGCACACAATTGCTTTTTCAGTCACCTTCGGGTCAATCGCTTTCGCATCGCAGGTTGGCCACGCTGCACGGTGAATCGATTCCTTTGCGCCAAAAACTTTGGAGTAAATTTCCTCGCTCATGTGCGGAGTGAATGGCGCAAGCAGCTTGATTGTTTCAAGCACAACTTTCCTGATCACGTAGAGCGAGCGCTTTTTCTCCTCCTCGCCAACATCGCCGTACACGCGATATTTCACGTACTCCAAATAGTAGTCGCAGAATTCCTGCCAGAAAAATGTCTGGATTGCGCTCATGATTGGGCGGTAATCGTAATCTTCGAAATGCTCGGTTGAAAGCTTGATTGTTTCATTCAGGCGCGACAGAATCCATTTGTCAACCAAACGTAATTTCTTTTCATCAATTGGCTCATCTTTGTATCCGCCAGTTTCTTTTCCATCTACAATTTCAACTTTGCACGCGAACTCAATGAACTTCGCGGCATTCCAGACTTTGTTAATGAAGCTCTTTGCATACTGAATGTCCTGGAATGAAAACGGCCTGTCCTTTGCCATTGCTCCTGAAAGCGCTGCCCATTGGCGCACTGAATCGGCGCCGTACTTAGTGATTAGTTCGTCGGGTGCAATGATGTTCCCCAATGATTTACTCATCTTTTTGCCGTCTGGCGCAAGCACATTTCCGTTCAGCAGCAACTCCTTGAAGCAGGGCTTTCCAGTAAGAATGCCGCATCTATATATGGTGTAGAACGCCCAGGTGCGGATGATTTCCACCCCCTGTGGCCGGAGTGTTGCGGGATAGACTTTTTTTAGGAATTTCTCGTCATCAGGCCATTTTCCAATAATCAGCGGGGTGATGGATGAATCGATCCAGCAGTCGCAGGTGGATGTTTCGGCCACCATTTCGTCTCCGCATTTTTCGCAATTTCTTTTTTTAGCGGTGAGCGGGTTAAATGGCAATTCGTCTTCGCGCGCAGCAAAATCTTTCTCACATTTTTTGCAGTACCAGAAAGGCAACGGAGTTCCAAAAACACGCTGGCGTGAAATCACCCAGTCCCATTCAACGTACTGTGCCCAGTCTTCCAAATAGGAAATCGCGAATTCAGGAATCCAGCGCATTTTCTTGGCGTTCTCAACGATTTTCGCTTGCTGCTCGCCCACCAATTTTGCGAACCATTGGTTTGACAAAATCAATTCAATCGGCTTTTTGCACCTGTCATGGAGCTTAATCACTTGCTTGAGCGGCTTCTTTTTCAGGAGCTTTCCCTCCTTTTCCAGTTTCTCAAGAACTTTCACTTTTGCATCTTCAACGCTCAACCCGTCAAATTCGCCTGCATTCATCAGTTTCCCGCGCTCGCTCATTGCCTTTATTATTGGAAGGTTGTGCCGGTACATCCAGATGACATCCTGCTTGTCGCCGAAAGTGCACACCATGACCGCGCCTGTGCCGAATTCCTTGTCCACTTCCTTGTCAGCAAGAAGCGGAACTTCTTTTCCGAACGGGGTGCGCACATGGACTTTTTTTGCCAATAGTTTTGTGTAGCGCGCATCATCCGGCGCCACTAGCACGGCAACGCAGGCGTGAAGCAGTTCGGGGCGCGTAGTCGCTATCACCAACGGCTCGCCTGTTTCAACAATTTCAAATTTCAGATCATTCAATGCGCTGTCGCGCTCTGTTTCCTCGGTGTCGGTTTTTGCGATTGCGCTCACGCATTTGGTGCACCAGAAAACCGGGTGCTCTTTTTTGTAAACCAGATTCTTCTCGAACATTTTCAGAAGCGAGAATTGCACCCTGCGGTGATAGTCCGGATTCATTGTCCGGTACTCATACTTCCAGTCAGGCGAGAAACCCATGGAAACCATTTGCGAGCGCATGCGCGCAATGAACTGGGTTGTCCATTCAACGCACTTTGCCCTGAACTGGTCCGGAGGAAGCCTGCCGAATTTCTGCTCCACTTTCACTTCTGTCGGGAATCCCTGGCAGTCCCAGCCCTGAGGGTAATAGACATTGAAGCCGCGCATGCGCTTGTAGCGCGCCGCGAAATCGAAATAGGCGTAGGAAAGAACGTGTCCCATGTGCAGGTCTCCGCTAGTAAAAGGCGGAGGGGTGTCAATGGAATAAACGGGCCGTTTATCGTCTTGCTCGTCAAAACTGTAAACTCCCTGCTCTTCCCATTTCTTCTGCCAGAATTGCTCGACTTCCTTGCCGTAATTCTTTTCCAATGACATACAGGCAGAATTAGGCTTGAAAGAATTAAAAAAGCAGTGTGAAAAATCAGTGCAGGACGACTTCTTTCTCTTTCCTGTGCTTCGCTTCGGCAATGGGCTGGACTGGCGGCTTGGCGGCCTTGGGTTCCGCCTTCTTTGGAGCTGGCTGCTTGGCCTTGGTTATTGCCAGGCCCTCCATGTTTTTCATGCCGCGGACCATGGCGATTTCGCCTTTGCCGCTGGCCAAGTTGGTGATCCACTTTATTGCTTTTCCAGAAACGGCTGTGTTTGGGTCCAATGCATCGCGGGCTAGCTTGTCTGCATCGGCATCGGTGAGTTTTCCCCTGAAACACGCCACATCGGTCAAAACGCCAAGGTAGTCCGAAGCATTTGCCGCAAACTTGTTTTTGGCGCGCTGTACGATGATCGGGATTGCTCCGCCGATATCAACGGATGTTTTCCGTGCAAACGCACTGATAGTGTGAAGTGAGTTCAAAGAAAGGGCCGGACCGCCATTCGCCAGGTTCAAAACTGTCTGTGGAATGGCTTTCGTGAGTTCCGGGAGGTATTTGTCCCGGTCGGTCCTGAATTCGATTATTTTTGAGATTCGCTTTTGGGATTCGAGCGCAATGGTCTGGTTCTTGCTTGCAAGGTTCTCGACTAGCAGAGGGATGATTGGCTTTAGGTTGGCATTTGGGTCGTCGATCAGCTTGTCAATTTGAGCAAATACTGAGATGGAAATCGCACTGCTTGCAATCGCGCTCCTAAGCCCGGTTAGTATCTGATCGGTTAAAGCTTGGCGCAAATTGTCAGTGGCATCCTTTCCCCTGGAGACAGCGTCTTCGACACTCGTTCCGCGCTCGTCGCCTTTGTCATCGTCTTTTTTTAGATCGTCGTCTTTTCTGGATTTTGCCAAAAAACAACCTCCCGTTCTTATTGCGCAATTCCGCTATTTAAAGTTATAGACAGCTTAAAAAACCGTTTCTCCCAAAAGGATGCCTATGGATTACCACTTGCAGTGCATCAGTTGCGGGGCCACCTACCACAAGGAAGAAATCCGCTATGTTTGCGACAAATGCCACGACCTGCTTGATGTGAACATAAACTACGCGAAGAGCTTTAGCAAAATCGCGCTTCCCGGCATTTGGAAATACCGCGGGCTCCTGCCCATTGACGACGAATCGAAAATCGTTTCGCTCCAGGAAGGCAACACACCGAGCTACGAATGCAAGAACCTGGCAAAGGAATTACACATTGCCGATTCGCACGTTTATGTGAAGAACGAGGGCGCGAACCCGACCGGCTCCTTCAAGGACAGGGGAATGACGCTGGGAGTCACCAAGGCGTTGGAGTATGGCGCGAAAAAAGTCGGCTGTGCGTCCACCGGAAATACGAGCGCGAGCATGGCTGCCTACTGCGCAAAAGCGGGAATTGAAGCCACTGTTTTCATTCCCTCTGGGAAAATCGCATTTGGAAAGCTGGCCCAGGCGCTGGTTTACGGGGCAAGCGTTTACGAGGTTGACGGAAGCTTCGACGATGCCATGAGAACCGTGGAGGACATGTGCAAGGACAGCAGCAAAATGTATTTGCTCAATTCCATGAACCCGTTCAGATTGGAGGGGCAGAAAACCATTGGCTTTGAAATCGCAGAGCAGATTGGCGCGGTTGACAAGGTCATTGTGCCGGTCGGGAATGCGGCGAACATTGCGGCCATCTGGAAGGGATTTGTCGAGTTCAAGCGCTATCACATGGTAAAGAAATTGCCGCAGATGATCGGGGTGCAGGCCGAGGGCGCGAGCCCGGTTGCGAAATTCTGGCAAACCGGAAAGTTCGTTCCCGAGGAACACCCGGAGACGATTGCCAGCGCCATCAGGATCGGAAACCCGGTCAATTGGAAGAAAACCGTGCGCGCTTTGAAGGAAAGCGGCGGGAAAATATTCTCGGTTACTGACAAGGAAATTCTTGAGGCGCAGTCTTTGCTTGCGAGCAGGGAAGGGATTTTTGTCGAGCCAGCGAGCGCCGCTTCCATTGCCGGTCTGCAGAAGCTGGTGAAATCAGGCGAAATCAGCAAGGGGGAAAAAGTCGTTTGCGTTACCACCGGGAATGGTTTGAAGGACCCGAATGCCGTTGTTGACCAGTTCAAGGGGAAAATAAAGAAAGCCAGCGAACTGAAATTGTGATCAAATGACTGCCATCCCGCTGGAGCTGGTTTTGACTTTGGCAGGGGTCTTTTGTTTGCAGATGATGGATTACCAGCTTACATTATATGGAATAGTTCTAGGAAAAAAAGTAAACGAGATGTCCGGGGCAAAACAGGAAGTTTACGAACTCAATCCCGGTATGAGAAAAGAGGTCCACTCGGGTGTGCGGCTCTCTTTGAAGCATTTTTTCCTGTCCATGCTTGTCCTGGGATTGGTAGCGCTAGTTTATTTTTACCTCAATCCATTTTTTCCATTTGCCCAGGGTGCCGCCCTGACTGCGTGGGTGGTGATTAACATCCACCATATCAGCGGGATCTTGATTTGCAGATATTACCTGAAAAATCCGCCTGAAGTTAAACTATTGGGAGTATACCCTATTACCTACCAGATAACCCGCTCCATGTACAATTATTTCATGTTCTTTTTGTTCGCTGTTTTTTTCGCATTGTTTGTGCCTACGCTGTTTTCCTATGGAGTAGTAACCGGTTGCATTTACCTGATTGTGATACACTTGGAATGGCGCGCTAACGCGAAAAAGAAGAAAGCTAGCGAACTGAAACTTTAAACTTCGTGCATTTTCTGGAAAAGCTCGAACTGGTGCAAAACTTTTTTCACATGCGGCCTTGCTTCCGTGATTTTTGAAAGCGTGTTGAGCCCGGAGTGGATTTTTTTGACTGCTCCGAACTGCCCCACGTTTCTCCCGTAGACTGCCGCCACCATGTTTGCATCCAGCGGGCTATTCGGAAACGGCCGGAGCTTAAGGTCTTTGTCTTTCATGAAATCGTAAATATCCTTCAGCATGTGGCAGCCGGCTTTGATATTCTCGTCAATGCTGTTCCAGTTCTTTACCCCGTATTGTTTTACTATTCTATCGTCCAGCTGAAACAGGCCGTAGAAATGCTTGGTTTTTCCGGTCTTGGGATTGTAACTTTTAACTTGGGCATGGGGTTTGAAGGTGCTTTCGACAAAAATTATTGACCTGACTAAATTTGGATCCAGGTCGAATTCCCTGGAATATTTTTGTATTGCGGCTTCAATCTTTCGCGCTGTTTCGAGGGTAACCTTCTGCTCGGCGTAAAATTCCATTAGGGGGTTCTGCGTTTGCTTGGGAGATTGGAGCCGAACTTCTACTGCCATAGGGATAAATGCGATTTCAGAGTTAATAAAACAGGGGGGTTTGAGCTAGGTTTAGGGATAATTTTAGTTTCCTTTCAAAAACAGCTCATGAAACTTCGTGGTAGTCAATTCAGGATGAAATGAACACGCTAAAATGTTCCCTTCTTTTACTGCAACCGGCTCGCCTTTGTATTCTGCAAGCACTTCAACTCCATTGTTCAGTTTCAGGATGCGCGGGGCGCGGATGAACACTCCGTTTATTTTGCCGAGCTTGGTGTCAATTTCAGCCTCAAAACTTTCTCTCTGCCTTCCATAGGCATTCCGATCAACTTCCACGTCCAACAGTTCAAGTGAAACCTGGTCAACTGTGCCTTTGTTGAATTTCTTTGCAAGCAAAATCAGGCCGGCGCAGGTGCCGAAGAATTTTAGAGTACGAGCGCGCTTCTTTATTGCGTCCAACAGCTCGCTTTCGCGCATCAGAAGCGAGAAGCTGGAACTTTCTCCGCCCGGCAAAATCAGATGGGTTACTCCTTCAAGGTCGCGCGCTGTGCGCACTTCGCACACCTCAACCTTTAATCCTAAATTTTTGGCTGCTGCTAATGTTGCTTTCCTGTGTTCCTCAACATCGCCGTGCAGGGCGAGAATTCCAACTTTCATAAGTAGATTCAAACTCCGCGTTTGGATAATTTCTGGTCTTCGGGCATGCTCAGCACGTCCAAACCTGGCATTGCCTTTCCTAAACCAGTGGAAACTTCTGCAATTTTCTTTGCATCCCTGAAGTGTGTAACAGCGTCAACTATCGCGCGGGCCATTTTTTCCGGCTCCGTGCTCTTGAAAATTCCTGAGCCAACGAAAACTCCGTCGCAGCCGAGCTGCATGCACAGGGCCGCGTCACAGGGTGTTGCGATTCCGCCTGCTGCGAAATTCACAACCGTGAGCCTTCCGGCTGCCTTGGTTTCTTTTACCAATTCGATTGGAACGCGATATTCCTTTGCCTTCTCGGCTAACTGTGAATCATTCATGTTTTTGAGGGCTGCAACTTCTTCATTAATCGCGCGAATGTGTTTTACAGCTTCGACTATGTTGCCAGTGCCTGCTTCGCCCTTGGTGCGGATCATGGAAGCTCCCTCGTTAATTCGCCTAAGGGCTTCGCCCAAATTCCTTGCACCGCAAACAAACGGGACTGTGAATTTCTTCTTGTCAATGTGATTTGCATTGTCAGCAGGAGTCAAAACTTCGCTTTCATCTATATAGTCCACTCCGAGCTCCTGGAGAACCTGGGCTTCGACAAAATGGCCTATGCGGCACTTGCCCATGACTGGAATTGTGACAGCAGCGATGATCGCCTTGGTCTGCGCCGGGTCTGCCATGCGCGCAACTCCCCCGTCCCTGCGGATATCAGAGGGAACCCTTTCCAGGGCCATTACCGAAACAGCGCCTGCTTTTTCAGCGATTTTTGCCTGCTCGGCATTAACCACGTCCATGATTACCCCGCCCTTGAACATCTGGGCAAGGCCTTTCTTTGAAGTGTCAGTTCCTGTCCTTTTTTCAGCCATAAACCTTCAACTCCCCGTATTTTTCGCTGTTTTCCGCTATTTATTTCGCGGCTTAAAAATAAAACGGTTGTCCTCAGCTCCCCGCTTGGGGTGAGAGTAGCGGGACGGGTGTTTCTCGCTTCCTGAAAACCTTCGTTCCCCCCTTCGCTCGTCTCTCCGGTCACTGCGCTGGCGGCTTGCGCCGAATTCGCGCCTGCCTGAAACACGCTGCGGAATCTTGTTAGTGTCAACCTCGATTTTGGTAATCGGCTTGCCGATTGTCTGGCGCACAAGGTCGAGAGTGCGGGTCTGGTCTCCGAAAACCAATGTGAACGCAACTCCGTTATTTCCGATTCTTCCTGTCCTTCCGACCCGGTGCACGTAGGTGAACTGGTCCTCGGGGCAGTCGAAATTGATCACATGGGTGATGTTGTGCACATCAATCCCTCGGGCGGCAACGTCGGTTGCCACCAGGATGTCGGTCTCGCCTGCCTTGAATTTTTCCATTACCTTGTCTCTTTTATTCTGGCTCATATCGCCGTGCAGGCAGATTGCCTTGAATCCGCGGTCTTCAAGCACTTCGTGGATATGGTCAACGCCCCGTTTTGTGCGCACGAAAATGAGCGCCAAATGGGGCCTGGGCAATGCGCCGAGAAATCCGAGCAATGTGTAGAGCTTGTTGTAATTGTTCACTTCTGCGTAGAAGTGCTCGATGTTCTTCACGGTCATCGGGTCATCGCGCACCTTGATCAGCTGCGGGTTGCGCATGTACTTGTTAGTAAGATCCATGATCGGCCCGGGCATTGTTGCGGAGAATAAAAGCGTCTGCCTTTCCTTGGGCGTTTTTGCCATTATTTTTTCCACATCATCAACGAAACCCATGTCCAGCATCCTGTCCGCTTCGTCCAGAATGAGCACGCTGATTTTATCCAATCGCAAAGTGCCGCGCTCAATATGATCGATAACTCTTCCCGGGGTTCCGACAACCACGTCCACTCCGCGCTGGAGTTCGGCAAGCTGCCTGTCGATTGGCTGGCCCCCGTAAACCGGAAGCACGCGCAGCCTCAAATATTTGGAGAGCTCGCGCAGCTCGTCAGAAACCTGCACCGCAAGCTCCCTGGTTGGAGCGAGGATTATCACTTTTGGGAATCCTTTTTTCTCATCCTTGATTTTCTCAAGCAAAAAGATGCCGAATGCGGCTGTTTTCCCGCTTCCTGTCTCGGCCTGCCCGATAATGTCCTCGCCCAGAAATAGCGGCGAGAGCGACATCTCCTGGATGGGAGTCGGTGCTTCATATTTCATTTCCTTAAGGGCGCGGAGCAAAGGCTCACTTAAACCCATATCTTCAAATCTAGCCATTCACATAACCTCGTGTTTTTCCGAAAAATCTCACGACATATTGAAAGCCTCTCCGCATACGCAGGCGAGAGTCTTTCTCACAAAAAGATTTTCCAAAATTTTCTTGTTGCTGTTATTATGCACTTCGAAGTATATAAAGCTACAGTATTGCCTGCGCTGGCTCGGAAGTTTTTATCGGCATAAACTGGGTTAGTGTCAGCGCATTTTGCGCGGTTTCCTGGGGCAAAAGCGTTCTGCCGAGAATCGAGCTCATGTCCACGGCGTGCAAAAGCGAATTGGAATTCTCGAACAGCAAGATGTTTCCCTTGGAGCCCAAAACTTTTCCATCAATCCTTTCAGCCGCCCTTGGCTTTTCATAAATCCGCGGGTAGAATTTTTCCAGCTCAATAACTTTCGGGCTGTGCACCAGCATTTCATCATGGAAAGCGTACAAATCATCGAGCGCCTTGAGCAAAGAAGGCAAAGCCGCATTTGAAGAGGTTAGCAGTTTTAGTTTCGTGCTTGTTCTCAAAGAATTCCTAAAGCCAAAAACCTGCTGCACTCGTTTTTCATACTGCCGAGCCAGTTGCCCGTCTGTCACTTCCATTATCACTGCCGCGCAATCAGCCCCCTGCTCGGTCCATCTTTCCATTTCCCTTCCTTTCCGAGTGACACCTGCTTTCACATGGTCGCCAAAGGATGCCAGATAAACAGAAAGTTCCTGCTTGGCGCAGTGCTCGCGGAAACCGGGATTTATGCAGAGTTCTCCGCCGCAGGCGGCGCAGGTGATTTCCTGGTGCCGGCAGTATTCGCACTGTTTTCCAGTGGTAAGCGCATTGAACTGGCATGGCCTGAGCTCATTGGCGATTTGGTAACCCGTGCAGTACCGGTCAGTGCTAAAGCCCAGATGCATTTCACCCTTAAGCTCAACGCTTGCAAGCTGGTCGCCAAACAAAGCCTGCTCCCGCACCTGCAAAACAGGCGCGTAGGGGTATGCGCTAGGCCGAAATTTTACTACGTGCATACTCGGATGGATTACAGCCGCTTTCTTTTTAAAGATTGGCAGCAGTGATGCTGGTGAAAAAATGAACCTGCATTATTCTTGTTCAAACAAATATGTCTTCTTTGTTTTCCGAGATTTCCTTATCCCGGGCATCAAGCTTTGCATCAATGCTCCTCGCCCATCTGATTCCGATTGAAATTTCATCTGCTTTTTTGTATTTTTGGGGGGTTGTGCGTGCCATAGATAAAAAACACAACAGCGCTTAAAAAAGCTTTCCAGCTTGGTGCCGTTGAAAAAACAGTTCGTTGGATTGCTAAAATTTGGAAAATATTTGCGTTGATTGTCGTAGATATAGGCTTATATGCGAGCGGATACAAACACATGTCAAGTACCACATATACCGGGAGGACTGGAACTATGAAAATGAAACAGAACACAAGGAATTGCGGAACAGTCAAGGAAGAATGGGGGGCAACCGGGCAACAGGTCAACAGGTTGATTACCGCTGCCGCCAACGCATTCTATTTCAAAGTTGGAACGAGCCGGTTGCTCAATTTGGGGCCGGGGAGCAGGAACAGGGCGGAGAACAGCCGCAGATACAGGGCGGTTGAGGAAGACACGCGCTGGGCTCTGGCTACAAGCAAAAACTTAACATTCGTAGAAGTTCCCAGGAATTCGCCGGATGGCAGGTCGACAAATCGCTACAAAGTCTCGGCCATAGTGTCAGGCATTATCTCCTGCTATTGCCCGCCAGGGCAGTCTTTAATCGGGGTGTCCGAGCAGACAAGATGGAAAAATGTCGAGGAAACACATGCCGAGCACGCAAAGAGGCATGGTGAGATAGGAAACCTGATACTCAAGACCGCAAGGGACATGGTATATATGACAAGAGGCGGGTTGCTGCGCATGGGGCAGATTGAATTGGCGATTAATGCCGGATGCCTGGGGAGAGGAGTGCTCGGGGAGAATTTGAGATGGACTCCGCTGAATAAACTGCTTCCTCCGGCCGAAGCGGATGAACTGCAGAATGTGATTTTGAAGATAAGAGGGAGATATGACCGGATCGGGGAGCTTGTTGAGGATCATTTTAAAGGAACGAATCCGTGGCTGTATGATGACATAATCAACGCTACAGAAAGGGAAACACGAAGAGAACTTATTGCGAAAGCAAAGCAACTGTTCCACCAGGGTACACGGGGAGAACAGGACCTTGCGCAAACAGCGCGTGAGCTAAAGAGCCAGATATGCGACATACTGCAGGATTACAGCCCACTTATGCGGGCAAGAATCATAGGAGAAGTTTACGGAGGAAAAGGGGAAGGCGAGGGGCTTTCAAAGAAAACACTCATCGGGTTGAGGTTTGTCAGATAGCCGAAGCATTGGCTGCAACGGCTAGCCCGTTTTCCGCAATAGGTTCGTAAGCTCTTCGTCTATCTGGGACTGGGTTTGCGGATCAGCCGAATTATAGGCGCGCATGACGCAGCCCTGCAATTGCAAATCCGAGTCGCTGGAAGAAATGCAAGTGCTGATTATTTTCGCCCCCGAGGTGTTCGGGAATTTCGCATAGCCCACTGCGATGGTCAGCAAAATGACCGCTGCGAGCGCGAAAGCCACCTGGTTCAATTTTAGCACAGGCGAATTTTTCTTGTAATAATAGGCGAGCGCAAGCCCTGCGAAAAATCCGGCAACGTGCGCGCTGTGCGCAATTCCTCCTCCTCCGCCTGTGCGCAAATAGAAAATTTCAATCAAAACATACAGCGGGCCTGCCGCATACATTGGAAGCGGGATGAAACCCTGCACGTAAATTTTCATGTTCGGCAGGATTAGCGTGACTGCGCCGATGACTCCGAAAATCGCGCCGCTTGCCCCGAGCGCGCCGATGAGCGCGGTATCGGCAAGAGCCAGGTAGCCCAGGGAACCGACCAGCCCGCACAGCAGAAATAAATAAAGGAAATTTTTGCTTCCGATCTGCTGCTCAAGCACAGAGCCGAAAATAAAGAGGCCGATCATGTTGTAGAGGATATGCAGGAAGTCCGCATGCAGGAACATGCTGGTGAAAATTCCCCAGGGGCGCTCCAGAATGAAAGCAGGCGAGAGCACGAAATACTCGGTGATTAGCGGGTAGACTGACTGGAGAATGAAAACCGCGATGCAGATGCCAATCAGGTAGTAAGTATACTTTGGCGAGCTCGGCCGCCGCGCCATGGGCTGGGGGGTTGGAGTCGAATATTCTTGATAGGCGTAATAGTCTGATTCTGGCATGGAAAGGATTTGAGCAAGGGGCTTATTTAACTATTATAGGATCACTTTTTTTCTTTATGGAAAGGAAGCTCCAATTGGGCATTGTCCGCGTTAGAAAAATTAAAATGCCTGTTTAAAACCTCGTTTGCATTTTTTTCTGCGGCCCCCCTATGTGCGGCCTCCGTTGGCCCGGTTATGCCGAGGCAGAAACCGATTCTCACTTCCAAAACACTGACCGTGGAAGGAATTCCTTCAACGAATGGCTTCTGGACCGAAAGATCGACGCCAACATGCTTAAATGACTCGCCATGGATTAACAAATCTCCAGAGCCACAACTATGCCGTAGGTCCACGCGATTCAAATCTAATGTAAGTGCTGGCTTCTCAGTGGTAATCATTTGGTTGGGCAGGAGGAGTGTGGTCTTCGGACCCACCAGCTTGTCAAAGAAGTCTGAAATAGGATGGCGCCCCCGCGTCTCCTCGAATGCGCAGTTAATAACCCGTTCTATCCGCTTCTTGTCCGCTGGTTTAAGTTTTGAATCCCCATGTTTATCCAAGAGCACGTTTCCGCTGAAAGTCATTTCGCAAAGCACTTCCAGGACACCGTGCGCTTTTATCTTTGCTGACCCGTCTGAAAAATAAAAGTTTGTGGTGCTGAGCCTGCAGAGAATGAGCCGCCGCTCAGACTGTTTTTCGATTTCTGCAATCACCAAACCTGCGGCATCGCCCAGGGGATATATTTTCACCTGCGGCTGTGCTCGCCTGGAAGTGAACCTGTCCCCGAATGGCATTTGAAATGAACCCATATGGCCGCCTGCTTAAACGTAACATTACGCGGATACTATTAATTTGTTATGGATTAGCAAATATTTAAATGTTGTTGTTAGTGGGAAGGTGTAGTTTAGAGGAGCTTGAAACGCCTTTGCCCGCCTTCATCGACAACGATCGTGTTATTATAATATTTGACGACCTTGCCAAATTTTACCTCTAGGTTGGGGGAGATGGCTTTTGGCATGGCGTAGACTTCTTCCCGCGCTCCGGAAGTTAACACTTTGCGCTCGGTATACGGACGGTCGCCGTTTTCCCGGTCAAAAGTCATTTCAAACTCGACTGCAAATTCATGTGGGTTGTTAGCTTCAACTTGAACGAAACGACCGCTGTTGAAAACAAAAACCTTTATTGAGCCGATTACTGCTTCAGCCATATTCCCAAGCTCAACAGGTATCAAAGATTCCGCAGCGATTCCTGAAACCTGCGGCACCTGCTTTTGGAAGCCAACGCGGTCTTCATCGCTGTTGAAATTTATGGAAACTAGTCTGTCTCTGATCAGGGAAGGCCGGATAAGCTCAGTCCTGTCTCTGCGGGCAGGCCCCGCCGCTTCAATGAAAATAGAAATTTCTTCCATGCCTGGTTCGTTTTCAAATTGTGCCGCGATAACCTGTCCTCTTCCTTTTGGGAAAAAATCACCGTACTGCGGAATCTCCTTTGGACGAGAGGAAAACTGCCCCCTGAGGCGGAGAGTCATATCGGCTTCCACTTCAGCCTGGTTGCTGATGTTTTCTGCAAATACCCTCACCAGTTTTCCTTCTGCCTGAACTGTGAATTTCAAAACTCCGTCAACTTCTTTTTCGAATTTGAAAAGAGGAATTTCCTTGGGAGTGACAAGCTCGGAACCATTGATGTATCCAACCTGCAGTCTTGTTGAGCCATAAGCTGGTTTTTGGTGGCATTTCCGATCGGAGTAATATTTCTGGCCCGGTTCGAGCCATTTGTTGAGTAAATCCATGGAACGGCAAATTGGGCCGTCTCTGCCGATGCTCACTTTCGACAAATCAATCGAGTCTTTATATTTGTTTTCAACTATGATTGTGCCCTCTGAATCAACGAAAACATTCAGAAAGTCACTAACGGATTCAGCGCGAGTAGTTTGCTTAGTTTGCGTGGCTTGCGTAGTTTGAGTAGAACTGGAACTGGAAATTTGCGTGGATGATTGTTTTGCGCGGTGGGAATCGCTGAGAGAAACGATCTTTGCTACGGCCTCTTCCCGGTCTTTCCCGGACCTTATGGGCATTCTTTTGTTTTTGTCCGAACTGAAGAGCGTGTCAACAAGAACCGCGCTGTCAATTCTGTTGTTTCCTGTTCCCCTCATTTTTTCGAAAGCCAAATCAAGAACTTGTGAAATTTTGTTCTGGTTGGCCTTGTTGTTCGGAAGCTTGCCCAAAGGTCTTACAAAAATATCTGTGTTGCCCAAATCAATCACCTTTTCAAAAACATGTTATACGATTTATTGCGACAGGAGATTAATAAACTTTAATATACCTGGATGTGAGTTAATGGTGTAGATTTCACCCATTGGGCGAAACCGGGTGAAAACCCCAAAATGTTGCTGATTTTGGAGCGGTGTGGGGTTTTTCGCGCTATTCGTTCATTGTCGGAAGGTTTAAATACTATCTTATTCATAATAATTGGCACGCTGGCGGCTGTGGTTCCGGCTGACGGGAGCACACGAATTTTCGATTCGGGCGCAATGAGCAGATCGCTTTCCACTACAGCATATACCATCAGCGTAGTCTATGGATATCCGACTTTGTCGGATCTGACTTGAGTCTTCAAGGGAATAGAAATGTTGTACGAATGTGAGTGCAACCTCGAACAATTCGAAATTTATGTAGTAGACTTTAGTGTGCAACTCCAGTTGATCCTGCTGGAGGGGATTGCTATCAGAATTTGCCTAAGCCATGCAAGTCTACCCACTGACTTCAGTGGGTGGCGTACGGCTCAGTAGCACGTAGTCAATCTGCCCTAGGGAAGGGGATAACCTCGAGAAATTGAGGGTAATACCATATGGGCGATAGATGCTGGAATGCTTTATCGTTTAAAAGGCCGGTGAATTGGAGCCGGTCCGCCCTAGGATGAGACTGCGCCTGATTAGGTAGTTTGTGGGGTAACGGCCCACCAAGCCGATAATCAGTGGGGGCGATGGGAGTCGGAGCCCCGAGAAGGACACTGAGACAAGGGTCCTAGTCCTACGGGATGCAGCAGGCGCGAAACCTTTACAATGCGCGCAAGCGTGATAAGGAAATTCTGAGTGGTAGCCTTAAAGGCTATCTTTTGACGAGCCTAGAACGCTCGTAGAATAAGGGGTGGGTAAGACCAGTGCCAGCCGCCGCGGTAACACTGGCAGCCCGAGTGATCTCCACGAATATTGGGTCTAAAGAGTCCGTAGCTGGCCTGATAAGTTTCTTGTGAAATATTGGAGCTTAACTTCAATGCGCGCAAGAAATACTGTCATGGCTCGAGAGCGGGGGAGGTAGGGAGTACGTATGGGGTAGAGGTAAAATTCTGTAATCCTATACGGACTACCAGTGGCGTAGGCGCCCTACCAAAACGCGTCTGACAGTGAGGGACGAAGGCTAGGAGAACAAATCGGATTAGATACCCGAGTAGCCCTAGCAGTAAATGATGCAGACTGTGGTGTTGCGTTGGCCTCGAGCCAATGCAGTGCCGTAGCGTAGGTGTTTAGTCTGCCACCTGGGGAGTACGGCCGCAAGGTTGAAACTTAAAGGAATTGGCGGGGGAGCACCACAAGGGGTGGAGGCTGCGGTTCAATTGGATTCAACGCCGGGAACATTACCAGGCGCGACGGCAGGATGAAGGTCAGACTAAAGATCTTACCTAACGAGCCGAGAGGTAGTGCATGGCCATCGTCAGCTCGTGGTGCGAACTGTCCGGTTAAGTCCGGTAAACCCCTCAAGAAAAAAAGTATAATAATATAGTACAACGGAATAGCGATGTGAAAACAAATTTGTGATTTGCATGAAAATAAATTTGACACCTGAACTCGCCTATTTGATTGGCCTGTGGAGCAAGCGCAGGAGCGATAACGGAATCGGCATCCAGGGAAATCCGCGATTGTGCGAAATTTTCCTCAAGCAGATTCTCGAGCTCAAGCTCGTGCCCCCGGAAAAAATCAAACTGGGAGTTGATGACAAAATTTTTTTCTACCATTCTGCATATGAAAAGTTTTTCCAGAAAGTCCAGCGCGAGTCGCTGGAAATTTTCCGTGAAAAAAACGACAAGGCTGCTGCGTATATCGCAGGGGTCTTTGATGCCATGGGAGGAACGGAACTTGTCAAGGGGAAAAAATTATGCTATCTTGCGAACGCAACTCTTAACGACGAGATGATTCTCTCGCGTTTGAATTTTCACATAATCAAGCACAACAAGAAATTGTTCGTGCTGGGCGATGATTTCCGTTTTTTTATAGGCAAATTTCAGAAATATCCCTAATCAAAGGATATCTAACCGGTTCTGAATGATGTTAACTTTTCTTGAGAGGTCCGGAAACGAGCGAGACCCTTGTCCACTGTTGCTATCATCTCCTCCGGGGGGTGAGCACTCTGTGGAGACTGCCCGTGTTAAATGGGAGGAAGGAGAGGGCGACGGTAGGTCAGTATGCTCCGAATCGCCTGGGCTACACGTGGCCTACAATGATTAGGACAACGGGATGCAACCCCGAAAGGGGAAGCTAATCTCTGAAACCTAACCTAAGTTCGGATTGGGGGCTGAAACTCGCCCCCATGAAGCTGGAATCCCTAGTAATCGCGTGTCAGCATCGCGCGGTGAATACGTCCCCGCTCCTTGCACACACCGCCCGTCAAGTCACCCAAGTGATCTCTTAGTGAGGCGGCGCTTTAATGGCGTTGTCGAACTAAGATGTCATGAGGGGGGCTAAGTCGTAACAAGGTATCCGTAGGGGAACCTGCGGATAGATCACCTCCTTTTTTATACAAATCAGTCAGTCTGGTTTGCTTGTAAAAAAAGACTAAGTAAGCGAATGTGCATAGAGCGAGCATGAATATTCGTACAACTCTATTAATCTCTTGAAGACTCGAAACGTTTCGGAATTTTATTCCGAGCGTGGCGGGAAAAATATCTCGGAAATATTTTTTCGAAAATGAAAATTTTCGGAATTATTTTTTTAGATTTTTTCTCGCGTTGGGTGCGGACTATGCTTTCGCATTCAATCATGTGGACAGAAGTGTGGTTGCAGAACACGGAATATTAGTTGAGTCATAAAAAGGTCAACTATAAATAATAACTTGAATTAGTGTTTTGTTACGAAGCCTTTCAGAGGATGGCTTGGCTCAGATAAAAGCAAGGGCGTGGCAAGCTGCGAAAAGCTCCGGCTAGGCGCATGCAGCCGTTGAACCGGAGGTTCCCGAATACCCAGTAATGGGCAGATACCCCGTGAAATGAAACATCTTAGTAACGGGAGGAAAAGAAACCAATAGGGATGCTGTAAGTAAGGGTGACTGAAAGCAGCACAGAGCAAACTGAATGCGGCACAGCAATGTGCCGTAGATGTGGGCGCTCCAACTATCCATTTAATTGAACTGAAGCAACTGGAAAGTTGTGCCAGAGAGAGTGATAGCCTCGTAGGTGAAGGTTAGATGGAAGGGAGCGATGCGAGTAAGGTCCCTCGAGTATGGGGCGTGAAGATGCGAGTATCGACTTGCAACTCTAAATACAGATCTGAGACCGATAGCGTATTAGTAGCGCGAGCGAAAGCTGAAAAGAACCCCGAACAGGGGGGTTAAAAGTGCCTGAAACTGAAAGGCTACAGGTTGATGTAGTGTGAAAGGAATGAACGCCTGCAGAAGCGACCATTCGCAAGGGTGGAAGCGATGCGGGACTACCAATATTACATCGTCCTTCTTGAGTCAAGGGCCAGGGAGTTTGCGATAGTGGCGAGCAGGAATGCGAAGCGAAAGCGATTGCGCGCAGTGATAAGCGAGGCGCGTCGTTTGAAAAAGCGATTAGTCACTATTGCCAGACCCGAAGCCATTGTGATCTATACGTGCGCAGGTCGAAGCCGGCTTTTCAGCTGGTGGAGGACCGCTACCGTTGCTAGTATATCTGCTCGGGTGACGTGCGTTTAGGGGTGAAAGTCCAATCGAACATGGCAATAGCGGGTTCCTTCCGAAGTATCTCCTAGGATAGCCTCGTCTGAGATAGTGTGTGGGGTAGAGCACTGATCACGGGGAGCGGCATCGAAAGGTGTCACCTCGTTGTCAAACTCCGAATCTATACACGTCGTAGAAGACGGGAGTCGACGACGCTGGGTAAGCTAGTGTTGTTGCATGGGAACGACCATGGCTAGGGTTAAGGTCCCTAATGTCTGACTAAGTGTTAATATGAAGGAGTCTCCAAGCAAAAACAGCTGGAAGGTAGGCTCAGAAGCAGCCATCCTTTAAACAACGCGTAATAGCGGACCAGTCGAGTTTGCTGGCTCTGAAGATGTACGGGACTAAGTCAGAAACCGAAACCCTAGAGGACTGCCTTCGGGCAGTCATCTGGTAGGGAGGCGAACGGGCCGGGCAGAAGCACAGCCGTAAGGTTGTGTGGACTGGCTTGTTATGAAGATCCTGGTGTTAGTAACATCTAATTCAGGTGAGAATCCTGAACGCCGTAAGCACACGGTTTTCTTGGCAACGTTTGTCAGCCAAGAGTAAGTCGATCCTAAATGCAAGGCCAATCACCATTGCATGAAAGGGAAGCGGGTTAAAATTCCCGCACCTTGTGGATAGACGTCGCAAGACAAGTTTAGTTCTTGACGCTTGGGGATAGGTCGAGCAATTCGCAAGGGTTGTTCTTCTTTTGCAGTCCTGTGGAGATTCGTTATGAAGAGAAGCAGGATAACAACTGGAGGGGTAGCAATACTTCGATTGATTCCCGGAGCCCGTGAAATAACCCTTTTTGCTAAAGCAAAAAGCGTTAACGGAAAAACTTCTCTGCCTTATTTTGGGCGGGGATAACGTAACGCGGGTTGCGCGCGGGAAATTGCGCAATAAAAAATATGTAAAAAGGGTACACGAAAAGAGAACTAATCCGATTCCACAAGATCGTACCTAGAACCAGTACAGGTGTTGCTGGCAGAGAAAGCCAAGGCGTAGCAGGGTGACCTAGGCAAGGGAACTCGGCAAAATAGTAGCGTAACTTCGGGACAAGCTATGCCTGCGGTTTACAAGAACTGCAGGTCTCAGTATCAAGGGGAGGTCGACTGTTTATCAAAAACACAGATCACTGCAAAGTCGTAAGGCTTAGTATAGTGGTCGATGCCTGCTCACTACCGGTACGTCAAACTCGGTTTCAACCGAACTAAGCGCCGGCAAAGAGCGGGGGTAACTCTGACCCTCTTAAGGTAGCGTAATACCTCGCCGCTTAATTGGCGGCTTGCATGAATGGCATAACGAGCCTCCCACTGTCCCTGTCTAGGACCTGGTGAACTCACTACTCCGTGAATATGCGGAGGACTTCTAAGGGGAAACGAAGACCCCGTGGAGCTTTACTATAGTCTGTTGTTGTAGTGTCTTGATCAATGCGGAGCGTAATTGGGAGCCGCTATGTTGCATCTTTCGGGGTGCAAATAGGCGATTTTGTAACACCAATCACTGGTTGATACACTGCTTACCTAATTAGGGACAGCGGCAGATGGATAGTTTGGCTGGGGCGGTACATCCTCGATAAGGAAACAAGGATGCCCAATGTTTAGCTTACTCGCGTCAGAAATGCGAGGTTAAGGGAAAAAGACAAATGCTAGACTGACTGTATTCATAAGAGCGTTGAATGCAGAGACGAAAGTCGGGCTTAACGAACCTTGGTATCCCTTTTGATGAGGGTCCAAGCTGTCAGACAAGCTACCCCGGGGGTAACAGGCTCGTCGCGGGCGAGAGATAAATCTCTCCCTAAATTATTTGCGTACGAACTGCTATCGTTTTCGTTTAGTTAGAAATTCTTCCTCAATAAGTTCTGCATAAGGAATTCATAGGCAGATTTCTAGCGCATGCTAGGCCAGTCGATGGACTAGCGTGCGGATACTAAATGGAATCTAGCAGTTCGTGTTTTCGCTGTTGGGCGTGGGAGAGTTTTACTCAAATACCCATCGACCCCGCGGTTTGGTACATCGCTGTCGGCTTAAGTCATCCTGGTGGTGCAGGAGCCACCAATGGTTGGGTTGTTCATCCATTAAAGACTTACACGAGCTGGGTTCAGAACGTCGCGAGACAGTTCGGTAGTATCTCTTAGGAGTGTTGTCGCTTGAGAGTAAGGTCCCATGAGTACGAGAGGAACTTGGGATCGGCGCCTCTGGTTTACCAGTTGTCTAACAAGGCACTGCTGGGCAGCTACGCGCTATTTGATAAGACCTGAAAGCATCTAAGGTCGAAGCAAATCTCAAAACGAGGCGATATTGGAGCCCGTAGCAGACGGGTTTGATAGGATTGGGGTGTAAGTGAAGAGCTCACGCGATTCATTCAGCCCGCAATTACTAAATCCATTATAAAACTTAATTCAAGTCTGTCCGTGTTCTAAAAATATGCAACCACATTTCCCACAATATACAAGCGTACATTATTTTCTTTGAGCCGCTTGTACCAATATCCATAGCTAAACTAGGGCAACTGCGGATGAAAGGCTCGCGATTACTCGCTCGTTTTCATCCTGCGAATTTTATTTTTCTAAATTAGTTAGCGTGAGCGCTGCAAAAATAATTTTCGGTTTTTTAATTAAACTAGCGCGAGCCATGTAAAAAATTCTTAGAAGGTAGGATGAGAGCGAGCAGACTTGTTCTGCGAGTCTCTCATCTAAAGTAGTACTAGTTCTAGATTGTATTCTGAAAATAATAAGAGCGGTTCTGTTCGAACACTGTCCGCTCTTAAGTGTAGCCGCACTTCATTCCAGAGGATTCGCAGATAAGAGTGCATTTCATGGGCACGCCGCCGCATTTGCTTTTCTCCGGTTTGAAGAAATCCTCGGGGATCGGCGTTTCCTGCATCGTGTAATTGGAATCGCTTGTCATTGTTATTGTCCCGCCATTGGCGGTTGTTTTGGAAAATTCCGCCTGGTACCAGTCTTTCACTTGCACAGGGCCGCCGGTGTAGATTGTCGCCTTTTCAGTCTCTTTCGCGACACCGAGGTCCTGCTCGTCCTGCCCCGAATAGAGCGCTGATCCATAGAAATCAACGCACTCGCTTGCGCATTTCAGGGAATTGAAAGGCGGCGAATCCTTGGCGCACGGGGCGCAGGCCGTCCCGATGCAGTGCGTGCAGTATTTCCCGTTGTTTCCATCAAGGGTGTTGCAGGTGGGCGCGTCCGAGGATCTGCCCAGGTCTCCGAGCTGCGGGCCGTATTCCTTGAATCCTACAGGGACCAAATTGTTATTTTTCCAGCCCGTGGCCCCGTTCACCACATCATTGGCGATGTTTGGATTTGAAACCCAGCTGTTCCCCGGCCCGCAAATGAAAACATCTCCGCCGTCGGTCACCGTTGCCCCGGTAGTCTCGTCGCAGGACAACGCATCGGGGGCGTAAGTTAGTGGGTCATAGTAGACTTCATAGGTCCCGCTGGGAAGGGTTGTCAAACTTTTCATCCCATTGATCGAGGTGTAGGTAATCACCTGCTGGGTTATGCTCTCTGAACTGGCACCGCTTGGGTCGTCTATTTGTACGTGGTAAACGGTTTGGTCGACATAATCCATTCCCTGGAAATTCATGGACGCGCGGCCGAGAAGCGAGGAATAGGATGAGCAGACGTCCGGGGGGGGCGTCTCGGTTGGCGCTGCGCAGGTTTCCGCGGTAGTGCCCGTGCCCGCCGCTTCGCCCGCGTTCGCGCCAGTATCAAATGAGTAGAAATCCTGTTTTGTCCGTTCGCCGTTGACCCCGGTGCTGCAGCCCGAGGCGAAGATTAGCGAAAACAGGGCAAAAATGACGAAAAGCTTTTTTGGGCTTAATTCCACGCTCAACTAATTCATCACCATCATATTTAAATAATGCTGAAACACTAAACAAACTCCATGCGTGGTTTGCCTTTATTATTGGCGTTCGTTTTGCTCGCTTCGCTCTTTTCGGGCGTGGTAGGTGCCGATGTTAAGGACATTACGCCGACTGGTTCTTGCGAATCATGCTTCACCCAACCATCCCTTAGCATAGCCGTGAACAAGGACAAAATAGAGGGGCAGCTATATTACTATAACAAGACACAGGACGCGAGAACAGGGGTTGCCTATGCGAAACTGACGGTTTTCATAGGGCCCATGCTGCCTGCCAACCAGCTGACCAACGCCGGGGAGATGGCGGGCACCACCAATGGAGGGAAGGAGTTGGGAACCGGGGGAAGCGCCTATGTCATTGAAACCAAGGCGGACGGGACGTTTTCAGTGGATATCAACAGCATTCCGAAAAGCAACAAGCTGCTGGATTATCTTGACACCATGGGCGAGGAATGCTACCTCACCTTGAAATTTGACCCCTATGTCCGCTATGATGCCGGAACATTGGTGGCAAACGGAGTGAATGATTGCGGCACGCTTGATCCCGCAATTCCGATGAATGCGTATGGAAGGATAAATTACGTGCCTCCGAAACCTTCCACATGCCCGACTAGCGTTCCTGATGATTATCTGGACATTGATCCGTGCCCGTGCAAAAAAGGAGCGGTGAGCAAGCCATTGCTCGGAGTATACCAATTTGTGCCCTATTGCCTTTCTAAAAAAGCCCTTTCGCCTACGATTAAGGAAATATCGCTCACCGACCAGTGCTTTCCCGTATTCCTGATTTTGGGGCTGCTTGGCGGTGCGATGTTCATGCAGGGGAAAAATCCCATGGCCAGCTTTGATTTCTCGTCACCGCGATTGCACCGCGGGCAGCAGTACCAGATGAGGACGCAGAGCAAGAACATCGCGCTCGGTGGATTGTTCATGAGCGTCATGAGCTTTGCGCAGCAGAAGGCGGCTGCAAAAGGGCAGGCATTGAAGGCGAAGGAGCAGGCGACGGCAGCGGCGAACAAATCAAATGTTGCAGGTCAATTGGCCGGCGCGCAGAAAACAATCGATACCTCAAAATTGAGCAGTAGCGATAAAGCGGTTATCGCTAAGTACGGCATAGCGGTAGCGACCAACAACAAAAAAGAAATGGCCAGGCTGGCACCGCAAATGAACGCGATCAGAAGAAAAACAACTGCTGGAACTGCAGCTGGCGCCCAGAAACTTGCGCTGCAGCAAAACGCGGCGCAGATGGGCTTATACACTCAGCAAACTGGAATGTCGGAGATGGCAACTGGCTGGAAAGGCATGAACGCCACCGCGGAGCTGAAACATAAAATTGCCAAAGAGCAGGATGCGAAGAAAAAAGAAAAATTAGAGGGCGAACTTAAAGGGCTTGAACTGGAGAAGAAGAAGTATATGATGCAAACGCACGAGATGAAGAAAGAGGTTGAAGTGTTAAAGAAAGAAATCTCCAAAAAAGGCGGAGAGGTGACTAACCAGAAAATCCTGGATAGGCAGGCTGAGAAAACAAAGTATGAAGCGACAGTTGCGACCCAGCAGGCGAATATAGCTGCGGGAATGAAAGCAGTCAACAAGGCATTTATCATGGGCATGATTGGCATGCCGATGTTCGCATCACAGGGGGCGGGGATGGGATCGGGTCCGCAGGGCGCGAAATTAGGCGGGATGCTCGGAAAGATTCCTGTAATTGGGTCGATCGCATCCTATGCAAAAGCTTTCGCAAGCCCGAAGGGCATTAAGGAAGCGTTTGAAGGGGGATTTGGGAATAAAGGAGCGCAAGCATACGCAGATGCAGCGGCTTCAGCTGGCATTGGCAGCGAGGGAGTGGCATTTAGGGCAGTGATGAAACAGCTGCCGGTTGCGGCGGAGGTGTCTGGATTTTTTGACAGGTATTCAAAAACTATCCAGAAGGAAGTGGATACTGTAGAAGACAAATTGCACCATCACGAGAAAGTGACCAGCGAGGCACAGAAAATAGCGGATATATACCAGCGGCAGAATGATGAAATGGTCAATATCTCCAAGGAGTATAATCTGAAAGCAACAATAGCTGGCTTTGGCGACTACGGCGGATTGGGCCAGGAGGGAGTTAAGGCTTTCGTAAGTTCTTTGCCCCTGGAAAAAGTGCCTGCGGATAAGCAAGCGGAGGTACAACAGAAAGTCGTGGCAGTGATAAACAAGACACAAGAGGAGAAAAATGAGCTGGGAAGGCTGGCGGAGATAAAGATACTGACGGAAAGAAGGGACGACTTTGCGCAAATGAAAACTGAAAAAGAAACGGAAACGAGGCATGACAGCAAAGCCGTGAATATGTATGCCCAGGATGTTGAAAGATACACTAATTCGTTTAACAGCGAGCATAATGTTGGAAAGGAATTGTCAAAGATGTCCAGCAAAGACCAGGTTGAGCTTGTGAAAGCAGCGGGTGAAAATCATATTCCGTTCAATATGGCCATGGACATCCTGTCAAGGAGACAGGATGATAGGGAAGCGTTCTATGCGGATTTGGCAAAAATGTACACGAATACGGGTGTGAAACGGGAGGATGTT
This sequence comes from Candidatus Gugararchaeum adminiculabundum, assembly GCA_902384795.1. Lineage (GTDB taxonomy): Archaea > Micrarchaeota > Micrarchaeia > Burarchaeales > Gugararchaeaceae > Gugararchaeum > Gugararchaeum adminiculabundum. The sequence continues at coordinate 997 of CABMDC010000004.1, read as the reverse complement.
GAAAAATTCATAGACCAGGCGAACACAAGCACAGGCGGGGGAGTTGACAGGATTTCGGATAAAATGGCGCAGGCTGCGAACGATTACCAAACTGGCTTGGATGCGCTGAAAATGGCGGCTGCGAAAGCTTACCTGAAAGGAGGCACAGAAGAAGGAAAGATGGAAAAAATCCAAACCGCAGGAAACGAGCTTGCATGGATAGATATTGCGCTGAATAAAACGAATGACGCGCTGGCAGCAGCGGAAGATAAAAAAGCCAGCTTCAAAGAACCTGAGTTTGTATACGACCAGAAGACAAAGGAAGTGAGCAGGAATCCGGCGATGAAGGATATGGATCGGGTAAGATTAGACATGGCGGAAGCGAATAACTTCATGGAAAAAGTTAGCGACGCACTGAAGCCGCAGGAAAAAACGACAGTGGCAGCGGACACCAAAGAAAGCGAAAGCGGCGATTCGTCCTAGTTTGGCCCTAATTTTTTTAAGTAATTTAGTCTTGCTTTTTTAAGGCGATTAAATTGCCTGAACATTATTCGATTGCCTGAATATTAGTTCGGTTATTTCAGCCCGGGAGGCTGCGCCCTGCCCACGCCTGTCTTGGAGTAGTCAACCGGCGGGCAGGTCGAGCCGGTCGGAGCCTTGCAGGCATAGTCCCCGGAGCCGCGGGTCGGGAAGATCGCAATCTCAACCGAGGGCGAATTGGTCTGGAACTGGTTGTAGATATAGCGCTCGCCATTGTCGTCCAAAAGGAAGCAGTCGGTCGGGAAATCCTGCGGCCCCGGCACGGTCGAGCTGGATTCGGGGTGCGTGTCCTTGTATTGATGGGCAGTGGTATATTTCTCAGTGCACAGCGGATAGGCATCCGGCCGCAGGCAGGTTCCGAATGCGAAGTTTGAATCGCACCTGAAGCTCGTTTTGTCATCGGTCTTTTCCTTCAGCTGGGCGGGGGTTAAACTGCATTTGATGACCCCCCCGTGCGCGGCGGTGTAGTCCTTGTCCT
>CABMDC010000003.1 GCA_902384795.1 Candidatus Gugararchaeum adminiculabundum | reverse complement strand
CGCTCGAGGTGGAAGCAGGGCTCACATTGCTTGCACCTGAACTCGCACCGGTGTCGGATGAAGCGCTATTGCCACAGACCTTTTCGCAGGTGTTATCCCCGTTGTCATTTATTCTGCAGACTTCCTTGCATTCGGTGGATTCTGCGAATGCGATTCCGCAAAATGCGAGCAGGACGAGAGATACTATACATACTAATAGAATAGACCGGACAAATGCCATTGCACCACCAAGAACCGTTAACCCGCCTTTATATTTAAAGGTTTTCGCGGGATAATAGGGACAGGAAGAATGGAATTGGGAGGCTGGGATTATGAAAAGCGTGAAAGGAACACAGACCGAGAAGAATTTGCTCGCTGCATTCGCTGGAGAATCGCAGGCAAGGAACAGGTACACTTACTTCGCGTCGGCAGCAAAAAAAGAGGGGTTTGAACAGATCTCCGCCATTTTTCTGGATACTGCGGACAATGAAAGGGAACACGCAAAAAGATTTTTCAAATTTATGGAAGGCGGGGATGTGCAGATTATGGCATCCTATCCTGCGGGGGTTATTGGTGACACGAAGGCTAATTTGAAGGCTGCTGCTGCGGGCGAGCACGAGGAAGTGAATAAATTGTACCCTGAATTCGCGCGCATGGCCGAGCAGGAAGGATTTCCGGAGATTGCCAATACTTACAAGGCGATTATCAGGGCAGAGGCGTTCCATGAGAAAAGATATTTGGCGCTGGCAAAGAATGTGGAAGCAGGCACGGTTTTCAAGCGCGACAAGCCGGTGAAATGGAAGTGCCGGAACTGCGGCTATGTGCACGAGGGGCCGAATGCGCCTGACAAGTGCCCGGCATGCATGCATGAAAAAGCGTACTTTGAATTGCTTGCTGAAAACTATTGAATTAGGTGCGGGGAAATAAAGCGTAGGGGAATGAGCGTAAAAGCGCGAGGCAACTGCTAATGATACTGGAAGAATTTGCGGACTGGGTGACTTACTCCATTCTTGGGCTGGCTAAGGGAAGCCAGCTTGGGAACGCGGCCAATTTCTTCGTCTATGATTCCATAAAAGTCGCTGTTCTTCTTGCAATTGTCGTTTTCCTGGTGGGGGTTGTGCGCACGTTTGTGACTCCGCAAAAAGTAAAGCAATGGCTTGGCGGAAGAAGGGAGGGAGTCGGGAATATTTTTGCCGCGCTCCTGGGAATTCCCACTCCATTCTGCTCCTGCTCGGCTGTTCCGCTTTTCATTGGATTTGTTGAGGCGGGTGTTCCGCTGGGGATTACTTTTTCATTTTTGATTTCCTCGCCCCTGATTAATGAGATTGCGGCAACTTTGCTTTTCGCGATGTTTGGCTGGCAGATTGCCGCACTGTATATTGGAACCGGGTTTGTGATTGCGGTTGTTGCGGGGATTGTAATTGGAAGAATGGGTTTGGAAGGGGAGATTGAGGAGTTTGTGAACAGGAGAAAGGGCGAAGCCGAGGATGAGATTAAAGGGTGGAAGGATAGAGTGAAATTCGGGCTGCAGGAATCCAGAAGAATCACCCTGAAGGTGTTGCCGTTTCTTTTGATCGGGATTGCGATTGGCGCGCTCGTGCACGGCTATGTCGGGGATAATGTGCTGGCGGATGTTGCAGGCAGGAACAACCCGCTTGCAGTGCCCATTGCCGTGCTGATTGGAATTCCGCTGTATTCGAATGCCGCGGGCATGGTGCCCATTGTGGGCGTGCTGATTTCCAAGGGGGTGGCGGTCGGGACTGCGCTTGCGTTCATGATGAGCGTGATCGGGCTTTCGCTGCCTGAAATCGTAATTTTGAGAAGGGTGCTGAAGCCGAAGCTGCTGGCTATTTTTGTGGCGATTATGTTTGCCTCGTTTGTGCTGACTGGTTATTTGCTGAATTTAGTTATTGCCTAAAATTAATTTCGCTTTCTTCTTTTTTAATTTCTTTTTTTCCCTATTCAAAATTAGTTTTTCTTCTTGATGATGCAGATGTCCTCAAGCGAAACATTGTGGTCGATTTCGCCCAGGAACGGCTCCATTTCCTTGCGCGCCTCTTCCCTGTTCTTTTCCCTCTGGTCGTAGTCCTGGGATTTTCTCCTGACTTCCTTCCTGTTCAGCTTGGCCGAATCATACTGGGTTTTCAACCCTGCGCGCACTTCCTGAATTTGCTTGTCGATTTCCAGCTGCTCTTTTTTCAGAAGCTCGATGTCGCCCTCGACCAGGGAAACTTTCCTGCGCATGTGATCGAGCTCGCGCGCCTTTTCAAACTCCTCTTCCTTGATGCGCACTTCCTTGATGAGCTCGCGCTCCCTTTTTGCATTCATGCTTTGTGAGATTTCAAATTCGAGTTTTTTCAGCTCGCGCTTGAGCTGGAACGGGTTTTTGGCTTTTTCGCCGCTGACAAGGCCTTTGATGGCTTCAAGCTTGTGCTCCTTGTAGCGGAGCTGCTTGTTGATTTCAACCACTTTTACGATTAGCTCCTGCTTCTTGGCTTCAAGCTCGTTTATCTTAGGTCCTACTGTTTCATCCATTGGGCCGCCTCGCACTTGTGACTGCATTCACTTTTATGACCCATTGTTTTTAAATATAACGAACGGCCTATTTGTCCCCATGGAAAAGGATTTGAGGCGGCTGAAGGGAATCGGGCCAAAAGCCATCCAGAAACTGGCTGAAATGAACGTTTCCTCACTGGAAGACCTAGCCTCGCGCCCCATGGAAAACGACTATGAGGGATGGGCGTTTTTCGGGAGAAAGGATGAGTGGAAGAGATTGGTATTGCAGGCAAGGGCGTTTCTTTTGCCCAAGTATGTGGAACCGAGCATGGTCGGGGTTGAGAATGATTTTATTTCGCTCAATGGGGCGAGTGAATTGGGTGCGAGAATTTTCACAACCAATGTGCTTGAGCTTTCGGAAAATGCGGTTGTGATTGACAAATACACAGATAGAATGGTGATTAAGCCTCGCGGAGTTGCCGGTGCAGGACAGCATGGAAGCGAGTATTACAAAATGGTTTTTGAAAAGGCACTGGAAAGAGTGCCGGAAAAATTGCGCAGGCTCTCGGCTGGGAGCGGAAGCGGAGGGGCTGGAAAAATAAACCCGCTTGCAATTGATTCTGACCAGGGAGCCTATGAAATCCAGAATATTTCTTTCATGCAAAAGCAGTTCGATGTTTACCTGAAGGATTTGCTTGAGCACCGGTTGCACGAGACTGTGAATTACGGGGAAGAAATCAGCATCCAGAAATTGACTGACTATTTGAAGCAGGTCTCGGGCACCATGTATTTTGACAGCCTGCTTTCTCTGGTGCAACAATATGCGCTGTGCGATGCTCCCATTGAAAGCAATGGGCAGAGAAAAATGAGCACTGGCTTCAACCTTGCTTTGCTGGGCGCACCCGGAACCGGGAAAACTTTTGCAACCGTTGATTTGATTGTGGGAAATGAGAATGATGCGATTCCTGCCCATGGATTACCCGGGATGAATAGGTATTGCGGAGGAATGACCGTGGCGCAGTTTGTTAGGATTGCGCAGGCGTACCAGGGGAAGAAATTCAATTTTGTTGTGACCGAGTTCAATGACTGGTTCAAATATCCCGGCATGGTGGAAAATTTGAAGCAGGCACTGGAAAGGAAATGGCTCAAGTATGAGACAGTGAATGAGACCATTGGGCCGTACAAATTCGACTCGTTCTTTTCAGTCAATTACAATACCGAAGTGTTTGACCGAGGGTATGAGGTAACGATTGCGGATCCGAATTTCAATGCGGTTGAGGACAGGATGCTGTGCCGCCTGCACCGGATGAGCAAGGAAAGGTTCCTGAACATCATTGACTCGCTGGAATCGCACCTGCTCGGGGAAACAGAGTATAATGCGCAGAGAATCCGGGATCACTTAACATTGGTGTATGCGATTCAGACCGAGAATCCGCTGGTGAAGAACATGTTTGAGGCAAAGCCAGTGGAGCTGGAAACCAGGACAGTGAGCGCAGTGACCGATGCTGCGAAGAAATTCATTGGCATGGTGAATGCTGACCAGATTTCGTTTTCACCCAGGCTGATTAAGAGAACCATCCAGATGTGCTGTTCGCTCAGTTTGCTGAAATACTTCCAAACCAGTGAGAGCGAGAAAACCCTGAAGCAGGATGAGGAGGCGCTGAATCTGGCGCTCGCTTTCTTTGCCGAGGAAGTGTGCGTGCGCTCGCAGGAAAAAATAGACCCAAAAAAGCTTCTTGAAAAAATAAAGGAAAAATGAGATGAGTTAAATGGGATTGGAAACCGCATCACTGATAAACGGATTCGCATTTGAGTATGCTGGATTCGAACACCTGATTGGATCCGCTGCGGCCAGGTTCGTGCTTCTTGCGCTTGGAACCGCGCTGTATGCAGTGATTGTCGGAACATTCTACAAATGGCTTTCCAAAAAGGAGCTGTTTAGGCTAAAGATAGACAGTGAAACACGGGGATGGACCGGGACATTGAAGAAAACAGCACAGGTTGTTTTCTTTTTTCTCAAGTATGCGATAGTTTTTCCGCTTATAACCTTCGTCTGGTTCCTGTTCATCGCGGTGTCAATGATTTTCCTGACCGAGAAACAGGACATGGAGCAGATGATGATCGTTTCAATTGCGATGATTACTGCAACAAGGATTACCGCGTATTATGACGAGGAGATAGCGGTGGACGTTGCAAAAACACTCCCGTTGACCCTGCTTGCGGTGATGCTCATAGACCCGGCGGTATTTTCAAAGGAGATTCTTGTGCAGAAATCGGCCGAAGCCGGCACATTGATTGGAAAGGCGGCGCCATTCCTGCTTTTCATGATTGCCATTGAAGTCTTTCTAAGGCTCTTGCTCGGGGTGAAAAGGCTCATAGTCCGTTTTTTCAAGGAGGAGCTCAGCTTTGAGGATAAAATAAAAGAAAAATGATAAAAAAAGAAACAGAAAAGAAATTAAAAAAGAAAGAAACTGGAAGCCAGCTAGCTGAACTTACTCGTCTTCCTCTTCTTCCTCGTCTTCTTCCCAGTCTTCCTCTTCGTCAAAATCTTCTTCTTCCCAATCTTCGTCTTCTTCAAACATGTGTTCACCTTATCAATATCAAAGTAAGGGGTGTTTATTGAACACACTATTTAAATACATTTTGCATGGTTTCGCGCTTTTTATAATTCGAATTTAGAACGGCCTTGGCATGAAAAAATAGGCCAGGGTTACGGGGAGAAACAGGGAAAGCCAGGAGTTCGGATTCCAGGAAAACACCTTGGCGCCATCCAGCGGTGAGAGCGGGAGAAGGTTGAACCAGGCAAAGAAAACATTGATTGAAAACCCGTGGAAGAAAATAAGCGCAAGGGGAACGCGAGCGATTGCCGTTTCCGGAGCATACCAGCTTGTCAGGAAGTAGGCGAGCAGGAAAAGGAGCGCAAGAACCATGTTGGTGATCGGGCCGATTGCCGAGATGAGCGCGTGCTGTTTTGCTGTGAGCTGGCGCGTGGTTGACCAGTAGACCGCGCCAGTGAAAGCGAAAAAGAACCTTAGGAAAACGGACATGATTAGAAGGAAGCCGAGCCCAAGGGGCCAGGCGCGGTAGTATGCCCTTGCGCCCAATTTCTGCGCCATTAGCTTGTGCGCAATCTCGTGCAGGAAAAATCCTGTGCCCAAAGTGAAAAGCGTGATTAGGAACATTACCAGGAAATCGTAGGGAGTAAAACGGAAGCCTGTCAGGAAATTGAAGCCTGGCTGGTAGAAAACATAGGCAACGGAAATGGCTATGAAGGAGACGAAAAGCTCCTGCAGTTCCAGTGTGTCGAAATCAAATGCCATAATTATCATTTGCAAACAGAATAATAAAAGGAATGCGGAACCGATTGGATCTCCGCACAGAGTTAGGATGAGAGCGAGCAGACTTGTTCTGCGAGCCTCTCATCCGTAGTAATTCTAGTTTCGCTCTGGATATTGAAAGTCATAGGAGCGGTTCTGTTCGAACAATGTCCGCTCTTACGCGAACATGGTGTCCACTTTGCCTTCCTTGAATTTCTTTATCCGGTCGACATATTCCTTAGTTACCGTAGGCTTGATGGTGAGCAGGGCCGCTTCAAAGTGCTTGGCCTTGATTTCCTTGGCAGCTATGTTTTCACGGAGAGCGTTCATTCCCGCCTCCCTGCAGACCCCCTCAATGTCAGCGCCGGTGTAGCCCTCGGTTTTGTCCGCAAGCTCATCCAGGTCAACATCTTTTCCAAGCGGCATGCCCTTGGTGTGCACTTCGAAAATCTTGTGCCTCATTTCTGTTTCAGGAATTGGAACTTCAATCACGCGGTCGAATCTTCCCTGGCGCGTGAGCGCGGGGTCGATTAAATCGGGCTGGTTTGTTGCAGCGAGCACTACTACGTTCTTCATGTTCTGCAGGCCGTCCATTTCAGTCAAGAGTGAGTTGACTACTCGCTCAGTGACTCTGGAGCCGCCTTCCTCGCCTCCTCTTCTTGTTGCGATGGCATCGATTTCATCTATGAAAACCACGCACGGGGCGGCCATTCTTGCCTTTCGGAAAATTTCCCTTACCGCTTTTTCGCTTTCGCCCACCCATTTGCTCAGGACTTCGGGGCCTTTGATTGAAATGAAATTCGCCTCGCATTCGGTTGCCACTGCCTTTGCGAGCAGGGTTTTTCCTGTGCCAGGCAATCCTACGAGAAGAATTCCGCGCACCGGGCGGATGCCGATTCTGGAGAACACTTCAGGCTTCTTTAATGGGAGCTCGACCGCTTCCTGCAGCTCGCGCTTAACATCTTCCATTCCGCCCACATCCGTCCAGTGGACATTGGGGATTTCAATGAAAACTTCGCGCAAAGCGCTGGGCTGGATTTCCCTTAGCGCGTGGAAGAAATCATCACGCGTGACCCTCAATTCTTCGAGTATTTTTGGCGGGATGAAACTTTCCTCCAGATTGATGTTCGGGAGAATTCTCCTCAAAGTTTTCATGGCCGCTTCCTTTGTGAGCGAGGCCAAATCTGCTCCGGTGTAGCCGTGCGTGATGTTTGCAAGCTCGTTCAAATCGACTTCTTTTGCAAGCGGCATGTTTCTTGTGTGAATCTGCAGGACTTCCTTTCTTCCGTTCCTGTCAGGCACCCCGATTTCGATTTCCCGGTCGAATCTTCCCGGCCTTCGCAAAGCGGGGTCAATGGCATTCGGGCGGTTGGTTGCGCCCATTACTATTACCTGGCCCCTTCCTTTCATGCCGTCCATTAGCGTGAGAAGCTGGCTCACCATCCTACGCTCGACTTCGCCTGTCACTTCCTCGCGCTTGGGTGCGATGGCATCCAATTCATCCATGAAAACAATTGTTGGAGCGTTCTCTTCCGCGTCCTTGAAAACTTGCCTCAGGCGCTCTTCTGATTCGCCCACGAATTTGCTCACCAACTCAGGCCCGCCTATGTGGATGAAATTAGCGCCTGATTCGCTGGCAACCGCCTTTGCGAGCAGGGTTTTTCCCGTGCCCGGAGGGCCGTAAATAAGAACTCCGCGCGGTGCTTCGATTCCCAGCCTTTCGAAAAGTTCCGGGTGCCGCATGGGCAACTCGACCATTTCGCGCAATTTCAAAACCGTGTCCTTTAATCCGCCGATGTCCTCGTAGGAGATGGAAGGGGCCGAACCAACGTCTTTGACCGGCTCTTCTTTCAATTGAACTTCGGTTGCTTCATTTACCAGCACTATGCCTTGTGGCTGGACCACTGCAGCTATGAGCGGGAATGATGTGCCGAAAACTCCGACGAATAGAGTGTCGCCTCTGGTTATAGCTCTTCCAATGAGTTTCTTTTTAACAAACTGGTCAAAGCCAGGCGAGTATTTCATTGGCTGGGTCGGGGAAAGAATCACTTTCTTCCCTTCCTTTAATTGCGCTTTTCTTGCTATGATTTTGTCTCCGAGCGCAACGCCCGCATTTGTTCTCAAATAGCCGTCCATGCGGATGATGTTGAGCCCCTCGTCCTGCGGGTGGGCCTGCCACACGAGTGCCGCGGTCGAGCGCTTTCCCTTGAGTTCCACTATGTCGCCCGTGGAAACATCCAGCAGCTTTCTTGCCGCGCTGTCAATGCGGATAAGCCCGCGCCCTACGTCGTTCTGCAAAGCCTCTGCAACCTTTAGCTCAACATCTTTTCCCAAAGTGCCACCTGACTTTAGCTTAGCCTAAAACACTATTTAATGCTACTGTTTTCGTATGGTATTGGCCGGCTATTCTACGAGAGAGAATTTCCTGCTTTTTCCTCTCGCATTCACGAGAGAAGCGAAAACTATTAATATGTGATTGCACATATCTCACTTAGGTGGTTCCAATGGTCAATATTACGCTGAGTGTCTCGGATGAGCTGTATAAAAAAATGGCAAAGCACCAGGAATACCGGTGGAGCGAGGTTGCCCGGCAGGCAATCTCTGAAAAGATTGAGGAAGCCGAACTCCTGCGGGATTTGAAGGCCATAAAAAAAGCTGAAACAGAGCACAGGAAGGGCAAAACCATTTCCTATGAAGCGCTTGCCAAACGCCTGGGTCTTGAAAATGAGCTTTAGGGTAAGCTTTTCGAGCGACGCAGCTGAAGAGCTGAAGGCACTGAGCAAAAGCATGCAGCTGCAGGTACTGAAGAAGATTGCGCATCTGAAAGAAAACCCTGAAATTGGCAAGCAATTGACCAATCTTTTGAAAAACAAAAAAAGCCTGCATGTCGGCAAATACCGGGTTGTATATTTTGTCCAGAAGGAAGACGTGGTGATTGCGAGAATAGCGCACAGAAGCCATGTTTATGAATAGCGATTTTTATTCAACGAGCGAAAACTTCCTGCTTTTTCCCCTGGTTGGCAGGTTCACATCCTCGCCACTAAGATAGCCGGTTTCTTCCAGTTTGTTAAGATAATTGCGGAGGCTTCTTTCCGAACCATTTAGTGCTTCGTAGATTTCGCCGCTCATCGCGCTTCCGTCTTTTTTGGTGCGTAAAAAGTCGACTATTTTCTCCTCGATTTCCCCGAGGCGTTCGTAATTCTTCGTCTTTAGCCCTGCGGAGACGGATTTCACATGCTCAACCGAAAGTTTTTTTGCGCCTTTTTTATCCGCTTCTTTCCCGGCGCGCCACAAAACTGAAATTGCGATTCTTGCATCTCCTCCGCGCTTGGCGCCAATGGCTGCGCACAAAGCAATTGCATCCTCATCAATTGCAGAAAGGATGAAAGCGAGTTTCGCCCTTTCGCGCAGGATGTCCTTCAGCTGCTGCGGAGTGTAGGGATTGAATTCTAGTGAGCGCTGGCATAATGAACTGCGGACGCGTGAATCCAATTTCGAGGAGAACTCGCGCGAGTTGGTGAGAGCGATGACGCCGATGTTGATGGAGAAGACTTCGTTTGCGCGCACCAAATCATAGAGAACGTTTTCCTCGTTGCGCACGGTTGCTGTGAGCGAATCAACTTCATCCAAAACCAAAATCGGGATGATTTTTTCCTTGGTGCAGGCTTCAACTATTCTCTCTAAAATTTCATCAACCGAGATGCCGCGGCGGGGGAGAAAATGCCCCAGCTTTTCCGCGAGCTTGGAAAGAATGGAATGGCGCGAATTGAATTCCCAGCAGTTTATGTAAACCGGAAGCGCGTGCTTGGAATAGCCGGAAAGTTCGTTGCGCACGAATTTGGCGCAGGTGGTTTTGCCAGTGCCAGGCGGGCCGGTGATCACTATGTTCTCCGGTTTTTTGCCGGAAGCGGCCGGCTTTACGCACAAAGCGATTTCTTTTGTTTCCTTTTCACGATGAGGAAGGACATCTGGCAAAAATTCAGGGAGAAGCGCGCGCTCGTCCTTGAAAATTGAGCCTTCGTTCTCCAAAGAGCGGAATAGGTTTGCCATATGGTCATCCTGATGGATGTAGTTGAAGCTGAAGAAAACTTAAAGGCTTGCCCTGTTTGGAAATTACTTCGATTTCTTGTTTTTAGGCGCGGGAAGCGGCTCTTTCAAGGTGTTTGCCACAAAATCTTCCGGAGTTTGCGTAAGCAGAAGCAAACGTTTGGGGCTTATGCCTGGTTTGTCACTTCCTGGCATTTGTATTAGGAGCGTGCCTAGCATTATCTTTTCATAGGCGCCTTTTGGATCGCTCGCTATTCCCGCGGGAGTTATGTTCTTCTTTGCAAGCAGTGCGTCAAGTGCTGCGGTAAAGTCGAACTTGTCGGTCAATGCATCTATTTTTGCTGCATTTTCATAGAGCAGGGCTATTCCGTAGGAGGGGGCCATTCTCTGGACCGCATCTTTGCCGAATGAGGATGTACTGGGAATTGCGCCTAGGGTTGTTGAGTCTTCCGGGCGCGATAGGTAAGACTCCAGCGCATCCGCCTGCGCCTGCCCCCCGTTTGTTGTTGCGCGCAATAGAACGAGCAGATCGGAACCGGATTTGAGCCCGGCTCCTAGGAGGTTTGCCTTGGCTTGTTCTCTGACACCATTTGCATTTTGCTGGGCTTGCCCGCTGGCACCACTAGTATCACCGGTGCCGGCCTTGGCTTTGGAATTGCCAACGCCTTGTCCGCGGTGAGGGTCTGTTTTTGTCGTGTCAACACCACCCAGGGGCTTGCCCACATCTTCACCAGACTCGGCCGGCACGACTCTTAGGGGGATAATTGCCGGAATGTTGAAACCGGCGACCGGGATTAACAACTGGGCCAAGGACCTCTTTCCTGCCGGTATTCCATCCTTCGTTTTTGGCGCGTTTGCCGGCTGTGCTCCGGGCGGCCTTGGAAGCATGTCTACCGAGGTCTTGGAAGAGGAGATGATACCAATTGAAAACTGAATCGGGACTAATGCATAGGGCGGGACTTCCAGTTTCTCGACTGCGGTAAGGTTGACCAGGGTTGCTGGTAGAACCTTTCTTATGGTCCCCACTCCGCTAGGGTCAGTGAATAGCATGCCGGTCTTTGAAACCCAGGGCACATCGCCAACAGTGAATGTTTTTTCCTCCACTTGCTGGAAGAACCCTCCGAGCGGGCCCCTTCCGGCTATCAGCCTCGCGCCTATGAGCCGGTTATTCCGGATATCGTAACCCATCACGCTGAAGTACGCCCGGTCATAATCTCCTGTCGCCGGGTTAAGCCACTTGCCTACGAAAATCCTTCCCTGCTTTGCCCATTTGTTCACCTTGTTTCCAATAAGTTCCCTTCCGTTGGGGCTGTCTATCAATTTTTCGCCAATTGGAATTGGGATTTTTTCCGGCGCGCGCCTTGCAACTTCCCGGGTAAGTACCTGGGGCTTTTCGGCAGTTGAAGCAAGGTCGAGCAAATTCCGGAACTCGTCGTTTGTTAGTTTGCTGATGCTGTTTGCGGCATTAAACCATTCTCTCCCAACATCCGCAACCCGGGAATTGCTGATTGCTTTGCCCGTAGCTGCTGCTTTCCTTCCAATCCAGGCAAATGCCTTGGGTGAATCTGCCACGAGATTAATGACTTTGCCAGGGGACCCTTTTATCTTGCCCTCTAAACTTTCAAATGCGTCGTCTGGGGAGCTCCAGAAAGTCCCCAGGAAAGCGACCAAACGGCCTGTTTTCTGTTCTGCAGGAACAAGTTTGCTGAAAGGAACGAGGTATTCCTTCCCCTCTGGGCCAACGAGCTTAAGGCAGGGGGTGCGGAGACCTGTAGCTCCTTCCATCCCTAATTGCTTGAACACGGTCGAGTCTACTTCGTAACGAATTTGCAGGCTGGCCAGATTAAACCTCTGACCCCCGATTACAGGAACGCTGTCATCAACAATGACGCCTCGGGCCATGTTCTTATTGATGAAATCTGCCAGTATCGCGTGCGAGTTTGACAGGGGCTTTAGGACCTGCTTGTCAAACTGCAAAAGGGAATCGACCACTATTGGATTTTTCAAAAACAGTTCACGCGCAACATCTTCTGTCTCGCCATTGGCAAGGGCCAGTATGAATTTGCCGTCTTTAGAACCGCTGACCACTGCATCTGCTCCGTTCCACTTAATCTTTATAGGAAGCTTGAAGCCTTCGAGCCCTTGCAGAGTGCCGTTCACCAGCCCGTCTATAACGTATCCGAAATCAGCATACTGCTTGCCGAAATAGTCGATTGTTTTGTTAAAAGTTTTTTTTGCAAAACCTACTTGCAGGCCTGCAGGGGTTGGCGCCATCTTACGGAACCCTCCCGTTAATTGCCTTTCCTTTGGAACAAATCCCCCTTCTTGTTCGCCTTTTGCAATAGAGCGCTCGCCTTTTCCAAGCGCCCCGCGAATTCTGCGCGGAAGCGTGAAAGGCTTTGTGGAGAAAGTCACTCCTGTTATTAGCCCGCTATCTCCGACGCCAAGTTCAGCCAATCTGGTTGGATCCATTGACATGGTGCCGACCCAATTTCTGGCCATGGTTTTGCTGTCTATTGCCAAAATTCGGAAACTCATCTCCCCGTCTACAATCCCGCCCTGGGGAACCAGGTAGTAATCGAAATTGCGGGCATCGGCAACGGATGGGATTGGAGCGCGGATTAATTGGAATTCCGGCGTTTCGGTTAATATCTGCCAGCTTGGTTTTAGCCACAGGCTCGAAGCCTGCTGGACGGATTCCCCATGTTTGATCAATGGACTCCAATCGCCTAGCAAAATCTTTGCTGCGACCCCTTCGCGGGAAGTGGGCATTTTGTCCGCTATCTTTTGGAGCACGTCGTGCGGAACAGTTTTTAATGTGAAACCTGCCTCGTTTATTTCAGAGTGTGGGTATTTCAGATAAGTTTCCAGCTGCCCGAAATCTCGGGCTAGGTCTCGGGATTCAATGACTCTTGTTATCCTTGAAGTTGCGGCAGCTCGGCCCACTGCGACATCGCTTGCAAGAGATTCACCGGCATAAAGGCTTTTCCCTCGGACAAAATTGAATCCGGAAGCTGCGATCCTGTAACTGCCTAGAATTGGCCCGTCGACTACTCCCCACGCGGTGACACCAGCCTTCGAGATGCCGCGGCCAGCCGGAACAATCGCCCGCTTGTAAAGCGCGCTGTCTGCAAACCATTCGCTTGCGCTGGACCAGACATCGCTGCCAATCCCTCTCGCGCCTATGCCTATCGTGCGCAAAAACTTGTAGCCATTCGCTGTTCCCTCTGCCATTGCCTGCGGGCCTTCAAGCAATGCGCCGATGGTCATGCTCCTGAAAGTTTCAAAACTAAAGGCGGATTGGAAGCTCTCGAGCACAGTGCCGGCTGCTCCCTTGGCCCATATGCCAGCTATCTGTATTGGCGCCAGCCTCGAGCCTCCTTCGAGCCCTACGCGGTATACTACGTTTTCTGCAGCTCCCTTTGCAACCGCTTTCCCGGCAGTTCTTCCGGCAACCACGGCTTTTCCGGCTCCGCCGACTACGCCTTTAACTATGAATGTGTCGCCGATTACTGCTAGGGACAAACGGTCCAGGGCATCCACTGCTTTTTGCCTGTTTGGAACATTTGGCACTGCGTTGTATTCCGCATAGGCTCCGAGGAAATCCTTGAATTCCGGAACTAGTGAAAGGCTTTTTAGGAACTCCATGGGGAACTTCTCGAGAGAAACTCCGGCATTCTTCCAGGTTTGCGCATTTCCAAGGGTTCCCTCTCTTCCCTTGCGCGTGGCCACTATCCCTGCCCAGTTTTTCTTCCAGCCTTCCGTGGTAAACAACCTGTCGAAAAGATAATTTCCTGCTGCTTTTACAGGGATTGCAATACTGGTAGCTAAGGAAGGAGGCAAGTCCTCAAAGAACTGCCCAAAGAAGCCTAGCATTGCCATGGCTCCGGTTTGATTCCCCGTATCCTCATAATTGAAGTTCCTTACCAGCGAGCTTAGGGGGTATTTTTGAGGCGGACGATTTTTTGCCTCTCTAGTAAACCGCTTGTCATGGGTTATGAGGTAATTGTTCAATTCCTTGAAATTGCTGAATTGTTTTTGGTGGACTACTTCTTTGCCGTCTTTGCCTTTTTCGGTCACATAAATAAAACGGTCGCGATTTTCTGATCCTACTTTCCCTCCTTCCCCATAGCGCAGGTCAGTGCCATGGAGCATCCCGTGCCCGTCGATTGAAAGAGTCGCGCCAAGCCAGCTGTCCAGAAACCTTTCCAAATTGTTTTTTACATCTCCAGCTATGCCAAGGCCGTCCAAAGCGTTTGCAAGGCTCCTGTCCTTGCCCCTTCCATCAAAGCTGACGGTGTATTTGATTGAGCCGTCCGATTGCCTGGTTTGTTTTACCCGTATATCCGGATTGCCTGAAAGCAAGGCGAGGTATGCGTGCCTTAGCTGCAGCACTTCGGGCTGTGTTTCGGTCATGTCAAGAGCATGATCGAGTAGTTCCTTTCCCCTGCTGCCAAACAGCTCCTGGAATTTGGATGCGCTTGTCATGATAAGCTTCACTTGGTAATAGCGGACCGGGTTTTCTGCTTTCATCTCCGCATATTTGTTGTTGCCTGCATAGGCTTTCTTGGTTCCTTTGATTATGGGAACTTTCTTCACTGATTCAAGATTTTGCTCGAGCTCTGGAATCGCATCCTTCATGTATTTTGAAAACTCCGGGTTGAACTGGGTGCCGCTGGTGAAAATTTGCTTGAGCAAATCTATTGCCTCGTCAATCGGACCGTTCCTTTGCGCGCCTTCGGTCAGATTGCCGATTTTAGTAAAGCCGACTTGCATTGCCATGGTGTATCTTAATTGGGTGATTTCCTTGTTGGATTCTGGGTAATTCTTGAAATCCAGGGCCTTGGTCACGTTGTCTTTGCTGAAAAGCCCGAGCAGGTAAAGCCCGTAATTTATCTTATCGGACATGGCGAGTATTTCTGGCGCCATGACCGGAGGGACCTTGTTGAACAACTTTTTGAAATTGTCCATTGCTACTTTCAGCTCGGCGAAATCCTTGTCAGAAAGGAATGGAAAAACCGACCTGTTGGACAGCATCTTGTCGATTTTGTCAAACTGCAGCCCCCCGCTTGCGCTTACAACATAGGCGATCCATTGCCTGTTTTTTCTTAGGATTGCCGAGTCCTTGTTGGAATTAACCGCATCATTGTAGTATTTGTTGTACTGGGGATTGAAGGTAAGAAGAAGCGATTGGAGAGAACTGGTCAGGTCAAGAACTGCCTGGGGGCGGTTAATAATTGGCTGGCTGGGATCAAGAACTGCCTGGATGTGATTGGGAATCATCTGCCAGGATGAATCGGGATTAGAGTAGGTTTCATTTGTGATGACTGCTTTGCTCCGTTTTTCGCTGAAATATGCGGCCGCCCTTGCGATAACCGGGCTTTCTCCGGTGTGCTGGATTACTGAAAATGATTCACCGGAAACCAATCGTTTGATGGGATTGTCGTTTTTGTCTTTCAATGTGTCTTGGAAGCTCTTGGCGCTCAATTGATGTAATTTGCCTTCGATGTCGTCATATTCAAACACGCCTTTGCCCTTGATTTCGACCAATATCTTGAAATCCAAACCGCCTTTGTCATTCAAAGAATAAACATTGGCTATGGTTGCATCCTGTTTTGTTTTTCCTGTTTCAAGCGGCTTCATTGCATCGCGGAGACGAGAACCGAAAAGTTCGAACAATCCGTCTTTCTCTTTCCCTACTATCCAGTGCGCGACGAGATTGCTGTCCTGGGGGGACTTGCTGTCTAAAAATATGCTCAGAAATCCGAGTTCGGCAAGAGAAAATACTGAAGGGGAGGGCACGAATTTAGGATCAGTGTACAACTCAGGGTGCAATAGCGGATTACTGTCTCCGATATACGTTTTGAAACCAGGATATAGTATTGTCTTGCCATCCGCGTCAAGCCCGCTGTTGTTGGAAAAGATTGGCTCGTTCGTTGGCGTGAGCTTGGCGCCTTTGCCGCCATAGGAAGCCGTGCACTTATCAGAAACCGTGAAAAGCGCGTTCTCAAAGTATTCATTGTAGATGCCGTCGCCCTTGGAAAAATTGGTTACTCCCTTGTTTTGGTCGTCAAAAGCATAGAAAACCTGACTAGCCGGCTGGGTATCGGTAGCTGGCATATCAACGGCCACTATGGTTCTTATCCTAAGCTTACGTGAATTATCAACGAAATTGGCTTGGATTACTGTGAAGTTTTCGGGCTTGTCCGCTTTTTCGAGAATTTTCTGGAGGGCGGCGTCCGAGGCGGGGATAAAACTGCCGCCGTTCTTATTGATTGAATTCAGGATGCTGTTAATAGAGCCGAAAAGCATTGAGCGGTAATAGGCATTGTTCGTTTCAGTCGTAGCTGCGTCGAAAACCTGCTGGTCTGAGGGGATGAAGCCGCGGATTGGCTTGGGAACTGTCTTGGAGGCATGGTCCACTTGCGGAGGGTACTGTGTCGCGCTGAACGGTGACTGGAACTCTTGGGGTCCCTTTACTGCAGATTCAGACATATCCCTACCTCCGGCTTTAGCCATTATATTATTGTGAATTTCCCGGTTTAAATAGCCTTCGGGCGGCTCGCCGTAAATAGGGGGTTCGGACTGGGGAATTTTTCGGGCAAAAGCAGGCGGAGCCGCGCTGGCGAGTGTGGCTATGGACTCGGTAAAGAGAAGGATACCTGCCAAAAGGCGCTGGGTAAAGGGGTTCCTTAGGGAAAAGAACTCCCGGGCTTTCTGCTTGCGCATTTCCCGGATTTGGCTTCGCGTAAGAACTGGCTCTTTTATGCTATTATCCACCTAACCCCACCCGTTATATAATATGGCAGAATGCATTAAAAAAGAAATTGTTCGCTTGGTGGCGAAGTACAGGGAGAAGAGGATGCAGAAAGGTATGGGCCCGCTTACGCTTATTTGCGGATTTGCCCTGTCCCGTTCACCACGTACTTATAGCTGGTGAGCTCCCTCAAGCCCATGGGGCCCCGCGCATGGAGCTTTTGCGTGCTTATGCCAATTTCCGCGCCCAGGCCGAACTGGTTTCCGTCTGTGAAGCGGGTGGAGGCATTGTGGTAGACTGCCGCTGAATCGACTTCCTTTAGGAACCTGTCTGCGCTGGCTTTGTTCTTAGTAATGATGGCATCGCTGTGGTGCGAACCGTATTTGTTGATGTGGGAGATTGCTTCATCTAAAGATGAGACGACTTTGATTGCAATTATGAGATCAAGGTATTCGGTGTACCAGTCCTCTTCGGTTGCAGGCGTGATTGATTTCGCAATTGCGCGAGCTTTTTCATCACCCTTGATTTCAACGCCGCGCTCTCCCAGCGCCTTGACTGCGCGCGGAATGAAATCCTTGGCAACTTTTTCATGCACCACTATTTTCTCAATTGCATTGCAGACTCCAGGCCTCTGGCATTTTGCATTGATGGCGATTTCCTCTGCCATTTGCAAATCTGCTTCCGAGTCAATGTAAAGGTGGCAGTTGCCGATTCCTGTTTCAATCGCCGGAACGCTCGCATTCTGAATTACTGCCTGAATCAGACCTGCCCCGCCGCGCGGAATCAGACAGTCTAAATATTTGTTGAGGCGCATTAGTTTGGTGGCTGTCTCGCGCGAAGTGTCGCGCAGCAATTGGATTGCTCCTTTTGGCAGACCGGCAACTTGCATTACCTCAACCAGCGCGATGTTGGAATTGATTGCCTCGCTTCCTCCCCGAAGGATGACCGCGTTTCCTGCCTTGAAGCAGAGCACGCTTGCGTCAACTGTCACATTGGGCCTGCTTTCATAGATGATGCCGATTACTCCGATGGGAACGCGAACTTTTGAAATGTGAATGCCATTGGGCCGAGTGTCCTTGCCTATTTCCTCGCCCACTGGATCTGCTAAATTAATTATCTCACGGACATCGGATGCGATTGATTTTATGCGCGCCTCGTCCAGCATCAATCGGTCGCGGAGCGCTGTGCGCAAGTCGCTTGCCTTCAGGTCTTTTTTGTTTGCCTCCACTATTTTTTTGGAATTTTTTTCCAGCGAATCTGCCATGCGCGCGAGAATTTCATTTTTTTCTTTGGAAGAAAGCCTGGCTAGCTCGGTTGCCGCTTTTTTCGCATTCTGCCCCAAAGTTTCAAGTTCGTCTGCCATAGGGATTGCCCAGGTAGCATTGGGCGCAGAATTTAAATAAGCCTGACGCTGAATTGTAAAGCATGGTTGGAAGTGCAATTGCAACGAAAGCGCAGGATTCGCAGAGCGCATTGTCCGCGGAAAAGCCTCTTTCGGATAATCAGGGCAAACCGAACCAGATGCTCCTTGTGCTCCGCAACGAGATCAACGTGAAATATACGGTCGCCAATGAGCTGCTTTACCAGGTGGATGTGGCAAAAAAGAAATACAAAATCACCGACAAGCAGGCGAACAGGATACTTAGCGGGATTCTGGGCTCGAATTATCCTGCTGAAAAAACTTATGGGATTGGGGATGGAATTGCGGCCCAGGTGCACCTGCTGAACAGCCGGGTGAAAAAAGGCGAGCCCAAATGGAAAATGAGCGTGGCGGCGCTCAAGGAAAAAACCGCGGCATGGAAGGACAAGGGCGCGGTGGTGCTGAAAAAGGACGAATTCGCCAAGGCCGCCAATGGCTCGAACCTGGTTCCGCTTTATGTGAACAGACCGGATGAATTCGCCACCAAGACCGCGGAGACTGCCTATAACATGTATGCCGCGGGGATGGCGCTTCCGGGATATAAAATAGGGCAGCAGGACTGCTACAGCTTTGTGACCGAATGCACCTATGCAGCGAACAAGGACATCGTAGGAAATGAAAAGGAAAAAAATTTCATAGAAACATTGTCAAACCAGGGCTGGGACAGCGAGTGCAGGATTTATGAGTTCGGTTATTCGTTCGTGCACGCCGGCACTGGCAAAATCCCCTGGAGCGGGCTCAAAGTGGGGGACGTGCTTTTTGCGGAAAAATCCCCGAACCTCACGGGCCATAACCACTGGGGGATTGTGGCAGAGGACAAGGAAAGCAAGAAGAAGGGGACGCTGTGCGTGATTCATCGTTCCGGAAAAAACGTGCCGCTCAAGAATACGGTGGAATGGTTCTACCGTGCAGGCGGGACGATGAACGTGTATCGGGCGTGCGGAGTGCAGTAGGTAACTCAAACAACCGCGATATTGGCGCTGAAAGCCGCCTCATCGTATTCAAAGCCGAACTTCTTTTTTATCTCGGCCGAGTGCATGCCCTTGATTTTTTCAATCTCGGAATTGGAATAATTGGCAATCGCCTTGGCGATTTTTTTGCCTGCCTCGTTTTCAATGGAAATTACATCACCGCGCTTGAATCCGCCTGAAGCGCTGGTTATGCCAACGGGCAGCAAGCTTTTGCCCGAGGCGACTGCATCGGCCGCGCCCTGGTTCACCTTGATCGTGCCTTTCGGAGTTCCGGAAAATGCGATCCAGTTTTTCTTGCCAGTCACTGTTCCCGAGCTGGAGATTGCGAAAAGGGTCCCGCATTTTCCTGCGAGCGCTTTTGCTATTGTTCCGTCCTTCTTTCCATTGGCAATGATGGTTTCAACCCCTGCGGTGGTGGCAATCTTAGCTGCGTTTATTTTTGTCGCCATCCCTCCGCGGCCGCTGGTGTTCTTTCCCTGGGCCATGGCAAGAATTTTGTTGTCGATTTTCTCCACGCGGGGAATGAACTCCGCCTCTTTTTCAATTTCCGGATTTCCGGTGAATAGCCCGTCAACGGTCGTGAGAATCAGCAGCTTGTCCGCCTGCATGGCGCTGGCCACCAAAGCCGCGAGCTCGTCATTGTCTCCGAACGCGCCCTCTATTTCGCGCACGCTCACCACATCGTTCTCATTGATGATCGGGATTATTTTCTGCTCAAGCAGCGCCATGATGGTGTTGCGCAGATTCAGGTAGCGCTTCCTATCGCTGAAATCATCGGCTGTCAGAAGAACCTGCGCGACTTTCTGCTTTTTGAAAATCTTGGAATAGGTGCCCATGAGAAGCGGCTGGCCTGCTGCTGCGCATGCCTGCAAAAGCACGATGTCGCGGGGCTTTTTCTTGAACCCGAGCTGCCTGAAGCCTGCGCCGATTGCGCCGCTGGAAATGATTATGAAATCATTGCCCTTGGAAAGCGAAGAAACCTGCTCCGCTAATTTTTTGATGCGCGCCTCGTCCAGAGTGCCGTCATTCTTTGCGAGCAGGGCCGTGCCCAGCTTCAGGACTATTCTCATAGGGGTAGGTTAGATTTTGCGGACTATAAAAGGATAGCGGAATTGTGGGCGGAGATAGGGAAACAAAACGGGAAAAGGAAAACGGGACAAAAAGAAACTGAATCAAAACGAAAAAGAAGAAAACGAAAAAAGAAAAAGAAAACAAAAAAGAAAGGAAAGAGAAGTTACCTTCTCTTTTGTGTGCTTATGCTTGGCGCATCCTCGTTCATCTGGTTTCCGAGTATCATCAAAGGCACGATTGCCCAGGATGCTATTGCCACGACCCCCAGAATTTCGAGCACGCTGGCGCTGATCCCCCATTGCGCTGCGAGCATTGCCGACCCTCCGACCAGGTAAATCCCGATCACCAGGTTAATGGTCGCTGACAGGGTTGCGATTAGCATCCAGCCGGCATCGCGGGAATTCTTCCAAGCGATAATCAACGGTGCAATGATCCATGCGACCACTCCTGCCAATAGCAGGTATGCCGCAGGGGCTGCCATTACTCCGCCAGCTCCCCCCAGGGGGCCTGCGCCGCCTATTCCGCCCATCTGGGCAAATGCCATTGCCGAGAGCGAAAGCAGCGGGACTGCGATTTTTGACAAACGCATCAAATCACCTTAAAGCTAAGTGCTTTGCACTTACTCCTCGGCCATCTGGCTGATGGTCTTTGCCGCAATCACCGTTGCGACTCCGATTACGATTGTGAAAATCGCGGTTATCAAAGCCTTGGTCTTGGCATCATCGATGTATGATGCTATCCAGCCTACCAACCCGAGCAATCCGGCAACAACCGTAAGCCCTCCGATCAGGTTCATTACTGTCTGCGTTAATCCCTTCATCTCATACCACCTCAAATTTTTTCTGACAGGCGGTCGAACCTGTCAATTAACGTAGTTTTTACTAATTAGTATATAAATGTTTGGAGAGGGGGTTAGACAATAAGCGAATATGCTAGGGAGAAATGAGAATTGAAAAAATCGGAAAAATTAGAAAAATCCGAACTTTTTCTCTTTTCGTGACTGCTCTTTTGCAGGCGCGCCGAAATGTTTCCTGAGCGCTTCCTTTTGCTCGTCGCTCAAACTTTTCGGAGTTTCGATAATCACGCGCACCAGCTGGTCCCCTTTTCCATAATTGTTCAGCCGCGGCATTCCCTGGCCGCGCATTTTGAAAACAGTGTGCGACTGCGTGCCAGGCGGGATTGAAAGTTTTGCATGCGCGCCGCTGATTGTGGGAACGTCTATTTCATCCCCCAGGGATGCCTGGGTGAAGGTGATTGGAACTTCAAGGTAAAGGTCATCGCCGTTCCTTTCGAACCTTTCATCTTCTGAAACGTGAATCACCACATACAAATCTCCTGCGCCATCGCGGCCCGAATCGCCTTGGCCCGAAAGCCTCAGGCTGGAGCCATCGTGAACTCCAGAAGGAATGTCAACCGAGATTTTGCTTGTTCCCCTTTTCTTTCCGCTTCCCCTGCATGAGCTGCAGACTTTTTCAAACTGGATTCCGTTTCCATTGCATCTGCTGCAGGTGGTAATGGTGGCAAATTGCATTGGGCCCATGCGCTTCACAACCTGCTGCTGGCCGCTTCCTCCGCATGCGCTGCAGGTGAGAACTTTTGAGCCTGGTGCCGCGCCTTTTCCTTTGCATTCATCGCAGGAAATTTGGTGCGCGATTTCAATTTTCTTGGAAACTCCTGATGCGGCTTCTTCCAGGGGAATTTCCATATCATAGCGCAGGTCATTGCCGATTTCCGCGCGGCTTCTTCCGCCGCGCCCGCGCCTGCCGCGCATTTGCTGGCCGAAAAATGAGCCGAGGATTGAATCGAAATCCCCGCCCCCGCCAAATCCGCTTCCTCCGAAATTGAACCCGAATTCGCGGAAAATGTCCTCGAAATTGGCTCCGCGGAAAATGTCCTCCTGGGAATAGCGCTGGTCGAATCCCGCGTGTCCGTACTGGTCATAGGTTGTGCGCTTCTCATCATCGCTCAGGACCGCGTAGGCTTCGGAAATTTCCTTGAATTTTTCCTCTGCCCCAGCATCCTTGTTGCGGTCCGGGTGGAACTGGAGTGCGAGTTCGCGGTATTTTTTCTTAATCTCGTCTCTGCTCGCGCTCTTGCCTACTCCCAAAATTTCGTAATAGTCGCGCTTTGTTGCCATGGGAAGCAGCTCACCTAATTCTCGTCATCTTCCACTTTGAAATTGGCATCAACCGTGTCTCCGCCATTTCCGCTCTTTTTTGAATTTCCATTTGCGCCAGCGCTTCCAGGGCCTCCGGCTCCTCCGGTACCCTTGCCGCCCATTTCATCGTGCTCGTGCTGGTGCTCCTGCTCCTTGTTCACGCCTTCGTAAATTTTGGAGCCGACCTCCTGCACGACTTTTTTCAGGTGCTCGTATTTTGCTTTCAGCTGTGGGGAATCTTTGCCTGCGAGCGCTTCCTTTAATTCCTTGATCGCTGCGTGCACTTTTTCCTTTTGCTCCTTGTGGACCTTGTCCCCCAAATCGGACATGGTTTTTTCAGTCGCGTAAATCAGGGATTCTGAATCATTGCGCAGTTCCGCCTCTTCGCGCCTCTTCTTGTCCTCTTCCGCGTATTTTTCAGCATCCTTGATTTTGCTTTCAATATCGGATTTGTCCATTTTATTTGGCGCGGTGATTCTCATCTTCTGCTCCTTGCCTGTTCCCAAATCCTTTGCTGAAACATGGAGAATTCCGTTCGCATCAATGTCAAAGGTGACTTCGATTTGCGGAACTCCGCGCGGCGAGGGGGGAACTCCGATAAGCTGGAATTTCCCAAGCGAAACATTTCCATCAGCCATGGAACGCTCACCCTGGAGCACATGAATCTCAACAGATGTCTGCATGTCCGCGGCTGTTGAGAAAATCTGGCTCTTCTTAGTTGGAATTGTTGTGTTCCTGTCGATCAGCTTGGTGAAAATCCTTCCCATGGTTTCGATTCCCAATGAGAGTGGCGTAACGTCCAGCAGAAGAATGTCTTTTACTTCGCCTGCAAGAACTCCTGCCTGAATTGCCGCGCCTGTGGCAACGCATTCCATTGGGTCCACCCCGTGCTCGGCATGCTTGCCAACAACCTGCTCAACGAACTTTTGCACCATGGGCATGCGCGTTGGCCCGCCAACCAGGATTACTTTTGAAATCCCGTGGGGAGTCAGCTTGGCATCCTTGAGCGCCTGCTCAACCGGGTGCCTGCATCTTTCGATTATCGGGCGCACGAGCTCCTCCAATTTGGCGCGGGTTAGCTTGTACTGGAAATGGATAGGACCGCTTGGGCCAGCTGACAAAAATGGAAGATTGATTTCCGAGGAGATGGTGGTGGAAAGTTCTATCTTTGCCCGTTCACCAGCTTCGCGCAATCTTTGCATTGCAGTGTGGTCAGTGAAAATGTCTATCATTCCGTTCGATTGTTTCTTGAATTCGTTTGCCAAAAATTCAACAATGGTGTTGTCCATGTCGGTTCCGCCCAATTGCGTGTCACCGCTTGTGGATTTCACTTCAAACACTCCGCCCCCGAATTCCATTATTGTGACGTCTAATGTGCCGCCCCCCAAATCGAATACTAGAATTTTTTCCTCTTTTCCAGCTCTGTCCAATCCGTAGGATAGGCATGCGGCTGTCGGCTCGTTGATGATGCGCACAACTTCCAGGCCAGCGATTTCGCCTGCGTCCTTGGTTGCCTGCCTCTGGTTGTCATCAAAGTATGCCGGAACCGTGATTACCGCCTTGTTCACCGGCTCGCCCAGGAATGCTTCGGCATCTGCCTTTATTTTCTGGAGCAGGATTGCTGAAAGCTCCTGCGGTGAGAATTGTTTTCCCATTGCTTCGTATTTGAAATTGGTTCCCATTTTGCGCTTGAACGCGGTGAAAGTGCCTTCTGGGTTTGAAACCGCCTGCCTTCGCGCCGGTTCGCCCACCAGCCTGCTTCCGTCCGGCAAAAATGCAACGTAGGAAGGGAATGCTTTCCCGTATTGGGTGATTCCCTCTCCGCTGGGGATGATCACAGGCCTTCCTGCCTCCAGCACCGAAGCCGCTGAATTCGAAGTTCCCAAATCTATTCCGATTATTTTTTCTTTTCCTGCCATATTCCTTACCTCCCATTGTCTACTTCTTATCTTTCCCGTGCTCGTGCTCTGTTTTTTCCTTTTTCTCAGGGTGCTTGCTAACTGAAACGTGCGCATGCCTGAGAATCTTTCCCTTGTAGGTGTAACCCTTCTTGAGCACGCGGACTATCCTGCCCGCTGGCTTTTCGCTTTCCTCTGCGTACATCACATCATGCTTGCCCGGGTCGATCTCGCCCCAGATCTCTGTTTCAAACGGAACGACCCCGTTCTTCTCCAGCATGGTGACGAGGTTGTTGTACAAAAGTTCGACTCCGCGCGCCACGCTCTTGTCCTTGCTTTTTTCAATCTCATCCATTGCCATCTCGAACTCATCGACGAATTCCAAAAGGCGCAGGAAAAATTCCCTGGTTGCGCGCTCTTCCGCGTGCTCCAAATCTTTTGCTGAGCGCTTTTTGTAATTCTCAAACTCGGCCTGAAGCCTTTGCAAATGCTCGGTGAGCTCGTCAATTTGCTTGTCCTTTTCTGCTTCCGGAACCTTTTTCTTCTCGAAAACCGCCTTGCGCACGATTTCCTTTTCCTCTGCCTGGACCTCGGGCTCTACCTGGTCAAGGACTTTTGAAACGTCATCCGAATCGATTTTTTCATTTCTCTCGTTTTCCTTTTCCGAATTGTCTTCTGCCAAATCAATCACCTGTCTTTCTTCCTTTTGCTGCCGCAATGCGCCGCTTTCCCATTTCCTGCCCGCTGATTGGAATCCTGAATTCCGAATCCAGCTGGCGCGCCATGCCTTCGATGAACCCGAACATCTCCTGGGCATCGCGCCGGAACTGCTCGACTATGTCCTCAATGGACGGGCCGGAGAGCAGATATTCGCCATTGAGATTTTTCACCAGCCCCGCTTCCTCAAACCTCTTGAGGTGGTGTAAACATGTGATGCGGTTGATGCCTGAAACTCTTGCGATTTCGCTGCCGCCAATGGGCTTTCCTTTGCCGAATTGCACCAGCGCGCGGAAAACTTCCGCGGCCGTCTTGTCCGTGTCCCTGCCGCTCACCACTCCGATGCTTTCGCAAAAGCGCTCCACCGAATCGCCGTTTTTTGTCTCGACTATCCTGATGGAAATGCGCTTTACGCTTACGCCGAATAGGAAGGGCATGTTCATATTATGTTGACAAAGGTTTATAAAATTTGTCAATATGGTGTTGACAGCAGACGTTAATAGCAATTCGACACTAAATATAACGCATGCAAGTGAGGAATCCGAAGCTGATTATTCTTCCGCTGATGGCAGGAGCGGTTGCCGCTTTTTTCACACCTAGGGCGAACGCAATGCCAGACCTGAAGGAGCAGGTAAGAAGCCCGCCGGGAATTTCTGCCGCGCAGCCATCCAATGTTCATAAACCAAGTCTGCATCAGCCCGGGCCGGGCCTAAACGGAAAATTGGGATTCGGGGGGCCGGAGCCTCTGCTCGTGGAAAAGCCGCTCAATGGTGATGAAGTGCTGGGGGTGCTGGATGCGCTGGGGCTGAAAGCAACGGGCAGGTAAGCAAGGAGAATTGCTAAACTTGGCTATAGTGAAACTGAAATCAAGACGATTGCGAAGCAGGCGATGCGGATTATAACGTATATCCAGGGGGCCGGATTCGACGCCGGCATTTTGGTCGGAAAGGTGTCGGGCGACGAGGAAACCAGAATTGGCATGGCCTTGGAAAGGACGATTGAAATCAAAGCCGGCACGTATGGGGCGACCTACGAACTGACCCTGGATCTCGGGACAGAAGGAACGGGCCTGAAAAAGTTTGCTGCCCAGAAAGCCGAGCTGCTGTTGTCGCATATCCAGAATGCCCAGCTCCTGGAAGTGCTCGATCCCAATTCCCCGGATGTCGAGGAGCAGGTGAAACTGCTTGCGGGCGCGC
The DNA here is from genome assembly GCA_902384795.1 of Candidatus Gugararchaeum adminiculabundum. Taxonomy (GTDB): domain Archaea; phylum Micrarchaeota; class Micrarchaeia; order Burarchaeales; family Gugararchaeaceae; genus Gugararchaeum; species Gugararchaeum adminiculabundum. The sequence goes on along the minus strand of CABMDC010000003.1, from coordinate 17,933 downwards.
AGAAAACGCTTGACATGTCGGATGAAAAAACCGTGCAGCTGGCGATGCAGCTGGCAGGCCTGAAGCGGATGCTTGATGACGCCGAAGGGGACGGGAATATGCCAAAAGATGTGATGCGATGGGTTGTTGCCTACAAGGAATTGTATGAAAAAAGAATTGCGAAAATTCGGGCAGGCGGGAAAGAATGTGAAACGCCCATGAACACGGCGATGCTTGAAGCGGTGGTGTTCGCTGATTTGAGGGCCACCCTGTTGAGTTACATAAAAAGCCTGAGGGCGACGGATAAGGAGGAGTTTGTGGAATTTGAAAAACAGCGCCTGCAGAACGATATCCGGGAGCTTTTGGAAAACAGGCGATCCATAGAGCAGAACGTTCCGAAGCTTTTCAAGGGAGACGCGGAACTTGACGAGATGACGCACGGCTCGCTGGTAAAATCGCTGCTCTTTCTCACCGAGAGCGTAGTGATCGCGGATATCGCGGGAATGGCCGGGGAAAGGGCGCAGTTATTCGAGGAAGGGATGAGGCTTCTGAGCTTGTACGAGAAAATATATGGAACCGAAAAGGCTGCGGAGATGAAGCGCGCCGCGGAGACACTGGCGAACTATCAGACCATCCTGGCGGGAAATATGGCGATGAAGCTTGCCGCCGGGGCGGGGAAAAAATAGTTTCTTAAACTGGTTGATTTGGAATAATCAGAAAATAATGTGGGGAGAAAAAGGATGGGCTTGGAGAACTTTGAACAGGGGAGAACGCTGCTGCTTGCGGACAATCACGAGAACACACTGGCCACCAGATTGGTCCTGGAGGATGCCAGGCAACGGGGCGGGTTTGACCATGTGATTATATTGGGGGATTTGGTCGACGGAATGAAGGCGGTGCTTGCCAGGTCCGGCAGGACCAGCAACCCCAATGATGTGATTTTGCTAATGCGCGAATTTGAAGCGGAGATCGTTGGGAAGGGGGGAGAATTCGGGGTGGTTGCGGGCAACCATGACAAGCAGGTGCTTGTTGTTGAAATGGATTTGAACCGCAAATTGCTGAACGGCGATGTCTGGCGCATTGAGAACGGAAAGATAAAGAAAACGCTTGCCCCTGAAAATTTGGAGTGGCTTGCGCAGAAAATGATGGCTCCGGACGGAAACTTTGTCGAGGATTTGGAAACCCGGCTGTTTTATGCGACGCATCAGATGCCAAGGCATGCCCGGGAAGCAGGGCTTATGGAAGCGATACATCTGGACAGGATACTCGAAGTGGAGCAGGAATGGGTTGTTGCAGGCCACAGGCACCCGCACGAGCTGTATGAGCACGGGGAGAAAAAATTTGTCCGGATTCCTTCGGTCGGAGGGCTTAGGAGCGTGGACGGCTGGCCGGGCTACGCCATTTATGACGCAAGAATGAACCAGCTGACGGTTGTGTGGGTGACTGAACGCTGGCAAAGTGACGCTATTTGCAGGGTAATTTACGGAACGCAGAGACAGAGCCGAAATGCTGGCGGAATGGTTTGCGCGGCGCAGGGAGCTGAAAGAAACGCGGGGCACGCTGGCGCAATGAAATATTAGGCTTGCTTTTTCCTGAACTGCTCGAAATCGACTGTTTTTTCAAAAGTTTTTCTTGCCAATCTTTCTGGGATTTTTGCGTCCGGCAATTGATAGCCGAGCGTGATTAATAGCGTGGGGAAATAATTTGAAGGAATTCTGAAATTCTTGATTACGCAGTCAGGGTTGAAGCCTTCTATTGGGCAGGTTGCCAAACCCATGTCTGTTGCAGCGAGCATTAAAGTTGCAGAAGCTAGATAGGCGTTCTTTATTGCCCAGGCCTTGATTTCCTCGTTGGTGTCGATTTCCTTCATTATTTTGATGTAATTCTGCTTTATTTCCGAAGAGGGGAAGTAGCCTTTCTTATCGCGGTCTGAAATTATTTCATCAACATCTTCGCTTGGGTTCAGTTTTGCAAGGACTATGATTACGGCTGAGGCGTCTTCAACCTGCGCTTGATTGTTGCCACAGGCGCGCAGAACTCCCTTGCGCTTTTCATCCCTTACAACTATGAATTTCCAGGGCTGCAGATTGTAGGCGGACGGGGAGAGTGAAGTGAGCTCGAACAGTTCGCGCAGCTGGGCGTCGGTGACTTTTTTTGTTTTGTCGAAGAGACGGATGCTTCTTCTTTTCCTGATTGCTTCCTTGAGTTCCATGAATAGAGATTGATTGAAATGTTTTATAAAAGAAGCGCGGAATAAGAAGCCTATGGCAAGTGTTCTGCTTGAGCCTGTTTTGCGCACAAAAATAATGGACTGGAATTTGGGGAGCTATGGGTTGTCAGTGGAACAGGCGATGGAAAATGTCGGGAAAGGAGTTGCTGGCGAGGTTGAAAAGAAATTCGGAAAAGGAAAACGAATTGCGATTTTCTGCGGACTGGGGAATAATGGGGGGGATGGAAGCGTTGCAGCCAGGTATTTGTGCGTGAAAAATAAGGTGACTGTTTACCTGCTCGGCGAGCCTTCAGGCATTCGCACTGCCGAGGCAAAGAAAAACTGGGAAAGGCTCGCGAGTAAGAAAGAAGTTGAAAGGATTGCGATTAAGGATGCACGCGAAGTGATGGAAAAGCAAAGCGAGTTTGGAAAGTTTGACATTATTCTTGATTGTTTGCTTGGGGTAGGGGTTTCAGGAGAGTTGCGCGAGCCGATCAAAAGCTGTGTCAAGGTGCTGAATGCGGGCAAAGGGGCAAAAATTTCTGTTGATGTGCCGACTCCGGACTTTAGGGCGGATTTGATTGTTTCCGCCGGATTCGCAAAGATTAAAGGCGCGAGTGTTGTGAGTATAGGAGTGAGTGATGAAATGGAAGAAGCGATTGGCCCGGGAAATGTAAAGGCGCTGTATTCCCCTCCGGAGAATTCGCACAAGGGAGAGAACGGCAAACTGCTGATTGTAGCCGGGAGCGATGAATACCATGGGAGCGCCGTGCTTGCTGCCAAGGCTGCGAGCAAATTCTGCGACTTGATCTATTTTGCCAGCACGAGCGAGAATAATGAAATTGTGAAGAAGATGAAATTCGGGCTTGCTGAAGTGATCGTTGTTGACCGGAAGAAAGTTGACGAGTTTGCGGAGAAATGCGATGCTATTTTGATCGGGCCGGGAATTGGAGTGGCTGAAGATGCGAAGAAATTGACGAATGGATTGCTCAAGAAGTTTGGCGGGAAGAATGGAAAGAAATTTGTGCTGGATGCTGATGCGCTCAAATTAGTGGATTTGAAATTGCTGGATGAGAACTGCGTGCTTACTCCTCATGGCGGGGAATTTGTGCTGCTGTTTGGAAAGAAAGGGGATGAAAAGGAAGTTTTGGCACAGGCGAAGAAATTTGGAGGCTGCACAATTCTGCTGAAGGGAGCGAAAGCTGATTTGATTAGCGATGGCGAAGTTTTGCGCAAGAATTTGACTGGGAATCAGGGGATGACCAAGGGCGGGACAGGGGATGTGCTTGCGGGATTGTGCGGTGCGCTGGCATGCAAAAATCCGCCTGTGCTTGCCGCGTGCGCTGCTGCCTATTTGAATGGAGCTGCTGGGGACTTGTGCTTTAGGGAGATGGATACTGCGTACAATGCCAGCGATCTGATTGAGAAATTGGGAAAAGCGTACAAGCTGGCGAGAAGCTAGAGCAGACTATTTTGTTGCCGTGAGAGATTTGTAGGCATCTGTTACTCTGTAGAATTTTTCTTTTCCTGCTTGGTCAATATTAGGGTTGAGATCGGGGTGCAATTCACGCGCTAATCGCCTGTGCGCTTTTTTTATCTGAGGCAGAGTTGCTCCAGGGCTGAGCCCGAGAATTTTGAGAGCTTCGGTGGCGCTCATTGCTCCCGGGCGATCATAGCTGCGGCCTCCGCCAGTGCTGCCAGCCCCACTACCGGTATAGTTGCCGAACATACGGGTTGCGTCTGTGGAATGGTCAGGGGCGAAATTGTCGACAAGTTTCATGTAGAATTTATACAAATCGATTTGCTGCTTCATGTAGGTTGCCGTGGTGAACTGGGTCATCTGCGGCATGTCCCGCTGGATTGCTTTTTTCAGCACTTCCCAGAATTTTTCCTCGAGGTCAACGCCCATGACCCTCAGAAGCGGGGAGTCCTGCGCATCAATCAGGCTGTTCAGGAGCATGAGCCGCTCCATGTCAAACTGATGGCTTGCGCACGCGCGGGACATGGTCTCAACCGCAAGCTCGATTACCTTGCGCGAGATTTTTGGAGCCACGTCTTTTTGCTTGAAATAGGAGATCATGTCGTCTCCCTTGGAATATTTCATGAAGAAATCAAGTAGTTCCTTCAACGAGTTATAGCCCGAATAGCCCCGCGATGACCCCGTGCTCGGGATTGCAGTGAAAGCGTCAACAAAAGCATCTACGATTTTTTTCTCCAGCTGCGGCCTTTGATTGCTTATGGACCAGGAGCCCCATATTTTTTTGCAAAAAGAACGCATAGCGCCGCATTTTCCAGATAGTCGACGCGCTGCTCTGCCAGGCGGCCGGGATGCTTTACTAGGAGCTGGTCTAGCGCCTTTTCTTCAAACCTTGCTGCTATGAAATGGTGGAGGCGGTCCTTGCCCAGGTTTTTTGGCATAATGCTGAGAATGAGCTGCGCATCCTCGCCTGCCTTGAGAATTGTCTCCCTGGATTCAGTGGCTTTCAGGGTGAGCCTGCCATTTAGAAGTGGTTCGAGCTTTTTCCATGCTTTCTCTTTGAGGAAAAAACTGTCGGGAAGCTGGAGGTATTCGCCTAGGGCGAGATCGGTATTCTGCATTTTTACCGCTGTCTTCAAGGTTTTGTAAGTGCTCCAGCAGACGAAAAAACCCATTTTTTGAATATTGGTTTGAGGCAGCGCGTCTTTTCCTTTGGAGAAAGCTGAAGATGGATTTCTATCCATCTTGGAATTAGTATCTCTGGGCGGCTGCTTGTTTGAGAAACGCTGATTCACTAGTAAAATATGGGATGTGGTATTTAAATTGACTTCGTGTCGGAATTACGCTTTCGTAATCTTTTTCACAGCCGTTTCAAGCAATTTTTCAGCCGCTTCCAATTTCGCCTGCTTTTCCTTGACGAATTCCGAGTGCTTGAAAATCAGCGAATCGTTCTGCTTGAGCAGGCGCGAAACATTGGACTGGTTGGCGCCGTTCTTCTTTATCTCGACGCTTTCCTTTATGTCTACGACTTGATGAACGGATTTTCCTTTCAGCGAAGAAAGGGTGCAGTTTGCGATTTCGCACTCTTTCACCAGTTCTCCGACCTTGGCATGGGCTTCGCGGAAGGGTGTTCCTTCCTGAACCAGCAAATCCGCTAAATCTGTGGCATTGGCGAACTTTGCATCAAGCTCATGGATCATTTTCTTCTCGTCGAATTTTGCAGTGGAAAGAACAGCTTCGAGGATTTTTGCGCTTGGGATGGCAGTGTCAAAGGCATTCATTGCTGCAAATTTTGTCTCCTGGGAATCGGCATTATGCCCGGTGGGCGTGTTCTTTATTGCTGTGAGAATCAGGAAGAGCGAAGACTGCACACGGGCTGCGCGCGAGCGGATTATTTCCAGTGCATCCGGATTTTTCTTTTGTGGCATTATGGATGAGCCGGTGGTGTATTTGTCGCTCAATGAAACAAAACCTTTTTCAGAATAGAAAATGAAATCCTCGCTGATGCGGGAAAGCTGAACCATAAGCTGAGATAATGCGAAAGTGAGCTCTGCTTCAAGCTCGCCTCTGGAAGAAACTGCGTCCAAAGCATTTTCCTGAACTCCTTCAAATCCCAAAAGTTCTGCTGTGCGTGTGCGTGAAATATCCCAGCTGGTGCCTGTGCCTGCGCAGGAGCCGAGTGGATTCTGATTCAGGCGTGAAAATGCCTGCTCCAGGCGCTGTACTGTGCGGAGCAATTGCTTTGTTTGCGCATCGAAATAGAAAGCGACTGTGATTGGCTGGGCTACGCGCGTGTGAGTGTAGGCCGGCATTATTGTGCCTAAGTTTGATTGGGAAATTTTCTGGAAAGTTTTTGCGAGTGAGAGAATTGCGCTAATTGAAGCGAGGGTGGCATCGCGCAAATACATCCGCGTGTCAACTGCAACCTGGTCATTGCGCGAGCGCGCCGTGTGCATTTTTTTCGCGTGCTCGGTGAGCTTGGTTGCGAGTGATTCAATATTTAGGTGAACGTCTTCGTTTTCCAATTTGAGCTGCAATTTGCCTTTCTTGAATTCTTCCTCTAATTTTGCCAGAGCCTTGAGAATTTCAGCCGCTTCCGCAGGTTTGAGAATTCCCTGCTCGCACAGCATTGTGGAATGCGCCTTGTTGCCCATCAAATCATAGGGGATGAGGCGCGCGTCATAGGCAAGGTTTTCACTACTCATAAACTCCAGTAAAAGCTTATCAGGCTCATCTGAAAATCGTCCTCCCCAAAGCATGGCTAATGTTAGAAATGCTGGGTATTAAAAGAGTTGGTGGAATGGGGCGGAGATGCGGAATCAGCGCAAATGCCGCCAATAGATGAAAGCAGAGTAGATTGCATGCGCTCCTATGAAAGCCAGCAGAAGAATCCAGCTCTTTGAAAGCAGGAAAAGGATGAAACCGAACAGGCTTGCGCTTGTGCCCAAGGTGGCGAACATGGAAACTTTTCCTTCCTGTGAAAGAAGAGTGTGATTTTCGAAAAACGGGTAGATGTAAAGGAATTCTAGAAGAACTATGAACGCGAGGGCTGCGGCGATATATTTGACTGGAAATCCTAGCGAAGTTGGCTCGTAGGTTGAAGGAAGAAGGTAGGCGATTAGGAGAAATGCCGGAACGCAGAGAAGGGTGGAAAAGAAAAGCAGTTTTGTTTTGGAATTGGAAGGCATGTGGGTCACTCACTGTTGGTGCCGTTTGAATCGAATTTTCTTTTCAGGCTTTTTCCGCTCTTCTTCTTCAATCTCAAGATTGTGGCGCAAACACCTGTGAGCCTGACTGCGCCGGGCGTGCCGAAAATGTTTGAAACCAGGGCCATGGAAGCCTTGAACTGCTCCAAACTGTTGCGCGCGCACTTGGCAATCCCTGTCTGCGAATCATGGTCGAATTCAATCACGCGCGGGTTGATTTCGGAATAGCCCTGCTCCCCGAACAAATGGATGACTGCGCGCTCAATCAAAAGTGCTGCCTCGGGCTGGTGCAGCTGCTTGGTGGAATCAATCCTGAAGCAGATGTATCTTTTCTTTTCGCGCAATGTTGGTTTCAGGGGCATGGAATCACACAGTTGGGCATTTGGAGCTTGCTTCATCTCCGCTTTTTTCTTCCTTTTCCTTTAGCAAATGCTTGAGATGCGTGAGAGAATAAAGCGACTGCTCGCGCGTGAGACCGAGAAGCTGGCCAATGGCGCAAATCTCCTTCACGCTGCGCAGCTGGTATTCATCCTGAGCCATGGTCACGAGCGCGTATTCTGCCTTGTATTTCACACACAAAGAAACGAACAATTTCATCCTGCCGATCATTCTTCCTTTCTCGATTTCATCGCTCTTCAAAAGAGGTGCGAGCGGGATGAGAAAACATCTTTTGGCGATTGCCACTGTGCGCACTATGCCGGCATCGGCCTTGAAATTGGAAAGAAAAATTAGTTTTGTGCGCTTGGCGCCGGCGCGGATCACCTCGAGCGAATCGGTCGAAAGGACGTCGCACTCATTAAAGTCCTTGATGCGCCTGGATTTGCAGAAGCGAAGCTTGCGGCAGTCGAAATAGCTGGCGAACTCTGAGTCATTCTGCAGTTTCTTCGGAACATCGCAGCAGACTAGATCAGCATACATCAGTTGTTCACCCTAGGGCATACACCCACAGTTTAGCTGTGGGGTTGCCATACTGCCCGGTTGCGCAGCGAGCGTGACCGCATTCCCGCGCTTGTGAGTCCGCGCTCCGCCCTGCCTCTTTGCACCCATTGCATTCCTGTTGCTGGATTGGTGCCGTCAACTAATATTACTTCGTAGTATTTCTGCATCCCGTCCTCGCCTACCCAGTAGGAATTGAGAACTTCGAGATTGGCGAATTTGGCGCAAGCCCGCTCCTCTGCCATCCGCTGGTGGGATTTGTGGGGCGAAAAGAATCTTCCATTGTGCTTCGGCTCTCGTCCACCCAGGGGTTTTTTCCTCTTCCTTCTTCCCTTGCCGATGCGGACGCGCACGATTACGAATCCGGGCTTTGCCTTGTAGCCAAGAGTCCTTGCCCTGGCTAAATTAGTGGGCCGTTCAACGCGCTCGATCGAGCCTTCTTTTTTCCATTTCTGGACGCGGGCCTTGAAAATCTGCGCGCGCTCCTTGTATTCCTGCTGGAAAGTCTCCTGAATGTGCTTGTATGCTCCCATGTTTACACCTCGTTGTATTTTCTCTCCCCTAATCCCCAATTTTCGCCCGAGGCGAAAATGGGCGCATTCGAGCTTTGCTCGAATCGCGCGCTATTCGGGTAACGAACCCCACATCTTGGCGGATAAATAGGAATAGAATTGCTATTATTTAGGGAGTGAATGTTTTTAAAGTGGTTCGGCTGAAATGAAGGCATGCGGTGCGTGGTTTTCGGGCGAATTTCTGTTTTCGCTTTTGCTATTATTATTGTATTCGCTCTGATTGCCGCTTCATTTGCATTTGCCCAGGATAGCGGTGATGCAAATGCGAACTGCGCACAGCTATGCGACGACACATGGCTCATAGTCAACAATGTTTGCATGCAGCAGTGGAGCGACTGTGCGACCCCGTGCGAAGGCGATTTTTATGAAGTTTGCAGGGAATGGTGTGATACCCAAATGGACGAGTGCGGCAAAAAGAACAATGATGCCACCGATACGTGCAACCAGGACTGCCTGATAAAGGTGGGCTGGCCGGCTGATTGCGCGAGGCTCTGGAAAGCGTTTGGTGATGATTCAGGAACTGCCCAGCAGGCGGCGATGAATTGCATCATGACCCATGGGGGAATTGTCCCAGGAGGGAATACCGGGACCGGGGATGGAAACACTGGGACAGGAGATGGGACGGATACCGGGGGAACGGACGGAGGAAACACCCATGGCGGAATAGGCGGATTCCCGAACAACGGTGCGATTTGCGGGGACGGGATTTGCGAAAATGACAAGAATGAAAGCTGGAACGACTGCCCAGGGGACTGCGAGCCGTTTTGCGGAAATCATATTTGCGAAGGAGAGGGGGAAAAATACACTTGTGCTCAGGACTGCCCAACCAAGCCTGTTTGCGGAAATGGAATTTGCGAGGGAAACGAGCAATACTCGTGCCCCGAGGATTGTACAACTCCAGTGTGCGGGAATCACATCTGCGAGCCTCCAGCGGAGAATTACGGAAACTGCAATGACTGCGTGGAAAACTGCACCGATGGAATTGACAATGATTTGAACACGCTGGCTGACTGCGAGGATTTGGCGTGCAAGAATCTGGATGTGTGCCAGTTCCCGCCGGTAAAGGGGATTGCGCAGTTCGTTGACGCGGACGGAGTGAGGGCGATCAAGGGCGCAAAAATCACGCTTACCTGGGATGACGCGCTTGGAGCAAGCCACACAAAAGAGCCGGTTGAGATTAGTGAAAGCGGGGCATTTTCGTTTGATGATGTGAAGGAGCTTTACGCGACAGGAGTGAAGAACGTCAGATTGTCTTTGCAGCTTGATGGCATGTATGACAAAGCCGAGATCATTGAGAACGGGAATAGCATAACCCTCAGCAGGAACGTGGACATGGCGCGCGTGAAGCAGAAGGAGAGCCAGGATATTTATCCGCTCACAACCGGAGGCGCAGTGCATGAGATTGATGATGCGAAACTGTTCGTGCACCTGAACGAGGCGTATAATTTTGTTGCAAAGCTGATGACCGATACCGGAACAGGAACCGGGCTTGTGCCCGCCCTGTCCATAAAGAAGGAGTACCTCAACGCTTTTGACAATTCACATGGAGGCGAGAACCAGTCTTCCCACTGGTACGGCCCGAATGGAAGGATTTACATCGGGACCAACAAGGCAGTTTACACTTCCATGGAATCCCCGTCCAACCGCGAGTACCACGAGTACAGCCACCACATAATGGACGAGCTCATGGGCGGGTTGCCCCCAAGGCACCGGCTCGCGAACGGGAGCGCTGCTGACCAGAATCATTTCGGAATAGCGAACCACTGCTCGAGCGATGCCTGGGCCGAGGGGTTCGCGGCGTTCAATGGGCTGATAATTGAGAGAACTACGGGGGTGGCGAAAAGGTGCGGAACAACTGCGCCCTATTTCTACTGCGTCGGGGTTGGCGGAGGAGGAATAAATTTCGAGGATAATTACACTGCAAGAGGATTTGAGGATGCGGCGGTTGCGGGAATCCTTTGGGATGTTTATGATAATGCGGCGATCAACAATGACGGGAACGGGGATGACGATTATGTTTCAGTTAGCTACGATGAGCTGTGGAAAACCTTGGATAAGAAAAGGAACTTCCCCAAGCGCTATGCCACTGATGTGACTCCGCGCAATATATGGTATGTGAAGGATTTGTATGACGCGCTCAAGCAGGACGGAGTGGGGCAGCGGGATACGAATGGAAATGGCATCAGCGATTTGGATGAGATTTTCGTAGCGCACGACTATTGGTATAACGACCCGGCGACAGGAAAAGATGTCTATGGCGCGCTGATTGATGCCGCGGGGAATGTGAGGTCATGATTATGAAGATGAATAATGCGGGCATGGTTGCACTGGCATTGGTTGCGCTCTTCTGCGCGCTTTCGTTCGGCCAGTGGAGCGGGAGCATGCCTCCGCTAAAGGGCTCGCTCATGAAAATAAATGTGGTGGATGCGGATACAGGGGCGTTTGTTCCTGCGAATCTTACTATTGCCATTGGATATTCACAGGCTGGCAAGGCGAATGAGAATTATGTGATTGCGCTAATGGAAGCGAACCAGGAAGTGACTTTGACAATGCCGCCAGAGGGCGAAGTGGCGACTGCGAAGATAAAAGTGAGCGCAGAGGGCTATGAAACGAACAATGATGAAGTGACAATAACTTCCCAGGAGTACTGGGGAAAAGTCGGAAACAAGAAAACGGATTATACTGTAAACTGGGGGGCCGAAGTAACTGTCATTGCAGGGGACCAGGGGGAGGTTCCGCCAACTGATGAAACAGAAGTTACGAGCTATGTTGCCCAGCACACTTTCGCACTGAAAAAGAAGCCTGTCCCGGTGGTCCCTGCTGACAAAAAAAATGATTCCAATAATGGGCAGGCGAATGGGACAGGAGAAAACACTGCGCCTTCAGCTTCATCGTCTCCCTGCAAATTACCGATTGCGATTTTTGCACTGGTTTTAGGGGCGGCTGTTTTTGCAAGAAGAAGAAATTAGAGATTGAGCAGATGGAAGAAAAACTAAAATTAGCGCCCTGAAAATTCCTGCAGCATGTCGGTTCCTTTTTTTGTGAGCGCCAGATAGACCGGTTTTCCGTCGGGGTTTAGGATTTTCACATAGCCCTCCTCCAGCAGGAGGTCGAGGTGCTTTTTGACAGCCACGTGGCTGAGCTCGAATTTCTCGGCAAGCAGATTAAGGTAGCAGGGGTTCTCCTTCTTTTCACATTCAGCAATGGCTTTAATGATTTTGCGGCGGACATCCGCGCCCTTGCTCCAGTAGAAAAGGATTGTTTTCATTGTTTATGCTGACCTCATGCTGCATTTATTTTTCCTGCCCTCATTTTCCTGCTTTCACGCTTCTGCTTCTACTCCACTCGCTTCCGGATTGCGTGCATTGTCTTGTAAATTCCGTAGCAGGAAATTGCGAACAGCGCAGGCGCGAGAATTTCGCAGACGTCGCGCAAAAGCGCCAAATCCCCCCACATCGGGCCCGGGCCTGGGCCGCCAGGGCCTGGGCCGTGCACCCTGGCGATTGGAAACAGGACAAAGACCCACTGGGAAAGCGCGAAGAATAACGCGGAGAGCACCAATGTGCCCCAGTACCAGCCCTTGTCGGTTTCGCGGTAGAGCCTATAGGAAAAAAATACCGCTGCAAGGACACCCAGGGCCGCTGCGGTGCGCATCAGAAGAAACATCGTTGGCGTATCAAAATCCATCAAACCACCTGCTAAAAATTCCGTTCGCAAGGTTAATAAGCTTTATTACAGTAAGGTTACATTAGGATTACAGTATAGAGGGAAAATAAGCATTGAAAAAAATGTGCGGGATGGAATTATGGCAGTGGCAAAAACAATCCTGAAAATGGCCGGAGTTACCAAGGAGTATAAGAACGAGGGGAAGTTCCAGGCGCTGAAGGATGCCAGCTTTGAAGTGAAAAAAGGCGAGTTCGTTGCGATTGTCGGCCCTTCGGGAAGCGGCAAGAGCACCCTGCTGCATCTTCTGGGATGCCTGGACAAGCCGACCAGGGGGGAGATTTACATCGACGGCGAGCCGGTGTCCGAGATGGGCAGCGATTCCCTTGCGGAGATCAGAAGGGAAAAAATCGGGTTTGTTTTCCAGGCATTCAACCTTGCGTCGACCCTGGACGCTTCCAAGAACGTGGAGCTGCCACTCATCATAAGCGGAAGGGATGCGGACGAAAGGGCGGTGGCCGTGGAGAACCTTCTTGCGCTGGTGGGGATTGCGGAAAAGGCGCACAACATGCCAAACGAACTGAGCGGGGGGGAAAGGCAGAGGGTCGCGGTTGCGCGGGCGCTGACGAATAATCCAAGCATCATATTGGCGGATGAGCCGACCGGAAACCTTGATTCGAAATCCGGAAAGGACGTGATGGAGCTGTTCTCAAGATTGTGGGGGCAGGGGATTACCATAATTCTCATAACCCATGAGCCGCAGGTTGCGGCCTATGCGGGCAGGGTGATTTCGCTGAAGGACGGGCGCATTGAAAGTGATGTGCTTCAGAAGCCGAAAAAGAGCGAGGAAAAGGAATTGAAGCTTAAGGGATTTTGAAATGAAGAGAAAAGAAAAATGGAAATTGATGATTGAAAAAGGTGATGGAATGATGGACAGGATTGGAACGGAAAAAATATTGGCAATGGCTGTGCTCCTGATGATGTGCGTGGCGGGCGCGGGATTCGGAGCCACTGCAGCCACCAGCACGAGCACCAGCGCCGCAGTATTGCAGGTGGCCGATACGTCTACAGTTCCTGCAACCGTTTACCCGGGAACTTCGGGCTATGCCAAACTCACGCTGCAGAATACCGGGCAGGAAACGGCGACGGGCATGACCGTATACTATAGCGATTCGCAGAGCTTTTTGCAGCAGTCGATGCCCGGGGGGGACATAAGCGCGGGCTCGACCTCGCAGATAACCATTCCGTTCAAGATGCCGAACGAGGTCGCGGGCGGGATTTACACAATCAAGGTGGACATTTACTACACCAGCGCGTCCATAAGCGGAGTTTCGAAACTGGCAACCGCCTCGATTCCGATCATAGCTTCGCAGTATGGAACCCTGGAAGTGACAACCGGGGAAGGGAACAAGGTTGTTGCGCCAGGGGAAACGCTCCAGCTTGACATCGCAGTGAAGAACAAGGGCGGAGTGGTGAACAACCTGGTGGTTTCGGTCCCGGAAAATTCGTCTTTCACTTTGGAGGGGACCACTGAAAAATCGCTGGGAAACGTCCCGACGGATTCAACCGCCAATGTGACGCTCAGGCTTACTTCCTCGTCCAGTGCAACGGTGGGAAAATACACCATTCCATTGGTTTTCACTTACCAGGATGCGCTTGGGGCCAGCAGCACGCAGACGCTTTACGTGGGGCCGGTGAGCATACTCGAGCCCTCAACCCAATATAGAATGAGCATGGAACCTGGCACCCCCACGGAAGTTGGAGGTCAGGCGGTGTTCGATCTGAAAATCGAGAATACCGGAACCAACCAGCTTAACGCGATCGTGGATGTCAACTCGACCGGCGCGTTCACTCCGCTCGGGGTGACGAGGATTTATTTTGACACGCTGGAGGCAGGAGAGAGCGCTTCCAAAAATGTGACCCTGGGAATTTCAAACTCGATTACAGCGGGCTATTACACGCTGCCATTGACCATCACGCTGGGCTCGGGAAAATCCGCGACCCAATATATCGGAATACCGGTCACGGCGACTCCTGAGCTCGTGGTCAGCGCAACCACCACCCCGGCATACCTTACCCCAGGAAGCTCTGGGGGAAAAGTGTTGGTGCAGATTTCGAACATAGGGAACGCGGCGATCAGGAGCGTTTATGTGACTGCGAACAGGGGCGATTTGCAGGTCACCAGTTCCACGGATAAATTCGTGGGCACGCTGAATGTGGATGACTTCTCCACGTTCCAGCTGGATGTGAACGTCCCGCGGAACTTGGCCGCAGGCACGCACTCGATTCAAGTGACCATCAGCTTCAAGGACACTAACAATGTGCCCCATGTGGTGAACAAATCCGTGGACATACAGGTCTATGATTCGGCCACTGCGGCCGCAGCCGGCCAGGATGTTACGAATTCGACAGGCGGGTTTGGCGGCAGGAGCAGGAACCAGGGGGTCATCTTTGGGCTGGGCTGGGTACAGATCGGAGGGATTGTTATCGGATTGGGAGTTGCAGGCTACTTTGTGCGCAGGCACCTCCTGAACAAAAGGAAAGCTGAGAGGAAGAAAGGGCTGATGGCATGAAGGTATTGGACACCGTAACGCTCGCGCTGAATTCCCTGCAGCACAGGCATTTGCGCAGCTGGCTCGCCATTCTCGGAATAATTATCGGAGTGGCGGCCATTGTGAGCCTTATTTCCATCAGCATGGGACTGAGCAACCAGATAAACAGCAGGCTGAACACGCTGAACGCGAATACCATAGACATAAGCCCTGGAGGGCAAACCGCGAATAGAGTGGGAGTTGGCGCGCTGGGGGGCGGCGGCGGAGGGTTTGCGTTGGGAAGAGGGGGAGATGCGGGCGGCAGGCCGCCTGGTTTTGGCGGGGGCTCCTCGACCAATGAGATAACCTTCAGCGAAGCCGATGACCTGAGGACGATTCCGGGCGTGCGATACCTTGATGCGCAAGTTTCGAACAGGGCCGGCATCCAGTACAAGGAACAGAATGCGTCAATCACAGTGATTGGGAGCGAACCGCAGGCGTTTGCGCAGACGGTCCTGGGCAGCAATGTCATGCTCTATGGACGGGCGCTGAGCACCAGCGACAGGTATTCAGCGGTGCTGGGCTATTCGGTTGTGAACAGGACGTTCAATGATTTTGACATACTGAACAAGCAGATAAAAATAAATGGCGTGGCATTCCGCGTGGTCGGGATAATCAATGCATCGGGAACCGGATTTGGCGGGTCGGACAACTCGATTTATATCTCCCAAAATGTCGCCAAGACCATGTTCAACAAAACAACGGTCAGCCAGATAGTGGTGATCGCTGCGGCAGACCATGACACGAGTGCGGTTGCGGCAGACATTGAGAATGAATTGGTATTGCTGCACGGGGTTACGCCGACCACGGAGGATTTCACCATACAGACCGCGGCGACCATTCAGGCCACTCTAAGCAGTGTTACCAACATGCTTTCCATTTTCCTCTGGGGAATCGCATCCATCTCATTGATAGTGGGCGGGATCGGGGTTGCCAATACCATGTTCATGAGCGTGCTGGAGCAGACTAAATATATCGGAATCCTGAAGGCGCTGGGAACCAAGAACAGGGACATTCTGAAATTGTTCATGTTTGAAGCAGGGATTATCGGCCTGATCGGCGGATTGCTCGGCGTGCTGCTGAGCGTTTTGGTTTCATCCCTTCTGGCGGATGTGGGAATTCCTTCAATGCTCACCCTGGAACTGGTGGGCGCAGGGCTGGGGTTCTCCATCATAGTAGGCTTGGTTTCTGGAATTGTGCCTGCCCGGAATGCGGCTGCGCTGGAGCCGATTGATGCACTTAGGTATGAGTAGGAATTAAGATGAGAGCGTAAAAAACGGGGGTGCGGATATGAACAACAAAATAGTGGCAGTGGCGTTTGCAATGGTGCTGACCCTTTTTGTGGGCACGGCGCTTGCAATGCCGAGTTTCGGCAGGGGAATGGAAAGGGAGCATGAGGCGGAGGATGCGGCGATTGATGTGGCCAGTAGCGGGCAGATTGGCGCGGAGCAGAATGAAACCGAGGTTGAGCGCGTCAATGCAAGCGATATTATTGAGCAGTTCAAACTTGCGGTGATAAACGGGGACTACCAGGCTGCGATGCAGCTGCATGAAACCTATGGGGTGGGAGGCGGGATGTTCGGAAAATTGAATGAAACCACATTTGCGAAATATGCGCAGATATATGTGATGACCAACGAGCTCATGACGCAGATGGGCATGGGCGGGCCGGGAATCGGAGAGCCGGCATTCGGGAGCGAAAGGTGGAGTGAGCCTGGTTTTAGGCACAGGAGCGCGCCGCCTGCAGGCAGGGACAGATTTACGCTAGTTTATCAAAAGACCACCAGCAAATGAAACCAAGGGGGGAGGGGCAGGACCACACACAAATAACCCCTCCTCTTTTGGCCTCTTTCTGGATGAAAAATGAAAACTAACTAAACAGCACCAGTTCGCCCAGGGCTTCTTTCAGATCCCCGTTGCAATACTCTATTCCTGAGAGCAGGGATGTGACTAATTCTGAGTTGAATTTTCCTGTTTCATAGATGCAGGTCATGTTCTTTCCCTCAAGCGCATTTTTCATTTCCGGAGTTTCATTTGCATTCAAAATTACCAGAGTTTTTGTGAGAACGCAGCCTGAAGCCGAGTACTGGAAAGTGCCCACATTATCGGTGAGAGTTAGGTTCGCATTGTCGCAATTGTTTGCCGCTGAAATGAAGCATTCTGTTTCGCTGGTGCACTCGCCGGTTGTTGTGTTGGGCTGAATTGAAGGAGTTGAATTCTTCACCGAGGATGGCTGCGAAGGTGAGGAGCAGCCTGCGAGAAGGATGAGAAGTGAAACTGTGAGCGCGAGAAGTATCGCAGTGGTTGCGTTCTTTGCATTTTTTCCAGTGATATTTGTGTTGCCGGTTGCCATGGTTAACCTCATTTGGGCGTTGCGACTTCGTTTATATGATTGAAGAGCTTGGAAGAGAGCGCTGTGGAGAACTCTATTTTCCAGACTTCATCATCCGCCTTTGCCTTGCTTGGAACGTCAACATTGTATATTTGGCCGTTTTGGCGGGTCTTTGCCTCATCGCGTACCCTTTGCATCATGGGGCTTGATTCAGGAGTCGGAAAATGGGACAGTCCCAGATCTTCCGCAACTTTCTGCTTGAGCACTGGCCCTGCATCCGAGATCACGTTTTTGTTGCTTGCCGCGGAGTCAAAGTAAGTGATATAGTCATTGTAATTTCCCTGGGTTTTCTTCAGCTCTGCCATGTCCCAGTTTGCCCAGAAATTGGCCGGGTCCTTTTCAAGTATTGCTTTATATTTTGCTTCGAGCGCGGGCTCGGCCGCGTCAATTTTCTTTGTCTCGTCTGCTATCCATTTGTTTTCCAGCTTGATCATCGCGCTGTTGTCAACTCCGGACTTGTCAAATTCCAGTTCCAATGCATAGGCCTGTTGCTTGTCCCTGAGCCTGCGCGCTTCCAGAACTGTGTTCAAATCAGGGCGGACAGCAGAAATTTCCGCTGCCACGCTTGCGCCCGATGGCGGGTTGACCGGAGGGATCACTACCGGCACAGTGGATGCCGGGCATCCTGCCTTGGTGTTTCTGCCGTTCAAAGTGGTGGAGCCGCTGCATGAACCGTACGGGTCGCTGTAATCCCAGGTGTATCTTCCGGTGAACGTGGAGCAGTCGGTGGTGAAAAATAAGTCAGTGGCGGAAAGGACCGAAGATCCGGTCGGGCCGTCCTGCACGGTCCTGCCAGGCACGCTTAGTATGTTGGGGGAGATGAACGTGCCGGTTACTTCTCCGTGCCCGTAGTCGCTCAATTTTACAGACGCCTTATTGTGCTCCAAAGAAACGGTCAATTGCTCGGT
>CABMDC010000002.1 GCA_902384795.1 Candidatus Gugararchaeum adminiculabundum | reverse complement strand
CGGATTGAACCGCGAGTTTCTCCCATTCAGCAGAGTCAAGTTAGAGAATGGTGTTAAAGTCGAATACAGGATATGCATAGATGTTGATTTGCGCGAGCCGATTAGGTTAGATGACCAGAATATGGTCACGCTAGTTTCTGCCACAGGCCTTAGCGTTCTACACACATATATAATTTCAGGATTGCGCAAGGCGGTGATAGTAAACGACAGGCAGCCTATTTTGGATGGAATTAAACTTAATTGGAAAGAAAATGTTTGGTATTCTGAAAAACGGAGAGTAAACCGCAATACGCTGAGGGAACGCGGCATAGACGTGGTTTCCTATACTCCATCGTAAAAAAACCGAGAAAATTAGCTCAAAAATTCCTTTTTCCCAATCTTCTCGCGCAGGTATTCGCCAACGAATGACAGCCTCGGCCCCTGCAGCGCGTCCTGCTCAATCTTCTTCTTGGTGTCAAGCACCATTTTCAGCTCCCTGGTCCAGTCCTTGTGCCTGCTGATCCAGGGGTAATCAAGCATCTCCTGCGCGCGCTTCACATCAATGTCCTTTGCCTTAATCGTCAATTTCTCAAGGAAATCGTATTTTTTGATGTCGCTCATGGTCACGCCAACAAAGCGCGCTTCTGGAGTTGAAATATCGTTAGCTAAATACGCAAGATTCATGGAGCCTGTTTTGATTGCCCAGTAGATGTACCAGCCCCAGGCATCGCAATCGCAGAAAGTGATTATTGGAAGTTTTTTGTTTGCCAGCCTTCGAATTAATCTCCTACAGCCTCTGCTCGCCTGCCCTTTTGGAGTAATCAAAATGCAATTTTCCTTTTCCCAGTATCTTTCTTCATTCAGCCTTTGCCAAATGGCGTCCTTTTCAACTACCAGCACATAGTCGGCATCAACCGATTTGAATTCCATTCCATTGTCCACATCACTGGGAATCATCCAGCCGCTTCTTCCTTGTTTTGTGCAGTCAATCTCAACCTCTCCCCCTCCGAATTTGTCCTTTAAAGTCATGGGGCCTGCAACCACTCCTTTTCTGTCTGTGTTCAAATTGAGGTCTTCACGCTTTACGTCAAGAGTGACTTCCAAGTCTTCAATCAGTGGGTTTGATTCGGATTGTTCTGAGAAAAGCTCCTCATCCAAATCTTCGCCCAAAGAGAATTTTAGTTGGTAAAATAAACCCCTGATTGATGTGTGCGCACCCTCTTTCAAAAATTTCTTGCACTTGTTCGCAACTGCCACTGTCTGCATGAATTTCTTCGCCTGCCCGACGTTCACAAAAGTGCGCGTCTCGTTCTTTTCACCGAGCCTTAGGCAGCCGATTGCCTCGTCGTAAATTACGTTTCCCCTGCCCCTTAGGCGGGTTTCGAAACTGGGAGACTGGTTTGCATTAATCTCCTTAATCATTGCCTCTCCCAGGTTGGTCAGCTTGTCGGCTATTTCAGCGCTGGAGTCTATTTTTGTTTTCTCTTTCTTTTCTGCCATGAAAATCACTTCTTATTCTTCCTCTTTCTCCTCTTTGCCTTCATCATCATCTTTTTCGTTTCCCTTGTCATCGCTAGTGCCATTCTCTTCCTCATCAAGCGCATCGTCCACCTGGTATTTCTCCTCAATGAGCTTAATGAGCTTCTCCTCCAGCTGCTTTGACTTTCCTTCTTCCGCGAGCTCTGGCAAATCTTTTGCCAGTTGAGTGACATAGCGCATGATTGCCTGCCTTCTGGTGGCCTTGTCCTTGTTGCGGAAAACTCCGTGAATGTAACGCTGGGCAAGGCGCGCGACTTCCATTACCGCATTCTTGATTTCAATGACCACGTCCTCTTCATTGGAAATGGCCTGCTTGCCCGCGCCGGTATAGGGAACATAGACGCTTACGAAATTGACGAAAATCGTGACCGGCATTTCGTCGAAATTTTTCATGTCATACCTGCGCCATTCAATGGATTTCACTGCCTCGGTAATGCCGCAACCGCCTGCATCAAATAGAAGCGGCGCGCGGTTTGCGTATCTCACAATGTCGCCCTGCACTCCGTCGCCAATGCGCTTGCCTGAGCCGCCGCCATAGGCAATGGCCGCTTCAACCACGAATGGAATTCCGCCCCGGTAGAGTTTTGGCTTTCTTTCGGTTACTGCGAAAAATTCAGGCTCAAGAATGTTTTTCAAACTCGCTTCGATTTGCGCCTTGCCGATTGGGATTATTGAATCGGTGGCAGGTGAAATCCATTTCACTTTTTGGAATGCCTTTACCAATTCCTCTGCTTCTGGCCAGGTCATTTCCTGCGGATTTTTGTCTAAATCAACTCCGACTAGGAGGCGGAGCTCGTCGATTTTTGCAGGGGAAACGCGGGTGAAAGCTGCCTGTAAAAAGGAAGTGATTTTTCGCTGGTCTGAATGGTGCGCGAATTCAACCAAATCTCCTGTTTGAATTCCCAATGGATGAGGAAGGACTTCCTGCGGCTTTTTCGGAACTTCCATTACCGAGCGCTGGAAGGTGACCGATTCTGCATCAGGAGCGATGAATGTGATTTGCGCGTGCGGGTTTGCAAGCGCAGTTCTTTTCAAATATTCAGAAACTCCGTAGCTGGACTTGTCATATTTCACTTCAGCGAACTCCGCCTCCACTTCAAGCCCGCGGAATTCCCCGCTGAATTCAATGTCATTTGTAATTAGAGGATTGTTGGAGCGCACATCAATGGAAAGCTCTCCGGTGTAAATCTGCCCCTTGCCTGTGCCAGTTTTGAAATGAATGGGCTTTCCAGTAGTTAATTGCGCGAACATGGTCACTCCTGTGGCGCCGATTCCCTGCTGTCCCCTTTGCTGGCAATAGCGGTTGAATTTTGTGCCTGCGAGCATCATTCCCAGCGCCTTGCCAATGTGTTTTTTTGGAATTCCAGGCCCGTTGTCAATGGATTTCACTGAGTAGTGCTCTTCGCTCAGTTCCCTTATTTCAATGGTGATGTCTGGAAGGATGCCAGCTTCCTCGCAGGCGTCCAGGGAATTGCAGACGTATTCATGGACAATGGTTGTGAGCGAACGGGTCTTGCCAGAGAACCCGAGCATCTGCCTGTTCTTTTTGAAAAACTCGGCAACCGAGTGCTCCTGGAATTTTTGGAAAATGCGGTCAGCGTGAACCGGCTCTTTTTTCGCAGCGGCTGCCGCGCTCATTTCTTTCATTTCAGGGACTTCGCTCAAAGTTTTCTGCGAGGCTGCGGGAATTGATTTTGCATCCTCTTTTGCCGCTTTTGCTTCCTTTGCGGATGGCGCGTTCTTCTCCAGGATTTCTGGCACATCCGCGAGTGTTTTCTGCGCCGAGGCTGGCGCTGATTTTACTGGAGTTTTCTTTTCGGATTTCTTGTCTGCCATCAAATCACTTAACGCTCGCGTAACGAAGCCTAGTGGAAATTTCCTCTGGTCGCGAGATGAATTTTTCTAAACGAGTTAATTAATGTTTGGATTTGCCTGCTTTTTACTCGCGCTCGGGCTCTGAAAGGCTGGATTCCTTGAGCGCGACCAGGTTGCCGATCTTCATCCTCCTTCTTCCGCGCTCCAGGAAAGTGTAGACAACTGCGTGCGGGGATCCCTCGATTATTTTGTAGACCGCTTCTGTGGCGAGGTGGAGGCCTTCCAATTCACCAATTAGTGAAACAGTATGAGTGTAAACGCTCATTTCGCAGCCGGTCATTTCCTCAATGATTCTGCGGGTCTTGCCCTTTTCACCAATCAGCCTTCCGCAAATCCTGATGATGTCGTTGTCGCTGCCGAATTCGCGCAAATTGATGACGCGCAATGAATAGAGGTCTGAGAAGAGCTTGATCGCCTTTTGCGGGCTGAATCCCCGGCCAATGGCAGTGACTATGTCCTTGGCAACCCATTCGTCGATGGATGCGCCGCTAAGCTCCACTACCCCGTCTTCTTCTGTGTGGATTTTCACCCTGCCGCGCTTTGCTATCATTTTCTTTACTTCGCCGTTCTGGCCAAGGAGCACGCTGATGCGCTCGGCGGGTATGTTTACGGAAATCATCAGGGAATATTGGATTCTTAAAATTAATAAGTGTGAGTCAGAAACGAAGCGCTCGCAAAAAACGACAAAGGCAGCAATGCCGCCAACATTGGCGCTGCCGCGTCGGGCTGCGCCGCCAACGAGTGGCTGCACGCCCCGAAGCGTGCAGGTCCGCCCTCGAAGGCGGACTGCTTGATGCCGCGAAGCAGCAAGCACCACGGCGCGCAGCCCAGTTGACGGCCCGATTTGGCTCGCGAGCCAAATGGGCGCATTTGCCCCCGAGGGCAAATCGCGCGGCAGCGCCCGTAATGGTAACGCTGCTGCCAGCGAAGTTTTCGGTAGAATCGCAAAGGGTGCTGGTTTAAATATTCTGAAAACCAAATAGCTGCGGTGACGCCCATGGCTGCTGCGAAAAGGAAAAAGGAAGAATTGCCGGTGAAAAAGGATGAACTGCTAAAAAAATATCTCGGCCAGTTTGACAGGTCCTTTGAAAGCATGAGCCCGAACCAGGTGCCCCTTGCCGAGCTTGCCGTTTACCTGCAATTGCGCGATGAGTTCACCAAAAAGGGTTATGCGCCAACCCTTCTGCTCCTTGGGAAAACGGATTACTATGAGGGAAAAAGCGACAAGAAAACAAGCGCTGTTGATGATGTGATACTTGTGCTCCAGGCAGGGCCGAAATCACCTGAGCCGGGGAAATTTCTTGCAGTGAAAATCACCCATACAAACCCGTTCAAGTGGGAGAATTCCGGCTGGGTAAGCAAGGAAAAACTCCAGGAGTACTGCAAGCCGGACAACATGTTCACCATGACGCTGGCTGAAAGGGACACACAGCTGTACAAGCCATTGAAAACCGGGTTCAATGCAAAGGCGTACCTGAAGGAAAGCGATATCCCTGAGCAGATACGGAAAGGTGCGAAAAAGGCGGACGAGCTCTATGTGAATCCCAATGCCGAGCAGCGGGCGAAGAATGAGGCAAAAAGAATCGAATGGGCCGAAAAGAGGCATGAGGAGGAGATGAGGCCGGTAAGGGAAATGAATGCAAGGGAGGAGGAACACTGGAAGCAGGTCGCGGAAAGGAAAGCGTTTATTGCATTCACTCTCAAGCCCGAAAGCCCGCAGATGCTGGGCTATGTTGCGGGAAGGGACAAGGATGGCGTGCTAATTGTGAAAGTCAAGGAAAGGAACAAGCTGAAGAGGCTGTTTGGCAAGAAAGTAAAGGATGAAATCAAGGTTGACACATTGCAAGTGGACAAGGTGTTTGAGCAGAATGTCAAATCCAAGGACATTAAACTTGAGGATAAGGGAAAAAAGAAACTGACTACGTAAGAAAAGAAACTAGAAAAAGAATCGAAAAAAGAAAAATAAAAGGAAAAAATAAAGGAAGCCCGCCTAAAGATTTACTTTAAGTTCGAGCTCTTTTTTCAGTTCGCGGTACCTGTTCCTGATTGTTACCTCGGTAACACCGGCGACATCGGCAACCTCCTTCTGCGTGCGCCTTTCGCCCACAGTGGCTGATGCGATGTAAACCGCTGCCGCGGATACCCCGGTCGGGCCCCTTCCGCTGATAAGCCCCTTTTTCAGGGCTTTTTTCAGGAGCAGGAGCGCCCTTTCCTGGACTTTTCCGCTCAGGTTAAGCGCTGAAACGAACTTGGGCACATAGTGGCTCGGGTCGGTCAGAGGAACATCCAGGTCAAGCTCTCTTGCAATGAACCTGTAGGCTCTTCCGATTTCCTTCTTTTCTATGCCTGCGATTGCGCTTATTTCGTCGAGAGTCCTTGGGATCCCGTGCATTCTGCAGGTCGCGTAGATGGAAGCAGATACGACCGACTCGATCAGCCTTCCCCTAATAAGCCCTTTTTCTATGCATTTCCTGTAAAGGAGCGCGCAGCTTTCCCTCAATGACTCGCTTAGTCCGAGGTAGGATGCGATCCTATCAAGCTCGCTCAGGGCAATGGCCAGGTTTCTTTCCATTGAAGATGCAATGGATGCCCTCTTGTGCCATTTCCTCATCCGGTAAAGTTGGGCCTGCTTCTTCGAGGAGATTCTCGCCCCCCGAATGTCGCGGTTGTACTGGTCAATCTCGGTTACCAGGCCCTTATTCGGCCTCATATACCTGATTGGCGCACCACCACGGGCTCTTTTCTCCCTTTGCTCGGAGTCAAAAGCCCTCCATTCCGGCCCTTCGTCGGCAATATTCTCAGCGACCACTAGGCCGCATTGACTGCAGGCGATTTCGCCTTTCTCGAAGTCCTTTATTAACTTCGTATTCCCGCATTCAGGACATTTTTCCTGTGCCATACGATACACCCCATCCTAAAAGTTTTCTAAAAGTCCCTAGTCTCTAATCCTTCGGCTTTTCTTTGAAAACCAGTTGTTTCTTAAATATTCTGGATTTCCTGGTATATAAACCTTATGGTTTATAAACTTTCCGGTTTCTGAAAAACCCGAGTCTACGACGGTAAAAATGGGATTTTTTTGGAAACTATAGAGAGCTAAATTTTGAGCTTGGAATTCGAGAGCGCGAGTATCCTTGCTGCGAGCAAAGCCGCGTTCTTTCCATTGTCTATTCCGACGGTGGCGACCGGAACCCCTGGGGGCATTTGCATCACTGAAAGAAGCGCGTCCAGGCCGTCCAATTTCACGTTTACGGGTACGCCTATGACGGGTTTCTTGGTTTTCGAGGCAACTACTCCTGGAAGTGCCGCCGATAAACCGGCTATGGCAATGAACACTTTTGCGTCGGATTCCTTGACCGCTTTGTCTACTAATTCGGGTTGCCTGTGGGCGGATGCCACTTTTATCTCGTTGGAAATAGACAAATCGTCCAGTGCCTGCTTGGCTTTCTCTGCGACTGGCATGTCCGACTGGCTTCCGACGATAATTAAAACTTCAACCATTCAAATCACCTCTTCCCTTTGACGCCAACAAAAATCCTGAAAGGACGACTGCAATAGGGACAGATATGCCAAAAAGAGATTTTTCATCGGGTTTAAGATTTGGTGGAAGAAAAGGTAAAACTACTGGTAGGACTAGTAATAGGATGTAAGAGAAAACACCAGTAAGTAGAATGAAAACGATAACATACCCTAAAGGGGGAAGAAAACCTTTGATTTGAGGGGGTAGTTTTGCAGTACTTTCAGAAATTTCTTTTTGAATCAGTTCGAGGGATTTCTTGAAATTTTGGAATGAACTCTCATTTTGTTGCGGTGCAAGTTGCTCTAGACCCTTTAAGATTCCGGGAGCCGCAGAATAGTTACGTGATTCGAACGTATTGATAAAATTGAGTAAATTCGCCTCGAGGAAGGGGGGGTTTTCCTTGGACAGTAAATCTATCATTGTATCAAGAATCTTTAGTCCACGATTATAGTCGTCCATTTTAACGTTAGATAGAAGAGAATAATCATCGGATGTAGGAACACTGCGGAGATTTCTCCTAGCTTTTTTTAATGATTGCGCAGCTTCCTTGTATTTTCCATTACGGAGCGAAATAACCGCTTTTAAAAGAGAAAGACGAGTCTCTGCATATAAACTAAGTCTTAATCCTTGCTTAGAGAAGCTATTGATAAGGTAAAGTGGAAAAAGGCAGACTAGATAAAGGAATTTCATGGGTAGACTTCCGTCTTGAACTAGAGAGAATAAAGCGAATAGAAGGATAGCAGAAATAATGAGAAGGAGGACACTGCTAGATCTGCTTTTACATTCTTTATCCTTTTTTTCTAAGTCTTCAATGCCTGGATTAATTTTATCGTAATCTGCCATATCCATTTACCTCACAAACTTCTTTCCTGTCAATTTCTCATAAGCCTCAATATACTTCTCCACTGTCCCGTTTATCACTTCTGGCGGGAGCAGGGGCGCTGGCGGCTTCTTGCCCCAGCCCAGTTTCTCGACGTAATCGCGCACAAACTGCTTGTCAAACGAGGGCGGGCTGGTGCCTTCCTCATACTGGTCAGCGGGCCAGAAACGAGAGGAATCAGGTGTCAAAACTTCATCAATCAGGATGATTTCACCGTCGCATTCTCCGAACTCGAACTTGGTGTCAGCGAGGATGATTCCCTTGGTCTCGGCATAGTCAGCCGCTGCCTCGTAGATGAGCGTGGCTTTTTCGCGCACTTCGTCGTAAACTTCCTTGCCAACAACGCGAATGGCAGAGGGCTTATCGAGATTGATGTCGTGCTCGCCGATTTCGCCCTTGGTCGACGGAGTGAACAGGGTTTCAGGCAGTTTGGATGCCAGTTTCAGGCCAGAGGGCAGGTGAATTCCGCAAATTGACTGGCTTTTTTGGTATTCTTTCCAGCCTGAACCTACCAAATACCCCCGGACAACGCACTCTAATTTCACTGGCTTTGCCCGTTTTACGAGCATGCTTCTGCGCCTATAGTCGCGTGGAAGGCTGGGGGGAAGCTTGCCTGCAATGTGATTTTTCGTAATTCCCTTGAGAAAATCAAACCAAAAGAGCGAAAGTTCGTTCAAAACTATCCCTTTGTAGGGTATTCCCTGGGGGAAAATCACGTCAAAAGCAGAGAGCCGGTCGGTGGAAACCATGAGCAATTTATCCTCGTACTCGAAGGTGTCGCGCACTTTCCCGCTGGAAAATAGCTTGTATGGAAGGCTTGCTTTGGTTATGACAGGCTCGGCCATGGATATAGATTGGAGTAAAAGGATTATTAGGATTGAGGGCTGGGGCTGGAGGAATAATCGCTAAAGAAGCCGAGCAGTCTAATTATACCATGGCCAGCGGGAAGCAGTAAAGTTATTGCAAAATTAGAGAGGGCTTTGCATACGCTTTTATTTTCCTTTTTCCAAATAGCCCCCATGGCGGACAAGAAAAAGAACCCTGAATCCGTGGAAGGCGGCCTGGCTATGCTTGCTCCGGCATTGCCGCAGCGCGATTTCGGAACCCGGCTGCCGCTTGCCGACAAGGAACTGATGCGCATCTTTGACCTGGCGTCAAAAGCCAAGAACGCGCTTGATGGTTTTTCAAAGATTGGAAATGATGCGCGCATATTGGAACTGAGATGCGTGGATGGGAAAAACGCCCAGAATAGGGTGGCCATCTCTTATGTGGACAGCTCCAACCAAACGATTTTTTTTGATGTGGAAACTCAGAACAGATTCTCACTGGAAGAATTCCAGCTGCGCTATGGAGTGATTGCCGGCAAGCGGGTCTATGCCCTGGAAAAATCAATTTTCAGCGAGGAAGCCATAAGCAAAATCGACTATGACACGAAAAAGTTTTTGGACAAGAAGGCAGAGCTGGCCGCAAGCAAGACCGAGTATGCCATTATGAAAGTGAAGCTTGCGGACGGCCAGGAAGTCCTGGCGCTTAAGTTTCTGAAGGAGAAAACACCCGTCTATTATGTGCGCGGAAAAGGAGAGATTTCAGAATACGACTTTTTCAAGAAGTACGCGCCCGCGGCATTTGCGCGGCTGGATAAGGACACCGGGAATTTTGGGGGGTATGAGGAATTTTCTGCTGAAAGCGCGCGCACCAAATGGACGTTCGTAGGGAAACCGCCTGAGCTGAGCAAGGGATATTTGATCGAGGCGTACAAATTTTATTCCGCAATCAACCCAAAGCTCTACCCTCCGACCCCCACTGCTGAAAGCATGGCCAAGGTGGGGCGGATAGAATCTGCACTAATCGAGTTCGTGAACAAGGATTTCGGCTATGGGATGTCCATAGCCAGGATATGCGAGGACCTGGAAGCAAGGACTGGAGGCAGGGTTTTGCTGAATCCCTACAGGTTCATGCGCATCATGTTTTCCATGGAAAGCAAGTTTGACCCGAATAACGGATCTCCGGCAGGCGCGCGCGGGGTTTCGCAGCTCATGCCAGGCACTGCCAACGGTATGGGGATAAAAGTGAATCTGCCCAGGGGCATTGACGAGCGCACGGACATAAGAAAGAGCCTGCAGGGAGGGGTCAGGTATTTCACCAAAATCCTGAATGAGGTTTACTCGCTGATGCCGGACGACTGCAAGGAGTATTCACTTTTCGTAACTGCCATGGGCTATAACGGAGGGGAAAGAGCCGTAGGGAACATGAAAAGCGGAAAAATCGTTTCGCTGCGCGGCAGGCTAACGAATCTAGAGCTGATGAACGAAAAGTTTGCAGGAAAAAGCACCAAGATGAGCGCCGCCGGATGGAGAGATGTGAACAATTATGTTCCGATGCTGTACACGGAAGAAAAATCGTATGTAAAGCGCTATGGCCAGGAGTTTGCCCTGGTCTCCTTTGAGCCCGGAACTGGAAAAGTTTATTCGGGCCAGGGCGGGGAATATAAATATCTTTGAGCTCTTTTTAAGACGCTAAAAAATTACTGAAAGCAGGACCCCTAAAATTGCAAGACCGAATGCCAAAAGAGAATATTTGCGCGCCACTTTCAGTGTTGATTTATCCTGTGATTTGAGAATCATTAGAACAAGGAAAAGGAAAATCAAATCAGCTGCTGTAATTAGCGCTATGCCTGGAATTGTCTGCTTTAATCCGTACGCATAAAGAACAGGGGTGAGAACGATTGCTGTGATGTAAAGGAGCGCTGCGATTAGTGCCGAGTTTTTCGCCCCGATGATTATGGGCAGGGTTTTTGATTTGCGCGCCTTGGCGTCGCCTTCCATGTCCTGGATTGATTTCACGATTTCGCGCGCAGTCCCGGCGATGAACGCGATTGCCGAGAGAATCAGGATGAGGCGGCTGAAAAAGAATGAATTGAAAAACACTATGCTGCCGAAAAGTAAGGGCGCTGCCATGGAGAATCCAACAATCATATTTCCAACCAGGGGCAGGTCTTTCAATTTGAAATTGTAAAGGACTGAAATTGCTGCGATGAAAAGCGCGAACTCAAATGCGGGCATGCTAATCAGATAGACTGAAACTAGTGCTCCGATTATGCCAATTGCGCTCAACGCAACCGCAATCCCCGGGCTTATTTCGCCGGTTGCCAGCGGCCTGTCCGTTCTTTTGTTTGCCTTGTCTGTTTTGATGTCCAAATAATCGTTGAGCGCAAAGATGCCGACTTCCGCAAGCATGGGCGCGAGAAGCGCGAGAATTATGGGCTGCGTGAGAGGAGGGACTCTTTCTGCAGCGAGTGCCAAACCAATGAGCACTACTGCCGAGAACATGAGCGCATGCTCGAACCGTGTCAATTTCCAAAGCGCCTTTAGGCTGCCCATAGGAGTAGAGATTTGATTGGAGTGCTTTTATTCCTTTATCCACACGCTTGCTTCATTCGAGCATCTGCCTTAGCTTATCCTTGGCTTTCCAAGCGAACAGCCCGCAAACCAGGTCTTCTGCGAAAATGAGCAGGACCATGGACTGGAGCATTGCCAGGGGAATTCCAAAAATCAAATCGGTTGCCACCAAATATGGCAGCTGGGTTAGGAATGCTGCAACCACTGCAAGCGGGATTGAAATTTTGCGCGCGTAGATCGCAACGCATGCGCCCAGGATTGCGTTTCCTCCAAGAATCCAGTAATTGTGGGTTGCAATTGCCGAGGGGATTGCCGCGACCAGTCCTGTTGCAAAACCAGCGGCAGGCCCGAAGATGAGCGCGCTGGCAAAAACCGCGAACTGGAAAAAGTGAATCCTCATTCCCTGGAATGTAACTGCGAAATAGGCAAGTGAAACTGCAAAAGAGGCCAGTAAAATCAAGCCAAAAATGCGTTTGTAATTATTCAGGGGGAGAAATTCTTTTGAATTTTCAAAAATTGACGCGCGCATAGGATAGCTTAATAGAATTGAAGTATTAAAATGTTTCTTATGAAAGCGCTGGAAATTTCCCATAAAGAATTTCTTGAAAAATTTGAAAAGAGCAGGAAAGTGCTGGAAAAATTCGACTTGGTTATTGGAATCGCGCGCGCTGGCGAAAAGCCTGGAAAGGAAATTGCACGCATGCTTGGAAAAGATTTTGCCTGTGTTTCTTTTAGGAAATACGACGATGGGATGCCTCCGAAGAAAATCTATGATGAAGCGAAACTGGTGAGGGATATTGGAACAGAGGTGGAGCTGAAAGGAAAACGCGTGCTTGTGGTGGATGACTTTTCGCGCACAGGGGAGACGCTTACAAAAGCAAAAGAGCTTTTGCAGAAGAAAGGCGCACAGGTGCGCACGCTTGCCATTGGAGGGCAGTTTGGGGATTTTGTGCTGTTCAAAACAGATTTATGCGTTAGGCTGCCAAATGAATTGAAGGGAGATGAATGAAAGGCAAGAAAATGTTCGTTCTTGAGGCGAACCTGGATGATGTTTCTGGAGAAGTGCTAGGCTATGCGCTGGAAAGGCTGGCTGATGCCGGGGCAAAGGATGCGTGCTGCATTCCCTTGCTTGGGAAAAAGGGAAGACCGGGTTTTATGATTCAGGCATTCGCCTTTGAAGAGCCTGAGAAATTGGCAAAAATAATTTCTGATGAAACAGGAACTCTGGGAGTGAGAATTTACGAGTGCGACAAGTACCTGGTGAACGCTGAAGTGGTTGAAAAGAAAACCAAATATGGAAAAATAAGATTCAAGGTTGCAAAAGAAATTGAAAAGGTGAAGCCGGAATATGAGGATGCGAAGAGGATTGCAAAGAAAACCGGAAAGCCGCTGAGAGTTGTTATTGAGGAATTGAAAGAGGAGTATAAGAGATAGGAATGAATGAAAATGATTTGAGGAGTAGTTATGATAAAAATCGGACTTATACAGGCAAGCGTTTCTGAAAATGCAGGCGAGAATTTGGCGCGCACTGTGAAGAAGATTGGAGAAGCTGCGAAAAAGGGCGCTGAGATAGTTTGCCTGCAGGAGCTGTTTTCAGAGAGATATTTCCCCCAGTATGAGGACAAGAAATATTTCACGTTGGCTGAAACTATCCCTAGCCCTACCAGTGATGCGCTGGCTAAAGCTGCCAAGGAAAATAAAATTGCGATTGTTGGATCGGTTTTTGAGAAGAGCGGCGGGGCTGGGGCGAGCGCTAAATACTATAATAGCTCGGTTGTGATTGATGCCAATGGAAAACTGGTAGGCAAATACAGGAAAATGCACATTCCCTATGACCCGAGATTTTATGAGAAAACCTATTTCTCGCCAGGGGATTTGGGGTTCAAAGTTGTGGATTTGGGAAAGGTGAAAATTGCTCCTTTGGTTTGCTGGGACCAGTGGTTTCCCGAGGCGGCGAGAATCAGCGCGCTGAACGGCGCGCAGATTATTTTCTATCCCACTGCCATTGGCTGGGGAGGCGCTGACAGGCTGGATGAGAAATTAAAAAAAGCGCAGCTTGAGGCATGGGAGATTATTCAACGCTCGCACGCGATTGCGAACGAAGTGTTTGTGGTTTCAGTGAACAGGGTCGGGATTGAGGATGATGTTGAGTTCTGGGGGAACTCCTTTGTTTGCGCGCCTGACGGGCAATTGCTCGCAAAGGGGAGCAGGAATAAGGAGGAAATTCTGATTGCTGAATGCGATTTGAAGCTTATTGATGAGCAAAGGGAAGGCTGGCCCTATTTCAGGGATAGGAGACCGGATGCGTATTCTGATTTGACCAGGAAATTCTAGTGATTGGAATGGAAACACAGACTCCGAAGAAATCAGGCTATTCAATGCCAGCCGAATGGGAAAAGCACGAGGCGACCTGGGCTGTTTTTCCACACAATGAGAACACCTGGCCAGAGAGGCTGGAAATTGCACAGAAAGCCTATGCTGAAATGGTGGCGCAGATTTCTACAGGCGAGCGTGTCGAGCTTTTGGTGAGGAATGAGAGAATAAAAAAGCTGGCGAGCGAGCTGATTTTTGCGCACAGATTTGCAGTTAAGGAAAACGTCCGCTTCCATACGATTGAGACGATGGACTCTTGGATTAGAGATGCTGGCCCCACTTTTGTTGTGAATCGCAAGGAGAAAAAACTGGCAATGGTTGAATGGATTTTCAATGCCTGGGGAATGAAATACGAGCATGAGGAGCCGCTTTCTGCTGACAAAATTGTTCCTGGGAAATTAAATGAAATTTTGAAACTGAAGAAATTTAGCCCGGGGATTGTGATGGAAGGCGGGTCAGTTGAAGTGAATGGAAAGGGGATTGTGATTACCACTGAGCAGTGTTTGCTGAATAAAAATCGAAATCCGAAATTGAAGAGGGAGGAGATTGAAAATTATTTGCTTGAGTATCTGGGGGCGAACAAGGTCATCTGGCTTGGAGAGGGAATCGAGGGCGATGACACGGACGGGCATGTGGATGATATTGCAAGATTTGTGAATGAGAAAACCGTTTTGTGCTGCATGCCGGATGAGAGCGATGAAAAGAATTATTCTGCGATGGCGAAGAACAAGGAGAAGCTGGTGAAGGCCGGGTTGAAAGTGATGGATTTGCCAATGCCTGGGAAATTAATGGTGGACGGGGTTGACGGAAAGAAAAGGAGATTGCCTGCTAGCTATGCGAACTTTTACATTTCCAATGCAGCCGTGATTGTGCCGATTTTCGGGGTCGAGAATGACATGAAAGCGCTGGGGATTATTGCCGCGGCATTCCCTGGGAGAAAAATTGTTGGCATCCGTTCCACTGAGGTTGTTTTCGGGTTTGGCGCGTACCACTGCATGACTCAACAACAACCCAGTGTCTGATTCTAGCAGTTGCCAAAAGGATTAAAAGGTGGAAATGGGAAACCCTTTTGGTGCGTGAATGAATGATGAGAATAGATTGCTTGAGCTTCTGGAACATGCAGAGGCGAAACAATGGGTTGAACCTGCTTTAACTGAGGCGCTGCAACTGGTCAGGCAAATCAAGATTTTTTCTCCCGGGACTATCACCAAGCTTTTGTCCGCCAGCCTGAAAGTGCTTGACCATGGAATTGTGGACGAGCAGATGCTGGTTGCGAATCTGGTGTGCGAACTGTTCAAAAAAGAGGTTCGGTTGGAAGAGGGACATGAAAAACAGGTTGAGAAAATCCTTCTTAGGGCAAAGGAGATATTTGTGGGGTATGAATTTGCTCACTCGGATTCGGTTGCGAAAAAGCTTTGTGCGTGCATGCACGCCATGTGGTTTGAGATAATGAAGCGATGCCCGAATTTGGTTGAGAAGGCCAGGGATGCCCAGCTGCGGAATGGGACTGGCGGAAATAGGAATACTGCTCAGCTTGCCAAGTAGCGTTCGGTTTTAATAGTTAAACCCCCAATCTATTCTCGATGAAATCTAGGCGCGGGGCTGTGGACGAAATAATCGGATTGGTAGCGGCAGTTGTCGGATTGGTTTTTGTGCTCACTTTCATCTTCTCGAATATTCTCATTGTGGAGCAGGGGCAGGCAAGCGCCGCGAAGCAGGCGCAGGCGGTTACCATTGCCTCGGATTCCATGGGCGCTTTGCTGAGCTACAGGGAAACTGCCAGTGGGAAAACTGTTGCCGAATTATTGTCTGACGCGCAATTCCTAGGGACAGCGAACCTGGATTACGGGTTTGGGGCAAGGGTTGATGTGAACTCGACCGTTGCGCTGATTCTGGAGAAAACTTATGATGAAAAGGATTACGCATTTGCGCTGGGAAACGGGAGCTTTGTCTCCTGCGGAAAGCTGCCGGAGAACGCCACCAATGTGATTGCCTATTCAATGGAACTGCCCACTGCGAAAATCGGGGAAAGCGCGAATGTCACATTGAAAGTCAGAGGTTAAGATTAGGGGAAGCGGAATGATGGAAATGGGAAATGGACACAGCAAAAAAACAAAAACGAAAAGGGGTTTCAGCCCTGTCACAATCCTATTCATCGCGGCCATTGCCGCAGTGGTGCTGATAGCATTCGTGACTTTGCAGCAATACGCAGGGGTGAACAAGCCCGGTGCAGGCGCTGCCTTTTCCCAGGTTAAAAAAGCCGTTTATGAGGAATCGGTGAAAGCGGGGATTGTGATTGCAAAAAGCATCGCAGGCGCGAGCATTGCGCTTGGTGAAACCGGGGGGATTGCCCCTGAAAAATATTGGTACTGCAATGCAGCGAACCCGCCAACACTTGAGCAGCTTTCCCTGAGCCTGTGCGAAAAGGCAAAGGAAGGAATTGGGGGAAGAAGCGAGAATAGGAGCTTGAGCGATGGGACGAATGTGAACGTTTCTGAGCCGGGATGCGTGGATGCCCAGGTGTTTGATGAGGGGATAGTTGCGAGCGCGCGGGGCTGGCAGGCGGTTGTTGAGAATGAAAAGGAAAACGCAACTGTTGATTTCAAGGGAACCAAGGTGGAAGTGAACGGGAACAGGCTGGGCTATGTTTTCAGGAGAATGGGAGAATGGACGAATTCGACCCAGGGGATGGGAGTTGGATTTTGCTCCTTGCTGGACTCACCATGCCAGGCGAGAAAGTGCGTCTATGAGCAGGATGCTGCCGGAATAATCAGCCAGGCAACATTGCAGTCGCTTCAGGTGAAGGAGGCGGATGTGCGGAAAGTTGTTGAGGGGATTGCGGAGAATCTGACCGATGATTTTGATGACAGGGAAGTTTCCTGCACCTATAAGATTGACGAGATAAACTACAATTACACCCCGAACTACGCCTATTCTAGCAGGGATAATTGCGCATGCCCCACGGTGGAGATTTCCAATGGGAATGACTGGGGTGCGTGGAATGGAAATGAGATTGCCAAACCCAAATGCACGCTGGCGAATGATGCGAAACCGGCGAGATGCGGGGAGGTTTACTCTGTTTCAGCCTACTATGACGAGCCCACGGAATTGGGAATGGCCGAGAAATTGGGCATTGTGGTGGATGGCTGCGGGAATCCTGAAAAAGAATGTTTCTATGCGAGCAATGTGCTGCTGGCCTATGCAAATTTGAGCAAGGAGCAGGCCAACAAAATTGCCGTGAGCGCTTCCCAGGGGAAAATCGTGATCACTGACCCCGAGAATTATGAGAAGGTAAAGGAGTTTGCAGGAGGGCCTGAAAGTTCGGCGGCATTGGAGCAGAATGGCCAGATAAGAGCGAATTATTTCACGGTTGGAGATGGAGTAGTCATAGAAGGAACTTGGGGAAGCATGGTCAAGGAGGAGCAGGGATTTTACGCTGATTTGTACTACTCAATCGCAGCCAATGTGACTAACCAAAAATTCAATGCGACCAGGTGCAACGAAACCGGGCTGGCTGCCGCGCAGGAGACGAATGTTTGCATAGTGAAGAATCAGCTGCTGAGTTTGGAGGGGGAAGGGGGAGTGAGCACGACTGCGTTCCATGAGATGGTTGGGCTGAAAAGGAGCGTTGAGGTGAAATTCACCCTGGTGTGCACTGATTCGAAATACAATATTGTGACAGAAGAGGGAATGAAGCAGCTAGTTTTCAAGGCGAAATATTACGTGAAAATAGAAAAGAACTGCCCGCCCCCGAAAGAGTGCTGATGAGCAAAATCAGCGGTCGCTGCCAACGTAATCCAGGCCGTCATCTTCGTTTTCCTGCTTTTTCTTCTTGCCCTTGTCATCCTCTTTTTTAGCAGGGAAAACTACGGTGTGCGAGCTCTTGAATTCTATTTGCGGAACATCGTGACCAGGTGGCTTTTGATCACCAGTAGAAGATGAAGTAATTGATGCGGAAGATGAACCTGATTTCTGGCCGGGATGCTCGTGCTCCAGCTCCTTTTCCTGGGCGTCCACGGCCTGGTCGGCTTCCTCCTCTGGAATAATGCGAGCAACTGAGACGACTTTCTCCTTTGCATCCAGCCTCATGACGCGCACTCCCTGGGTGTTCCTTCCAATCACTGAAATGTCCTTGGCAGGAACGCGGATCATCTGCCCCTTGGATGAAATCAAAAGGATGTCATCGCTGTCGCTTACTGCGCGCGAAGCAACCACTTCCCCATTGCGGTCCGTGGTTTGGATGTTGATTACTCCCATTCCACCACGTGATTGCAAGCGGTATTCCTCGAGTTCGGTTCTCTTGCCAAACCCGTTTTCAGTTATTGTGAGAACCGTGGGCTTGTCATTGAGCGCCATGGCGACTATTTCGTCCTTTTCATCTTCGCGCAGGCGCATGCCGATTACTCCCTGGCCCGAGCGGCCGATTTCGCGCACATCAGCTTCACTGAAGCGGATGGCATAGCCTGCCTTGGAAACCAGGATGATTTCCTGGTCTTTTTTGATGCGCCTGACTTCGATGAGCGCGTCCTTTTCCTTGAGCGTGATTGCAATGATTCCGCCTTTTCTTGGGCGCGAGTATTCCGAAAGGTTGGTTCGCTTGATTATTCCCTTCTTGGTGCACATGATGAGCGATTCCTCTTCCAGGAATTCCTCAACCGGCACCCAGGCTGCAATCTTTTCGTTTTGATCAAGGCCGAGCAGGTTGATGATCGGCTTGCCCATAGCATATCTTCCTGCGGATGGAATTTGGTAGGTTTTCAGCCAGTGAACGTTCCCCTGGTCTGTGAAGAATAGTAAATAGGCGTGCGTGCTGCAGACCATTACATCCTTTACGAGATCCTCTTCTTTCATGTCAAGCCCGACCACTCCCTTGCCTCCCCGGTGCTGGGACTTGTATTCGGTGACCGGGATGCGCTTGATGTAATCGCTGTTGGTGATCGTGACCACCACGGTTTCGCGCTTGATGAGATCCTCGACCTCGATTTCGCCCTCAAAATCGACTATTTCGGTTCTGCGCTTGTCTCCGTAATTCTTCTTTATTTCCTCGAGCTCCTTGCGGATTAGTGCGTCGATTTCCTTTGGATCTCCGAGCACTTTCTTTAGCCATGCAATGGTGACCAGGAGCTCTTTGTACTCTGCATCTATTTTGCCGCGCTCCAGTTGCGTCAATCTTGAGAGCTTCATTTCAAGGATTGCCAATGCCTGCTTTTCAGAAAGCTTGAGTTTGCGCATCAATTGGCCGCGGGCCTCGTTCGGATCAGGGGCAGCGCGGATTGTTTTCACAACCTCGTCAATGTTCTGCTGGCAGATTTTCAATCCTTCAAGGATGTGCGCCCGGTCCTCGCTCTTGTTCAAATCGAACCTGCAGCGCTTGGTGACAATCTCTCTCCTGAAATTCAGGAATTCCATGAGCAGGCCGCGCAGGGTGTGAACTATGGGCTTTCCTTTTACCAGAGCGAGATTGATGATTCCGAAAGATGACTCCAATGGGGTCATGGAGTATAATTGATTAAGCACGACTTCCGCATTGGCATCGCGCTTGAGCTCGATCACAATATTCATTCCGTCGCGGTCAGAGCCGTCGCGCAAATCCGAGATTCCTGTGATTTTTTTCTCCTGCACCAGAAGCGCGATTTGTTCGATGAGCGTTGCCTTGTTCACCTGGTAGGGAAGTTCTGTAATTATGATGCGCCTTCTTTCGCCCTTGTCCTGGATTTCTGCCCTGCCGCGCACGCGCACCGAACCTCTTCCTGTGGCGAACGCCTCGTGAATTCCGCGCCTGCCTAGAATTATGCCGCCGGTTGGGAAATCAGGGCCTTTGATTAATTGAATCAGGATGTCGTCGCCAACCGAGGGGTTGTCAATCAAAGCCGTGAGCCCGTCGATCACTTCGCTCATGTTGTGCGGGGCAATGTTGGTTGCCATTCCCACTGCAATTCCGCTTGAACCGTTTACCAGCAAATTGGGGAAAGTTGTTGGGAGCAAAGTTGGCTCCTGCAATGAACCGTCAAAGTTCGGGGTGTAATCGACTGTTTCTTTTCCTAAGTCTCCTACCATTTCCTCTGCCAGCTTTTGCATGCGCACTTCGGTGTACCTCATGGCTGCCGGAGAATCTCCGTCAACCGAGCCGAAGTTTCCCTGGCCATCAACCAGTGGATAGCGGAGCGAGAAATCCTGCGCCATCCGGACAATTGTATCGTACGCTGCGGTGTCTCCGTGCGGGTGGTATTTACCCAAAATTTCTCCGACAATACGGGCGGATTTCTTGTAGGGCTTGTCATGGGTGTTGCCCAGCTCGTACATGGCGAATAATGCGCGCCTGTGAACCGGCTTCAAGCCATCGCGCACATCAGGCAATGCCCTGCCAATGATCACGGACATGGCATAATCTAAATAGGAAGTGTGCATCTCTTTTTCAATGCTCACTGGAATTATTTTCTCCGCTGCTTTTGGCGGAGCTGCTGCGTCCGGAGCCGGCTGGGTTGCTTTCTTTGGTGCCATAAATTTCACTTGCTTAAAATTTCATGAACTTTTTCATAAACTAAATGTCCAGGTTCTTCACTTCGCGCGCGTATTTTTCAATGAATTGTTTTCTTGGCTCGACCACATCGCCCATCAGGATGGTGAACAGCTCGTCCGCTTTCACCGCATCCTCAATGGTGACTTTCAGGAGCGTGCGCGTTTCGGGGTTCATGGTGGTTTCCCATAATTGATCGGGGTTCATTTCACCAAGACCTTTGTAGCGCTGAATTTCCAGCCCCTGAACTCCGAGCTTCTTTTTCAGATTTTCAAGCTCTGGCTCGGCGAACGCATAGGTGATTTCCTTGCCCTTTCTCACGCGGAAAAGAGGTGGCTGGGCGATGTAAATCCTGCCGTCCTCAACAAGCTTGCGCATGTAGCGGTAGAAGAAAGTCAATAGAAGCGTGCGGATGTGCGCGCCGTCAACGTCCGCATCGCACATGATGATTATTTTGTGATAGCGCACC
This sequence comes from Candidatus Gugararchaeum adminiculabundum, assembly GCA_902384795.1. Lineage (GTDB taxonomy): Archaea > Micrarchaeota > Micrarchaeia > Burarchaeales > Gugararchaeaceae > Gugararchaeum > Gugararchaeum adminiculabundum. The sequence goes on along the minus strand of CABMDC010000002.1, from coordinate 25,607 downwards.
TTGGTCGCATCAAAGTCCTCGGCAAAGCCGGTTCCGAATGCTGAAATGAGAACGCGAATTTCGTTGTTTGCAAGAATTTTGTTTATCCTTGCTTTTTCAACGTTCAGGATTTTTCCCCGCAAGGGGAGAATTGCCTGGAACCTTCGGTCCCTTCCCTGCTTGCTGCTGCCTCCTGCCGAATCTCCTTCTACGAGGTAAATTTCACACTGGGATGGGTCTGTTTCACTGCAGTCCGCGAGCTTTCCCGGGAGAAGCATGGAATCCAATGCGCTCTTTCTCCTGACCAGTCCGCGCGCCTTTCTTGCCGCCTCTCTTGCTTCTGCTGCAAGGAATGCCTTTTCCACAACTGCGCGGGCCTCCTGCGGGTGCTCGTTGAAATAGTTCCACAGTCCGTCGCCAACAATCTGCTCAACCAGGCCTTTCACTTCACTGTTTCCCAGTTTGGTTTTGGTTTGGCCTTCAAACTGCGGCTGGAGAACTTTTACGCTAAGGACTGCGGTCAGCCCTTCGCGGGCATCATCTCCTGAAAGCGCGAGCTCCCCTTTTGCGAGCTTGTTTTCTTTCACATAGTTGTTGAAAACTCGGGTGAGCGCTGCCTTGAAACCGATTAGGTGAGTTCCGCCCTCAATGGTGTTTATGTTGTTTGCAAAGGTGAAAACATTTTCATTGTACGAGTCGGTGTATTGCAATGCTACTTCCACTTCCACATCTTCCTTTGATTTGGTGAAATAAACAGGTGGGTGAAGAACGGTCTTGTTTTTGTTCACGTATTCGATGAATGAGACGATTCCCTGGTCATACATGAAATTCTCAGATTTTTCGCTTCCTTTTCTTTCATCATGGAGCGAAATTTTGAGCCCCTTGTTCAGGAATGCGAGTTCGCGCAGCCTGTTTGCAATGATGTCATAGCTGTATTCCTGGTCCCCGAAAATCTCCTTGTCGGCCTTGTAGCGGATGATTGTTCCGCTACCTTCGGCAGCTTTGAGCTTTTTCAGCTTCTGGGTTGTGATTCCGCGCTCGAAGCGGATTAGATAGACCGCGCCTTCCCTGGTTACCTCGGCCTCGAACCACTCGGATAGCGCGTTTACGGCCGAAACACCGACCCCGTGCAACCCTCCCGAGACCTTGTAGGCGCTTTTGCCGAATTTGCCTCCTGCGTGGAGCATGGAGAGCGCGACCTCGATTGCCGGCTTTTTGTATTTCTCTATTACGTCAACGGGAATGCCTCTTCCATCGTCTTTTACGACTATTACCGAGTCCTTGGTTATGGTGACGTCTATTTCCTTGCAAAAGCCCGCTAATGCCTCGTCAATGGAGTTGTCGACTACCTCGAAAATCAGGTGATGGAAGCCTCGCTGGCCGATATCCCCGATGTACATGGCAGGCCTCTTCCTTACGGCTGAAAGGCCCTCAAGTACCTGAATATCCTTGCCGCTGTAATCCGATGCTTTTGCAGTCATGGTGTTCCCTGAATTTGATAAAAATTACACTAAATGTTGTACATATTTATTGCGCGGTTTAAGCTTAAAAAGGTTCGCGCGCGCACGCGCGCGTTCGTAGAATGGTGGGAAAAAGGCTAAAAACGTTAAGTTTGAGCTATTCTGAAACAGCCTGTTCCACTAGTTTCATTGCTTGCCCTAAATAGGTGGAATAATCGAATAATTTGTCCAATTCTGATTTGGAAAGCAATTTGGTTACTTTCTGGTCCGCTGAAACTACATCGCGCAGGTGTTTGTTGGAATCGAACGCTTTCACGCTTGCCTGCCTGACTAATTCATGGGCATCCTGCCTTGCCATTCCTTTTTCAACTAAAGTGACTGTGAGGCGCTCTGCCATTATGAGCCCGCGCGAGCTTTCCAAATTGCGCTTAATATTCTCTGGGAAAAATTCCAGTCCGGAAAGAATGCTGTTCATTTGGCTGAGCATATAGTCCGTTAAAATAAATGCTTCTGGGAAAATTATTCTCTCATTTGCGGAATTGGTCAAATCACGCTCGTGTTCCAGCGCAATATTTTCAAGCGCCACCTGGGCGTTTGAGCGCACAACTCTTGCGAGCGAGCAAATTCTCTCGGATTTGTGCGGGTTTCTTTTTTGCGGCATTGCAGACGAGCCGACCTGTTTTCCCCTGCCATAGGGCTCGGCAATTTCCATTATTTCGTTTCGCTGGAGATTGCGGATTTCTTTTGCAATTTTTTCAAGTGTGCAGGAGATTAGTGCCAAATCATTGATGACTTCGGCGTGCCTGTCGCGCTGAACTATTTGATTGGTAATTGTAGCCGGAGCGAGATTGAGCTCTTTCATTACCGCATCGCGGATGATGAAACCCTTGTCGCCAAACGCGGCCATTGTTCCTACTGCGCCTGCCATTTTTCCGGCTTCAATTCTTTTCGTTGCTTCGTCCAGTCTTTGCAGATGCCTGCCGAATTCTGAGTAATAGAGCGCGAATTTCATCCCGTAAGTTGTGGGGATTGCGTATTGGCCGTGCGTTCTTCCAACGCAAACCAAATTCTTTTTCTCAAGCGCGAGTTTTTTCAGGGTTGAGCGGACGCTGCCTATGCTTTGCTCAATGGTGCCGATTGCTTCGCGGAAAATGAGTGCGGTTGCAGTGTCCTCAATGTCATAGGAAGTTGCGCCTAAATGAACGAATTTGCCTGATTCTCCGGAGCACTGTTCGCTCAATGCTTTCACCACTGCCATTAAATCGTGGTGGATTTCATCCTCGATTTCTTTCACTCTGGAGAGCTTGACTTTTGGAACCGCTTTTGCGATTTCATCGGCTGCGCCTTTTGGAATGTTGCCTGCCTTGGCATGCGCCCTTGCCAGCGCGACCTCGACGGCGAGCCATTTCTGAAGCTTGTTTTCCTCAGAAAAAATAGTGTTTATTTTCGTAGCATAGCGCTCTTCGAGGGGTGAAATCGCCATATTATTATTGCGAATTCAAGTGATATATAGTTAACGGTCATCGGCGGAAATCCGGAAGCGGGTATTCGGTCCGGTTTACGGTCTTCTTTAATGGGACTCCCAAAAACTTGGCCAGCGCGCCCCCGACAATTACCTCGCTGCTGATTTCAGTGTTGCTGGCGTTGCCCGTGGCGCTCGAACCGGATGAGCTGTCTATTCGTGCATTGGTCCCGTCCCTGAATAATAAAAATAGCGAATAGGAATAGTTGTCCCTGCCCTTCTTTGCGCCCACAATCTCCTGCCTGACTTCAACTCCTGAGATGTTTTTCAGCGTGAATGCTTCGTTGCCTGAACCTAAAATCTTTTTATGGCTCAACCAGACTTTGTTTTCCCCTTTGTCAAAGCGGGCCACGTTAACTGTCCACTTGGAAAGAGCGAGCAAGCCGTCTAAAACAAAAATAATTCCGAAAATCAGCGAAAGCAACCCCGTGAACCCGGTGATGAGACCAAGAACGGAGAGGGCGATGAAGATGCTGCCCATGGCAATAGCCACAATTCCGATGAGCAGGTCTCCCCAGGCCATGTCGCTGGTGGCAAAAATGCTTTCCGTTTGCTCAACAATTTTCATTAAAATCACTCCATGCACTGATTTGAATTTTTAGAGTCCGTGGTGTACCAACCAGTGGAATCGCTCACAGCCGCGGTTACAGTGGCATAGCCTCCATAGGCTCCGTTCCCCTGGGTATGCCAGCTTGCGGACTCGGGCTCTCCTGCTCCGCGTATGCAATCATCGCCCCAGGCTCCGCAGTCCTGGCTCAAGTCGGTGAAGGAAAGTGTCAACTCGCTGCCAACAGGACCGGACACTGTGCCTCGCGCATCAATTGTCCAGCTCGCAACTCCCCAGCTGAAGCGCTCGCGCGCAGAGCATCTTGCGGAGTCAACGCTAATTGTTGCTTTTGCATCCGGCGGGTTTGGCGGCTTGACTTGCGATTCCTTGATGGTGATGGATGCGCTCTTGCAGGCCACTTTGCTGGAGCTGTCTTTCACGCATAGCTGGAAACTCTTTGTCTCTGCTTTTGCCGGAGTTCCGCTAACCGCGCCCTTGCCATTGGCAAACGAAAATTCCAGTCCTTCGGGAAGAGGGTCTATGAGCGGGTTGACTCCCATTTGGATGTAAGGCGGAATCCCGCCAGTTGGAGTTATGGTGGATTGGTAGGAAACGTCCACTGTCCCGTCAGGAAAGTTCAGGGATGAAAAGCCGAGCGGTGACATTCCTGCCTTCTCCTGCGCAATGGCCACTGCCCTGTCAAGGAATTCCTGCTTTGTCATTCCTGCCTGCTGGGGCAGTGTGTTGCCATTCCCGAGTTCGTCCAGCGCCTGGTCAAACGCATCAACAACTTCGGATGCGCTGAGGCCCGGCGCCTGCTTCCAGATGTAATCCAGAACCGCAGAGACTTCTGGCGCGGCATAGGAAGTGCCGCTGCATACGCCGCTCGCAATGTTGGAGTTGGGGCCTCCGAAAATTGTCACTTCATTTCCGAGCGAATAAACCATGCTCGGGTGGGTGCTGCCTTCAGGAATCGAATCATCGTTCAAGTGGTTGTACTTGTTGTCCTTAGCGCCATTGATGTCTGTTCCGCCCACAACCACCACGTGGTTGAATGCATCGGGATATTTAGTCCGCAGATCGCTTATCTGGTTGTCCAGGTCAACTCCCCCATTGCCTGCGATGATGACGAGTATTGCATGGTCTGCCGCAGCCGGGTTGTTTTTGATTTCCCGGTTGAACGACTGGAGGAATGTGCGGTAATAGGCGGCCTGCCCTTGGCGCGCTGCGATGCACTCGCTTTGCGTGCAGTCTGACCTGTCCTCGGAAACTAGCCTGCCGGATTCCTTGGACTGCATGGACAATGAAAAAACTACATTCTCATTGTTTTTGCCTGCCTGCTCCATGCGCTTGCGCATGCTTCGCGCAATGTCAATGTGCTCTACAGTGCCTTCAGCTTTCAGGTCAGGAAGATTCACTGATTCGGTCGAGCCTCCGAGCCTTCCTGCTTCCAGCTTGGTGAGGTCGCCGTGGTCTTTGCCGCAGTTAAGCGTGTTGCTGTTTCCAGTACCAAACATGTCATAGACTGAAATCATGCCAGGCTCTGCGGGGGATGCGGGAATTGCATCAAGCACCCAACTCTCTTCATACATACTGTTTAGAAATTGTGCTTCCGTCCCTTCGGGCACCTGAATCAGGTAAAGCCCTGCGTCCGGCATTGCCGAAACAATGGTGCCGCCATTTTGCGCGATTGCGTTCTGGCAGTCTTCCACGCTCGCGGAATCGTCCGCGTAAATGTAAACAAAGCCGGGGTAGGCGGATGGGGCGATGAGACTCTCTCCGGATTTGGTTGGGTAGGTGATTTCCTTTTGCTCTGGGAAAGTTCCTGAAAATGAAATCCCTTCCGGAGGCAGAGGAGTTACTGGGACGGGAGTAAGTGTTTGGGTGGAGGTGTTGGCATTCGTTCCGTTATTGTGATTCGATTTGGATGAAATTTGGGAAGAATTGCTGCAGCCGAAAATAAGCAATGCCAGAACAAGCGCAAAGAGAACGAACCGCCTCATGAAGACCACCTGCAGGAATTCAGTCAGGGGCGATATAAGAAGATATTGTTTGCAATTCGGGCTAAGCAAGTTTGCTCAAGCCAATGGTCCGCCCGTCTATGAAGATAGATTTAAATATGTCTGGATATACATAAGTATACGTGATGTATATGTTCATATCAACGATTAGGGTGCGAGATACGACAAAATCTTCGCTTGACAGGTATCGCGAGTACCGGAATGAGAGCTACGACGAGGTGGTAATGAAGCTCGTTGGCATTGCGGAGAACGCGAAGAAGAGCCCGAAGCTTTCACGCGAGGCGGTTAAGCGGATTGCCGAGGCAAGGAAGAGGATTAAAGCGGGCAGCTTCGTAACCGAGGCAGAGGCAAGGAAGAGGCTGGGCCTGTGAGTTATGCGCTGATTTTTGATCAGAAAGCCCTTAAATTCCTTGAAAGCCTGCCAAAAGAGTTGCGCGAGAGGATTTTAGAAAAGGCAGCCGCTGCCAAGCACAACCCTATTCACTTTTTCGAGCGGCTGGAAAAGCGAAGTGACTACAAACTGAGAGTGGGCGACTACCGGGTGATAGCTGACATAAATCACGCGCTGAAACGCATAGAAGTGACGCTAATAGACCATAGGAAAAAAGTCTACAAAAAGCTGCCAAAGGAAAAATAACTGAGTTTTTCACACGCTTCTAGGAAGAAACAGAATGCAGGGAGAGCAAGGCAAGAATGATACGTGGGTCTGACTTATACTGGAGCGCCAACCTTGCTCTATGCTCGAAATTATTATAAGCTTTGCAACACAATCTGATACAATTGAACACGGGAGATAGGGGCGAATGTCTATGATGGCCGATACGAAGGCAACAAACACAAAAGAGAGACTTACGCTTCCAGATGGGGACAGAATCAAATATGTGCGGCTCGTCAAAGTCAATAACGAGTTTGTTAAATTCAGTCCACTTACTGCCAACCGCGAGCCAGTGGGTGCCTCTTTCGTAGTGAACCGTTTCGTCGAGGCTCCTGAGGCTGCGGAGAAGTGCGCACATATACTCCACCAGATTACACTATCCGCGTTCATGTGGGACTTTATTGAGGTGCGAGAAGTCGCTATTGTAGCAAAGGAACGAATAAACCCCGGCACACCACTCTACCATCGTACAATATCCGCACTCATGCGGGACTCTATTGAGATGAACGAAGTCTCTGTTGTGGCACAGAAAAGAATAAACAGCGGCACACTCACTCTCGACCAACTGAGGTGCGTGGTCTCGGCCTTTGTGACCTACCTCGAAGAGCAGAGAAAACCCATAAATGAGCAGTCTGTTTCTGAGAAAATTATGATAGGTTATAATCGCAAAAGGCTGCTGGCCAAATACGGAGATCCAAAGCGAGATGAGGAGCATCAGAACGACTCTGGAGTTAGGAGCGATAAGTGGCTCGGAGCTTTTAGGCGAGAGACTGAAGGATGCTCCGGCCAGCTTCTCTCTGCAGTTGGTCTTCAGCAGCAGGTTTAGCAAAGCAAAAGTTTTTGTTTACTCCTAATTTTTTCAGCCGTTTTAAGGGGTGAAATTCTCCCCTTAAATTCTAGCTGCGCAAAGGCGTTTCTCATTCGGTAACTGTTTCATTTCACTGCCCCTTAACGTGTTCCATATAATATACGAAGAGGGTTATGTGAGAGCTGCTCAATTCGGCACGTTCTTACGTCAGACAATCAACTAACTCGTAGTTAGGCAATCGCCTAACTTTTTCCGGTACACTTATTGTATAAAACAAGATGCAGGGGGCAGGATTTGAACCTGCGGAGGCCTAAGCCACAGGGTTCTAAGCCCTGCCCATTTGACCAAGCTCTGGAACCCCTGCCGGGGCAAGAACCTACACGATTTTTGCCCGATGGCAAAAATGTGCCCATTTGGCTCGCAAGCCAAATCGGGGCGGTTCTCGCCCGCGAACCCCTACTCTCCCTTTCGGGATCCGCGAAGTATTGTATTTATTGCTCAAAACGATTTATTAACGGTTTTCCAATTCGCTGTTTCCAGAATTTGGCGCGGGAATAAAATGTTTTTATACTAGTTCAACGAATTTAAGGAACTGTTCCAGGGTGATCAGGTGAAGTACAGAATTGATGGCGCATTCATGCAGGTTGTAAACATCGAACTAAACGAAGGCGAATGCGTCTATGCCGAGGCTGGCGCAATGACCTGGATGAGCGACAACATGGAAATGGAGAGTGAGCTGGTGGGCGGGATTGGCGCTGCCATTGGCAGGAAATTCGGCTCAAGGGAATCGGCGTTTCTGATAAATTTCAAGCCCAGCAGGGGAAAGGGGTTTGTCGCGTTCGCCAATGACGTGCCGGGCAAGATAATCGCATTCCAGCTGAAAACAGGGGAATCGCTGATCTGCCAAAAGGACGCCTTCCTTTGCTCCGAACGCAGCGTGAAACTGTCAACTTTCTTCAGGAAGAAATTCGGGCCGGGATGGTTCGGAGGCCAGGGATTTATACTTGAAAAAATTGAAGGGCCGGGAACTGTCTGGATTGCGCTCAACGGGGAGATTCAGGAGATTAGGCTGGAGCAGGGGCAGAAGCTGAAAATTGACACCAGCGCAGTGGGCCTGATGGAACCTGCGGTGAGATATGACATACAATTGGTTAAGGGAATCAAGAACATGCTGTTTGGCGGGGAAGGTTTCTTTCTTGCAACAGTTGAAGGGCCGGGGAAAGTCTGGCTGCAGTCTGCCAATGTGTCCGGGCTTGCCGGGGTAATGAAGAGATTTTTGGGGAAATAAAATGGATGAGGAAAACTTCGAGGTGCACCTGCCTGCGTTCGGGCTTACTATTTTGCTAGCAGGGGCGGCAATAGTGCTGGGGGCATCCGCGCTCACTGCAACAGGAATCGTGAATCTTGTGAACCAGCCCTGGTGGGTGTTGGGAATTTTTGCAGTGGCGGCGGTTGCAGTGCTTGTTGCTGCCATGAGCTTCATCTATCCGATTTATCTGTGGCTGGAGGAAAAAATCAAGGGGAAGAAGCCGGAGTCAAAGCCTTCGAAAGAGTATACCATTGACCAGATAAAGAGGGTTAAGTGATGGGAAAAATAGACTGCTAGAGAACTGGAGGACTACAAAACAGGCGGCATCCTCTTTTTATGCCCTGAAATTTTCATTCTTCCTAGAACGAGTGAAACTATGCGCGGGGAAACTTTCCTTTTAATTTGCGCAAGCGGAATTTTTTTCTCCAGCATTTTTAGAGTGGAATCAAGCTCGGAATATTTCGCGCCGATTTCCTTTTCAGCTGTCTGGTTTTTCCACAAATTGGGCGAAGGCTGCTTGAAAGCGATTGGCTTCGGGATTCCCAATTGGAGCGCCAGCTGCTGGACCTCTGTTTTGTAGAGCGAGCCGAGCGGAAGAATGTCCACTCCGCCATCGCCGAATTTGGTGAAATAGCCCAGCATGATCTCGCTTTTGTCCCCAGTGCCTGCGACCAGATAGCTGTGCTTGCGCGCGTAATCATACAAAAGCGCCATGCGGATGCGGGCGCAGCTGTTGCCCTTTTCCACTGGAGTTGATTTGCCGAGCTTGTTTGAAGCGATGGCGAAATCTTTGGCGAGTTTTGCAATTGGAACTGAAATTGATTTCACCCTGAATTTTTTGCATAAAAACTGCGCATCGCCGGCATCTTTTTTCGAGGTGATCGAAGAGGGCATGAGAAGCGCAGTGACACGCGGTGAACCCACTGCCTTTGCGCAGAGGGCGAGAACAACCGCCGAATCAACCCCTCCGCTCACTCCCAGGACATAGCCTTTTGCTTTCGCGCTTTTCAGGGCTGCGCGCAAGTTTGAATGGATTTTCTGGGAGTGGAGTTTTAGTTGCGTTTGATTTGCATTTTCCATAAATTTTTCACCCAATCTGTTTGCCTGCCCTTATTGCGGCCCTTACCCTGAATTTCCTTATTTCCTCAAAGATGACAATGGTGAATGCGACTCCTGCGATCATTGCCCATTCGTCCCAGGAGAGCGGGACAGTGCCGAAAATGTTGGAAAGGTAGGGATCATAGACGATGTAAATCTGGAGCAGCAGGGAGGCGAGAATCGCGAGCAGCAGGTATTTGTTCGAGAACATGTTGGATAGGATTGAACTGGTGGTTGATTTGCAGTTGAATGCGTTGAACAGCTGGAACAGGACAAAGGTGGTGAAGGCCATGGTGGACGCCTTTGCCAGCGAGGATTCGTAGATTATGGAATAGGTGAAAACCAGGACAGTGCCTGCGCACATGAGCAGCCCGAAGAAAATTATCGAGGAGGTCAGCTGGCTGTTCAGGAAAGGCGCCTTGGGGTCGCGGGGCTTCTGGTGCATTGCTTCCTTGTCCGCAGGCTCGACTCCGAGCGCCAGGGCGGGCGGCCCGTCCATTATCAGGTTGATCCAGAGGATTTGGATTGCGCTGAGTGGGATGAATTTTGTAAGAAGCGGGGCAAGGAACATGGTTGCAAGCGCGGCCACATTGGTGGAAAACTGGAAGCGCACGAAATTCGTTATGTTCGCATAAATGTTCCTCCCATAGCGCACTGCGGAAACAATGGTTGCGAAATTATCGTCGGCAAGCACCATGTCAGCGACTTCCTTGGTCACTTCGGTTCCCGTAATCCCCATGGCAATGCCGATGTTTGCGCGCTTTATGGCCGGCGCATCGTTTACCCCGTCCCCGGTGACGGCGACTATCTCGCCCTGCTTGCGCAGCGCGGAAACTATCTGCAGCTTGTGCTCGGAAGTTGTGCGCGCGAAAACATTCACCGATTTGACTTCCTCCTCAAGCCGCGTCTCGTTCATTGAATCCATGTCTTTTCCGGTGATGATTTTTTCCGAAGCCCCGAGGATTCCAAGCTGGGTTGCTATCGCTTTGGCGGTGTATTCGTTGTCACCGGTGATCATCACCACGCGGATGCCTGCCGCCTTGCAGGTGCTGATTGCGTCAAAAACTTCCTTTCTTGGCGGGTCTTCCATGGCGACCAGTCCCAGGAAAACAAGGTCTGACTCGGCCGACTGCATGGTGACTTTTTTTGCATTTCCCAGGGGCTTGTAGGCGACTGCGAGCACCCGCAGGGCGGCGCCCGCAAGATAGCGGTTCTCCTGCACAAGCGCGTCCCGCTCCTCCTTTGCCAGGGGCCTTACCGTGCCGTCCAAAATGCGCGAGCACCGGTCAAGCACTTTTTCAGGGGCGCCTTTTACGAACGAATAGGTCTCCTGGGTGTCCGGGGAGATGCGCAGGACGCTCATCATTTTTCTTGCGGAATCGAAGGGGAATTCGGTGATGAACTTGTGCCTGTTGCGCTCGGCTTCGGTCTCGATTCCCGCCTTTTCCGCGGCAACAACCACCGCGCCTTCGGTCGGGTCGCCGGCGATTTTCGCAACCCTGTTTTCGTAGAATAGCGTGGCATTGCAGCACAGGGCGCCGTAGGTAAGGGTTTTGCTAAGCTCGGCGGGAAACTGCTCGATTGGCTTCCCGTTAAGCAGGAACTCCCCGCGCGGATCATAGGTTCCGCCGGTCACCGCGTAAATCTTCCCGCCGGTGAAAACATTGGTGACTGCCATGGAATTCTGCGTGAGAGTGCCGGTCTTGTCAGTGCAGATTATGGTTGTTGCGCCAAGGGTTTCGACCGCAGGGAGCCTGCGCACTATGGCTTTTTTCCCCGCCATTTTGCTCATGCCGATTGCGAGCGTGATGGTCATTATTGTGGGAAGCCCTTCCGGGACCGCGGCAACCGCGAGCGTGACCGCCACTAGGAACATTTTCAGCACATCCTGTCCGCCCAGGACCCCGAAAAAGAAAAACAGGACGCACAGGGCGATTCCCACGGCCGAGACCTTTTTTCCGATTTCCTCCATATTATATTGCAAGGGGGAAGGGTCGTCAAACGTGTCCTCAAGGGATTTGGCGATTCCCCCGAACTGGGTGTTCATGCCCACTGCGATTACAACCGCCTTGCCCCTGCCGCGCACAACGGTCGTGCCCATGAACGCTATGTTTTTCATGTCAGGAATGGAAGTGTCAACGGGCAGAGGTTCGGGATGCTTGCCGACCGGGATTGATTCGCCTGTGAGCGAGGACTCGTCGCACGCGAGCGCGATGCTTTCAAAAACGCGGCAGTCCGCGGGAACCCGCTCGCCTTCTTCCAGGATTATGATGTCGCCGGGGACCAGGAGCCTGCTCTGGATCACCTGCTTTTTCCCGTCCCTAATCACCTGCGCCATGGGGGTGGTGAGCCGTTTCAAAGCCTCGAGCGATTTCTCGGCCTTGAATTCCTGGATAAAACCGAAAAGAGCGCTGAGCAAAACCGCGAACATTATTGCAATCGAATCCTTGAAGGCGAAGAATGAGAAAACTTTTGGCTGCTGCAATTGGGAGAAGGAAACTAGGAAGGAGATTATTGCCGCCACTACCAGCAGGAGAATTATTGGATTCTGCAGCTGGCGGATGAAAACTATGTACCAGGGAATCGGCTTTTTTGCAGAGAGCTCGTTATAGCCATGGTCCAGGAGCTCCTGCACCGCCTGCGCGCTGCTCATGCCGGATGGGCTCGAGCCAAGCTCCTTAAGAGTCTGTTCGAAGGTTTTTGCATGGAAGTTTGATTTTGGTTTGACGGTTTCGGCCATGGTATTAATCTCCTGAGAATTCCTTCAGGTCTGCCTGCCTTAAACTCTTTTCCCTTGACCTTGCTTTTAATTGCTTCGCGCCAGCTGTGCTGCCCGTGCCGGAAGCGCCTGTCTGCATGTTTCCGACTATTTTGCGCATGCGCTTTTCCCGGGTGCGCGATGCCCAGTAGTAGGCCTCGTCGCGCGTGCCTTTGGTGATTAGGATGACGACTTCGCCGCTCTTTGCCCTGCCCGCTCTTCCCCTCCGCTGAATTGACCTTATCTCGCTGGGAACAGGCTCGAAAAATATTACCGAATCGACCGAGGGGATGTCAAGCCCCTCTTCACCTATGGAGCTGGCAACCAGAATGTCGAATCCTCCTTCCCTAAATAATTGCACAGTGGCCTGCTGCTCCTTTTGCGTGACCCCGTCTTTTTTGCCAACGAACCTTTCTGCGCGGAAACCGTTTTGCTTGAGCGTTTCTACTATTTTTGCAATCTGGTCGCGGTATTGCACGAAAACTATGAGCTTTTTTCCTGGGCGCTCGCGCACCAGTTCCACGAGCTTGAGAAGTTTCGGGTGCTCAACCGCGCCCTTTAGTTCCTCTTCCAATTTTTTCATGCGCAGGTCGTTGAGGAAACGCTCGACTCCTTTTGTGGGTTTTTCTTTTTCACTCTGCTTTTGCCGCGCGCGTTCTAAATAGTTGAGAAAAGTGCTGACTCCCTGGGTTTCAAGCAACTCCAGCGAGTGGAGCAAATTAAAAATTGTTGAATACTGGGAAAGCGCGAGCATGCGCGTGCTCTTGTTTTCCGCTTGCAGGATTTTGTCGCGCAAATCAAACAGCCGCATTTTCGAGGGGCGCTTTCCGAGGGGAAAGCCGAACTTGGCAAGCACTTCCAGATGTTCGTTGAGCATTTGTTCCAGCGTGAGCTTGCATCTTTTCAATTGGTCGGACAATTCGACTTCGATCCATTTCATGTCAACCTGCTGCATGTACTGCTGCACGTCTGCATCAGTTTCAGAGCGCGCCTCAACGCGCTTGATGAACAATGCTTCAAGAGTCTCCTCTATTTTCTGCCTGTTTCCCCCGGGCGATGCGGTGAGCGCAAGAATTTGCACTCCTTTATCTCCGCACATTTTTGCCACAAATGTATAAGCATAGTTGCCAACCGCCCGGTGCGCCTCATCGATCACGCACAGGGAATAGTCAAATCCTGATGCTACGCGTAAATTTTCAAAATCATTTTTGATGGTTTGTGGGGTGGCGACAACAATGCGCGAGTTGTAGAGCTCCTTGCGCTTGGGCGGGGAAACTGCTCCGGAAATCAGGGCGATGCCGGCAATTCCATTCTCGTCTGCATCAGGAATGTTCATGGACTCCTTGATTGTTTTGTAATGCTGTTCGCACAATGGCTTGGTGGGCGCGAGAAAAAGGACTTTGCCTTTGTTGTTTGCGGTTGCGAGAAAATGCTGCATCACCAGCATTGCAATAAGGGTTTTTCCCATCCCGGTTGGCAGGACTACGAGCGTGCTTTCCCTAATTGCGCTTTCAGCTATTGCCAGCTGGTAGGCGCGCGGAGTGAACCTGGTTTCATCTAGTTTGTACACAAGAAAGAGATTTCGCAGGGGAATTTATTAGTGTGCTACTGGAGCGCCTTTCTCCTGGCTATCGGCTGCTGGGAGGGGTTTTTGCGCACCGCGTCCAAAGCTTCCTTGAACTTGTCGGCGGTGATTCCATAGGCAGCGAGGCCCCTGGCCAAATGACCTGGATCGAAATTGGTTTTTGAGCCAAAGCATATGGGTTGCGGCACTTTCTGCCCTGGATCGAGTTTCCTGCCTAGTGGGAGTGTGTAAATATTGCGGTCGTCTTTCGCCCTTGCTGTGAATTTCAGATGAAGAGTGAGGATCAGGTCCAGCTCTTTGGGAGTCAAATCGCGCGGGATGTCGGATCCTTGAACCAGTTTGGAGGGCGCGGGTGGAGAAGATTTGCTTGTATCTATTGTGTCTGTTTTGATTTGCGCTTGCACTGGATTTGGATTTCGCGCTGATTTCTGGAGAGTAGACAGAAGATCGGTGTATATGGCTAAATCCATGCTTTTTGCAGTAGTTACTATAGTTAGCTCTATGGGTGAAAACCCCTTAGTGTCAGGAGAGACTGCCCGTTTGAACAGGGCGTGAACGACTTCCTCTTCGCGCACTTGAAGGGGCGCCAGAAACTCGGTAGTTACCTGAACGAGCAAAGTCTGGTCTTCTGAAAATTGGCTGAGCAATATTTTAGATTCAACTGCAAAATTGATAGGTTCGCTCATCTTTCCACCTCTTACACGCACGGATATTTGTTGCAACTAAATTAAAAACACTTGCCAGATTGATTTTGTTTAACCTTTGAAAGAACCTGCTGCTTTCCATTTCTCAGATGTATCCCCGCTTGCTCAGCCGCTTCCCTGAATTAGGCCGAGGTTATTCCATAAAACCTGAGGCTTTCGGCAAAGCCTCCTGCGGGCATGAAAACTCCGTTTCTTTCTACAAGGATTACGGGGAAGCCGCGCCCTTTCCCGCCCCCCACATTGACCGGGACATAGTATGTATGGGAACCGCGGGTTCCCCTTGGCTCAAAGCCCAGGTATCTGAGAACCAGGTCCAATTGCCCGACCCTTGCATTCTTTGGAAGGTCTGCCATGGAAATCAGCTTTTCCGTCTGGGCAGGGGGAAGGCGGGCTTCCTGCTCTTTTGCCGCGGCATGGATTTGCTGCATTAATTCTTCCATGGGCGGGAGTTCCGGCTCCTCTGGCCGCTTCAATTTTGCGCAAATTTTCTCAAAAATTTCCGGATATTTCTGCCTTGCATGGGAGATTATCCGCTCATCCCCGTTCTCCGAAGGCTTCGCGTTCGCGTGATTATAGAATGCATTAACGATCCGGCGCGGCTTTGGAATTGAAAGCGCGGAGGCTATTTTGCCTATTATTTCCTGCTCCCTGTCATTCAGGCCGTGCTTTGCGTAGGAGGTTTGGGCGCATACCTCCTGCACTGTCAGCTCTGTGGCGCCGGGGAGTTTCCCGATCAGCCGCATTGCCGCCCTTTCCATATCCCCGTTCTCCTTTTCAAAAAGCTCCAGTATGGAGATGGCGCTGACGTCCCGGAATGATTTTCTTGATTGAAGCCGCAGGCAGAAATCGAATTCTCGGTCACCAAGAACATAGCCGCGGTTGAGGATCTCGAGCAGGAAATCCTTCCCGGTTCCCCGGTGCAGGAGCCTTGAGAATTCGATCAGGTGCGCTGGCGAGCTGGAGAATTGGATGAAAGACTCGACTTCGCTGAATTCTGCCTTGTGGATGATTTGAAGAACGGAATAAACGGTAAGGCCTGCGGAAATGAAATTGCATGCGCCAACCAAGGTATCTACTTTGCGCTGGCTTGCCCGGAGAAGCGAGTCGAACTCCTTGTCTGAAACTGCCGGCTGGCGGCGCTTTAGGTTGTTTGCGAATTCTTCTATCTCGGCATAATCCTTAACGCGGTCTTTTGAAATTTCAATCCTGTGCTCCCTGAGCCTGCACAGGAAATCAAAAGAAGGCCGATTCCGGGGTTCGGTTGTGATATAGACGAGCGTGAATTCATTGGTGAAACTGGAGGTGTGCAGGCGGTGGATTAGGCCCGTATCGGTGAGAATGTGCAGGGAAGGTCTTCTCCAATTGTTGGAAATCTGCTTTGCCACGCGGTAATAGTCGCAGACATCGCACCCGTGCCCGTTGTCAGTTCTTTTTCTTAGGGCGTCAACCACCAGAAACGCGACTCCGGGCTTGACGCGGAATTTCCAGGCAATGGGGCGGACCAGGGGATTGCGCTCGTAGATGCGGATGAGCTCTGGAAGATGGTTTCGGTTTGCGAACAGCTCCTTGATGTAGTGAGGCTTGACAGTGGAATTCTTGCGCAGGAACATGCTCGCAATGCACGCGAGCTCGTCGCCAAGCTCTTTTCCGTCATCTCTCCCTTCTTTTTGCGCGATGGCATTGCCCAGGCCGGATGAAAGCTCGCAGATTAGGGTTGCAAACTTCGGAAGGAAAATCCTCCTTTCCTGCTCCTTGTTCCTGAAAACAAACTGCGGGTTCGATTCTGCCGCTGGTTCCCCTTTGCAGGGAGAATTTAGCTGGCTCTCGCAGTAAAAACCGCCTATCTTTGGATTCCCGGCCAGGTCAGCGATAAAATAGTCGATTTTATCCTTGGAAGCCTCCTCAAACTCGTCCAGCGCGAGGTTTACCGAATGCTGTTTGATGCCCTTTGCTTCTGCCCAGGCATGGAGGTATTTTTGCTGGAATAGAAAGGAATACCTGAAATCGAATATGTGGAGGGTGTGCTTGTTGTCGACATCTGCCATTTTAACACTGTTATATATTATCTGCGACATATTATAAAAGCATTTGTTTTTGCCCGCACTCCGGCGGAAAAGCGGTTCGTTCGGCTCTCACCGAACAAAAAGAAAGCGCTTTATATAGCCTCAAAAGTCAAATAGTAGCATGAAAAACTCGCAACGCGCCATTCTGGCCCTGGAAATTCTTTTTGTGCTGGCAGTAGCCTGCGCCCCGTTTGTTTTTGGAGATGGGATGATTATTCCAATAGTTCCGGACCAGCCCTATCCATTGGTGCTGAACCACCATGTGAATATTACAATCAATGGTGAGCACGCGGTTGTGAACGTTGACCAGGAATTCAAAAATGACTGTGATTATGTTGATGATGGCGGAACAGTGATTGTTTATGATGAGGCGAAATCGGATATTCGCCCAATGCCCAGGCCGCCGCCCAATTACTATTGCCGCGACATTGAAGGAACCTATGTTTTCCCTGTGCCAGAAGGCGGAGTGAAGGATTTTTCACTCGTAGTCGGAGGAAAAGTGCTTGAGGGAAACATGCTGGATGCGGAAACAGCAAAGAAAATCTACCAGGAAAATGCGATTGCAAGAAAGGAAGCGAGCCTTCTTTCCTATGTTGGAAAAGATACTTTTGCTGCAAGCGTTTCTATTCCAAAGGGAGAAACAGTGCGCGTAAGAGTGACCTATGAGCAGGAAATCAAGAGCAGCTATGGGTTGAACGAATTGTTCTACCCTCTCTCAACCGAAAGGTATACTACGAAACCCATTGACCCGGTTGATTTGAGAATCAGCATCATTAACACAAACGGGGATATAGGGTTCATCTATTCCCCCACTTACAATGTGACTATTGACAGGGACCTGAATGGGCAGAAAAACCAGGCCCAGGTCACCTATTATTCAAAGGAGATTCCTGACCGCGATTTTGTGCTTTACTATGGAGTGACCGGGCTGGACTATGATGTGAAGCTGATTTCGAACAAGAAGGCAGGAAGCGATGGAGGATATTTCATGCTGTTCCTTTATCCCACGGTAACGGATGCCGCGATTGTTCCCAAGGACGTGGTGTTCGTGATTGACACGTCGGGAAGCATGAGCGGAACCAAAATCGAACAGGCAAAGAGCGCGCTCAAGTATTCGCTTGCGAGATTGAATGACGGGGACAAGTTCGGGATTGTGACATTCAACAATGAAGTTGACTATTATAATAGCGAAATGCAGGATGCGAGCGGAAAGGATGCCGCGAGCGCCTATGTTTCCAGCCTGGAGGCTGGAGGAAGCACCAATATTTACGGGGCCTTGGGAACTGCGGATGAAATGCTCGCAAAGGAGAATGACGGGAGATTGCACGTGATTGTGCTGCTTACCGATGGCCAGGATACCACGGGGCACTCGAATGAGATGATTATAGCTGCCATGAATAATAGTGATGCAAAGCTGTTCCCGTTCGGAGTAGGGGAGCAGATTGATTTTGAATTGCTGGACAAACTGGCGAATGCCTATGGGGACGGGATTCCGACTTACATTAGGAGCGATGACCAACTGGAAACAGTGATGAAGAATTTTGTGGACAGGATTTCGCGCCCGTTGCTTACGGATGTGACAGTTGAGATAAACACCCCGGGGCTGATGGACTCCTTCAAATTTACCGGGGGAACTAGCGATGTGCTTCCAAAGAAGATACCGAGCATTTTCGCAGGCTCGCAGGTCGTGCTTGTGGGAAGATACACCGGAAGCGGAATGGCCCCGATTTATCTGAAAGGAAAAGTTGGCGGCGAAGAGGTAACCAAAACTTACTATGTGAAATTTGAAAACGAGGCGAACAACGCATTCGTTGAAAGGGCCTGGGCCACAAGAAAGGTCGGCTATCTTTTGGACCAGATTACTATTGACGGAGAGACTCCGGAATTGAAAGCCGAGATTACCGAGCTCGCAACTAAATACGGGATCCCAACGCCCTACACGAGCTATGTGGTGACCACGGCAAGCGGGCAGAATATTATGAGGGATTTGGGAATTTCCGAAGCCGCACCGCAGTTTTCCTATGGAGGCACTTCAACCGCAGGAGCGGCGTACAAGAGCGCCGGAACCATGGGAGGTGCGCAGAATTACGCCCAGAGCGGAATGCAGATTGTTGATGACAAAACTTTCATCAGCGCGGATGGCACCTGGAGCGACATCACTTGCGGAACCGGAAGCGTGAGCAGAACTGTCACTTTTGGAAGCGATGAATACAGGCAGCTTTCAAACGACCCGAATGTGGCGAAATATTTGGCAGCAGGTGACAGCATTGTGCTGTGCACTGGCAGTGAGAAAATCGCCATTACCCCGAGCGGCGCGGGAGTCAGCACTGAACCGGTGAATGTCAGCATCACGACCGGGGCGAGCGGATTGCCGGAAGTGAAAGTCACTGGCGCGGGCAATGCGGAAAAGAACCCGCTGGGCTGGCTTGGGCAATTGGTGCCCATCGGAGTTGTGCTGGTTTTCTGCACTGGATTTGTGCTGTACCAGATAATGTTCCGCAGGCCGCAGATGGTCGAGCTCCAAACCTACAAGGTGCTTTCCAGTGATACCCGGCAGGATATTCTGCAGGAGCTCTTGGAGGGCGACAGGACGCCGACTGATTTGAGCTCCAAACTGGGAAAGAGCAAGAGCACCGTGGTCGAGCACCTGGACAAGATGGTGGAAGCAGGCATGATTGAGAAAATTGAGAGGCCTGGCAAGAAATTTGTGTTCTACAAATTGACCAGAAAAGGAAAGGATGCGCTGAGAGGGAATAACGGCACGGGCATAGGCGGATAAGAGCGCACACTGTTCGAACAGAACCGCTCTTATGAGTTTCAGAATACTAACTAGAACATGAACTACCGCAGATGAAAAGCTCGCGATTACTCGCTCGCTTTCATCCTAAGATAACTAGTCTATGCGTTTAAAGCGAAAATGAAGCGCTGCAGAACTGTTATTACAGAAAGAGCGGTTGCTAAAATTATTGCATAAGTCAAATAGATTGGCGAGAGAAACAGGAACCCCAGCATTCCAAGCAAAACCAGAAGCATTCTTTCAGTCCGCTCAAGCAGGCCGGGCATTTCTTTCACTTTTTCAAATGAAACCGCTTTGGTGTAAACTGCATAGGCGCGCGTGAAAGCGGTCATAATGCTCCCGAAGAAAATGAGCAGCACCAGCCAAAGGGCGCCTGCAAGGTAATAGTTCGGAATTCCATAGAGGATGAGCCCATAGAGAAGCATGAACTCCGTGAGCCTGTCGCACATGCCGTCTAAAAATGCTCCTTTTGCGCTAACTAAATTCTTCGCCCGGGCAATTGCTCCATCAATTATGTCCAGGAAAATTCCAATGGCGAAGAAAACTAGGGCGATTAGAAAGCGCTTTTGGACTGCCAGAAAATAGAAGCCGGCAAGAGCGAAAAGAACTGAAAGTGCTGTCCACTGGTTGGGTGAAAGCGGGATTGGCTCGAAAATCCTGCCAACGAATTTAGAGACAGATGGAGCGAGCACTGTTTTTTTCAGCATTCTTTCACCAGTTGCTTACCTCTCCCGTTTTCCGGCGATGAAATCATCAAACGCCTTCCGTGCCTCGGGGTCTGTGAACTGTTTTGGCGGATGCTTCATCAAATAGGCGCTCGCGCCTTCAACCGCTCCGCCAACCTTCCGGTCAAGCGCGATTTGCGCTGCGCGGATCGCATCAATCACAATTCCTGCACTGTTAGCCTTGTCATCAACATCAAGCCTCAGCTCGAAATTGAATGGGATGTCTGCCCACATTTTCCCCTCAACGCGGATGAACGCGAGCTTGGTGTTCCTCAGGAACGGGATGAAGTCGCTTGGGCCGATGTAGATTTTATCGTCGGGAAGGCGCTTGGAAAGCTGGGACTGCACACTTTCGGTTTTGGAAATCTTCTTGCTTTCCAGCCTTTCCTGCTCTTTCATATTCAGGAAATCTGTGTTTCCTCCCACGTTAATTTGGTAGGTGCTGTCGATTTCCGCGCCTCTTTCATCGCACAATCTTGCCAATGTTCTGTGAACAATTGTGGCACCGATCATTCCCTTGGTGTCATCGCCTAATATGGGAAGATTGGCTTTGCGGAATTTTGCCTCCCATTCGGGCCTGCTGGCAATGAATACCGGCATGTTGTTCACAAATGCGCAGCCTGATTCGAGCGCGATTTCCGCCCACCATTCAACCGCCTTTTGCGAGCCCACTGGCAGGTAATTTACGAGAACTTTAGTTTTTGTTGAAGCGATCTCTGCCAAAACTTCCTTGCGAAGAATTGCGATGTCGCGGTTTTTCACCGGGTCGATTTTGTTCTGCACATAGATGCCCACTCCGTCGAGAACCGGGCTTTCCTTTACAACGACCTTGCTTGGGGGCATGTTCTTTACCCAGTCAACCATGTTGGGTGGCTGCATTATTGCCTGGTCCAGGGATTTGCCGATCTTGTTTTTGCCCACATCGAAAGCAGAGGTGAACTCCACATCCTGCAAAGAATAGCCGCCCATGTTCTCGTGCATCAGGCCGACAATTTTCCTGCCCGGGTTGCGCTTGTAGTATTCCAAGCCTTGGTATAGGCCTGCAAAACAGTTGCCTATTCCTATAACTCCGCAATTAATCTTCGCCATATTAATCACTCTCGTAGATTGCCTGATGTATCCTAGGTTAGTTTATGTATAGCAAAACCCTATATATTTAACTTTTGTATAAATAGTTCCATGAAACAGGGGAAGGACAGCAAGGCCATGGAAAGGCTGAGGACCGCGCTCACCACGGGAAACATGTGGCTCTGCGTGCTCTCTTTGTGCGAACAGCAGAAGAAAATTTACGCCTACGGGCTGCGCGAGGATATTGAAAAAAAATGGGGCTGGAAGCCGAGCATGATAATGAGCTATCTGGTGCTTTACAAGATTGAGAAGGATGGGCTGATTAAAAGCGAATTTGAGGAAAGAAGGAAATACTACACGATTACTCCCAGGGGAAAAGAGGAACTAAAAAAAGCCAAGGGCTACCTGGCTAGCCTTTCAAAAGGGTTGTGACAAAGCCCCGCATGCGCGCAATAAGCGGCTCGTCCAGATCCTGTTTTGCAATCGACTTGTAGCAGTGTGAGCAGAAGGGACGGTTGACCGAGTCCATGAATTTCAGCGAGGTTGTCCTGCCGCATTTGTAGCAGAGTTTTATCCCCAGCTTCCCGGCCCCGGCATTGTAGCACTTGTCGCAGACTATTTTCTTGTCAGGCGCATCATGGCGCGGCTCCCAGTCTTTCAGCACGCGCTTGCAGGCATAGCAGGTGTTTTTCTCTATGCGCGCCTTCTCCTTGAGCGTGCAGTCCTGGCAAAGTCCGGCTCCCAGCGTGTAGTTTATGTCTTTTGAAGGGAATGCGCGGTTGCATCCGGTGCACATGGAAGTGGACGACCTGGCAAGTTCTGCCGTGGATGCCGCCGCATCGGCCTGGGCCTTTGCCTGGAAACAGTTGATGCACAGCATGTTGCGCGCGTAATAGCCGCCATCCCAGGACTGGATCATGCCGCCGCAGCGTTGACAGTAGAGCATAGGTTAACCTGTTTTTTCTGCTTTTTTCGGAACTGACTGTATTGCCTTTGGCTGCTTGTCAGTCAGGTCGGATAGGATTTCGAGCATCCTTTTTGCCTTTTTCTGGGGGACATGCTTCATGACAAGCTCATAACCATAGTGCTCGGGAGTGTCCACGTAAATGTCCACGAGCCCGAAAAGCGAGTCAATGAGGTCGCGTTTTGTGCTGATGTTGTCCACTGTTTCAATGGGCACGGATTTACATTTGGTGAAAAGAAACCCGGTGGTTACGCTGAGCTCCTTGTTAGTTAGGCGGTAGGTGGTGTTTGCTGAAGCGAGCCAAAGAAGGATCATCGCCCCCAAGCCCGCGATTAGCGGAAGGCTCCAGAGAGGGACGCGTATGCTGTGCATTATCGTATTGAGGCTGAAAGGAAGCAGATAAAGGAGTACAGAGGCGATGACCGAGAATAGGGCGATTAGGAAATGCTGGTGGATGTGCGAGGGGCGGGCCTTTAGGAGCAGAGCCATGTATTTTTATTTGCAGGCGTGCTTAAAATAGTTTTATAACCCAACTATAATGGTCCTGTTATGGCGAAAAACTTTGCTGATGAACTGAAGGCAAATGGCTCGCGCCTGATACTCTCTCTTGACGTGGAAACGCTCGAGCAGGTCAAGAAAACTCTTTCTGCTGTTAAGGGCTCGGTTGCCGCTGTGAAATTGCATCCCGAGCTTGCGCTCATTTGCGGAATGAATCATAGGGAGTTTGTTGAACTGGTAAAGCAGGAGAGCGGAAACGCACCAATAATCCTCGATGCCAAATTGGCGGATATTGACAAGAGCAATAAAATGAAGGCTGAGTTTTACTTTTCCCGGGGGTATGACGCGATTATTGCGCACGGGATTTCCGGTGAAGATGCGGTGAAAGCGGTTTGCGATGCCGCGAAGGATGCTGAAAGGAAAAGCGGGAAAGTTAAAGGAGTGTTTCTTCTTGCTTCCATGAGCAGCAATGGGAACCTGTTTGATGAGGCAAAAAGCCTGAGGCTCGCGCTCATGGCGAAGAAATTGGGAGTGGCAGGGGTTGTTGCGCCTGGGAATAATTATGCTGCAACTGCTGGAATTAGGGCAATGCTTGATGAAAAGCAGGTGATAATTTCGCCTGGGATTGGAGCGCAAGGCGGGGATGCTTCGCTGGCAATTGCCGCTGGCACTGATTTTGCAATTGTTGGAAGAAGCCTGGTGGAAGCAAAGGATGTGAAAAAAGAAGCAGGCGAGTTGAACAAAAAAATCAAGGAAGCGCTGGGGAAAACGCGCCTAAGCTGGGAGGATTTCCTGGTTGACTATTTTGTTGCAAAAGGCGCGCTGAAATTCGGGGAGTTCAAATACAAGTCCGGGAGAACAGGGCCGTACTATTTCAACACAGGAGTTTTGAGCGACGGGGAAGCGATTGCAAAGGTTGCGAACTCGTTTGCAAGAAAAATTGTTGCCGAAGGGCTGGAAGACAAAATTGACGTGCTGTTCGGGCCTGCTTACAAGGGAATTCCCATGGCTACCGGGATTGCGCAGGCATTGCAGGAACTGGGCATTAACAAAAGACTGGTGTATGACAGGAAAGAGGCAAAGCAGCACGGGGATGCGGCTGACAAGGTGTTTGTTGGCGAACTGAAAAAAGGCGACAGGGTGCTGCTGATTGATGATGTAATTACCACCGGAAGCACGAAAGTTGAATCGATTAGGAAAATTGCTGAAACCGGGGCAAAAGTGGTCGGGGTAATGGTTGTGCTGGATAGGCAGGAGAAAAATGAGGCAGGCGAGAATCCGGTGAAGGAGATTGAGAAAACAGGGGCAAGATTCTACTCAATTTTAAAAGTAAGAAAAATGTTTGACACGCTGAGTGAAAGGGGAAAAGTAAGCTCCCAACAGCATGAGGCGTTCAGGAAATATCAGAAAGAGTTCGGAATCTAGTTTTAGAAAGTGTTAGAGTGTTTTTAAGCTGTTCCCACCATAAATTGACACAAAGGTGTGTGGTTGACATTTAAGCATAGAGCAGCAACTCCGGATTTTGTCCTACAAGCGAACGCGCTTAGGGGAGTGCTCTATCGCAGGCTGAATGAACTAACGCAGGAATTCGGATTAGAAGCTCTGCTGAACGCCATTCCTTACGGGAAATCTTATTCTTTTGAAAAAACAAGGAACGAGCTCTATGATGGGAGAGAGCAGAGGTGGACGTTTCCAACTATTTATAGCAAGCTGAGGGATGCGGAAAAAGTGTTCGAGGATGCTGAGCAGAAACTGAGGACAGAAACAAAGGAAGAGACTGATTTTGGAAAACAGGCAGTTGAATTGCAGCCGGAAGCGATTGTCCAAGCGCAGCCTCCTGCACTGGAGAATACTGCCGAACCTAGGCCTGAACTGGAAGCGCAGATCGAACCCGCAATAGTTGCTGAAGTTCCTGCTGCGCCTGCAGTTGTTGCTGAAATTCGGGAGCCGCCACCTGTTGAAAGATTGGCTCCTGAACCTGAAAACATGATTGAAACAAAAGAATTTCCGGCTCCGCCTGTGAGCGTGCCTGAACCAATTAGATTTGTTGAGCCTGAACCAGAGCCGATTGAAATTGCTGCACCGCCAGCTCAGCCGCCCCTGCAAATTGAAGAAAGTGATGAGAAGCATGCGCCTGAGAAGTCCGGGAGTCGGGTTAGTGTTTACCACGGGCCAGTTCAAGCCGGGCTGCCACCTTTGGAAGCATATATGGAGCATTGGAAAAGGCAGCTCTATGCGGATTTGCGGGAATATGGCTCGTTTGAAAGAATCCCAGCTGGAGATAAGGGAAATGGAAACAGGTATGAAAAAGTCGTGAAAGGAAAGTATAAGGTGAAATGCGAAACGATTCAGGTAAGGCAGCCAACGAAGAGAGAGTTGCAGGAGTTTGTGGATGCGAATCCGCGCTTGTTCCAAGTTCAGGCGCCGGTTGTGAAAGAGCCTGAAGCACAGCCAGTTGAGAAATTTGAAGCGCCGATTGTGCAAGTGCAGCAGCAGGAGAGCGAGAAGCCTCCTAAGAAAATTGTGCAAGGAACGCAGCTGGTGGATCCGGGCACTGGAGAAAAATTATACTGGACTGGGCTTGAGATTCGGGATCAGCTTGGCATTACTGCCTCGGGCCTGTCGTTGATGTTAGGCGGAATGCAAAAGTATCAAACTGCCCGCAGGGCTGGCGGCGAACCTGTGCCAAGGGAACAGGAAATTTTGAAGGAAAAAGGGGAGCTGCTGGTTCCGAAAATAGTCGCGGATGTCATAGTCAAAGAAAACGCCAGGGTGGTTGGGCTCGGGGTGCGCTTCTGCGGCAAGCTAAAGCGCGAGAAGAAGGAAAAACCTGTAAAAGCGCCAAAGCCTGAAAAGCCGCCTAAAGCAGAAAAGCCGAAGAGAGAAACAAACAAGGACAAGATCGAGAAAGCTTTGAACAGCTGGGAGAGGGCAACGCAGGGGGATGCGACGCTTACTGCGTTGATGGCTGCGACCGGTATAAAAGTCAAGAGCGGCGCAATGAAAATATTGCCCGACAATCCGGATTTGATGAAAAAAGCAGTTG
>CABMDC010000001.1 GCA_902384795.1 Candidatus Gugararchaeum adminiculabundum | reverse complement strand
GCTACAAGTACCTGAGGCCGAAACGAAAGGATATCCGCGCCAAGAAGTAGGTCCGGTGATTTTAATGTCTAAGGTTAAGCTTCCGTCCGGGAGCACGCTCCCCCCAACGAATATGCGCTATGAAGTGAGAATCGTTTCGCTAGATGAGAAGGACCGCGTTCTCGCGAAAGTGCTGGCCGGGAAAAAACTCTGGCGGAAAAAGGCCCTTTTGCACGAATGCTCGATCCAGATTATCACGGACGAAAAGAACTACGCCTACTGGTTTGACGAGAACTTTTTCCTGGCGGATGAGAAGCTCATGGCGCACGGGATTATTTTCTCCATAGAGAATGGCGGGGATTTCGAGGTTCTCTACGAGCCCTATTCGCGCGCGCTGATCGTTTTGAACTGCGACTACTATGGCTGGGTGAAAAGCATGGCGCTTGCGCTCGCCGCCGACATCCTGGAGGACTATGCCTCGAACAACAGGAGATTCTCGGTGCATGGGAGCGCGGTGGATTACAGCGGAAGGGGACTGGCGATAATCGCGCCCAGCGGGACCGGAAAAACCACCCTGACCTACGGGCTGCTGATGGAAAAGAGGGCGAACTATATTGCGGACGACTGGTTCTTTGTCAGGGCTTTTGCGAACGGGATGATCGGCTATTCAAGCGAGAAGAACTCCTATATCAGGGAGGACTTGCCGAGGGTGTGGCCCGAATACTCGAGCCTGGCAAAGGACGTGGAGCTGGACAACAAGATGAGGGGGGTCGCCGATTTGTCGAACCTTTTCGGGTCCGGGAAAATCAGGCATGAGACAACGCTTTCAAAGCTGGTCCTGCTGATGAGGGACAAGAGTGAGGAAAGAAAATTCTGGAAAATGACTTCCGATGAGGCGTTCGCCTACCTGAAGAAGATTTACTACGGCAATCCCCAGCACCAGCTGATAAGGGATGCGAGAAAAATCAAGCTAAGGGACGAATTCTTCAAGCAATTCGTGACCAGGCTGGAAACTTACATGCTCAATACTACGGAAACTCCTGCCGAGAGCCTTGGAAGGCTGAAGGAATTGGCAGACGGCATGTAGTGAGTGTCTAGGAAAAATGGGGTGTGGATTATGGCTAATGCATTTGAAAACGCGATGAGGCAATTGGAAAAGGCGAAAAAATACGCTGGCGTAGAACCAGAGCTCTTTCAGATTCTCGGCCAGCCAAAAATGATTTTCCAGTTTATGATTCCGGTGAAAATGGATGACTGTTCTTTGAAAATCTTCAATGGCTACAGGGTGCAGTATAATGACGCAAGGGGGCCGACCAAGGGAGGAATCAGGTACCACCCGCAGGTTGACCTGAATGAGGTCAAGGCGCTTGCGTTCTGGATGGCCATGAAGTGCGCTGTTGCGAACATTCCCTATGGGGGCGCAAAAGGCGGGGTTGAAGTTGACCCGAAGAAATTGTCCCAAAGGGAACTGGAGCTATTATCACGCGGCTATATCCGGGCGATGAAAGAGAACATCGGGCCAGAGACAGACGTGCCTGCCCCGGATGTTTACACCAATGCCACCATCATGGGATGGATGGCCGACGAATGGGGGCTGGTGCACGGGCACTATGAGCCTGCCATGATTACAGGGAAGCCATTGGCGATTGGAGGAAGTTTGGGAAGGGATGACGCGACTTCGCGCGGCGCGCTGCACTGCATAAGGGAAGCGTGCAAGCTGAGAAAAATGGACCCGAAGAGAACAACAGTTGCGATCCAGGGATTCGGCAATGCGGGCCACTTTTTGGCAAAGCTCATGAATGAAGAGGGATTCAAGATTATTGCTGCCAGCGATTCCAAGGGTGGAATCTATGACCCGAATGGGCTGAATGTTCCCGAACTGCTGAAGGTGAAGGAGCAGAAGGGAAGCGTGCAGGAATATTCAGGCGGAAAGAAAATCACCAATGAAGAGCTGCTTGAATTGCAGGTCGATATTTTGGCTCCGGCTGCGCTGGAAAATGTTATTACCAAATCCAATGCCGACAAGGTGAGGGCGAAGATTGTCGCTGAATTGGCGAACGGGCCGACAACTCCTGAAGCTGACGAAATTTTCGAAAGAAAGGGAATTCTCCTTATTCCAGATATTTTGGCAAACTCAGGAGGAGTTTCCGTGAGCTATTTCGAATGGGTGCAGAACAGGCAGGGCTACTACTGGTCATTGGAAAAAGTCCAGAAGAGGCTTGCGGAGAAAATGACCTCTGAGTTCAATGCGGTGTGGAACATTTCCCAGGAAAAGAAAATTGACATGAGGACCGCTGCGTTCGTGCTCGCGCTCAAGAGGATTTCATCCGCAGTTGAGGCAAGGGTCTATTCGGACAAGAAGTAAGACTAAGACTTTGCTGGAATGTCTAGAATCGACTGAATCGTTTTTTTATTTTCTTTTTTTCTAATTTGCAGTCGTCTTTTCTTTCTCCATTCGGGGTCTTTCTTTTCGCAAAAGAAAGAGGCTGACTACCTGGTGGCGATTGCCTCGCACAGATTGTTCAGGCAGGCGCAGCCGCCTCCGCAGTCCGTTGTTCCTGACCTGCAGTCCTGTGAACACATAACTCCGTCGCAGACCGGCGCGTATTTTGAATTCACGCATTTCATCGAGTGGCAGCAGTCCTGGGGAACGCAGTCCGCATTGGTTGAGCATTTGCGGTAATCGTCCGAAGGGTGGGCGGGTGGCTGCGAATTGTTCGCTGTGATGTTGGGAGTGGAATTGGCTGTTGAATTCTGATTTTGATTGGAGGGGGAGGAACAGCCGAGCAACAAAAGGAGCGCGGAGATAAGAAGCGCGAACGATAGTAAATTTGTTTTTTTCATTTTTTCATCTTCTATTTTTCGTTTTTCTATTTCTTTGCTTTACCCTGGTCGGCCACTTTGCCGAGCGCCTTTTCCAGATCCTCCTTGCTCCCTAAATAATAGTGCCTGATGGGCTTGAGCGTTTTCTCCTCTAATTCGTAAACCAAGGGAATGCCCGTGGGAATGTTCTGCTTTAGAATTTCATCTTCGCTCACATTGTCCAGGTATTTCACCAGCGCGCGCAGGCTGTTCCCGTGCGCCGAGATGATTACGCGCTTGCCAGCTGCGACCTGGGGCGCGATTGTTTTCTGCCAGTAGGGAACAAACCTTACGACTGTGTCCTTCAAACTTTCGGTGAGAGGCAGTTCGCTCTTGTTTAAATTTTTGTAAAGAGGGTCTTTGCCCGGGTAGCGGGAATCTGATTCGGTTAACGCCGGTGGCTGGGTGGAATAGCTCCGCCTCCAGATGAGCACCTGCTCTTCCCCGTATTTCTCGGCTGTTTCGGATTTGTTCAATCCCTGGAGCGCGCCGTAATGGCGCTCGTTCAGCCTCCAGTTTTTCTGGATCTGAATTTTATTTTGGCCGAGTTCTTGAAGAACAATGTCCAGGGTGCGGGTTGCGCGCACCAGCACCGAGGTGAACGCCATGTCGAAAATGTAGCCGCCATGCTTGAGAAGTTTGCCCGCCTTGTGCGCCTCCTCAACGCCTTTTTCCGAAAGGTCCACATCGGTCCAGCCGGTGAAGCGGTTTTCCCTGTTCCAGGCGCTTTCACCGTGCCTTAGGAGTACGAGTTTTATCATAGGGATCAACTTCTGCCGCGGGCGCGCGTTGCGGGTTCAGAGCCCGCGCCGCCGCTTGCTTTTTTGTCTCAGGTAGATGTAGACGCCTGCGGCTGCAATCACAATTATCGCTGCGAATCCGCCGATGAAGAGCGGAATGGTCGCGCCGACTTCGTTCACCCTTTTCTTTTCCGCGGCTGCGAGCGCCTTGGCCTGGTCGGCGAGTTCAGCGCTCCGTACCGGGTCGTCGTAGAGCGAGGACTTGGCCTGGTCCAGGGTGAGGAGCGCAGCCTTGGCATCTGCCGAAGCCAGCAAGTTCCGCGTGGCGGTTGTTTCGTCAATCGCTTTCTGCGAGTCGGCAATCTTCTCCTTTGCCGAGTCTATCTTCACAATCTTGGCATTCAAATCCTTCTCGATGGTGAGAATCCTGACACGCGCATCTGCGAGCGCGGCAATCGCCTGGCTCGCCGGAGTGGAGGGATTGGCTGCAAGGGTGATGAGCTGGTCAAAATCAGCGGTGTTTATTTCCTGCTTGTATTCCGATGCCTTGGCGATCAGCTCTGCTTTTTTGTCGCTGAGCTCCTTCACGTCTGATGCAAACGGGAAGTTGCTTAGATCTGGAGGAACGATGGTGGGTTCGCTCACATTTACCGCTTCTATCAGCTTGAGCCGCATGTCCGCTTTGCCGAGCGCCCCGATCGCATTCCGGTAATCCGAATCCGCGATGTGCTTGCTTGCGTTTGCAAGGTATTCGCTGGTGAGGTTGAGCGAGATGTTCAGGTCGAATTTCTCAATCTTCACGCGCGCCGCTTCCAGGCGCGAGCGGTCTTCGCTAAGCATTGTTAAGAGCTTGGAATTCAGGAGATTCACAAACTGGGATTTCTTTTGGAAAGCGTCCGAGTAGGCTGAGGTTGCAGCGGATTTTGCCATGGAATAGTTGCCGGCAGCATAGCTTGCCTTTGCCGTGCTAAGGGTCGCCTGGACCGAGGAATAATCGCCACTAAGACCGAGGGAGGAAGCGATGCTGACAAGTGACTCGAGCTCGCTCAGGATGTTATCCGCGCGATCTATTTCTCCATTGGCTTCGCCAGAGCTCACGAACTGAAATTTCTCGCTTTCGTTCGGGGGAGCATAGTTGTAGACAACTACGCGCATGTTGTTTGCGTCTGCAACATAGACGCGCGAGCCGTCATAGAAAATTCCCCGGGGTGAATTGAAAAGATTGTGGCATTGCCCTGCCCTCCGAAAACTTCAATGGGCTTGAAATCCTGCTGGAAAACGACTAGGCGGTTGTTGCCCGTGTCAGTAACGAAAACATAATCGCCGGATACGCAGATTCCCGTCGGAGCGTAAAGATTGATTCCGCCATAGCCGCTGCCGAATGTTCCCATGTAGGTGAAATTGCTGAGGCTGTATTTCTGCACGCGGTTGTTGTATTGGTCAACCACATACAGGCCGCTGTCGTCAACCCAGACATCTGAAACCACGTTGAAACTGTAATCGCCGAAGGATGGGCCGGTTGCGGTGCCAAGCATGCTCTCGTGGAGTTTGGTGCTCTTGTTGAAAATGTTGACCCGGTCTTCATTGGTGTCCGCAACGTAGATGAGCCCTTTGTATTCCATGGCTGCGCTTGGGCTTGCCAAACCTTGAACTGACTGGGAGGTGGAAGTTACGCCGAGCTGGAAGTCAATAGAGAGATCTGGCTTGGTGAGAACTTTTATCTTGTTGTTTTGGGTGTCAGCGACATAGACGCTCGTTGCGCTTACGGATACTCCGTTGGGAGAATCAAAGGTGTTGGCCCCATCGCCGCGCGCGCCTCCGAGCCTGCGCAGGTTGGCAAAAGAAACTTTGTCAATGAGCCTGAGTTCGTGGTTTTTGGAATCGGTCACATAAATGGTGCTCCCGTCAACCCAAACGTCGGATGGCTGGCGCATTATTTTGTATTCGGTGGCAGAGCCGATTCCGTTGAATTGCCCGACATAGGTAAAAGTGGCGAAAATAAAACCGGAAAATAGGCTGAATATTGCTAATAGCAGTAATGCACGCTTCATAGGGCTCACCTTTGGTTAAGCTGGTTAGCCGTCAAAGATATAAAAACATTCCCGTATAAGAGCGTACAGTGTTCGAACAGAGTCGCTCTCATGCGTTTCAGAATACGGAGCGAAACAAGGACACGCGCGGATGAAGAGCTCGCGATTGCTCGCTCGCCTTCATCCTACGCTGAGCTCAAATTAAATGAAGAGGCTACGCATGAAATTGTTCAAAGGCTATATTTTTGATTTGGATGGCGTGCTTTACCATGGGAACAGGGTCGTGAGCGGTGCCCCGGAAGTAATCGCTAATTTGAAAAAAAGGAAATGCAAAATTAGATTCCTCACAAATAATGCCGCGAAGACACGGGGGCAGATTGCAGGGAAATTGCGTGTTCTGGGATTCCCGGTGAAAAGAAGCGAAGTGATGACCACTAGTTTTGGCGCGGGAAAATACCTGTTGGAAAGATTTGGTAAAAACAAAAAAGTTTTTGTGATTGGCGAGCAGGGGCTGGTGAAGGAAATTGCGCGCGCTGGGTTTGAAATTACGAAAAGCCCGAAAGCGGATGTTGTGGTTGCGGGCATTGACAGAGGTTTTACATACAAGAAGCTTGCCTTTGCAATGCACGCGATTGTTGAGCATAAAGCTCATTTCATCGCCTGCAATTCTGACAAGACCTATCCGGTTGAGGACAGGCTGCTGCCAGGTGCTGGCGCCACACTCGCAGCTTTGATTGCATGCACAGGGAAACAGCCGGAATTTTTGGTGGGAAAACCGAATGTATATTTGGTCAAGCTGTTGCTGAAAGAAATGAAATTGAAAGCAAGCGAGGTTGCGAATATCGGGGATAGGTTGGAAACTGATATTGCGGTTGGGAATAAAATGAAAACTTTCACAGTGCTGGCAATGACTGGAGTGACTAAAAAAGAGGATTTGAAAAAAGCAAAAGGGATGATGAAACCGAAAGCTATTGTTAATTCGCTGAGGGAACTGCTTTAATTTAGTAAAATAATTCCCGCGCAACGTAATCCTTTAGCACTCCAACTAATTTTGATTGCTTGTGCTTCACATTTTTCTTGCGCTCGGCAAGTTCCTTTTCGCCAACCAGCAAATCCAATTTTCTTCCATGAATGTCAATGGAAATTTCATCCCCATCTTTTACCAGCGCAATCGGGCCGCCGGAAATTGCTTCCGGGGCAACATGGCCGATGCAGCAGCCGCGCGTGCCGCCTGAATATCTTCCGTCGGTAATTAGTGCGACTTCATCAATCAGGCCAAAACCCGCAAGAGCCGAAGTCGGGGAAAGCATTTCAGGCATTCCTGGCCCGCCTTTCGGCCCTTCGTACCTGATTACGATGATGTCGCCGGCGCGTATTTTCTTTGCCATTATTGCTTTCATTGCATCGTCCTGCCCTTCGAAAACTTTTGCCTTTCCTTTGAATTTCATCAGCTTTTCAGGCACAGCGGTCTGCTTGACAACTGCGCAGTTTGGTGCGAGCGTGCCCTTGAGAACCGCTATTCCGCCCTCTGCGTGGAACGGATTTTCGAAACGGATTACATTCTTGTCCTTCACTCCCTCTGCCTTGTCGAGTGCAGGGAAAAGCTTGCCATTGATCGTAGTGGTGTTGCTCAGCTTCTTTTGCAGTCCTTTCATTATTGCAGGAACCCCGCCTGCCTTGTGGAAGTCCCACATCATGAACGGCCCGCCTGGGCGCAGATTCACTACATGTGGAGTCTCTTTGCTGATTCGATCGAATAGGTCAAGCGGAAGCTCCATGCCGAATTCGCGCGCAATCGCAGGCAAATGGAGAGCGGTGTTCGTGCTTCCGCCGATTGCCATGTCCACTCGGATTGCGTTTTCAAATGAATCGCGCGTAACGAATTTCCTTGGGGAAAGATCCTGCTTGATGAGCTCAACGATTTTTTTGCCTGAGTTCCGCGCGAACTCGAGTTTCTTGGGGTCGGTGGCATGAGTTGTTGCACATCCGGTTAAACTCAGGCCGAGCGCCTCGGCCATGCACGCCATTGTGTTTGCAGTAAATAAGCCTGCACAGCTTCCTGCGCCAGGACAGGCTGCGCACTCTATTTCCTTTAGTTCTTCCATGGTCATTTTTCCTGCCTGGTAGGAGCCGACTGCCTCGAAAACCGTAACTAAATCAATGTCCTTGCCGTGCAGCTTGCCTGGCATCATGGGCCCGCCTGTGAGAAAAACACTGGGAACATCAACTCTTCCGCAGGCCATGAGCATTCCCGGGACATTCTTGTCGCAGGTGCCGATGAAAACCGCGCCATCGAACGCATGCGCCTTGAGCATTATTTCACACGAGTCTGCGATTATTTCCCTGCTGGGGAGCGAGTAGCGCATGCCCTCATGCCCCATGGCTATGCCATCGCAAACACAGATGGTGTTGAATTCCAATGGGACACCGCCTGCCTCGCGCACCCCTTTTTTCACTTCCTCTGCGAGCTTGTGGAGATGAATGTGGCCAGGCACGACTTCGTTGAATGAATTGGCAATTGCTACAAGAGGCTTGTCAAAATCAGCATCCTTCAAGCCGTCGGCTCGCAAAAGCGACCTGGCCCCGATTCTTTCAATGCCTTTTCTGAAAATGTCGGATTTCAAGTAATTCACCTATTCGATTGATTTGATTTGACTAGCGTTAGCCTTCGCCGAACAGCTCCATGGGCAGGTCGTTGTAGTTCACTGAATCAGAGCCTGAATCGGACTGCTGCGAGCTTTCGTTTGACTGTGAGATTGATGCCGCGCTTTCGTAAGTTACTGCGGAGATTGCGTCTGCCAAATTGTCAGTGCTTGCGGAAGAGCTGCTTTGCGGGCTGGCGCTGATTTTGCTGATTAGGGAGGACATGGAAATGCGGAATTTCGCCTTGCATTTCGGGCACGAGCCATTGAGCTCGATGTTCTCCAGGGCGAGCTCGCTGGTCACTTTTACATTGAGCCTTTCCCCGCAGTCGCAAACGAATGTTTTTCCAATCTCGTTAATTTCATCGGCCATTAAAATCATCTCCTGATACGATTGTTACTTGCTATGGACTAATTCCCATTTCTTTAGTTTTAATACTTTCGAAAGAGTGGAGCCCTTTGCTATCTCTGCCTTGATGCGCCCCTCGCGCCCATTCACATCGATCGCCCGGTTTGCGATTTCCGCCGCCTTTTCGCGCGGAACCACGACCACTCCGGAATCGTCCCCTATTATATAGTCACCCGGCTTTACGAGAACTTTGCCGCATACTATCGGCTTCTGCATTGAGCCTGCACCTTTCGGGTCACCTGCCGCTGGAGTCAGGTGGCGCGCGAATGCGGGGAATTTCAGCTTTCTGATTTCATCAATGTCACGCGCTCCGCCGTCTATCACTACGCCAGCTATGCCGACCCGCCTTGCACTCGCAGAAGCAAGCCCGCCCCAGCAGGCAATCTCTTTTCCGCCGGCATCAATCACAATCACATCGCCCTTTTTTGCCTCGTCAATCGCTTCAACCGGCTTTGCCCAGTCGCCTGGAGCGCAGGAAACCGTGAACGCGCGGCCGAACATTTTTGCTCCCGGAACAATGGATTTGATGCCGAGCATCTGGCCGCCGCGGTGCATGGCATCGCTTAGGTTTGGCGCGGATACGCGGGCAAACGCTTTGCCGATATTTTTCTCATTGAACTTTGCAAAGTTGCCAGAAGCAAACGGTTTTCCCAGTTTCAGAGCGCGCCTGATTTGTGCGGCCGCTTTTCCTGCATTGGCTGCTTTTGTAATTGCGCCGCCGATGATTATGATTTGCGCGCCCTGCTTTGCTGCGAGCGGGGCTGTTTCCGAAGTTAATCCTCCTGCGCAGGCAATCGGGACGTTTGCAATCTTCTTGATTTCATGAAGGCGGTCGAAAACCGTGTGCCCCTTGTTCTGCATGTCAATTCCAACATGTAAACATAGGTAATCGATGCCCAGTGACTGCACCTCTTTCACGCGGGAGATGCTGGCATTCATCACATCCACCATTACTTTTCCCTTGTAGCGCTTGGCTGCCTTCACTGCCTCGGAGATGGTGCTTGAGTCCGCTGTTGCTAGGACTGTAACGATATTGGCACCTGCCTTGAATGCCAATTCTGCCTCAAGCTCGCCGGTGTCAAATGTTTTCAAATCAGCGAGAATCAGTTTGCGCGGGAACTTTTTGCGCAGGGCGCGCACTGCGTTCATCCCTTCGCTCTTAATCAGGACTGTTCCGGCTTCGACCCAGTCGATGGAATTCGCCGCTTCGGATGCAATGGCTATTGCTCGGTCTGTTTCAGGAAGGTCGAGCGCTAACTGGAGAATGGTTTTTTTGGGCATAAATGTCGCTTATCTCAATGCAAGAACAATAATAAATATTGCACGGCAAAAATAACTAACACTGGGCTCGTGGCGCAGCGGTAGCGCGCCTCGTTTGCAACGAGGAGGTCTGGGGTTCGAATCCCCCCGAGTCCACTAATAAGAGCGCACATTGTTCGAACAGAGCCGCTCCTATCACTTTCAACATCCAGAACTAAACTAGGTTTACTGCGGATGAGAAGCTCGCGATTACTCGCTCGCTTTCATCCTTTTCTAATCGCTTTTTCCGCCTGCCTTAGAATTTTCTTGTTATTGTAAGCCGCATCTGATTTTGCCCCTTTTTTCTTCAGTTCCGCTGTGAGCAATGGAATTGCGCGCACCACGTTGTCAACAATTGTTATGCTCGCCTTTCGGGCTGTGCGCGAAAGGGGATTCAAATCAACTGCAATCACTTTCTTGCCAGCTTTGCGCAAAGCCTCGGTCCTGTCGCCGTCTTCGAGCATGACTAGGACTAAATCAGCTGAGCCGATTCCTTTGCTGGAAATTTTGGCTCGGTCGCTTGCGAGGCCGGAA
Organism: Candidatus Gugararchaeum adminiculabundum; assembly: GCA_902384795.1. Lineage (GTDB taxonomy): Archaea > Micrarchaeota > Micrarchaeia > Burarchaeales > Gugararchaeaceae > Gugararchaeum > Gugararchaeum adminiculabundum. Next base: position 163,384 of record CABMDC010000001.1, on the reverse strand, counting down.
ACGCGAGCATCATCCTTTAGTCCATAGACTTTTTTTGCGCCTGATTTTTTCAGGGCTGAGATGATTTTCTTTATTCTTTCCTCGCTTCGGTAAAACAAATTCACTTCAAGTTTTCCTCCTGATGCGCGCGCAAGCTGCACTATTTCACGCGGGCAGAGAGCTGAAGTGTTTCCGTTTACTGAGATGACGAAATTCTTCGCTTTGCGAATTTCCTGGGCTGCTTTGGCAATTGCCTTTTGCGCGAAAGGGTGCGTTTTCTCATGCAGCAAATAGTCGAATGCTTCGCCCCTGCCGAACGCGATCAGGCCGGTGGGGTGCGTGATTCCATCTTTCACGCCTGCTTCCAGCGCGTGGCGCTGGGAGAGAGAAGAAAAGCGGGGATGTGATTTGGGTAGTGGTTTTTGGCTCATGGGATCACGCTTGCTCCAATATTTGAGGGCTTTGCAATTAAAACTGATTTGGAGAATTTTCCGTATCTTTCGGCAATTTTCCTTGGGTCTTCCTTGGTGATTGTGAAAACTGTTTTGCCCAGCATTGCCATGCTTGCGTCCTTTTCCTTTTCCAGAATTGATTTTATTTTCTCATCTGGCAGGCCGGTTTCGAACGCGAACTTGCGGGAATTTGCCATGAAATTCTCGATGGAGGTTTCCTTTAGGAAACTTCCCAGGTATTTCTCTCCTGCGGAATTGATTTTCTTTTTCCAACCCTCATCGCGGATTATTTTTGCAGTGGGGATTGGCTCTAGGAAGCCGCAAACAATGGAGTAGCTTTCTGAAATGTCGATTTTGTCAAGCTCGAGAAATTCGCCCGGGGATTTGCGGAAAACCAGGCCTCCTGCTGCCTCGGCATAGACTGTCCCCAGGCCAGTGCCTGCCTCTATTTCGCTTTCTGCCGCGAACCTCAGGCAGTCTGAAAAAGTGAGTCCGTCGCCGGATTCCGCGTTTAGTGCGAGTGCGAGCGAAAGCGCGCCTGCGCCGCTTGTACCGAGCCCAAAGCCGATGGGGACTTTGGTTTCATGGGAAACTGAATAGCCTTTTTCAGCACTGAATTTTTCAAGGACTTTTCTGGAAGTGGGCGCGTCCAATGCCGCGTTTCCATTTATTTTTATGATGCTGTTCGCTTCCTTGTTTGCGAGCTTTTCAACAGTGGTGGTGACCCCTTCGCCCAGGACTATGCTTGCTCCGCTCGAGCCGTTTTCATGGATGCGGAAAAGGCCGGTTATGCTGCACGGAGAAAAGGCGGTTGCCATAGGTAGATTTCCTCGGATGTGAATGCTAGGGATTTCCGGCCGTTATTTCTTTTCTTACCTGGAGGGGCGGGGAGTGCGCTCCTGCTCGCCAGCCTTTTGCTTGTCGGCTTCTGCTTTGTCGGCTTTTAGTTTGTCTGCTTTTGCCTTGTCAGCCTTCGCTTTGTCTGCTTTTACTTTGTCAGCTTTTAGTTTGTCTGCTTTTGCCTTGTCGGCCTTCGCTTTGTCTGCTTTTATTTTGTCGACTTTTACTTTGTCAGCTTTTAGTTTGTCGGCTTTTGCCTTGTCGGCTGCTTTTTTCTTTTCTTCTTCAGACGGTTTTTTGTCTTCTTTCTCGTTCTTTTTGACTGGTTTTGGAACTGTCGCCTTCAGATTTGACTTGGGCGCGGATTGCTTTGGCTTTTGCTCTCCTGTCTTCTTTTCTGGAGGCTTGATTGTTTTTTGAGTTGATGGCCTGGACTTCTGGGCCGGAGCTGGAGCAGGAACCACTGCGGGTTTTGGCTTTTTCGCAGCCGTGGTCCCCTGGGTGAATGTCGGAACCTCTTCTTCCTTTGGAGCGGGTGGCGCGCTTATAACCGGAGCATTAAGCCCGAACAGGGATTTGACATTTGCCTGGGCTTCCTGCGCGGTTTTACCAACCCCGATTCCGGTGATAGACTCGGCCTTGATGTGCAGGGGCTTGGTTTTGAAGCCGGCGAGCTTTTTGATGCCGTGAGTATTCACTTTTAGGGTGATGTTTCCATCCTTGTCAATGGACTGTATTTTGCCGGTTATGGTTTCGCCCTTATCCGTCTTTATGGTGACAAACCTGCGGCTGTCAAGAGCTTCCGGGGGGATTCTTTCCTTGATGATTTTTACTCCGGGTTTGGTAAGAGATGCGGAATCGGACAGGGGTGGCTGCTGCTTGATCTCCGCTGGCGCCTCTTTCTTCTTGCCGTGATGCTTCCAGAATTCAAGATCTTTTGCAATTTCCTTTACTGTGCCCATGGATACCACCAACTAATCCTTTTGCATCTCCCCCTATTTATTCATTTAGGAGTGAGCGCGGCTCTGCTCGAACAATGTGCGCTCTACTTTGGCTTTTGGAAGAGCGAGCGGATTTCAGCGCCAACTATTTCAATCTGGTGCTGGCTTTCCTTTTCGCGCATATCCTCGAAAATCTTCTTGCCAGAATAGTATTCCTTTATCCACTCGCGGGCGAACTTGCCGCCCTTTATCTGGCCCAGGATTTTCTTCATCTTCTTCTTGGTGCGCGCGTCCACAACCAGCTTGCCCCGGGTCCTTCCGCCGTAGCGTGCTGTTTCCGAGACCTTGCTCCACATGTATTCCAATCCGCCTTCCTGAATCAAGTCAACGATTAACTTGAGCTCGTGGAGCACTTCGAAGTATGCCATTTCCGGCGGGAAACCGTCTTCAACGAGTGTTTCGAATCCGGCTTTTATCAGCTCGGCCGTGCCTCCGCACAAAACCGCCTGCTCTCCGAATAAATCGGTGTAGGTTTCCTGGTCAAAGGTGCATTCAAAGACCCCTGCTTTGGTTGAGTGCAGGCCCTTTGCCATGGCGAGCGCTATGTTTTTCGCATTGCCGCTTGCATCCTGGGCAACTGCGATTACCGCAGGCGTGCCGAATCCTTCCTTGTAGGTCTGGCGGACTTTTGCGCCCGGCCCCTTGGGAGCGGCCATTATCACGTCAACTCCCGAGGGTATGCGGATCTGCTTGTAGGTGATGTTGAACCCGTGCGAGAAGTACAGAGTTTTGCCTGCCTTCATGTGCTTCTTGATTTGCGTCTGGTAAATTTCCTTTTGTGGCATGTCCGGAGTCAGTAAACAAATGATGTCGCCTTTCTTTGCCGCATCCTCGATGGCCATGACTTCCATGCCATCGTCCTTTGCCTGCTGCCAGGTTTTTCCCTCTGGCCTTAGGCCCACGATGACTTTGAAGCCCGAGTCCTTCCAGTTCTGCGCCTGGGCGCGGCCCTGGATTCCGTAGCCGATTACCGCTATTACTTTGTCACGGACGATTGCATCGTCCACATCGTTGTCATGGTATATTTTCATATTCTCGCCTCACATTTATTTTTTTTCTAGGTCTAAAACGTTCATGTTGATCTTATCATTCCGTTTCCTTTTGATTTCATCAACAATTTCGATTATGAAAATTTCGCCTGCCAGCGAAACCTCTGCGCTCACCACGTGCCCGCCGAGCTGGCCGTGCTCTGTCTTGCCGAGCGATGCGTGCACATGCACGTAAGTCTCGCCGTTTAGCGTTGTGATGTTGCCAACCAGCGGGCAGATTTCCAGGGGCTCTGCGTAGGCTTTTTGGAAAGCATCGATTTTCTGCGTGCTTTTTCCGCCGATTAATTCGGCCTTGCCCACGGCGCCGATTCCGGTCACTATGCCGGACTTGATTTTGTGCTCCGTGCACGCCTTTTTGATTGAGCCGAGAAGGTCTTCGCCCTGTTGCACATAAATGGCGAGAATCCTGCCCTGCCTGCAAATCTTTGTTTCCAAAAAATTACCCACACTTTTTGCTTCTGCTGGAACTAATCACGCTGAAGGGCGCATATTCCTGTGCGCACAACTTCTTTTATTCCAAATGGTTTTATCAGGTCTATGAAAGCATCGACCTTGGTGCTTTCCCCAGTAATCTCAATGGTGAGCGACTTTGCCGCCACGTCAACAACGCGCGCGCGGAAAATGTCAGCGTAGGACAAAACTTCGCTGCGCGTGGCAAAATCCTTTACTGAAACCTTGACCAGCGCGATTTCGCGCGAAACTGAATCGTCCGGGGAAAGCTCGCTGACCTTTAGCGTTTCCACTAATTTGGAGAGCTGCTTCACGATCTGCTCAACGCGCTCATCGGTTCCGCGCGTGGTTATGGTCATGCGCGAAACTCCCGGAGTGGTGGTTGCGCCGACTGTGAGCGAGTCCATGTTGAACCCCCTGCGCGAGAACACCCCTGAAATCCTCTGGAGCACACCGAACTTATCCTCCACAAGCATGGAGATTATGTGGAGCGCTTGCTTTGCATCTGTTTCATTTTTTGCCATAAGAATCACCCTCTAAATTTTCGGGCATGGCTTGCCAAGAATCATGTGGTCAAGCCTGCCTCCTGCCGGCACCATGGGGAGAATGTCCTCCTCCGGGTCTGTCACTATGTCCAATAGGAACGCGACATCGGTTTTGAGCGCGCGCTGGAGCGCATCGTGCACCTCGCTTTCGCGCTCAACCCTTTCGCCTTTTCCATGGTATGCTTCTATCAGCTTCACGAAGTTCGGCATTTTTCCGAGGTTCGTGCCAGAGTAGCGCTTTTCGAAAAATAATTTCTGCCACTGCTTTACCATGCCGAGCCAGTTGTTGTTAAGGACAACTGCCGCGACCGGAAGGTCGTGCTCAACGCTGGTGGTGAATTCCTGGTTCACCATTAGTATGCTTCCATCTCCGGCTAGGTCGACCACTGTTTTGTCTGGCTTGGCTGCTTTTGCGCCAATGGCCGCGGGCAAGCCGAAGCCCATGGTGCCAAGCCCTCCGCTGGAAATAAATTGCCTTGGGCCTGGCGCCTTGTAAAAGTGCATGGCAAACATCTGGTGCTGGCCGACTTCAGTCACCAGAATGCCGTCCTTGGGCATTAGCTGATTCAACTCCCAGATGACTTTCTGCGGCTTGATTGGATTTCCCTTTAGGTTGAAATCGCAGGTGCACTCGCGCTTGAGTTCCTTTATGCGCTTTCTCCACTCGTTCTCGCCTTTTGTGTATTTCACATTGGCGAGCATCTTGAGCATTTCAGTGAGAATGCTTTTCGCATCGCCCACTATGGGAAGATGGACGCGCACGTTCTTCCCGATCTCGGCCGTGTCAATGTCAATGTGGATTATTTTTGCATTGGTTGCGAATGTGGCCGGGTCTCCGGTAATTCGGTCATCGAATCTTGCGCCTATGCAGATTAGCAAATCGCAATTTTGAATTGCCCAGTTCGCAACCACCCTGCCGTGCATTCCGGGTTGGTTTAGGCACAGCGGGTGGAGATCGGAAATCGCTCCCTTGGCCATCAATGTGGTTGTGACTGGAGCGAATAGTGCCTCTGCTAAGGCGACCAATTCCTGATGCGCATTGCTCGCGATTATTCCTCCTCCTGCCAATATCAGCGGCCTTTCGGCTGCAACAATCATGTCCACTGCTTTCTTTATTTGCTCAGGGTGGCCAATGAGCTGGGGCTGATAGCCCGGAATTTTGAGTTCACCTTTTGGATAATTGAACTCGATCATTGTGTTGAGCACATCTTTTGGAATGTCAATCGCAACTGGTCCTGGCCTGCCGAGCCTTGTGAGCGCAAAAGCTTCCTTGAAAACTTTTGGAAGCTCCTGGGCATCAAGGATTTTGTAATTGTGCTTGGTGATTGGCATTGTCAGCCCGAAAAGGTCTGCTTCCTGGAATGCGTCGCCGCCAATGAGATGGCTGGAAACCTGGGCAGTGATGGCAACTATTGGAACCGAGTCCAGGTAAGCGTCAGCTATTCCGGTTAGGAGGTTGGTGCCGCCCGGGCCGCTGGTGGCCATGCACACGCCGGTTGTGCCGCTTGCGCGCGCGTATCCCTCGGCTGCGTGCGCTGCTCCCTGCTCGTGCCTGACGAGAATGTGGCGCAAATTTTTCTCTTCTTCGATGAGCGCGTCATAGATTGGCATGTTGGCTCCGCCAGGGAAACCGAACATGGTTGTGACTCCTTCTTTCTTCAACGCCTCGACGACTGCCTTTGCTCCTTTCATTTTTGCCATTCAAAACAACCCCGTTAGGAAGACGGTTATCCGTCTCTTTATTATCGCATTCTTAAATGCCTTTTGCCTAGGCAGCGGCTCCGGCAATATTGCGGGGCGCCTCTCGAGAGGCGCAGGCGGCTTTGGGAAGCCGCCCTGGAGCCGCGCCGAGCCGCTGTAGTATATAACTGCCGCAGGCATGGCGTTGATTAGGTGTGCGGGAAATCCGCCGAATTCTTCACCTATTTTTTCATCCAAATTTTTCACCATTTTTTCATTTTTGTTTCATTTTTTCATTTTTTCCGAGCCTAAGCTAAGTTTTGTCAGAACAAACGCCGGCCCAAAAATTTTCCTTAATTTTTGCCGGCGCTCACAGTACAAGAACGAGAACTACGAGCAGAATCAGGCCAACTGCAATCGGCAGAACTAGCGAATCATCTAGCGCTGGCGCAGAAAATTCGCGCGCCACTGTCTGGTATAAGAACTTCTTTTGCTTGGCCATTCAATTCACTGCTATTATTGGCGCTTAGGTTGCTTAAATAGATTGCGTTTCATGAGCGAAATGGGAAAAAAGGTCCACGATAACTTTAAATATGACTGTTGCGCCAAATATTAGATTGTGGTGAGGCTGATGATTACACACAAAACCTTTATCGGAGCAGTATTAGTATTGGCCGTTTTGGCCGGAGCGCTATTCGCGGCATCGTCCGGAGTGGACTCGGAGATGAAATATTTCTCCTATGAAAACCAGATTTTGAGCGTTGTTACCGGCGCGCCGCAGACCGCCTATTATTCCGGAGTGAATTTGACGATTAGCAACAACTTGCCGGTTAAAGTGACAAATGTTGAAATCTCCTATACGGTAAACGGACAGCTCACCACGCAGAAATTCGCATCCATTGACGCGAATTCCGCAACATCTATTGTTGTGGTTTCAAATGAGGGAACTGAAGCGCTTCCGACGGATGCGGCTAAAAAAGCGCAGGAAGGATACAAGATTAAATTCGACCCGGTAGGAGTAAGGCTTGAAGCGACCGGCGAAATAAAAGTGGGCGAGGAAGCGGTCCTTAAGCTGACTACCACTGACGGAAAACCAATCGCAGGGGTCGTCATTTATGTGACTTCCCCGGACGTTAAGGTGATGGTTGATACGCTCACCACTGACAGCAACGGGGAGGCGAGATTCAAGCCCCAGTATGCGAGCACCTATAATTACGGAGTTGCCGCAGGCCTGAACCTCACCGCAAGCCCGGAAACCGCTGTTTCCGAGGCTGCAAGCGAAATCTCAAAAGTCGAAACCCCGACAGCTGCTGCGATTACCAAGGAAGAGGAATCAACTGTTAATTCGATTCTTGAAAAATTCACCATGGTTGTGATCGGGCTCGTGGTGGTTGCGATTCTCCTGCTCGGAGTTGTGACATTCTACTCACAGAGGGGAAGCAGGGAGGACGCGGAGCCTCCGGCTGACGGCGACTACGAATACCCGGCAAAGGAGGATAGCGCGGAGCAGGATGACATGCTCGCGGTCCCGAAGCTGGCCGAGGAAAAGAAGGAAGTGGTGGCAAAGGAGATTGTGCCGATTCCGCCATTGGATGTGCCGGCAAAGCCGCCTGAACCAGAATCTGATGTGAGGATTGCTGTTCCTGAGAAAGAGGAAACTATTGTTTCGGACGCAGGCTCGAAATTCCCTGCGCTCGAAAGGCTGAAGCAGAGGGTTGCGCAAAAGGAAAGCGCGCTGGACCTTTTCATGACCAAGCCGGTCAAAGTGAAGGAAAAAGTCAGCGCAAAAACCTGGAAGAGCGTTGCCAAGAACGTGAAGTTCAGCCAAAAGGCGTCCAAGGGGAAGGCGAAACCCGCGCCTAAGAAGGCGAAGAAGAGGTAAGCGCTAGGAGCCCCTGGGGGCGTAAGGGTGCTGAACTATGGGAGATTTCACCAGACTTGATATTAGTTTGCCAAAAGAGATAGATGGCCAGCCAGTGGAGAGAGGAGAAGTTGCCGCTGCTGTTGTAACGCTTATGCGCCAGAGTATTCCGATTGCCCATAAGGAAACTGAACTTGACGAGGGCGGATTTGCCTGCTGGTTTAGGGTAATAATGAAGGGAGTGGACGAATTTTGGATTAACGTGTCAAATTTCACGACAGATGAATCGATTGAGGTTTCATTGGCCTCGAATCACATTTATTATGCTGAAGAAGTGGCACCTGATCAAACTGCTAAAATTGCGTTGGTGGAGGAGGTCAAGAAATTCCTGAGTGAAGATAAGATTGTCGCGCATTTGCAGAAAAAACGCGCTGAAAAATCTGATTTTAGGCTGGAAGTTCCGAAAGAAACAGGGGAAAAAACAGTGACTGCGAAGGAGCTGGGTAAGATTATTGCGGCCCTTCTTAAGCAACGGAGCAATGAACAAATCGAGTTAAGTGAAGTGCTCCCCGGCACACTTATGCCAAAATATGATACTGCTGTTTGTACGTTCGAAACAAAAATTCCGGGGATAACTGAATTTGAGATAAAGATTGAAAACACAGATGAACAGAAACCTGTTTTGATTTCATTGAATTGTGTCCGTGATGGGAAAAAGACATCGGACCTTGTTGCCCGGATGGCGCTTGTGAAAATGCTCAAGGAAATTTTGACCCTTCCAGCGATCCAGGCGCAATTCCTGAAGCCGGCGAATTCGCAAGCAGTGGATAAGAAAGCTCCGATAAAGACGCAGAATTAAGAGATGTTGACTTATGGCTAATTCATTTGAACTAATCGTGCCCAAGGAATTTGGCACAACCATCGAGGCGCTTGCCACTGCTGTTCAAGGACTTCTGGAAAATAGAAGCGATGAGAAAATCACAAAGGACCTTGCTGACTGCTCCCCTGCCCGGGCTATCTTGTTTTTTAAGACGGAAATGCCGGGCGTAGACTCGTTTTGGCTGCAAATCGATTACGTGAAGGATGGGTTCAGGATTAAGCTGACCACGATGTCCCAAAATGATGTGAGCGCACCGGTGGGGGATATGGCGCGGAGTGCGCTTTTGGCCAAGCTTGAGGGCATTCTGACTCTTCCGAATATCAAAACTGAGCTTGCAAAATCGTTTGAATTGACTATTCCGAAAGAGGCGATAGGGCAATTGGAAGAGATTCAGGGAGCACTCGGCGGCATGGTGCTGGGGCTCGGCAGCATTGTGATGAAATTCTTATTGAATGAGAGCAATGGGAAAATTATGAATGCTGGCATAGTTGAACAGAATGAAGATAATTTGGCTTTTTACATGGGAACAACGCTCCCTGGCGTAGACCGGTTTTTTATGAGAATAGAAAGGCAACCGGACAATTCAGTTAAGATTGCTTTGACCCAATGCTGCCGGATGCCTGCAGGAGGGGATGCAGACGATATGGCCAAGGGGATGGTTTTGGAAATGGTTAGAGGAATTCTGAATGTTCCAAAAATCACGGAAGAGATTGCAATGCTGAAAGCTGGGATTGGAAAGGCAGAGGGAGTGAAGATAAAGAGGTAGGACGACTGGCAATGGTGTGATCTATGGCAGAAACAGAACCTTATTTTCGACTTATAGTGCCTGCGGGCGAGGGCGTAACCACAGGCGAGATTGCTAATGCTGTGGTGGAGCTTCTGAATGTTGGGAGTGGGGGAAAAATTATACCTGGTTCTGAGGCCCTTAATTTTCACGAGACGGGAATTTCCTGCATTTTTGAAACTAAAGATATTCCTAACGTTGGCACTATTTGGATTGAAGTCAGTGACCCGGAAAACGACGGGTCGGTTAAAGTTCAGGTGGCGGGTGTTTATCAGAAGAAAGAGTACAAACTGCTGAAAGAAAAAGTCCCCCTGAAGGAAGTGGTGGATTTGATTAGCGGAATCCTGCCTCTTGAAAATATCATGGCCGAGATTGCGCCAAAGCCATTGGAATTGGCTGTTCCGAAAAACCTGATGAAATCGCTGAAAGAGGACGACACTAGACTTGGCTGGACGATAATCGGCATTCTGCGCCAGAGTCAAATCAAAACCAGCACTAAAATTGAATACGACGATAAATGTCGCGTTATAATTAAGTTTGATGAAACGGAAATTCCGGGCGTAAAGGAGTTTTGGCTGAGGGCCGCTGTGGAAAAGGACGGGTCGGCTAAAGTTACGCTGCTCGATATTACTTCGACTTCTTCGTCTATAGTAAAAACTAAAGTGGATGAAATTATAAGGCAGGCGCTGTGGATTAAAATCGGGAAGCTTCTGGCTCCGGGAAATATCAGGGCAGAGATTGCAAAACAGAAAACAGAGGCGCAAAATACTGGAAAAACTACTCAAATAAAAACATAGGGAACTGATGGAGAGGTGTTGAATTTGGCAGTAATGGATGTGTCTGAGTTAATGGCGCGGATGGCTGAACCTAATCCGTTTGAGCCGCTAGTGCTGGCTGCTGGAGAGGGCGTAAGCCTGGGAAGGGTTTCCAGTGCTGTTAGCACGCTTCTGGAAGGAAAGAGCGGCGGAAAGATTACAATAGATAAACTTCAGTCCAATGGCAGCAAAGATGCCATGCACCTTAAGACTAATGTTGGAGCAGGCTCGGTTTGGGTTAGCATCAGGGATGTCTTGGTTAGTAGCGGCGATGGGGAAAACGCGAAAATGGAAAAAACCGGGGAAGTTGAAATTGAGCTGACGAATACATTCCTGGTAAACGCTTCTGATTTGACTATGATAAAGGGGATTTTGACTCTTGATGCGGTTAAGCAGGAATTGAAAAAAACAGAGAACAAAGGGGAAACAGTGGTGGAGAAGGCGCCTGCGTTTCAATTGGTTTTTCCGAGTGAAGTGATAGACAGGCTGGAAGGGAACGGCAAGTTCGGGAGGATGGCGCTCTGCGACCTAGTAACTGACCTTCTTATTGAGAGGAGCGATGGGAAAATCACCCGCGGCAATAATGGGGTGGCCGACTGGTTTAACACAAAATTTGACAAGGAAAATAACGCAAGAAAACGCGAAGTTATTGTTTTCTCCTTTAAAACCACAATTCCGGGCGCAAAATTATTCTGGATGAAAATTTCAGAACGGGATACGACAGTGGGTAAAATCACTAAAATTGAATTGACCCATGTTTCCAGTGTTGGGCATGAGCTCTTTTTTGGGAGGAATAAGGCTGAAGAAGTTGCCAGGCTGAATGTTTGGAAAATGGTCTGCGAGGCATTGGACACTCCAAAACTTCTGAATAAGATGGCAGTGCGGCAGGATAGTGTTCGGGGCCGAGAAAAAACTGGGAGAAACTTGAGGATGTAGGGTTTAATCCGAAGTCCTGACTCTCGCTCCCTTATTTTCTATTTTTGAAACGAATTTTGTGCAGTCGAACTCGGAGAGAATTTTCTCTGCCTTGTTTTTTGAATCAGTGAAACCATAGACCAATGGGCCGAAGGAGCTGATGCCAGCGCCGAGCGCTCCTGCGCTAATCATCTGCTTGACGTATTTTTGGAGCGCTGGGTCTGCCCAGTTGTCTGCCAATCGGATTTGATTTAAGAGATTTAGTGATTCTCCGAAATCAACTGCGTTCTGCTCCACTGCTGCGGGCATTAATTTTACCAGGACTGCGCGCGAAAGCTGCTCGGTGATTTTCTCGCTCACAGGGGTTTTGCTCTGGAAAATCTCGTTTTCCTTTTCTCCGAAGAATTTTTTTGAATCTGGAATTATGCAGGCGAAGTGCCAGCTTTCCGGAAGCTCGTAGCGGGCGAGCAATTGGGGAGCTGGAGAGGAAGAGAAGCTGCTTGAACTGAAACTTGCTTTCACTCCTTTTTTGCCGAATGAGTGGCCCGCATCTACCAGGAAGCCGCCGCTGGCAAATGCGTGGACGCCTATGCCGCTGGTGCCTCCTCTTTGTGCGAGTTCTGCGAGTTGCAGTGTTGAATAATTTTTTCCGGAAATTATGCTGGCTGCTTTGGCAACTGCCATGAGCAGTTGGGTGGAGCTGCCTAATCCCACATGTTCGGGAATATTTTGCTTAATTGGGAGATTGCAGTTGTTTGCGCAGTTTAATTTTGAAAGGATTTGATTTATGCGAGGGTCGGATGAGCCGGTGATTTTGATAGTAGAACTGGCGATGGCCTCGACTTCGCACCTTGGCTCTTCAAGCGCGACTCCGACCGAAAGGTCGCTCCTGCCCAGTGACCCGTTCAGGTCAACTAGGCAAAAATGCAGGCGCGAAGGCGAGCTTACCAAAACTTTGCTTGGCCGGTTCATGGGTAAAATGTTGCCCCGCGTGAGCTTATATATAAATAGGCGAGAGTGCAAAAAAGCTGTAATATGCTCTCGGGAGTAAGGAACCTAATAGCGGCCATTTTCAGGAATGCAAGAGTGCTGATTATTTTCCTAGCCTTGCTGGTTTTTGTTTCCATTTTCCTTTCAACCCCTAGCACGATTTCCCTGGTTTTCCTGGCAATGACGCTCATACTGCTCTACTCCTATGTGATTTACCTGCTCGTGCATTTTGACATGAAGCACACCCCTGTGCCCGAGATCACCGAATGGCCGAGCATCACCGTGATAATTCCGGCTTACAACAGCAGCGAGACGATTGAGGAGTGCCTGGCCTGCGCAAGGAGCTTCGAATACCCGAAGCCGTTCGAGATAATCGTGATAAATGACGCGAGCAAGGATGACACAGGAAAAAAGCTGGCGAAAATTGGCGGCATAAGGGTGATCACGAACCCGGTTAATTTCGGGAAAGCGAGGTCTATGAATGAAGCGCTGCGGCAGGTGAAAACCGAGTTTGTGGCGTGCATTGATTCGGACACCTACCCGCCGAAGGATGCGCTGAAAAAAATGGTGCCGGTATTTTACAAGCAAGGGACGAATATTGCCGCTGTCACCACGTTCATAACCGTGTCAAGGCCGAAAAACCTGCTGCAGAAAATCCAGGCAATCGAATACTTCAACGGATTCGGGTTCGGGCCTGCGACGCTTTCAAAAGTCAACGGGCTGATGGTGGTGCCCGGGCCCATGGCTATTTACAGGAGGAAGGTGCTGGAAAAGCTCGGGGGATTTGATGAGCACAATATCACCGAGGATATGGAAATCACACTCAGGCTGCACAACAACCACTATGAGATTGACTGCTGCACCGAGGTGGTCGCCCCCACCGAAGTGCCGAAGACCCTGAAGGGGCTCTACAGGCAAAGGGTGCGCTGGTACCGGGGCGGGGTGTTCAACCTGAAAAAATACAAGCACATGGTGATGAACCCGAAGTACGGGGATTTCGGGGTTTTCTCATTCAGCCTGATGGCGATTTCAGTGTTGCTTTCCGTCATTGCGACCGTGCTCGTGATTTATGCAATTCTTAGGGGGATCTGGCTGACCGGCACCGTGGCCCTGTCCTGGCTTTCGATCTCCGAGATGCCGAAGTTTTCGGTTGAGGGGCTTGCCGGAGGTGGCAGCGTGATCACCAGCGCCGCGATTTTCATGCTCATCGTCGGAAGCATCTGGACCTATTTCATTGTGAGCGGGTTCAGGATGGCAAAGGCGAAGCTGAACTTCAACTATGCATTAATAATGGTTGTAACGCTTTTATTTTACAGCATGCTTAATTCGTTCTTCTATGCGGTGGGAGTGGCAAAGGAGCTAAACGGAAGTGAAAAGATATGGTAAAAATCGACTATGGAAAGGCGTTCGTGATTACGCTGGTGCTGGTGCTCATTGGGCTCGCGGGAGTGAAAATGCTCGATGATGCGAAACTGGCATCGCTTTCCAATGATGTGCAGAGCGCGGTGGACGAGCTGGAGTCTACCCGCCTCCTGTTTTTGTACAGCCAGACTTTCCAGGACCAGAATAGCAGCGCGTTCTGCACTGCCCTGGAGTTCAGCACCGAGAAGCAGATGGACAAGGGGACGAATTTCATAACCAGGCTGAAGCAGCTGGAGGATGCGAACCTTTTTGCCGATTACCGGGAAACGCAAAGGAGGTATTTCCTGTCCAATGTGGAACTCTGGCTTTATGCGACCCAGGCAAGGGAAAAATGCAAGGGGGACGCGTTCATCTCAATCCTGTTTTTCCATGAAACCAAGACCCACTGCCCGGACTGCATTGTGCAGGGGCAGATCCTGGACGAGGTGCGGGCGGAATGCGGGAACGTGCGCGTGATTACGCTGGCAACGGATTTGGACATTGACCTGGTTGACCTGATAAAAACAAGGTATAATGTGACGAGCGCGCCTTCGATGGTGTTTGATGACGGGACAGTGATAAGGGGGCTCGTGAAGAAAGAGAAGGTCATGGCAAAAATAGACTGCAGAAAAACAAAGGCGAATGAGCAAAGCGCTCCGCTGGTTGTGAATGGAACGGATAACGGAACCAAAAACAGCTCCCAGTAATATTGACAATTATTTCTTGGCGGATGGGGCGTGGGAGTAATCGGCGAGAATCTTTATCGCCTGTTCCAGTGCGCGCTTGACATCGGCCTCGCTCTTGGCGCCGGTGCAGATTATTTTGCCGTTCTTAAAGAGCAGGAGCGAAGATTTCGGCTCCACCAATTTCAGAATTGCGCCCGGGAATTGCTCTGGCTCGTATTCCACGTTCCTGACGTTCTGCGCAATCGCGTAGAGATCGAGTTCCACCTGCAGATTTGCGCTGGCGACAATATTCTCAACCTTGAAAATTGCCTTGGGATAGTGTTTCGGTTTGGATTTTTCCTTTGCCATGAAAGCATCACCTGAAGGTTTTTAAACGACACCTCTTTATAAAGGGTATAGGTTTATAAAGGTCAAAAAGGGAAAAGGATAGAGACAAACGGGAGAACCGAATCCTTAGGGTTAGCTGTCTGGCTAAGTGGGAATAAAGTTCTGTTTAACGAATGAAATAACGAATAGAATGATGGAATAAAGGATGTGAATTGTATGGTAAAAGCGTCAAAAGGATACCAGGTAACCAAGACTAGAAGCCTGAGAAAAGGAAGGAAGAAGAAACTGGGCGCAACCCGCCTGTTTACCAAGTATAAGGTGGGCGACTCGGTCACCCTGCTCATGACCTCTGGGTTCAGCGGAATGCCGCACGGGCGCTACAGGGGAAGGACGGGCAAAGTGATTGGAATCAGGGGAAACGCCTATGTCGTAAAGGTAAGGGACATGAACGGCTCAAAGCAGTTTGCTGTGCCGAGCGTGCATCTTAGGAAAGCTTAAACAAAATGAATGTTTGCGAGGTTATTGAATGATTGGAAAAGAAATGGTCGGCCAAAAGAATGCAACACTCTCGGAGAGCCTTCATATTCTCGAGGAAAGGGAAAAAGAGGGACAACTGGGATTCGAACAGCAGGCAACTCTTGATTATTTGAAGAAATTCGCCAAACTGCCAAAGAAAAAGGCGGACGAATTGCGCGAGGAGCTCGTGAAGATCGAGGGAGTGACCGAGGCTGCCGCGTGCAAAATCGTGGACATGCTTCCCAAGACCGAGGATCAGCTTAATGCGATCCTTTCGAGCGCAAGGGGAAAAATGGGCGAGAAAACAGCGAAGGAAGTGCTTGAACTTGTGGGGAAATACAATCCTAAAGAACCTAAGGAATAAAATTGGAGAAGTAGCAATGTTAATGAGTAGACATACTGGGTGCGAGGAACATGGAGCAGCAAAAAAGGAGCGGAATGGAAGATTATGCCTTGGTGCTAGACTTCATGCCAGTGGGCAAGTCAACTGATACCAGGAAAGAGGCATTGGCCCAGGTAATCGGAACCCAGTATTTTACCCTTCTTGAATTATACCCGAAAGAGAACATCCAGCTTAGCGTGGAGGAAAAAATCTACATTGGCAAGGATGAGCGCGACAAGGTGAACCACATCAAGGGAAGGATTGACTATGATGCGCTTACCGGAGCCGCGCGCTCGGAACTGAAGATTGCAATCAAGAATATCATTAAGGAAAGGGAACCGGATTTTGTGAATTTCATAAACAAGTGCGGGGCCGTGACCATGAGGCTGCACCAGCTCGAGCTTTTGCCTGGAATCGGGAAAAAGCACATGCAGGAAATCCTGAAGGCAAGGGAGGAAAGGCTGTTTGAGAATTTTGAGGATGTGAGGAAAAGGGTGCACCTATTGCCGAATCCCGAGGAGATACTGGCGCAGAGAATCGAGGCCGAATTGCAGGGAACCGAGAAATATTACGTGCTTACCAAGCCTCCGGCGAGACCCCGTGAATTTTAATTAGCAGCATTCCAATAATTTCTAGTTCTGGATGATTCTTGATGCTAACCATAGACGATTTTAAGCCGAGCAAAAAGCTTGGGCAGAATTTTCTTGTTGATGAATCCGTTGCCGAGCGCGAGGCGGAGTATTTGGATTGCAATGGGAAAAGTGTGCTTGAAATTGGGGCAGGAACCGGGAATCTGACTGAGAAAATTCTGGAAGCAGGCGCTAGGGAAATCACTGCCATTGAAAAGGATGCGCGGCTGGCACGCGAGTTGCGCGTGAAATTTGTGGAGGAAAAGAAAATTGAAATCGAGCATGCTGATTTTCTAGAGAGAGAAGTGGGGGGCGAGGCAGGCAAGGCAAAGAAGATTGACAGAATTGCTTCCAATGTGCCCTATTGCATTTCTTCGCCTCTTTTGTTTAAGCTCACGGAATATGATTTTGATTTGGCTGTGCTCTGTTTGCAGAAGGAATTTGTCGAGCACATGGTTGCCAAGCCGGGAAATAAGAAATATTCGCGCCTGAGTGTGACGAGCCAAACCTGCTTTGAAATGGAAGTAATGGAGCTGGTGCCACCCTATGCCTTCAGGCCGCAGCCAAAAGTCTCATCGGCAATTATACGGGTGAAAAAAACAGGGAAGGAGATTGAAAAGGAGACTGCGAAAGTGCTGACGAATATTTTCTCGCACAAGAAGAATACCATTAGGAAAGCCGTGATTAGTTCTGCCGTGGGATTGAATTTGGAAAAGAAGCAGGCGATGGAAGTTGCTGATTCGCTGGAAGAAAAGAATGAAAGGGTGTTCACGCTGGAGCCGGAAAGGGCGCTGGCTATTTCCAGGAAAATAGGGGAAAAGTGCGGGAAGATTGGATAGACGGTCAGGTGAAGCTTGCTTGGGCGGAATGGCATGAACAGATATGCCTAATAAATGCTTTTTCACATTAATTATAACTGAGTCGGTGCCCATGCTAAAGGTATTACGGCCAGTTTTCCAACAACCGCAGAAACAGCCCCCAAGGTCTGTCGCCATACTTATCGATGATCTTCTTAGGTATATGCAGGCCAACCAAAACTCGAAATATGGTACCCCTCGCTTCGTAAGGCAAATACGGCCAGGTAAATTAAGTGAGCACCTGCGCGTGGCTGAGATTGCTTTCAACTTTTTTTTAAACCGCTATCCACGAAATGCATTCGAATGTTACGTACAGTTGCAATTTCGTGTTTGTGAAGCCAATCTGCTCAGACAACCAGTCCTTGATGTTGAACGCAAGTTCTGGGCTTGCACCAGATGCAATAATGGCGAAAAAGACGAGAATGACTATTCAGTGACTGTGATCTCGTATCCCTGCAAAGCGCATCCCTTTTTCGTAGAGGAACGAAGTGCTGAAGGAATCAGTAGAATTGAAGCATTTGATAGAGCCGCGTTTCATCATTGTTCCAAGCGCGCAGGCCAGTTCCGGTATGACCTGTTTGAAGAATCAGAACTCGAAAAAATCAAAGACGGTTTTTTCCCAGTTACTTTATTTGACAGGGATGGCGAGAAATACCGTATCGAGAAGATCGAAGATGGCAGATTACGCGTTCTTCTGCTTGACCCTTCGAATCCGCAGCAGCCAACCGTTGATGTGTTTTCAACTTTAGATATGCGTTTAATTCTCGAGTATTTTATTGATGATTATGTGTTCCGGTTGTTGAAAAAGTGGGTTCCTATATGCGACGAATTGCAGAAGTTTCGGGCATTTGGGTGGAACGAATCTCCTAGCGGATTTCACGGAAAATTGCTCGCACAGGCGCCAAGGCCAAATGGGGCAAACCCCGAATTTCAGTAACTGAACGCTTCGTTTCCCGCGGAAGCGGATTGCGCGGCTCCAGTCGTCTAGTGTTAGGCAGATAAAAGAATTAATAAGCAAGAAGCGAAAAGGTTGAACCATGGCGCAGGGAATGTTCTTCAACTGGTGGCAGCAGGAAGCGGAGCGGGTGATGTACGCGAGCCATCTAAAATTGCGCGCAACTGCGTGCATGATGGCGATTGCGCTCGGAGTTTTGCTATTTCTTGTGG
Source organism: Candidatus Gugararchaeum adminiculabundum (assembly GCA_902384795.1). GTDB lineage: Archaea > Micrarchaeota > Micrarchaeia > Burarchaeales > Gugararchaeaceae > Gugararchaeum > Gugararchaeum adminiculabundum. The sequence continues at coordinate 145,178 of CABMDC010000001.1, read as the reverse complement.
ACGGAGGGATGCTTTACGCCCTTGCCGGCCTTCTGGTTTGCGCCGTGTTTTGCTATCTCGCGCTTGAAAGGAACCTCCCCTATTCCAAGGGAATCGTCAGCGTGAGTTACTTTGGAATCGTGGTGCTCGAGAGCATGCTTGTCCCTGAGCTCAAGGGTGCGCTTATCGGCAGCTTTTTCATTCTGATGGGCATTGCCCTTACAGTCTACCTGTTTGCCCTGTTCAAGGAGTGAGGAGCTGAAAACGAATTGCTTGCTGTTTGAAAAGCCCTTGAACTTGAATGGCTTTTTCGAGGCCTCTCCTGAAACCAGATACTCCGCGGACCATGCGGTTCCTGCGGGCAAATCCTCGATGTACCAGGCGATCACTTTGCCAAAAATGGTGTCCTTGGTGTCGCCGTCTGCCTGGTTGATTACGGCTGATTCCGCGGGAATTGAATCGGTGAGAGTGACCCTTTGGAACGGGATGCTTCCGTTCTTGAGGCGCAGTTTTACGTGCCCCCCCAGGACGGATTTTTCCAATGTTGCCTTGGGAGTTCCCAGGTAGACAAAAGCGCCATAGCTGGCGGCCACTAAAAATAGGAATGAAACAAGGAAGATGAGCATGAGCGACTGGAGAGGGATGTTGATTCCGAAAAGGGAATTCTCTTTTTCATTTGGCTTGGAGTTTGGATTGGAGGCGATTTTTAGATTGCTATTTTTGCTTCCGTTTTCTTGCGCAAGGACTTCAAAAGTTTTCGAAGAGTGATTCATGGATGCGGTCCAGACTCCCGCTTCATCTGCGTAAAAAACTCCTGTGCCCCCGGTCAGGTTGGCTTGCTGGATTTCTCCGCCTGGGGAAATGAATGAAAGGGTTCCGGAAGCCCTTTTTCCGTTGAGATAGGCGACAAAGGAGATGTTTTTGCCTGGGGTTAAATCATCGTGGAAAACCAGCGAAAGGTTGGCAGGAGTTGCTGAGGCTGCAGGAGTTGGATTTTGCTGGGAGGGGTTTGCAGGAGCCGCGTCTTTTTTGGCTGCTGTTGCGCCGGAGTAGGAAATTTTCAATTCGTGCTTTCCCCCGCCCAGCCTTCCTAAATTGATGCGGATTTTTTCATTGCCATTGCCCGGGGAGATGGGAGCGGAACGGGAATCGATGGAAACTGAGATATTTTCTGGATTGGTTGCAGCTTTTAGCTCGGAAAAATCCAGCTCGATGAATGTATCTGAATAGATGAAAATCGGAGAATCGATGCAAACAGAGAGGGAATCTGCCGATTCTTCCCTTCCGCATTCCTTTGCCCCTGCGCGGGCGAGATTTGCCACAACTTCAGTGGAACTGCCAGGGGCAACCGATGAAACTGAGGGGAAAACTGAAACCACGTTCCAGCCATCGAAAGTTGGGGGGATTTCAAGAGGCATGGCGCGCACGGAATTGGCGCTGGAGATTTTCAGAATTGAATTCCCGGCAAGATTTTTTCCTACAACGGATTCGGTAATTTCAGGTTCTGCGAAATCATAGTTCAGGCCCAGAATGGTGAAATCAATGGAAGCGCTGCAGGTTGAGGAAGCGGAACAGGGGACTGGGAAGTGGAGCGTGCCAATGCTGCTGGCAATGGAGATTGACTGGCCGTTCACGCGCACTGCCAAATCGGAGGAGAAATCGCCGGGCAAAGGAAAATCCAGCGAGGCGCTGGCATCGGTTGAGCCGGAATTCCTGATTGCATAGGTTCGCGTGAAACGGGTTCCTTTCACTGAATCGCTGAATGAAATGGAGAGGTTTCCCTGGGTTAGAATTGTTAGGTTGGTGCTTGGCCGGGAGGCGGCGGGAATATCGTAGAATGGATCGCCGCTGAAGGTGAATTCGATCGGGTCGAATTGAGGGGGAGAGGAGGAAGGGCGGGAAATGGAAGTTGGGGAATAGCCGGAGTTGGTTAATTTGGTTGCTGTGAGCTGCGTGAAAGAAGTTATTGCTGAATCGAGCGAAGCGAGTGATGGCGAGGAGAGGTATTGGTTGTAGGAAACATTGTAGGCAAGCAGGTAAGGCTGGCTGTATTCAGCGGTTTCGCCATTGGGCGAGGTTAACAGCGGGCCAAAATTCTGGCTGCTGCAATCAATATTCGGGTTGGAAACCAGCCTGGCGCTCGCAGTTGAAGAGAAGCTTTTCGCATCAGTGGAATTAAGCTGAATGGATGAAGAGGAAGTGTCCATGAGCGAAAGTGAAAGTGAATAGGTAGGGGTGGCTTGGGATGCGGCTGACTTGATGGAAAACACCTTGCTGCTTGCCCTGAAAATGTACACGTAAGTATAGCGCTGGATCCTGCTGTCTAAAATGCGATTGCAGGAAAGCGGATCGCCGTATGAGCTCCGCGCGTGATTCACGTTTGCGCAGAAGTAGGAATCCTTGTTTCCGCACCAGCATTCATCGTTGCTTACAGTGGTGCGGGAAAGCTGGTAAACGCTTTGCCCTGAGTCAGATAATTGATTGGAGCAGGAGGAGCTGGTGAGCGAAAAGGAGAGACCGATGGGGCGGAGGAGGCCGGTTTTCCCACGGGTGAGTGAATAGATGCTGCCATTGGTGAGCTCCAGGGTTGCGGGAGATGAAGAGTCAAAAGAGGCTAGAAGAAGGTAATTTTCGCCTGATTTTTGCAGGGAAAGAACCTGGGTGGAAGCCAGCGTGAAAGGTATTGAAAACAGGAGCAGAACTATTGCCAGAAGAGCTGATCTTTCTCCCACAAAGAGTTATTGGAAGAGGTGGTTTATATAATTAGCCAGGATTGGCTGAACGGAATGATGGCATTAGATTATCGGCCGCTTGCTCAGCTTCTGGGGCAACGAAAGGGGCTCGAACGGCTTGCCTGCGTTTTCCTTTTCCACTAATTTGCTAAGCTCTTCAACTGAGAATTGCTTCTTTTCGCCAGTGGAGCGGATGGTGACTGCGAGCTTGCCTGACTCGGCTTCCCTATCCCCGACTACCGCGGTAAAGGGAATCCATTCGAGCTCTGCATCACGAATTCTCTTTTGCAAAGTCTCCTGCCGGTCATCCACATCAACCCTACAGCGGAATTTGCCGAGCTCGGCTGCGAGCCCTAAACACTTGTCAGTGTGCGCATCTGAAATCGGAATTATGCGGATCTGGGTGGGCGAGAGCCAGACTGGGAACATTGCCTTTTTCCCCTGCTTTATTTTCATTGCCTCTTTTTCCAGCAGGGCGTAAATCACGCGCTCAATGCTGCCCGAGAATGATGCGTGCAAAATTGTTGGGCGAACTTTGCTGCCAGTGTCGTTCACATAATTGATGTCAAAGGTTTCGGAGTTTTCCACGTCTATCTGCACTGTGGAAAGCGCGCTTGCCTTGTCTAAATTATCAACATAATTGAACTCGAATTTGGTGATGAAATAGGCATAGCGCTCCTCGAATAACTCGAGCATGATTGGCTTGCCGAGCTTCTTTACCAGTGATTCGTACCATTTGCGGTTCTCATCAAAGAACGAGCGCTGCACCCTGAAGCCTGCCTCATAGGTGAGCTGCACCATGTCCATCCATTCCATGGATTTCTTGAACTGGGACTCGAACTCTGTTTTCGCAGAATCAACGGACGAGCAGAGCGTGTGCATGTCAGGCATGGTGAATGCGCGCAGGCGCTTCAAGCCCGCAAGCTCCCCGGACTGCTCGCGGCGGAAGGAATATTTGGTGAGCTCGAACATTTTGAGCGGGAGAATTTTGTAGGAGATGACCGCATCGTGCGCAATCAAAAATTGGCCGAAGCAGGCCGAGAATCTTAGGAAGAAATTCTTGTCATCGCTTTCAACCACGTATTGGCGCGCGGGGAAACGGTTGAGGTATTTTTTGAGCGCCGGGTGCTGATAATCGTACATTATCGGAGTCTCGACTTCCACTGCGCCATAGCTGATGCACATATTGGTAATTGCGTTTTCGAGCAGCTTTTTCATGAGCCTGCCCTTGGGATACCAGCGGAAATTTCCGCTGTCGCTTCCTGGCTCATAGTCAAGGAGCGAGTGCTCCTTCATCAGCTTGATGTGGGGCGGCTCGCTGGAATAGGAGCGCACCTTCTTCACTTCATAGTCAACGAACTTCTTGAGGTCCTTGTGATCTCCATACTTGAATTTCTCCTGTTCGACTAATTCGCCGGAGGGAGTAAGAACATAAAATTTGCTTTTCATTTCTGATTCTTTTTTCAGAGATTCGGAGACTATGATTTTTTCGGTTTTTTCAGTGGTCTCTTTTCCTTTCTCGCCTGTTTTTGCTTCCTCTTTTCCGGATGCATGCAGTTCGCGAGAAAGCTCGGAAAGCGGGTGCCCCTTGCATTTCAGGTCATAGGATTTGTACCAGCCAAAGGGCGCGTGCTCTGTTTTGTAGCCCGCATGGGCGAGAATCTTTTGCGTTTCAAATAGGACCTTTTGCGCCACATCAATAGACGAGGGATTGGAGGTAAGATGGACCAGAGGGTAGAGGACTATTGCTTTGGTTTTCACCTGTTCGCATACCTTGACTATTTCATCTGCCCCTAGCTTGGCCGATGCTTCGATTTGCTCATCGCCTTTTTCCACTGCCATGAATACGACTAGGCATTCCTCAAAGCGCCGTTTGCCCGGCGTGATTTCCTCGGCGAATTTGCCCGCCTTTTTCAGGGGCTCGAATTCGATGAAATCCGCGTGCACAGTCAGTATTCGCATGCAATCATTTTAGGAGAAAAAGAATATAAATTACCCCCGCCTAAAGGCGGGGGTTTTCGCCTAGAAAAAATTCAACAGACTTAGCTGGCTAGCTTCACTTTTCGCGGAGTAGATTGTATTCTGCAGCTCCCTGGTTTTGTGCTGCGAAATGTAGTTGTAGACAGTACTGGAACAAACATTGCTGACTGAGCGGTAGAAAATTCCTCTTGACCAAAAATGCCCTTTATGGTACAAACCTCTGAAAGAGCGGCATGCTGCAAAAATTTCCCTTGAGCTTCTGCCCTTGAAAAGTTGCAAGGCGGTGGAAACTGCCATAGTTGATGGCAGGCTCACAAACAGGTGGATGTGGTCAAAACCTATCTCCATTGCAAGTATTTGCATCCCGTATTGCTGGCTGGTCGCACAGATGCTTTCCCTGAGGACTCTGTTCACTATGCTTCCATGCAGCAGTTTATACCTGTATTTTGTGCACCATTCAAGGTGAAAGGCGTTGATTCCAACGCTATGTTTATTATTTGCAAAGTTTCCACTAAACATATTCTACATCTCCAGTGGCGGTGATTACACTAATGGGGCGCCGAAGGCGCCCGCGCCGCCGCTAGAGACTAATTTGGCTCAAAAAGAAAAAGATGTTCGCGCTTCATCCACCGCCTGAAGGCGGCTTGCGTTGCTGGTTTTCGCGCGAACGTTTTACTAAAAAAATGAAAAAGAAAAAAGAAAGGCTAGCTGACTAGCCCAACCAGTTTGGAGATTTATTTGACGAACTTTACGCCACCGTAGATATATTCGTCCTGGCCGCTTTTGTTGTACTGGAACTCAAGGGAAGCGCCCTTGTTTCCGATTTCCCTGCTTATGCCAACTCCGGCTTTCTGGTAGCCAAATTTTTCTCCCGGGCCATTGCCAATGCTGTCCTCTCCGTGGACCCTGCCGACTTCGGCCGTAACAGTGGTTCTTCCAAAGGTCCTGCGCACCGTGGCGACCAGGGAGCGGGTCTTGGTCCTTATTTCCTTTGTCTTGGGCCAGTTGGATACTTTGTCTACCCCTTGCTCGCCCCTCATGCCGATTTCTGTTTTTTTGGTCACTCGCTTGGAAACTCCAAAATACCTTGATTTCGCCTTGCGTTTGGATGCGTTGTCAGGATTGACTTTTTTGCCCAGGTCTACCGGCTCGAATTTGTCTTCCTCGGTGGATGCGCCGGCTACGGCGGTGTAGCTCTTCCTTTGCCCGCTGATTTCTATTTCACTTTCACCCTTGTTGTTGACCCTAACTTTGTGCTTGGGCGTTTCCGCGCCTGCTTCGAAATAGGTGGATTGCGCTGTTTCTGAGCGCCCTTTTCCGCTGACAGTGGTCACGGTGTCTCTTAGGCCGACTTTGAGCCAGGCGAATCTTTCATTGAACCATCTAACGCCCCCGATAGTGGTATCGGCCGCCTCTGTTTCAACCGGACGTGGATTCACGCCGTCTATTCCTGTGCCCGTGGTCTTGCGCACGCGGTGCGAGAACATTACGTCAAAACTTCGCGCCACCCTGGCGGAGAGTCCGCCGATAAAGTTCTTGGTGCTGAAGTTCACTCTTCCGCCAACGCCGTTGCTTTCGGAAGAATCGGCCCGTATGTCAATTGCGGCAACCGGGCCTTTTTTGTGCGCAGGCTTTTCCTTTGTTGGTTTTTGCGCCACTTTCTTTTCCTTGCCCTTGGGCTTGTCCTTTGATTGTTTTTCTTCCTCAGGGGCGGGGGAGAGTTTTAGTGGCAATCCCTTTTCTTCTTCAGGGGGTTTTTCGACTGGTTTAACTTTTGATTTTTCCTTTGCAGGTTTTTGCTTCTGCTTTGCTTCTGGCGCCGGCTCTTTCGGCAGCTCAGGCCCGAATGTTTTTCCTAGCTTGGGTTCCTTGTCCTTGGGCTTGTCCTTTTTTTCCGGCTCTTTTGGTTTCGCTTTTGCCAGTTGCTTTGGTTGTTCCTTGGGTTTTGCCTTGGGCTGCACTTTCTTGTGCGCCTGCTTCGGCTTTGCCTTTGATTTCGGGCAGGGGCAGTCCTTGGATTTTGCCCCTGGCAGCTTGACAAATATTGGCTTGGAAGGGATTACATTGGGGATAATCTTGAGGTTTTGCATCTTGGAACCGGTCACTTCGATTTTCCCTTCTGCCACTGTGAGATAGCATCCAAAATAAGGCTTCCCGTCCTTGCCTTTCTTTTCATACATGTTTTCAATGATGCCCCTGCGGGTTCGGGTTTTGTTGTTTGCGCCCTTGTAAGTCAAAACTATTTCATCCCCGTTCTTTGCCTGCTTGAACTTCTTGTATACGTTTGCTGCAAAGGCGGAGGTGGCGGATGTTGCAACAATGGATGCGCTAAGCAATGCTACGGTGAGGAATTTGTTCCTTTGCTGCGCGGTTGCGGCATTTTGATTGGTAGTATTCGGAGTTCGGGCTGCAAAAAATTTCATTGGATACACCTCCCAGTGTAAAACATTATTTAGAACTGTGTTATTTATGATGGGGGTGTATATAAAAGTTATTGATTGAGAGTTAGTGCGTAAAATGGAGAATTGTGCCTATTTTGCCCCTTATTTTCTCTCGGAGCAGGAGGCGAGGTCCGCACTCGGGCAGTCGTAGCCGCACAGGGAATAGGCCGAGGGGCCGGTTTTGCAGTAAATGTCGTTCCTGAGCGAGAGCTGGTCGGTGCCGTTTTGATCCTTGGTTATGATTTTGGTTTCTGCCAGGAAAGTTTCCGGAGGCGCCTCCTGCCCTGAAACCGAGGGCTGGATTCCCAGGGCCGAGAATTTAAGGGACGAGGAAACGGACGCAAAATCAGCCGGGGATGTGAGCGAAAGGATTGCCAGGAATGCCGCGCAGGTGATCACCATTGCTTCGAGCGCCAGCAGCGCTGCAAAGGAATACAGTTTGACATCCTCGAACGAAACCATAAAACCACAACTTTCCAATTACTAGTACTACTATTGCGCACTTGATATATTTAAATCGGTAGGATTCTCCGGATGGCGAGGAGCAGGCGCTGGATTATGCCCATCTGGGAATAGCCCTCGCGGATGCCGCAATAGGCTGAAACCTGGCCCGCCAGCTCGACCATTTTCAGGGATGCGTCGCTGCTTCTCCGGTAGAGGACCAGGGGGATGCCGGCGCCTATGCTTTCAGGGACCGCGCGGTCCTCGGGGATTATGGTCAGCAGGCGGCAGTCGGTCATGGCCTCTATTTCGCGCGGATGAAGCTCGTATTTCTTGCTTATCACGCGGTTGAGCGCGATGCCGATTACATGCTTGTTCTTTCCGCGCGCGAGCTCCACAATCTTGGTGGCCGAGGAAACGCTGGGCAGGTCCGCGGTGGTGACAACCACCAGGTCTGTGCAGGCGTCGATTATGGCTTCCACCTCCTCGGTGATCCCGGGCGGCGAATCTATGACTATGATTTCAAATCCCTCTATTTTGGAAACTATGTCCTTGAGGTTATCCATGCTCGCATGCTTGTATTGCAATGAAGCGGGAAGAACGCGGATGCCCGTGGCCGGGTGTGAGATTATCAGCTGCTCGGGCTTCGCCTTTCCTGCGAGCGCGTCCTGCAGGCCTGCGGTGTGCTGCCAGATTCCCAGGTGCACGCCCACGCAGGGGTTGCCGATGTCCGAGTCTATGAGAAGGATGCTCAAATTGTGCTCGCTCATCAGGGCGCTGAGATTCACGGAAATGGTGCTCTTGCCTACCCCGCCCTTGCCTGAAACTATTCCGACAACCCTCTTTTCACGCATCTTAACACGCCCGCGCAGTATTCGCTATTTTTTCTCGGTATCAATGTCTATCATGCGTTTAAACTGCATGAGATTTTTAACCCTATCATTGCTGTAGCGCGAGCGGTCGAGGCTTGAGCGCACGAATTTCAGGCCGAAAAACAGGACTATGGCAGCGATGACTGCCGCGATGATCACTCCGATTTTTGAAATGTCGATTCCGCCAGTGGCCGGGTGCGGGGAGGAGATTATCACCGGGGTGGTTGCGCGCAATTGCGTGCTTCCGCTCAGGATTACCAGGTTCACCGAAGACGAGCCGCCGGAATTCTCAGGAGTCTGGATTTCAAAATCCAGGTCGCTGTAGCTGCGCGCGGGGAGCGTGCGCACAAGGGACTGGGGCTTGGAGCCGAACCCGCTGGGAACTTCCAGGAACGCGGTTATGGGCACAGGAGTGTCGCCAGTGTAAAGGACCACTGCATGGATTTTTCCAACGCCCCCTGCGGAAATTTGCTCGCTCTCAATCTGCACAACGGAAAGCAAATCCTCGAGCGCGGTTTTCTGTTCCGTGGCAAGGGTGTTCAGCTGCCAGTCATAGTAGACCGAATATTCCGAAAGCACGCTGGAAATGGAGTAGGTGATTCTCAATTCATCGTTGGCATTCAGGTCAATGAGCCAGTTTACCTCGACTCCCTTGCCGGTGTCTGAAACAACGCCCTGCTTGTCGCTGAAGGAAATTTTTGATGAGTCCAGGGCGAGTTCGCGCGGGATTAATTCTGAAACGAGCAGGTTTTTGTAAACCGAAGCTGACGGGTTTCGGATGATGAGCGTGACCGTGGTTTTGCCGGTGACCGAATCGGTGCTCAGGGTGCGGAGCACATAGGGCTTGTCAGTAGGGGCCGGCGCGTTCTTCACGCGCAGCAGGATGTAGTCGGTGCTTTCGGACTGCGCTGCGCCTGCGCTGTCAAGCAAAAGAATTGACGGGCCGCCATTTCCCTTGACTCCGTTTCCATTGCTTCCTGAAACGGAGGTTGTTGTGGGCTTGGAGGTGACTTTTATTTTCACCAGATAATCCCCGGTTGGAGCGTTCGCCGGAATGGAAAACGGGAGGTTGACCACGCGCGTTTCCTGCGGAAGGACAATTGTGTCCTTGGGCTTTTCCACAAGCCAGCTGCTGCTTATACCTGAAATTTCAAATGAGATCCTCGCAGCCGAATCGCCCACGTTTTTCATGGAGATGCTGGAAACCGTTCCCTGGCCCAGCACAATGTCGCTGCGCACTATGCTTTTCACCATGCTGATGTCACCCTTGATGGGAGTGATTGCAGGCGGAAGCGAGCCGGGCGGGACGATGGGAGTTGGAAGGCCGGTGGTGGATTCAGGGGGCACTATTTCTGAAACAGGGGTGACCACTGTAAATGAAGTGTCCGGGGTGTTGGTAATGTTTTCCTCGCCATAGGTTGCGTTCACAAACACGCGGTAAATGCCCACAGGCGAACTGCCTACAGAAAATGATTTCATTGCCACTATGGATGGGCCGGGAGGAACTTCTATTTCCGAGAATTCCAGTGTCTGCAGAAGATTGCCCGAGCCGTCAAAAATCTGCGCTGTTGCGGTTGCGGCGGCAACCGAGCCTCCCGTGTTCCTGAAGGTCACTGCCAGGTCTCCGCTGCCGCCCTTGTTAATGCTGGAAGGGATTACGGTGAAAGCGATGATTGAAATGCGCGGGTGGAGGTCAACGGAGCGGAAATAGGTCTGAGTTGAAACTGATTCGGTTGATGAAAATTGGGCTAGGAAAAATAGAAAGAAAAAAGAAAAGAAAAGAAGTTTGCGCGTTTGCACGCTAATCAACGCTTACTTCACGTCTACCGCAATCTGGTAGAACGGCCTGTCAAGCGATGTTGCTGCTCCCGCAGTTGTGTAGGCAGTGGTGTATTGAGTTGCCCAGGCATCATTCTGTTCTGCAGGCGGCGCGCTCGGGTTGATTCCGATCACATAAACTCCCTTGGGCGTGCCTTCCTTTACCTTAACGTCAACAATCACTTTCTGCGCCCAGTTCTCGCCGAATTGCGGGAATGCGGGATCAAGCAGGAATACGTTCGGAGTCACCGTTACATCGAAGTATCCGGCGGTTTTCACCGGGTCCTGCACCATGCTGTTTGCGCCGGTCATTTCCTGGTTTGGGAGTGAGGCCGTTTCAGGGTAGGATGCGGTCAGCCTTGTTCCCTGGTAGGATTCGACAAGCCAGCCAGTGTGGAAGAAAGTCGTCAGCTTGAATTCCTGTCCCGCTGCGGTTGTCACCTGTGCATCGGCAGGGTAGGTGCCATAGCCGAATGCTCCCCACCTTCCTTCAGGAGGTGCTGCATAGAGCTTTGCGCCCTGTCCCGCAGCCTGGAAGCCGTCGTCAAATCCGGGGTAGAACTCGGGCTGCTTGTAGTATTTCGCATCCAAATTAGTGAGGTCGGTTATCCGGTTGTATCTCACCTGGACCCTCATTTTGTAAAAGTCCGTTGGAAATGCCGGAAGCTTCTGGAACAGGACTGATGCGCCCGTGATTCCAAATCCATAGTCAGGCCTTGTTTTCAGTTTCTCTGCAACAGCCAGGTCTTCGGCAATCCTTTTTTCCAATGCCGTGGGTTCTGGGGCCACGGTGTCATTTTTCACCGGAGCTACCGTATTATTGCCAGTCCCAGCCGCAGGCTGCTCGCCCGCTCCGCCTGTGCAGCCGAACAAAAGCATCAGCGCCACAAGCAATCCAAACAAAATTTTTGTATTTTTCATCATAAATCAGCCCCATTAATTTTAACTTGCAGCACTGGTATGCGTCAGTGTTTTCGAAACCGAAGTCCCTCCTGCAACGGATGAGAAGTCAGCCCACATCCAAACATTCTGGGTCCCGCCTGCTGCCAAAGTGCCTGCAACTCTCCGTGAGGCAGTTGAAACAGCCACGCACTTGCCCGAATCGGGCATTGCAGTGGAGGAACAGCTTGATTCCCAGTCAGCATTGGCATTTGCCGCCTTTACCGTGATTCCAGTGTAGGTGGAATCAAGTGTAAGATTGACATTGATGTCCACGTTTCCGGTGTTCGAGTAAACGAATATCGGGATGGAGCTGGTCTGCACGTTTGAAGGTGCGCCCACAACGCTTGCATTCACCTTGACCTGGGTGCCTGATGTTGAGTTGAATTCAATGTCTGAAGTTGTGCCAGAGGCAACGGCACTCCCGCCCGGAAGCGTCACAGTGAACGAAGTTTGGGTCTGCACGTTAAAGTGAACTGTTGTGGAGATGGTGTCGGCAAAAGCGAACCCCACGAACATGGTCACCATGAATAGTGCTAAAAACGGCATTTTATTCAAACAAATCACCTCAGATTATTAACTAAAGATTGTAGGGCGGGGTATAAATAGGTTTCGAAAAATTCCAAGAAGGAATAAACAACTGGAAAAATATGAATCTGCTGCATCAGGTAGTTCCATTTACAGTCAGTGTGCTTGAGGCCGAGCCTCCCGGAGCAGTGTTGAAATCCCCGTAGGCCCAGGCATCGGCATAGGCCGAAGCGGCTATGCCGCTTTTTATGGTGGCGAAACTTGTGCCGATTGTTTGCGCATAGGCAGGGGCCGGGGTGTCATTCGCCATCTTGTAGGCGAAAGTTGCCGGGAGCGCGCTTTCAAGCTTCACCTGCCATTTCAAAGTTGAGCTGCCGGTGTTCGTGAACCTGAAGAAAGCGGTGCCTGAACTCTGGCCTTCGCAATTCACGTTTGATTCGGTCGCGAGGCCGGTGAGGTCAGTGGTTTCGAACCAGCATCTTGTGCACGCGCTGCATCCGCCTGTTGCGCAGCCCTTGCCATTGGAGCAGCCTGAGGATGGATAGGAAACCGTGAAGCTTATTGCCACGAGCCCGGTGAGATTTATCTGTATCGTGTTGGTGTCCGGATTGGTGCCGAGATTCACGCCCGTAGTGCTGATGGACGAATTGTGGATGTAATCATTTGTTGGCGCGCCGGTTGTGAAATTGTACGCGAACCATTCGCAATTGGAGTCCGAGCGCGTATCCGCTGGCGGGATGCCGAGCGCATTGTTGTCGGTGAGGGTCACTGTCCCTGTCGAATAGGCGCAGCCGCCTCCGAGCGCGGAAATGGATGTGTCCCCATAGCCGCAGCCGGTTCCGATCCCGTATATTAAATTGTCCGTGAGGTTGCTGTGCTTCAGGGTCGTGAAAGTGGCGTTGGTGTTGCCGTTTGCATCAACATCATTGCATAATCTTATTTCCGTGCGGTAGTTGGAATTCGATGAGAGCTGCCCCGCGCAATTCGCGGTGGTAATGTTTCCGCACGTGCCCCAGGTGGAATTTGTAAATGCAATGAAATTGTCGGCCGTGAAATTTATGGACCCGCCCTGCGCATTCAGCACTCCCAGCAGATTGACGGTGCTTGCGGGAGTGAAATCCATTCCAGTAAACTGGGTGGAGCCGGAGGAGGTCCCGTTGTATCCGACTATCACGCTCTTGTTCGTATAGTTATATAGTATATAGCCGGTTAGGGTTTCGTTCAGCCCGACAGTGCCGAGAATAACTGGCCCTTCAGGGGATTCCCCGCTCTCGTTTGAAAAGAGAGCGATGACTACCGCTGATTTGGTGCCGGCGTTATCCGCTGGAGAGATGGCAAGCTGCGCGTAGAAATGCGTGGCTGAAGACTGGTCGTCAATTGACAGGAACCCGAGGGCAACCGGGGATGGGCTTGGGGCAGTGATGTCAAAGGTGGTCCCGTCAATTGCCATGTCAGCCGTTACATTGTAGGGGAGGAACGTGGTGGAAAATAAACTTGACATCTGCGGGTCGGCGGAAGTGGATGTGCCGTTCATCACTATTCTGTTGTTCTGGGTTATGGGCAGATCCGCAGCAGCAGATGAAGCCCAGTAACCAATGTCGATTGTGGTTCCCAGGAAATCGTCCATTCCGGCCACATTGCTGCAAAGCGATTTCACGTTGCATTTGGTAGTGCCCGAGCCGAGCGTGCTGAAATCAGAGCTCTGGAAAATGCGCAGCTGCGCAACGTGGAGCGCAGGAGGCGAGCTGGTGTTCACTGTTATTGTGTTGGTGTCTGGGTTTACTCCGAAATCGGCTCCGGTAATGCTGAGCGATGTGTTGTGAATATATGCTGCGCTTGGCGTGCCTGCCGTGAAATTGAATGCGAATGTTTTGCAATTGGTTGTGGAGCGCGCGGTGCCGGTTGGAAGGCTGACCCCGTAATTGGAAGTGATGGTCAGCGTTCCGCTGGAATAGGAGCAGCCGCTGGAAATTGCTGTGATTGCCCCGCCATAATCGCCATAGCCACAGCCGGTTCCCAGCGTGCTTATCATGCTGGTGGAAAGGTTGCTGAACTTCAGCGTGTTGAAACGCGCATTGCTTGCGTTGTACCCGCCGTCATTGCATACGAGAATTTCCGCGCGGTAGCGTGTGCCCTGCATTAAATTATTCGCGCAGGAGCCTGTGGAAATGTTATCTCCGAAAGATGAGGTGATGCTGCAGACCTGGGTGCCTGAGCCGAGTGTGCTGAACTCGGTGCCGGTGTAAATGCTCAGGTTCGCAATTGTCAGGGCAGCTGGCGGGCCGACATAGGTTGTGCCGCTCGCATTTTTCGTATCATAATCCCTTCCCTGGCAGTCGATGTTGTAGGTCTTGGTGCCGTTGGAATAGAAGCGGCGCTCGTAATAGTAATATTTGCCAGTAGAGTTGTAGCTCATCTGCTCTGGAGTTTTTCGGTCAGCGAAGTAAATGGTACAGCCGCGGTAGGAGTTTTCAAAGTTGCCCACTGCAACATCCCCGATAATGGATGCTTGCGTGAAGTTCCAGAGATAGGTGCCGTCATTTTTAAGCGCAGTCAATGCGACAATACTCGATGCCAAGGTACCAGAAGACAGGACGTCATCCTGGACATAACCGTTCTCATCCAGATTGCCAATGGCCAGGTAGTAGTATGCTACCGTGCTGCCTGCGGGATAATTCCAAATTGGACCGCAGGAGCTGTTGTAGGCAGACACGTTTTTGGCGTAGATAGAAGCGTAGAAATCATCCTGATAACCGCTGGAGTCAAAGTCCGTTGCTACGATATCGTTTGGAGATGAATCCCAGGTGGTTGTATTTATAATGCAAGAAGCCTGGCCGCTGGAATTAAGAACAGCGATGTAGCCTATGGTGGTATTGAAATACTGAACTGCCACGACCCCGTTTTTAATCCCGGAGCGGGAGTAGTCTATAGCAGCCACGCGCGTGGAATTCTGGTTTGCTGGCGTAGTATAGTTCCAGATGAGCGTTGAGTCATTCTTGATGGCATAGGTGCTGGTGGAATAGGTCGCAACGGCCAAATCATCCTCATATCCGTCGCTGTCAAAGTCGCCTAGTGCCAAGTAATTGTGGCGCGGAGTCCCAAGGCCGCGGGCAAGCGAGGCAAAAGTGAAGTTCTGGTAATTTCCGAGCGAACCGTTCATGAAAGCGACCACGTCCGGATTTGCACCGCTAGTGTCGTTGGAATAGGCCGCCACTGCTGCCTCTGCCCTGTAGCCGTCCCCGTCAAAGTCTGCTACAGCCACTGATGCTATGGAATGATGGCCGTAAAACAATGAGGAGTTTGCGAGCACGTCGCCGCTCTCATTGAATATATAGACATACATGCCGTCACTGAAAATGGTATCGTCCTCATATCCGTCCTTGTCAAAGTCGCCTATTGCCAGGGGGGAGTTGGTGTTTGTAGTTGCAATTGGAAAGGTCCACAGAAGATTCCCGAACTGGTCATAGGCGTATAGACCTAGGCTCATCACCACTACGATTACATCGGATTTCACTCCGGTGTGACGCAGGTCTGCCTTAATAGATGTTATGGTAGCAGCACCTGGTGCCGTGACCCAGAGCAGTTCGTTCGGGTTGCGCATCATGGTTATGTTCCCCAGGGTGGTGTAAGCCATGCTAAACACTGAATCGTGCCACTTCGGGGGGATTTCATTGCCTCCGGCATCGGTGTAGTTTGCGAAGAAAAAGGCGTCAGTGCTGGAACCGATTCCGTTTACTGCCGAATAGCCAGGAGGAATGCCCATTGACTCGTTGTCCATTTCATTGTCGGACACGGTTAGCGATGCAGTGGAAGTAGTGATGGTGATGGAATTGTTTGCTGCGGTCGCGCTGTTTGTCTGGAATGTCGAATTGTCAGTGCACTTGACGCTCCAATTGTAGGTGCCGACCGGCAGGTTGTATTGCGTGAAGTTAGTGGAGGACTGGTTGGTGATTAACATCGACCTGTTCAAAACCGCGTTTCCCTGCAAAAACAGGGAGCATGTTTGAATGCCCGAAAGGTCTGTCACGCTATAATAGAACGTGACATTGGAGGCGTTATAGGAAGCGGAAGTGGCGGGGCCTAGGAGCGTGACAACCGGCGCAGTGGTGTCTGGAATAAGGGTGTAATTCCTCGTGGCATTTGCAACATTCTTGTTGAACGAGGTGTCGGTGCACTGGATATTCCAGGTGTGTGTTGATGTGCCCGTGGGAGTGTAGGTGAAATTCAATGTGGTGTTCATGGTGAAGGTGGAGGTGGTGTCGTTGATCACCGCCACATTGTCGACCCATAGGGTGCAGTTGGCAATGGTCGAGGCATCGGTCACATTGTAGGTGAAATTGACAGACCCTCCGGAGTATATGGTGATGTTCGCAGGAGAGGTGAGCTGGACTGTCGGCCCTGTGGCGTCCGGGACAAATGAGACATTTATGTAAATGTAGTTGTCGCTTATGGTGCCGCAGCCATAGCTTCCCGAGGCAACCGAGTCAACTGCATAGGAGAGTGAGTTTACATCGGCCCAGGTCCAGGGTGATTTTTGGGAGGTGATGTCGAATTGCTTGTATGCTTCGGTGGTCGAGCAGCCGAAGTAGCTTGATGCGGTGCCGGCAACTCCGCTGAAATAGGGAGTCAATGTTATACCGTCCGTGGCATCGGTGGAGCTTGCTTTCCACCGGGTTGCCATTACCACGCTGGTAATTCGATCGCCGGTTCCCCCTACGGTAAGGGGAGTTAGCGCGAGTATCATTCGCTTTGTCTTTGCGGTGCAGGTCGCATAGCCCGTGTCGCTGGCATTGACATAGGCCGCATTGGTCCAGGTGGAGGAAGTCACCGAGGAATAGTTCAACGTGAAGTTGTAGGTATAGCCCTGGGTGTAGAGCGGGTCGCCGGGGAATATTTCAAAGGTCATGTAACCAAGGATATCAGACGAGGCCGTGGGCACCGTAACCCATTCGCCCAGGCATTTGGAAGTGGCGAAATTCCAATCCTTGCATTTGTAAAGCGGGCCGCCTGTGCTGTCATAGGTGACAGTGGCCGAGGTGAAATTCAATCCGGTCGTGTCAATGGAAAACGACTTGAGGTATGTTTTTCCGTTTATTATTGCATTGGGCGCATTATCAACGCTCAGGTCGATGGTTGTCCGGTTCAGGTCAAGGCCGTGGAATCTTATGCTCCTTACTTTTTTTCCGTAAATGTTCACGTTCGCGTCCGCGACCTGGGAATCGGATTCAGCGGCGAGCGTGGTGCCCGGCTCGAAAAGCTCCGCCTGGCCCAGGATTATTTCAGTGCCCGCCCGGTCGCGCACCTTCACTTTTCCTGTGAGCGTTTTTGCATTCGGGTCAAGCGTCCCTTCTGCAAGGACTATTTGCGAAGTGCGCGTTGAATAGCGGTATTCGTCCCCGATTTTTGGGTTCAGCGCCTTGGCGCGGGACCAGGAGGGGCATTCGTTCTTGTTTTCATTGAAATTATTGCATTCGAAAATCACAGGGGAAGAAGCCGGCTTGCGCACTTCGATTGTTTCAAACGAGGAATCGGATTGGACGACTACGCGGAGCGAGCTGGAAAGGGTGTAGCGGGCTGGCGGGTTTGTTGGAGCGGGCTGGGAAACTTTGATTAGGGTCTGGCCGGAATAGATTGTGCGGTTGAGGTGAATGGTTGCAGGGAAATTGTTCACCGTGATCTGCACATCATAGGCTCCGCCGTCGTTCGGGGATTTCTGCACCTGGGTGCCTGGCAGGAAAAACTGCGCCTGGAAAGCGACCGCATTTCCGTCAAAGTCAGTGATAGTGAGCGAGCCGGGCGAGGGAGCGCTTTGCGCGTAGACGAAAACCGCTGAAATGAGAATGAGCAATGATGCTAATATTAGCTCAAACCTGACTCCCGCACGCTTCATAGGGGAAAATTGTGGCGCTATACTATATTAGTATTGCGCTGGCGGCGCTGTGGAAGTGAAATTCTACGTAAGCATTTCCTTTCGCTTATTACCACTTGTTTTTTATTCTTATCACGGCAGAATTTTAAGCATGATACCGAAGTTTGAGGTCCGGGGGGAGAGGGCGCTAGGTCCTATGCTGAAGCGCTGAGGAAGATCGGCGTGCCTGAAAAATGCGTAGGAATGGCCCTTCTTCAAGTCAAGCAGATTGAGCAGTTTGCCAGAGAATTTGCCCAGAGGAATGCCGGCAAAGGTCCGGTGGAAAGAAAAGAATTCAATGCTTTTGCTGACAGCATAGAGGATAGGGTGGCAAAACTCCTGAATGACGTACAATTGAAAGCGACTAAACAGGAGAAAGGGCTCTGCGTTGTAACCCTTTGCATAACGATGACACTGGAGGAGGAAAGCCTGCTCGAGTATGTCAGGCTTATGCTGTGGGAAAGATTTTGCGTCCCGGCCATGGACGGCGCTGTGGTGGACAGGATCTGGGGCTATGCGCGCGAGAATTGGGAGATCGGGATTGCGATGGAAGTAGAACTGATGGCAGAAAAGATTATGGGCGTGGTAAAAGGCCCTGCGGAAATAAGAACCATAGCCGGGGACCCGATAAAGATGTCTTGCGCAGAATTTGCCAGGCACATATGCGATTTTTTTGCCAAATACCCGCCAGCTAGCCAGGAAGGCAAGGGAGATGAAGAGGAGAATAAACTCGTGAAGGAGACATTTGAAGAAGCAAGCTGTCTCCTTTTCAGCAAAATGCGGCTGCTCGAACCGCAGGACGAGGGGCCTGCAGGCAGCGGGTGGATTGGCAGGAAAATAAATGAAATTCTTGAAATGGATGACCCGAAAAAAATAGCGGACAGCGCGCTGGCTCTGGGAAGAAAAGTTTACGAGCAAGAAGCCAGGAAAACGGATAAGACTCCGGCTGAAATGAGCGAAGAAGGGGCGGTGGGAACGTCCCTGACTATTCTTTGGGTTGCAGTGCTTATGGCACACGAGCAGGAAAGGGAGAACGTAAACGAAATAGCAAAGGCGATGGGGCTGATTAGTTCGCTTATTTAAATCATTTAGCCTAAATACTCATGAAGCAGCTGAAGTAAATAAAAACTGCAAAAGCAGATTGGTAGTTTTCCATGGTAAAACAAATCGGCGAAGCTATTTGGGAATTTGAAAAACAGGGAAAAATGCGCGTCCCGGCCAGGGTGTACGCTACAAAAAAATTGTTTGAAGTGATGCAAAAGGACAGGACCATGGGGCAATTGAAAAATGTCGCCAGCCTGCCGGGAATCGTGAGCCATGCGAGCGTGATGAGCGACGGCCATGAGGGGTACGGGTTCCCGATTGGAGGAGTTGCCGCTTTTGATGAGAATGAGGGGGTTGTTTCTCCGGGCGGAGTCGGCTACGACATAAATTGCGGCGTCCGTTTGATCAGAACTGAATTGAGCTTGGCTGAAGTGAAGGAGAAGATAAAACAATTGGTGAACGAGCTTTTCACTGCCGTTCCTTCAGGGGTTGGCGCAAAAGGAAGGCTGAGAATTGACGCACGCGAGTTGGATAAAGCGATTAGTGAAGGGGCTGGCTGGGCAGTAAAAAAAGGCTATGGCTGGAGCGAGGATTTGGAGCACACTGAGGAGAACGGGGGGATAGCTGGCGCTGATCCCGCTGCTGTGACAGACAAGGCAAAGAAAAGGGGAATGCCGCAGTTTGGAACCCTTGGCGCTGGAAATCACTTTTTGGAAATGCAGGAAATCTCGGAAGTGGCGGATGAGAAACTTGCTGCGAAAATCGGGCTGCAAAAAGGGAACGTTGCCGTGATGCTCCACTGCGGAAGCAGGGGGTTCGGGCACCAGATTTGCGATGATAATGTCAGGGAGATGTATGATGCGGCAATAAATAAGTACAAGATTGATTTGCCTGAAAGGGAATTGTGCTGCGTGCCGCTGCACACGCCTGAAGCTGACAGGTATTTGAAGGCAATGAACTGCGCTGTGAATTATGCATTTACTAATCGACAGGTGATGACGCACTGGGTGCGCGAGGCGTTTGACAAAGTTTTTGGAAAGGGAACGAGCGAGAGCATGAAAGTTATCTATGATGTCTGCCACAATATTGCGAAATACGAGGAGCATGAAGTGGAGGGGCAGAGGAAGCGCGTACTGGTGCACAGGAAAGGCGCGACCCGCGCATTGCCAGCAGGGAGAAGCGAGATTCCTAAAGCTTACAGGGATGTCGGCCAGCCGGTGCTGATTCCAGGAAGCATGGGAACGGCGAGCTATGTTTTGATTGGAGCCCAGGGCTCGTTAAAGGAAACTTTTGGCTCAACCTGCCATGGGGCAGGGAGAATAATGAGCAGGGCGGCTGCGATCAGGAGCTGGAAAGGCGCGGACATCCAAAAGGAACTGGCGGACAAGGGAATTTATGTTAAGGCGACTGAGTACGAACTGATTTCTGAAGAGGCACCGGGTGCGTACAAGGATGTGGACGAGGTTGTGAAATCCGTTGAGCTTGCGGGACTGTCAAAAATATTGGCAAGGATGAAACCAATCGGGACTGCGAAAGGTTAAGAAAAATTATTTCTCTAATGCTGAGAAAAACTGCGAGCGAGTGATCGCGAGCCGCTTTTCGAAGGTTTCTTGTTTTTACCGTATCATGAGGGTTGCAGGGCCTATGCTGGAAAGCGAAGTTGGCCATGCAATGAAACCGATCGGAACTGCGAAGGAAGAAAACATTAATATAGGGCGCAAAGCGAGTTCTTATTCCAGAGGTGGTTTTAGTGGAAAGCGTGAAAATCGATATCGGCTATGAGGAAAACGCTAGCAGAATGGAACTGCTGGTGAGATGCGTCTACTGGATTCCGATTTACCTGGTGCTCATGATTGTCGGGTTCATTGGAGCTTTTTGCATTTTCCTGCAATGGTTCCACATATTGTTCGCCAAAAAGAGAAGCGAAAGCTTCCACAAGTGGAGCGCGCGCTATGTCAAGAAAATGTTCGAGTTCGTATCGTACCACTATCTTTTGACGGATGAAAGGCCGCCCATAAGCCTGGAAGACCGGTGAAGCTGGCTTTTTCTTTTTTACTTTATATTTTTTTTCTTTTTTTTCTCTTTTGCTTAATCGAAACACAGATGAAAAGATTAATATAGGAAGTAACGAGACTACTTATTCCAGAGGTGGTTTTAGTGGCGGAAAGGCCGACATTATTGACAATAATAGGAGCGCTCGTTGCGATTGAATCCGCAGTTGCGGCGCTAGCAGGATTGCTGCTCATAGTCGCGGCAGGACTGGTGACCGGGGCGATAACCCAGGCGCTGGAACAGGCGGGAATGGGAAGCATGGCTGCCGCGATAGCCGGAATGCTCGGGATCTTCGGAGTGCTCATGATAGTTGCCGGGGCCGTTGGAATTTTCGTCGCATTGCAGCTTTTGAAAGGAAAGAGCTGGGCAAGAATTCTTGTCACAGTGGGCGCAGTTCTGAACCTCACTGCAGTTCCGGTAGGAACGATAATTGGCTTGATTTACATCTACATATTGTGGGTGGACAAATCAGTGAAGGAATATTTTGAAGCTGCGAAATAAGCGGCTGAATTTCTTTTTTTATTTTTTTCTTCTTTTTTTATTTTCTATTTTTAGTGAACGGCAAGAGAGCGAAGCAAGCGACGAAGCTGCGCCTTCGGAGTCTTGCTTCGCGGAGTTATGGTTTCGCTCTGGATATTGAAAGGGTAGAGCGGTTCTGTTCGTACACTGTGCGCTCTACAGCAATTTGAACATTCCCCTGCCCAGCTCCTGCGTGTCTGTCCCGAAAAGCTGCGCCATGGCGCGCACCGCGGTCAGGGTCATTACCGCCGCGAGCGCGAACCAGAAGGGGATGAATGTGAGCATAGTCAATTCGGCTTTCAGGCGCTCGCCCATGCCGATGGACTTGTCCCTGTTTTTCAGGTATTCGTAAACCTGCGCGCCCACGGTGCTTGCCTCCCCGTTGTTGCACTGCTCCTGCACCAGGGCGCTCATGTCCGCGGAAACCGGCTGGATCGCGCAGCCGGTCACAGAACTCGTGCTGCTCGCGGTCTGCGGAAGCCCCCTAGTATAGAGCACGATCTGCAGGGAGAAAGTGAGCGGAAGAATAAGGAACATGCCGATGGCAAGCGCCATGAGAAATGCGCCGACCCCGCGCGTGAGCGGGAAGGTCCTGAGGACTATTCCGAGCGGGAGGAAGAACACGAACATGGTGTGCTCGCAGAACCAGAGCAGGTGCCACATGAGGTACTGCCCAATCAGCAGGTAGGAGATGGAATGGTTGATGGAATGGAACAGGTTTGTGCTCGGGGCGAGCGGCCAGCCGGAAATCGGCTCTCCCCAGACGGTGCCGATGGTGGATTTCTCAACGAACTCGACCGCATAGTTCGCCCAGTAGGAATACATGAAGTATTTCTTCTCGCACCCTATCTGCTTTGAAAGGAACGCGTAGGTCAGGTCGAACGGGCTTTGCGGATTTTTCCCCATGGCGATCACGGTCAGGTCGAAATGGTAGTCGTGCGCCATGGTCTCGGTAAGTACCCCGACGCTGGCAATTACTCCGGAAACGATTCCCATGAGAAGAACCACTATGAGGACCGAGGCGAGCACTTCGATGAAATTCCTCTGCGCCCATTTCTTCATGCTGTCCGACTGCATGATGATGGAGAACATGTACATGAGCAGGGCTGCGAAAAATGTGAGCATGATTGCCGCCAATGCGTACCATTCCCAGCTCTGGCCGCCGGCCAGGCTTCCTGTCCACACGTCGCGGAATCCGCCCTGCACCGGCTGCCCGGTCTCGATGAATGAGGCGCCCTGGAGCAGCGCGGGAATTCCGCCAATGGCAGATGGAATCAGATTCATGGGCATCATATCATCCTTGTCAGGTTGGTTATGTCGGCTTCTTCTCCGAGAAGCTTTGTAAGCTCGCGCACGGCTGCGGTGAGTATCACGAAATTCAGGGCCGTGAGCGCGAAGACTCCTACGAAAATTACCGCAACAAGGCGGATTATTGCCGAGTATAGGTAGCTGAATGGGGAGACCAGTTTGTCAAACATTGTTTTCGGAAGCGCGCTGGCGGAGTAGGCCGTAGGGCTTGAGAAGAAACTTGCCCCGCTGTTCGGGTCGTTAGGGTCAGAGGCTGCAAACTTGTTGGCGAATCCGCCAACTCCGTACATGGTGGTCGGGATCTCCTTGGTGGGGTCGTTTGGGTCTGGTTCGGCCGGGATTGTTTTTTCGAAATAGAAATTCGCGCTCCACTGGTAGGAGGCAAGCGATGGCGCGACAACCGCCTCGTTCATCACCAGCAGCGCAGGATAGAGGATGAACATCACCAGCGCAAGGCCGATGAGCATTCCGCCAAACCCGCGCAGGGGCTCGATGCACCGGCAGAGAAGACCGATGGGAAGGAAAACGCTGAGCATGGTGGCCTGCACAAACCTGAGAACCTGGACTTGCACTGCCGCGGTCAGGAAGGCGATCATGGTTGTGGACATCACCATTCCCGAGGAACTCATGAGCGGCGAAAGGCCTGCCAGGGGCTGGGCCATCACGCCAAGTCCTCCGGGCCTGCTTGTCCAGATGAAGCCCTGGACGAACGAGATTCCCAGATTGCTGAAAAACGAATAGAGGAATGCAAAGCCCGAGTAAAAGGAGAGCGAATCCAGGTAGCGGATCGCCTCGTCAAACATGTTCTGGTAGGGGGGCACCTGGACTATGTTATTGTTCGTATCCAGCGCGGTATATTTGTATCCTGAAAAGAAGATGGAAGTGGTGTTCACTGCGCAGGCGAAATTCACAAGCCCCACTATGCTGAGGAAGATTATCGCAGTGGTGAAAACCTGGAACATCTCATTTTTTGCCCAGGCCTTCATTCCGGCATTGCCCGATGGCGGAGGGGTTACTTCCATCCTGTGCCAGGCAAGGAGGTTCATGCCCCCGAGGATTTCGCTTAGCATGTAAACGACCGCAATTAGGAACGCGCCGATCATGATCGCCAGGAGGCCTATGCCCTGCCAGGCGAACCAGTTTACCTGCCACGAATTGCTGACCCAGGAGGAGTGGCACATGCAGGGGATGCCCTGGCTCACGGAATCCCAGGCGGTTGCAACCGGCTTCGCAAGCGTGCAGGCGAGATCCGGTGCATTGCTAGTGGGAAGGAACTGGCCTGGAAGCGGGAGTGCGTCTAGGAGGGTCGTGAATTTTTGTATTCCTTGCAGAGCCAATATTTCAATCATAATCTATTCCTCTTCTTATTTTCATTTTTTCATTTAAATTCTATTTTCTGTTTTTCATTTTCTTTTTATTTTCTTTTTTTCTTCCATTTTTTCATTTCCATTCTTTCCATTTTTATTTTTCAAATCAATTTTGTCAGCGCGCTCAGATTTATGTCGCTGTCCAGCGCCTTGGCAAGCGATGCTATGAATGAAAGCGTGAGCGTGATGTTTATGATCGGCAGCAGTATGCAGAATATCACCAGCATGAAAATCAAATCATTGGCAACCGAGAACACCAGCGTGACCATGCCGGCGACTATGAGCGGGGCAGTGGCCGCCTGGGCGAGCACGCCGAAGGCTAGGCCCATGATTGTGAGAAGCCCGAAGTGCGTCATGAAATTATGGACGTAAATCAAAATAGGGGATGCGATGCTGCGCGAAAGGCAGGGGGCGGCCAGGGATGAGGTCTGGGTGGGAGCGCAGACGTCCCCGAGCCCATAGGCCTTGGCATAGGCCGCGAAATCATCCGCATATCTTCCATAGTGGTCGTCGTAGATGACCTGGTTCACCAGGAGCGTGATTGGGAGAACGAAGTA
This sequence comes from Candidatus Gugararchaeum adminiculabundum, assembly GCA_902384795.1. Lineage (GTDB taxonomy): Archaea > Micrarchaeota > Micrarchaeia > Burarchaeales > Gugararchaeaceae > Gugararchaeum > Gugararchaeum adminiculabundum. The sequence goes on along the minus strand of CABMDC010000001.1, from coordinate 120,693 downwards.
AAGCCCGATGGCAATGGCAATGAGCGCGCTGCCTGTCCTGCGCGTGAAAGGCGTGCTGCGCAGGAAAATTCCCAGGGGCAGGAAGAGCGCGAACATCTGGTCGCGCACGAAATAGAGCGCGAGCTCGTGCACGGTCATTTCGCCTATTCCCAGAAGCATCGCCTGGGAGCCGATTCCGATCCAGTCAAGTATCGGCTTGAACGCAGAGCCGAAGCTGAAGAACACGCCCATACGCAGCGGGGTGAGGTTGATCTGCACCGAGGAGATCAGGCCTATGAAAACATTGAGCGATGTGAGGGCCCCGAAATCGACCAGCAGTTTCATCCTCACTGATTTCACATAGCCGATGGCGCGGTCAAAGGTGTTTTCCTTGTGTATGGCGCAACCGAGATTGGAGAAAACTTGCGTTGAGGGGAGAAGCAGTATGATTAGCAGGGTTGTGACCGCGATTTGGCTTGCCTCGTTCTTTGCCCACACCGCCAGGGGCTGGAGCGCGAAAATCACGGACATCATGTAGGCCAGCGCGAGCATCAGTATGACCGCAAGTATTGCCACCAGCGCCATGGGAAGCCAGCTGAAGCTGAAAATGGAGGAAGCGTCGCAGCTGAGCGCCTGGCCGAACCCGCTTCCCAAATCGGTTTTTGGAACAGAGGTTGTGTCCTCGGGCAGCGCGGTTATTGTTCCGGAGGGGACTATTTGGAGAGAAGCGGTGGGAATTGCCGGAAGCGCGAGCGCGAACGGAACGTAGAAGGATGCGATCACCAATAGCGAAAGAAGCACGAGCTCGGGAATCCTTGCGCGCGCGTTTGTTTTTTTGTTTTCTATTTTTTCTTCCATTTCATTTCACTTTATCTTTTCCGTTTTCTTACTTTTTCCATTTTATTTCACTTCGTTTTATTTTATTCAAATTAAATCAAATGGGTCAGGCCTGCTATTTCCACGTCCCCTCCGAGCAGCGGTGACAGGCTCTTTATTCCGGTGATGGTTGCGAGCATTGCGATGAATGGGATGACTGAGGCATAGATCAGCAGCAGCGCGACCGAGCCGAGCACCCCGTTCTTGGAAAGCAGCCAGGTGTTGTCGCAGATTACCGTGTCGCGCTCCGGCTCGGGCCGGGTCAAAAGGCATTCGGGCCTGAGCACAGTTGGGTTATAGGGGTCTTTGGCAATTTTGTTGGCGTCAGACAAATCAGGCGCAATGCTGTTCCCGAATGACTTGACCAGCCCTGATTGGGTGAACTGCTTGATCCGCTTGATCATCAGGTTGAACTTGCTCTGGCCCGCGGCATCCAGGCTCATGCCCTGGGCATAGTTCGGGTCCGTGGTTATGTCAAAGGTGGGCGAGGAGATTGCCTCGAGCTTGGAGGTGTCCAGGAACGCCACGTAATTGCCGTCCGTATTCTGGCTGAGGAGCATGAAGCCGGCGATGTACATCATGGGCATTATTATGTAGGAGCAGATGGCGATGGCGATGAGCAGGCCCCCGAGCCTGCGCGTGAAAAAGAATGTGCGCAGGATCACCCCGAACACCAGGAGCACCGGGAAAATGGCCTCGCGCAAATACCACAGGAGGTAGTATTGGATGCGGATGATGAACATGGATTTCATAAGGATGTCAAACGCGACCCCCAGGGTTTCGGCGATAATGGTCACGCTGGCAAACGGCTGGATGGTGAAGCTGCCCCAGGGCTCTATTAATTGTTCGGAATAGACGATGGTGTTGCCCCACATCATGGCGAGCGAGTGCATCCTTAGGATTGAATTGCTCATGGCCTCCACATTCAGGAACATGAGGTCGACGTAATAGAGCGCGAGGTCGACGTGGCAGGTGTCGATGTGCTGGTCGTTGCATATGACACCGCTTGCCGAAAGCGGGCCGCCGCCCTGGACTTCGGAATTCACCACCCCTACGATCACCTGGTTGAACAGGAAAAGGAACGCCAGCAGGCCGGCAACTATCGCCGCGGACGCGATTGCCTGCCCCAGCTCCTGCTTTGCCCAGGCCAGCAGCTGCGGGCTCGAAAGAATCCGGCTTACCATGTAAACAAACGCGACAACGAAAAAGGAAATGACGACCGCGAGCATGGCTACCGCAAACCACGAGCTCCATAGCCCGAATACCGAAATTGCGAGCAATGCCGTCATTTCAACCAACCTAATAATGTCAATTCAATTTCCGAATCATCACTTTGGTGAACGCCTTGATGAACGTGACCGTGATCACCATGGAAAGCGCGGGCAGGAAAAGCGCCTGGGGGATTGTGCGCGCGAGCGTCGCGTAGAGGAGCATGAATCGTTCGGGGTTCATGAAACCTGTGAAAAATCCCGGCATGAAATTCGCCATGGAGAAATGGGCATTTACGCTTTCGGTCATTTTTGCAATCGGGTCATTGCCCCAGATCGATTCGAACGCCTTGGCATTCACCACATAGGTCCAGGGGAAAATTATGTAGAACGCGATTGCGCTCGCGATCAGGAACGAGCCGGCATCGCGCGTGACCGGGAAAATCCGCAGTATGAGCCCGACCGGAAGGATCGCCTGCAGGGCGATGGTCTGTATGAACTGGAGTAGCACCAGCTGCGAAACCATGCTCAGGCTTATGGGGCTCAGCATGACCATGAGCGTTGTGCTCACCTGGGAAATTCCCCCCACTCCGGGGAAAACGGGGAATTGGAAATTCCAGTTGCCAGTGCCAAATTTTGTGTAAAGCGTTGAAAGCGCGCTTGACTGGAAGCTCAAAACCTGGAGCTGGTAATGTGCGGGGAACAGGTAGTGCCAGTTGATGTTTGAGATGTACTGCTCGCTGATTTCAAAAGGGTCGCCGCCTGCCAGGAAAACAGACGCGCTGCACATGGAATAGGCAAAGCCGCCTATGAAAATCACGATAAGGAATGAGACTCCGACCTGCACCAGTTCCATGCGCGCCCAAAGCTCCCAGTCCTGGCGCTTGAAAGCCTGGGAAAGCATGTAGGCTATGGAGACCAATAGCAGCATGAGCATTAGCGCAATGCCCACGTCCAGGTTGAATCCCACGTTTATGTCACAGACCATTTTGCTTCATCCCATGCTTCGATTCTTTTTATTTCAGTTTATTTTTCATCTTTCGTTTTTTGTTTCCATTCTTCATCCCATTTTCTGTTTCATTTTTTATTTTAACCACTAAACGTATTTCTGCATTCCGAACAGCTGCGCCTCTCCGCCAAGCGTGAGCGAGATGCTCCGGAAAAATGTCACAACGATTATGATGTCCAGGAACGGGAGAAGGACTGCCGCGACCATCAATTGCATTACCGGGTCGAGGTCTGTCATCAGGCTCGCATAGGCCATGTTCGCGTAATCCGCTGGCGAGAAGAACATGAAATTCGAGATGAACGTGTACATTGTCTTGAAGAAGGTGACTGATTTCACATAAATGTTTTTCATGAACATTTTCGCGTTGCTGTAGGCGGCCGCCAGCTTGCACGAGTAGAACGAAGGGTCGCAGTTGACCCCGCTATTCTTGTTGTACGGGTCGTATTCAACGACCTGTTTCACAAAGCACGAGCGCAGGCCTGCGATGGAATCGGAGGTGGAAACCGGCGAGGTCCCGTCAGGGCAGCTATCGCTGGGCTTGAGAATGCTGTCCGACTGGGAAAGCTCCAGGTTGAGCCCTCCGAAAACGCCTTTCTGCGTATCGGTCAGGACCGAGCCTTTTTTGTAGGACTCGTTGTAGAAATAGGGGTTCACCTGGTGCGGCGCCATGCTGGTATTCTCGATTATTTGCAGGTTCAGGTAGAGCGCAAGGGGATAGACCAGCGCCATGGCCACTGCGACGGCGATAAGGGTCGAGCCGACCTTGCGCGTGAGCACGAACGCGCGCAGGGTGAGCCCTATGGGCAGGAAAACCAGGAGTGCGTAGTCTCGCACGAAATCCAGTATCGCCTGCTGCGCGACGATGGAAACTTCCATTACCGCAACCGAATCGAGCAGGAGCGTGAGCGCGTTGTTTATCTGCATCAGCCCGAGCAGGGGCTGGAGCTGCATTCCTATGTTCAGTATTCCCGGCTCGGGCACAGGAACCGACATTCCCATGGAGGAGATGATGCCGATGTAGAAATCCTTCCAGAGCATGGAATAGTAGAGGGTGCGCAGGCGGGTGTGCATGAATTCCAGGTATTCCCTGCCGAGCGCAAAATGATCGTTGGAGCCGGTCATTCCCTGGATCAGGCTGCTTGAGATGGTGAGAAGGGTCAGGAGGGAAATCACCAGGAAGCCGGAAATCAGCGCCTCGTTCAGCTCGTTTTTCGCCCAGGCCTTCAGCTCAGGGGAGTTCAGGACGTCGGAGAACATGAATGACAGGGCGGTGGTGATGAAGGAGACTGCTAAGGCGATTAGCGCTATAGGCCCCCAGCCGTTAGCAAAGTTGTAGGCTATGGCAGCCGGGTCCAGGGCTAGTAAGGCTAGCGATTCGAGCATCATGCAAGGGGGAATTTGCTGGTTCCAGCTTAAAAATTATTGCCATCGGCAAACCTGCTTGGCAAAGGGGAAGAACAAGGAATATAAATGACGGATGAGCGTGAATTAGCGGTGATGCCTTGGCGGGATCTGATGGGGCGCAATCTTCGCAGCTGAAAAACGAAATTCCCGCGCAAGTGCTGCAGGCAATCAATAATGTTTGGAACAATAGCCGGTTTATCAGGGAAACTTTCAAGAATGACCAGAATCTTCTTTTCAGAGCCCTGGGCGTGAATAAGCCCGGCTGGCAAACGATTCTCGAGAATCTCGCAAAATCCACAAAACTGGAGATGGATGCGAGGATGTTGCTGGGCCAGGCGGCGGTTATGCAGACCCTGAATAATGCGCGCCAGCAGCAGGTTGAGAGCAGCAGGAGCGCGAACATGGTCAAGGACACGGCTCCGCAAAATTTTATGGATGAGCACAGCTGGAAACTGTATGTGGAAGGAAAATTCGCGCTTTTTGAAAATTTTATGGCTGATGGAATTCAACTGGAAGAGGCGGTCAAGAGAACGCAGGAACAGATTGTGATGGTTCAGGGTAAGACCAAAGCGGAAACGCCGGATGTGACCGCGGCCTCGCCCCTGGGGCCTGCGCTGGGGATAACAAAGGAAGAGGAGAAAAAAATTCAGAACTGGACAATGGGGGCAACGGATGACGGGAAATCCTACATTGAAACAGAGGATGGCAGGAGATATGTTTACAACCAGTCGGCCCGGCTCTATGAAAGGCCGGATGGAACCCGCCTGGATGGAAAAGATGTCAGCGCGATACAAAGAAGGTATGTGGAAGAGGACCTGAGAGAGGGCGATGCGCCCAGGCCGATAATCGAAGTAAGAGACGAGGTGCGGGGGGAGACCGGAAGCAGGGCAAGCGCCAGGAAAGTTTTCTCCGCAATGCAGGTTACCCAGAGGGAAATAAACAATGCAATGGGCGCGAAAGGCAAATGGGATGTGAGATGGGACGATGCGCGCATTGCCATGGAAAAGGAAATGGGCACGCTTGAAAAAGTGATCAGAGTAAAAGACGAAGAACTCAGGGCGAAATTTCCTGAAATCGCGAAAAGAATCGATCTGCTCAAGGAATTGAAGGGATCCATTGAAGCCAGGGATGAAAAACACATAAAAGAGCTGGTGCAAGGTTCGAGCGACGGAAGGTACAGGAGCGAACTGGGCCAAAATTGGACTGAAATCCAAACTGCTTTTGCAAAAGGCCTGCTTGTTGAGGGCATTGAGGGGGGCTAGGCTCATTGCCTGCCTCCAATCCGCGGGGTTAGTTAAAAATAGTTGTCGGCGCAAAGAATAGCCCATGGGAGAGATGGATTACCAGCTAATTGAATCGAAATGGCAGAAAAAATGGCGCGAAAAGAAAGCCTACGAGAGCAACCCGGATAAAAGGGAAAAATTCTATCTGACCGCCGCGTTCCCCTACCCGAATTCGCCCCAGCATATCGGCCATGCGAGAACCTACACCACTACTGACGTTTATGCAAGATTCAAGAGGATGCAGGGGAAGAACGTGCTCCTGCCCATGGCTTTTCACGTAACAGGAACTCCAATTTTGGCAATGGCGAAACGGATTGCCGAAAAGGATGAGGAGCTGCTGAAAATTTTTGAGACCATTTATGGAATCCCGAGGGGGAAAGCTGCGGAATTGACTGACCCAAAGGAATTGGTGACCTATTTCTCCAAGGAGATCGAGCAGGGAATGCAGGAGATGGGATTTTCCATTGACTGGAGAAGGAAGTTCTACACCTTTGATCCCCGGTTCAACAAATTCATTGAGTGGCAATTTAGAAAATTGAAGCGGCTTGGATTTATTACCAAGGGCTCGCATCCGGTTCCCTGGTGCCCGCGCGACAATAATGCGGTCGGCTCCCATGATACCAAGGGAGATGTGGACCCTGAGCTTGGCGAATATGTGCTCATAAAATTCAAGTATAAGGATGGCTTCCTTGTGGCTGCCACATTCAGGCCTGAAACTATTTACGGAGTGACCAATGTCTGGTTCAACCCGAAAGCGAATTATGTGAAAGTGAAATTCAACGGGGAGAAATTTGTGGTCTCGGCCGAGGCTGCTGAGAAATTGAAAATGCGGCATTCTGATTTGACAGTTGAAGAAAAGAATGTGAAGATTGCAAGCGGGGAAGAATGCGAAAATCCCATGGGCGGAAAGAAAGTGCCGCTTTACCCAGCGAGTTTTGTTGATTCAAAAAACGGCTCAGGAATTGTGATGAGCGTTCCTGCCCATGCGCCCTATGACTATTTGGCGCTAAGGGATTTGGGAAAGGCGCAGGGGATTATTCAAGTGCTGAAAATCGAGGGGTTCGGGGAATTCCCTGCCAAGGAAGTTGTTGAGAAGATGCAGGTAAAGGATCAGAATGATCCGAAGGCAGAAGAGGCGACCAAGGAAGTTTATAGGAAGGAGGCGCATGGGGGAACCATGGTTGTGGGCAAATACAAGGGAGAGCCTGTACTGGAAGCAAAGGAGAAAATCAAGGGAGATATGATTGCAGAAAAGAAAGCGCTAATTATGAATGAGATAATCAATGGGCCTGTTTTCTGCAGGTGCGGGGCGCTGTGCGGAGTGAAAACAGTTGAGGACCAGTGGTTCATTGATTATGGGAATGAGGAGTGGAAAGAAAAGGTGCGCGGGCATTTTGCGAAAATGAGCATTATTCCGAAAAAAGCGATTGCTGAATATGAATATACGATTAATTGGCTGAAAGAAAAAGCTTGCGCACGCGCGAGCGGGCTGGGAACGAAATTCCCGTTTGATGAGAAAAAAATGATTGAGTCGCTTTCTGATTCAACGATTTACATGGCATATTATACTATTGCGCACAAATTGGCAGAACTCAAGCCAGAGGAATTGGATGAGAAATTCTTTGACTATGTTTTGCTTGGCGAGGGGAAGGGGAATGCGAAAATGGACGCGCTGAGAAAAGAATTCCTCTATTGGTATCCGCTGGATTCCAGGCACTCGGGCGCTGACCTGATTCACAATCACCTGACATTTTTCATCTTCAACCATGTGGCGATTTTCCCGCACGAGCTTTGGCCCAGGCAAATTGTGACCAATGGGTTCGTGCTCATGGACGGCGGGAAAATGAGCAAATCGCTGGGGAATATTCTTTCGCTGAGAAGTGCGGTCAAAAAGTTTGGAGCGGATGTTGTTCGGTTCTCGGTGGTGAGCGGGGCTGAGCTTGGGGCTGACAGCGATTTCAACCAGACGCTTGCCGAGGGGATTGATGCCAGGATAAAAATCATAAATGATTTGATTGAGCAGAGCGTGAAAAACAAGGACAAAGCGGAGTGGGGAAAGAGCGATGCGGACAAGTGGCTTGCCTCACGCTGGGGGAAAAGAGTTGCCCACGCCGAGGAATTGTTTGAGCAATTGCAGCTAAGAGAAGTGGCTCAGGAGATTTTTTACAATACGATTAATGACATTAGGTGGTACCAGAAGAGGATCGGGAACGGGAAGCAGAATTTGCGGAAGCTTCTGGAAGAATGGGTTTTACTTGTTTCACCTTTCATGCCGCACCTGGCTGAGGAGCTTTGGGAGAAACTGGAAGGAACGAAGAAAGGAATGGTGGTGGAGCAGAAGCTTCCAAAGGCGTCTGCCAAGTACGATGAGAATGCGGAAAGGGCTGAGCAGCTCGTGATTTCATTGCTTGAGGATACTGAGAATATCCTGAAGATGATAAAGAGGACCGAGCCGCCAAAGAAGATTTCAATCTACTGCGCAAGCGACTGGAAGAGAAAAGTGTATGAAATTGTTTATGCTGAGAAAAGATTTGATACGAGCATGAAAAAGGCAATGGCTCTGCCTGAAGTCAAGCCCTATGCAAAGATGGTGGCCAAGGCAGTGGAGCAGTATGTGAAAAACGTTGCGGGACTGAGTTCGAAGTTGATGAGCCAGAAGGAAGAAGTGAAAGTGCTGGAAGGGGCTGCGGAATTTTTGGGAAAAGAGTTTTCCTGCGAATTTTCAGTGATGAAGGAAGAGGATGCCGCGAAAATGGGAGAGGCGCACAAAAAGAAGGCGGAGTTTTCCCAGCCCAATAAGCCGAGCATATTTATTGAATAGGTAATTGACGAACGCTGGGCGAGGAAACAAGCGCGAGACCAAGCCCTGACTTTTTTGGACTGTGCAGCAGAGGAGTAAACGAGACGAACGATTAAGGTTTCAGTGGCAATGACGGGCTTCGGGGGATATTTAAAGAAGTTATATTAGAAGATTAAGTTATAGCGTATATATGGTCCGGTCGGTGTGTGAAGATGAAAAATGAAAGTGCCACTAATGATTCCCAACTGACATCTTTCGTTAATAGGATTATCAACGGGGATTGTATAGAAGGCATGAAGAAATTGCCTGCTGAGTCTGTTGACCTCATTATTGCTGACCCGCCATATAACCTTTCGAAAGGCAAACCACTTAGATGGAACAATAGCGTAAAACTAAATGGTATGGGGGGCAACTGGGACAAGGTAATAGTCGATTGGGACAATATGACGTTTCAAAATTACTGGGATTTTACCCAAATATGGTTGAACGAAGCAAAGAGGGTCTTAAAACCGACTGGTTCGATATGGGTTTATGGGACATACCACAATATAGGAGTCACTAATGTTTTATTCCAAAAACTGGGTATAGAGATAATTAACGAAATCATCTGGTACAAACGGAATTCTTTCCCAAACCTTGCAGGGAGGAGATTTACTGCAAGCCATGAGACTCTTTTATGGGGGCACACCGGGGGGGGTAGGCGTAGATACACGTTTAATTACCAAGACACAAAAGAGATGGACTGTAAAGAAGATCTCCTTAAAAAGCGGGGGAAACAGATGAGAACGGTATGGGATATCCCAAACAATAAAAAACCGGAAGAGTTGCGGTTTGGTAAACATCCGACTCAAAAACCATTGCGAATATGTGAAAGGATTATTTTAGCAACTTCTCGCCCCAATGACCTAGTTCTAGTGCCATTTTGTGGATCTGGTAGTGAGTGTCTTGCTGCGTTTAAACTTGGAAGAAGATTTATCGGTTTCGAAATTGAAAAGCAATATATAGAACTAACAAATAAACGTCTAGATTACGAAAAGCAGAATAAGAAACAAACGAGGTTATCTGGTGATTGATCCCGTCATAAAATGGAGCGGTAGTAAAAGAAGCCAAGCAGATGCTTTGGTAGAGCTATTCCCAGAGTTCGAAACCTATTACGAACCATTTCTCGGTGGAGGATCAGTTTTGTATGCCGTTTTGGAGAAACGCAAACCTGACTTCGCGGTAGCTAGTGACATTTGTAAACCTTTGATCGACTTATGGAGACTTATTCAGCAAGACCCGGAGACTTTGGTAAGGGCGTATACAAAAGATTGGGAAAGATTACAGAGCCAGGGTCATACTATCTTTTATGAAATAAGAGACCGATTCAATGAAAACCAAAACCCAGAAGATCTGTTTTTCTTAAGTCGAACTTGCGTAAATGGCCTCATACGCTTCAACAGCAATGGCGAGTTTAACAATTCACTCCACTACACTAGGCGCGGGATTCAACCTTCGCGAATTGAAAAAATAATCAAGGATTGGTCGAAGGTTATCAAGAAGGTGGAGTTTATACATGGAGATTATAAGGAGATTCTTAAAATGGCAACGAGCTCCGATTTTGCTTATTTGGATCCCCCGTATTTCAACACGCGCGGTAGGTACTATGGAAAAATAGACTATGAGGAATTTGTTTCAGCACTTCATGATTTGAACAATAAAGGCGTTCACTATGTTTTGTCCTATGACGGAATGAGAGGAGATATCGTCTACCCAACTAAACTGCCTGAAGAGGTGTATGAACGCCATCTGCTTTTGAAGTCTGGTAATTCCTCATTTAAAAAAGTCATGGACAAAATGAACCAGTCGGTTTTCGAGTCAGTGTACTTGGATTTCTAGCGCGTCCGTCTTGTTCATTTTAGCTAAGATTTTTTCTAGGATAGATTTAGTGCTATCGCTGGCTTTAACGTGCAATACTATTCGTTCTTCTTTTTCAAAAAATTCAAAGGCAAAAACAAAATCGAATTTACCTCTTTTGAATACTTTTTTTAACTCTGTAGCGTCGCGCCAGCAATAAGCAGCACCGGAAAGATAGACTATCTTTTCTTTGAGTTGAATTGGATTGACATCAAAGACCCAGTCAGCAGAATCTTTTCTATAGACGTTTGGTGGCATTTTAATCAAATCAGAAATGTATCTATCAAGGCGAAGACCCATGCCGTCTTCAAAAGCAACTGCCTTTTCTTTTGATTCTATAGATAAAGCGGCAACACGACCATCGCCTAGTTTTATCTCTATTACATGGTCTGGTCTTTTTCCGTTACTTTTCGAAACCCGCGGCAGAGATGTCCATCTATACTGAATTTTTGTTTTAAAATCTAGGAAAGATAGACCACTCCAATCACCACCTGGAGGGTTACACATACATTCGAATATATCCGTTAGGTTACTTTTTGAGAATAAAAAGTGTATAACTGAATCGACATCTTGTTCTGAAAATTTTGTAACTGCGCTAGCCATAGAGAACGAATGATTGCGACTAGCGGGGATACGTTTACTGCTCAATAACATGGTGAGCGGGCGTTGAGGCAGAGTTGCACTATCGACCAACAATCCATCGCTAAGATTTATGATTGATTCCCATAAGCCGTTATCTTCAGCCAACTCAGCGGGGGATGCTTTCAATTTACTCCACGTACTCGATGGTGCTGGCCCGTAAACTATACTCAATACATCTATATCCTGGCCAAATAGCATACGGGCGAGTGGAACCAAGCCCCGATCCGGCCGGGAATCGTCCCCGTGCGGTTTAAATCCTGTTATCCAGACAATCAAAAGCGCGGACTTTTTAGAGGTAAACCATTCATAAAACTTATCACGCTTCGAAGAACCATATAACTCACTTATTCTCTTAGCTAAGTTGCCTCTTTTCGTGGCAGGTATCAAACATATTGGGATGTCGCTCGCACCAACAGAGATACTGCCCGCGCCAGTTACAAGAGAAATCAATTTCTGAAATGTATTTGTTGTTCTGACCTTGGAGGCATTTTTCTTTGACCAACGCATCCCTTTACTCTCCAGCCACTTAATCTTCTCTTCTGTTTTTTTCAGTCCTAAAAACTTTCTCCAATCAGAACCTTTGAACGTATCATCTTGTCTGCGAAGGCTTGCTAGCAGCTCTACTAATATCAGCGTTCGTTCTGTAAGCGTTTTCTTGACTGCATCGGTGGATACTCCCGATATTAAACACTTCACAAGTTCCTTTCCTTCCCTAAGACCGAACGTTTCTCTAAACTGCAATCGAACATCCTCAGGACTTGATGGGCTCGGAGCGTAAACTGGAATCGAAAGAGCTCCATAATTCAAACCAAGAGTGATATACGAGAATGGAACTAGAGGGTTTGGGTATCTGTGTGCTTTTGTCCCTCTTTCTTCGTCGAGTTCAACACCACCCAAGTCTGCATAATACAAATACGGTATTCCTGCAGATGCAGTAGCCAGAGCTCGGCCAGTTCTCTGCCACGCATTATTTCCTGCAGGCAACGCATTACAGAATTCGATTGAAAAGATTATCTCCTCTTTATTCTTAGATGTCAACCTCGTAAGTATCGCATCGGCGGCTTCGCGCAGAGGGGCGCCATTTTGCTTTAGTATCTTTTGGATATTCACGCCCCATCTATCATATCCTGGGAATAGCTGGACAGAAGCGACGTTCGTTCCGTCTTTGTCGAGGTTGTAGATAGGCGCATACATTGGACCGCGATCATAACTAATTTCTAGCTCGAAAGCTTCTGAAATCAAATCTAATGTTCGCTCGCATTCAACAATGTTATCGCCATGTATTCTATACTCGCCGAGATAATCTGGTTTCTTCTCAGTCATAATTCTAGTTAAACTAGCTATTGCCTTAAATCTTACGGTGCGGAGTACTTGGGAAAACTGAGTTGTATGCAAACCCGATTTTTCCTAATCTTTACCCAATATTTATATAGTATCTATTCATTCTATTACCCGATACTATGATTCCTCTAGTCAAGACAGGAGTGCCAGGGCTTGACGAGCTGATGGACGGCGGGATTCCAGAGGGCTCGACCGTATTGGTGAGCGGCTCTCCGGGATGCGGCAAGTCCATCATGGGCCTCCAGTATGTTTATGCGGGAATTGCCACAGGCGAGCCTGCGCTTTATGTGACTTTCGAGGAGAACCGGCCATTGGTGCTTGAGCAGGCAAGGCAGTTTGGCTGGGATTTGGAGGGATGCGAGAAAAGGGGATTTCTCAGGCTGCTGAATTTCAACATGTCTGCCACACACCCGGTCAATATAATCAACTCCATTGAGGCAGAGGCAAAGAGGCTGAAGGCCAAGCGGATTGTCATTGATTCCATTACTGTGCTCGGAGTATACAGCGAAGTGCTTGCCGGGGTGGAGCTTTTGCAGATGATGGGCGTAAGGAGCGAGCACCGGGAGATTCCCCAGAGCGAGGCTGTCCGGCGCGGGGCCATTATGGGGCTTGTGGGAAAGCTCAAGGGAATCGGGGCCACGTCATTGGTCATTTCCGAGCTTCCGGAATCCACCCATTTCCTTTCGCGCGACACGGTGAGCGAGTATGTGTGCGACGGGGTCGTGCGCATGATGCACGCCAATATAGAGGGAAAGCGGACGCGCATGATTGAAGTGCTGAAAATGCGCCTGACGCACATTGATGACTCACCCTATGTTTTTATAATTGGGAAAGGCGGAGTAAGTATAACAAAAAAAAGGGCGTGAAATTCCATGGCTATGAAAAACACTGATTCGAGGATTGCATTGCTTATTGTTATTGTCGCGTCCATGCTTTTGCTCGCAGGATGCACTGGCACGCCCCAGCCGGTGGTGAAGCCTGGGACAGGGAATGGAACGATTGGAAACGGTTCGGACAACGGGGGAGGAACGGTAGTGAACGACTCCACAGATGTGGCGCTGAAAGGATGCCAGGAGATGACCGATATAAACGATATGGACAACTGCTATTTCCAGGAGAGCCTTTCAAAAGGAGATTCCGCCATGTGCGGGCGGATTACAAACATGAATATCAGGGATGACTGCTTCTACTCGCAGGCATTGAAAGACACCAAGTTGTGCAGCCAGATAACGAGCGAAATGAAGCGCGACACCTGCCTTTTGCTTGCCGCGCAAACCAAAAATTCCAGCGCCTATTGCAATGCGATTGAAAACGAAACGCTAAAGGCCGAGTGCCTGGGCAAAACCAACGCGCCCTGCGCGGGGATAGACGACCTTTCCAACAAGACATTGTGTCGTGCACTGGACAAGAACGATGTGACCAGGTGCACTGATTCGCCTGCGCCCAATGACTGCATGCTCCAGTATGCGATACAAAGGAACGATTTTGCGGCCTGCAGCGTGATAACAAATTCAGCCTATGGCTATGCCTGCAAGGCCATTGTTTCGAGCGACTGGTCCTACTGCGCAAACCCTGAGATAACCGTTTCGCGGGACTTGTGCTACGAGCTCTATGCGTTCAATAAGAATGACGCGAACGCATGCGCTTCCACCACCAAGGAATTTTACATCAATGACTGCTACCAGACAATGGCTGAACGGAAGAAGGATGCCACGCTTTGCAAGAGTTTGTACACCGAGCCGGCAAGGAATGACTGCTACACAAAAATGGCGCTCCTGCTGCAGGACGTAAGTGTTTGCAAGAACGTCCTCACCATTATGAACAGGGACGGCTGTGTTATTGCAGTTGCAAAGGCGACTGCAAACCCGGGCGACTGCGCCTCTGCGGAGAATGACTACCAGAGATTGTATGTCTGCTGCTTGCAGATTTCCACCAATCCAGATTACACCTCAAGACTTTCAGCACAGGGATGCAGAAATATAAACTTTGACGATTCGTGCCAGGCAAACTGCTTCTACAACGTGGCGGTGGCGCAGAATAATACGGCATTGTGCGGCGAGATTGCTCCGACCGCATCGAACCAATACATGATAAACGAGTGCAACAAGATAGGAAAGACTGCGGCGCCGCCAGCGGATGACGGCTACCTGTACAATAGCATTGGCTAGATCGAATAACGTGTGTTCAATTGGCTCGCTGGACTGCGGCCGCGATTTTCCCGTATTCCTTATTCGTCGGGTTTTTCTTCAGCCGGAGCTTTGGCTGATGCAGACTCGTCCTTTGCCGCAGCTTCGGTCGCTTCGCCTTCAGCAGGCTCTTTCTTTTTCCTTGGTTTTGAGGGCTTTTTTGCCTCTTCAATGGTTTTTTCCACTTCAAGGACCTGCTTGGAGTCCGCAGCCTCTTCGGATTTCTCTGCTCCAGCCGCGCCTTCTCCTTCCGCCCCTTCGCCTTCGACCGGCTCGTCCTTGAATTCCTCGAATTCCTCGAGCTTGGCCGCGAAGTCCGAATAGTCGGAGATCACTCCCTTTGCCTTCAGGAGCTCGCGCGCCAGAAGGTAGAAAATAAGTGCAAGCGACTTTCGCCCCTTGTTGTTGCAGGGGATTACGAAGTCTATGAATGAGGTGCGGTTGTCAGTGTCGCACAATCCGATCACCGCAACTCCGCGCTGGCCGGCCTCAATTGCAGCCTGCCTCTCGCCTCTTGGATCGCAGATGAGAACCAGCTTCGGCTCTGCGAAGTTGGGCCTGATTGTGTTGGTAAACATTCCCGGAACGAATCTTCCGGAAATCAGTTTTGCTCCGGTGAGCTCGCAGAATTTTCTTGCCGCGTTTTCAGCGTACAAACGGGAAGCGACAACGGCGACATCCTCGGGCTTGTAATTGGCAATTACTTTTGCGGCGTATTTGATCCTCTCGTCAATTTTTCTAAGGTCTAAAACGAAAAGGCGGTCTTCGCGCTCCTTGTAGATGAAGCGGATCATGTCGGCGCATTTTATTTTTGTGCCGATGTGCACTCCTGCCTCAAGATATTTTTCCTGCTGTATTAACAAATCACTCATTTAATCACCGTACAAGAGCCCCGCAGGCAATAGGCGCGAAAGCACCCTGCCGGCAGCCGATGGCAACCGGCGCTTTCATCCACTTCTTCGGGAGAACTTGCGCAAATATAATGTTGGGAGGAAAAGCGAGCGAGTTATCGCGAGCTTTTCATCCGCGCGTTTTCGAGTTCTTGCTTGTCACTCATTTTTTCTTTTGGATTCGACCAGCCTTTTCTTTTCGCAAAAGAAAAGGATGGGCAATGGGGCTGCCGAGATTTGAACTCAGATCGCCAGCACCCCAAGCTGGAAGCATGCCAGGTTAGCCCACAGCCCCTTCCGATTTTATGAATTTTATGGACCTAGAACCTATCGCAAAGCGATATGTCGTCTATTACATTCACGTGCGTGAGGAACATCCTTCGGCAGCAGTATCTCTCCACTCCGAGCTTGTCCAATACCTTGCCCTTGTCCTCGCCTTCGCGCGTCTTTTCAACGAAATCCTCGTACTTGTCAGCAATCACTGCGCCGCAGGTGAAACATCTTATGGGGAATAACATTCATACCACCAATCCAGCCAATGGCTGTTTGTTTAACGGTAACTCTTCTGGAACCTGGCCCTTGCCTTGGGTCCCTTGTATTTCTTGGGCTCAACCCTTCTTGAATCCTCAACCACCAGGAACTTGTCGATCTCCAGGAACCTGTGCCTGAGGGAATCGTCCTTGGTGTAGGCGAGAATCGCTTTTGTGATCGCATTCGCCACTGCCTGGGCCTGGCCCATGGGGCCTCCGCCGTAAACAGTGACATCGATGTCAACATCATTCACCGCGGCGCCTGCGATGGCGAGCGGCTGGGTGATTACTGCCTTCAAATATTTGTCAGGGAGCGCGTTCACATTGAACCTGTTCACGCGGACCGTTCCCTTTCCTTTTTTGATGGATGCGCGCGCAACGCTCTCCTTGCGCTTTCCTCTCTCAGTTATTGATTTGGATTTCGCTGCTGCCTTCTTTTTCTTTGGTTTCGGTGTTGCGGTTGCGTCCATAAATATCACATTAATTTTCGCGTTTCTTTTTCATCGTTCAATTTTATTTCATCTATTTCTCTAATCTGAAGCCCATTCTTGTGCACAATTGCTCGACCGTGCATCTTTTCTTTGAATCAAGAAGGTTTGCGCTCGCCTGCTCGAATTCCATCAGCTTTGCGTTTGCGAACTCTTCAGGAATACCAATGTAAACTCTCAGGTTCTTGAATGCATTCCTTCCCCGTCTGGAATAGAATGGGAGCATTCCGCGGATTACCCTGCGCACCAGGAAGTCAGGCCTGCGCGGCCACTTGGGCGAGTGCTCGGGGTTTGCCTTGTTCTTCACCCTTCTGCGCGCGAGGTATTTCTCGGCGGTCACTGCCGGATCCCCGGAGATTACCAGCTTTTCTGCATTGACCAGGACTATGGAATCGCCGCCCAGCAGGTGCTTTGCAACCCTGGCTGCGATCCTGCCCAGTACGCCATTGTTCGCGTCAATTACAAGCTGTTTTGCCATAAATATCATCTGTAAATTTTATTTTCAAATAAATTCTATTTTACTAAATGCACGCCGTTTCCTGTTGGCTTGCTTTCAACTACCTGCTTAATCTCCAGGCATTTTCCGCCTGCCTTTGTAATCATTTCGCGGGCGGTTTTTGAGAATGCAACCGCGGCCACTTCAACCTTCTTGTCAATCCTTCCAGAGCCCAGAACCTTTCCAGCCACCAGGATGACTTTTCCGTCCTGGGAAAGGCGCGCGAGCTTGCTGATGTTCACTTCAATCTTGTTCCTGCGCGGGGCTGTGAGGTCGTCGGCAATCCTGCGCCATATGGGAGCCTTGTGCTCCACTGATTGTTTGCGCAGGAAGCGCGCGAGATCGATGATGTGCTCGTTTTCCGGTCCTGATTTCATAATTGTCACTTTTCTTTTTTTTTGTTTTGATTTTCTCTCTGTGAACGCAATGCGGGAGAAGGGATTTGAACCCTTGTAGACCTAAGTCACAAGGCCCTCAACCTTGCGCATTTGACCAGGCTCTGCCACCCCCGCAGCTGATTGAGGGGCGCTGAAATTCACTCCTTACTCCTTCAATAATTTCTCGAGCTCCTCGCATTTCTCTTCCAAAATGCGGGTCGCCTGCAAAACGATGTGTTTTGCATTTAACTGCCCGAATGATTCAACCTTGAACTTGAATGCGCCGGACTTGTCCATTTTGTAGGATGCGATTCCCGGCTGGAATTTCCCATGGACCCTCCCTTTTCCGAGGATTGCGGTCGCTTCGAGCCTGAGCTTCTGCTTGTCCAGCAGTTTCATGATCGGAAGATTCTGGTTCGCGACCTTGATTTTCGAGTCGCTGCTCTTCAGGTCCTTGCTCGTCACGGTGCACGGGCCCTCGGCGTCAAGGGTGAACATTATCTCATCCTTGTCCGTGTGCTTGGACTCGCTCTTGAGCGGAATCATGCCAAGCCTGTTGGTGACATACTCGTCAAACATGGCGCTCGTATTCTCGTAAATCGTGACCTTCTGGATTGCGAACGTGGGAACCTGTCCCATGCAGCAGCGGCGAATCCCGTTGGCAAAAGCCGTGGTGGCATCCTTGAGCGTGAACTCGAGCACGTGATCTTCATCCTTATGGATTTCGATTTTCATACCCTTCTTCCCCTCCTTCCTCCAGGCCTCTTGGTCGAGTCGGTCGGAATCGGAGTGACGTCTTCAATCTTTCCGATTCTCAGTCCTGACCTTGCAAGGGCACGGACAACCGCCTGCGCTCCTGGCCCCGGGTTGAAACTTCCCGAGCCTCCTGGTGCGCGGATGCGGATGTGCACTCCGGTGATTCCTTTGTTTTTCGCCTGCGTTGCGGCCTGGATCGCGGCCTGCATTGCGGCATAGGGTGAACCCTCTTCCCTGTCAGCTTTCACTATCATTCCACCTGAAACACGCGCAATTGTTTCTGCGCCGCTTACATCTGTGATCGTGATTATGGTGTCGTTCTTGGATGAGAAAACGTGTGCGATCGCCCACCTTCTTTTCATGGGCTTTCTTTCATCAACCACTATTGGCGCCGGAGCTTCGGATGCTGCGGGTGCTTTTTCATCGCCCTTGGCTTCGGATTTTTTCTCCTCGGGCTTTCCCTCTTTCTTGGGCTCGGTGTGCTCGTGCTTCTTCTCGGCCTTGGGCTTCTCGGCATCCTTCTCGTGCTTTTTTTCTTCCTTGGGTTTTTCTTTTTCGCTCATGAGTTCACCGTGAAAATTGAATCATAAATGTTTATTCGGATTTTTCCGCTGGCTTTGGCGCTGCTGTAGGTGCTGCCGGGGCTGCTGGCGAAGAATGCCTCTGCTGCCTGAATCCGCCGCGGCCACCGCCACGCCCGCCGCCTCTTCCGCCGCGCCGGTCAAACCTTCCGTGCTCTTCAGATCTTCCTGGTTTTTCAGTGCCGCCGACCGGGGCTGCGCCGATGTCGATTGCCTTGTAATAGGAAAGTGTGCTTTCCTCGCTGATTGGAACAATGTAGCTTGGAACATTGACTTTTCTGCCGTTTATCATTACGAATCCGTGGGTCACGAGCTGGCGTGACTGCTTGAATGTGCGGGCCAAGCCGCGCCTTACAACCTGGGTTTGCAATCTGCGCTCAAGAAGTGATTTGATATCAAGCGAAAGCAAACTGTCTAGTGTGATGTCTCCTGAAAGATATCCTAACTTTTTGACTTTTGTGAGCAGGGGCTCTGCTTTCTTCGCGCCCTCTTCTCCCAATGAAAGCATTTTCCTTGCCTCACGCCTTATGCGCTTCAGCTCCTTGGAAATTACCCACAACTCGCGCATGTTCTTGAGGCCGTATTCCTTTAGGAGTGCTGATTCCTCTTCCAGCCTCTGCACGTCCCAGACTTTTCTTGGGGTCTCGTATTTGTTGGTTAATCTTCGTGGGTCTCCCATTTGTTCACCTAAAAATCAATTGACAATAAAATTACTTTTTCTCAGCTGGCTTGGCCGCTGGTTTTGCTGCCGGTGCCGCTCCTGCTGCCGGCGCTTTTCCGGCTGCCGGTGCTGCTCCTTTTGCTGCCCCTTTGGGTGCAGGCCCTGCCTTGGGTGCTGCCCCGGTTGCTGCGTCTATTGCCGCCTTCTGGGCCGCTGCTGCGTCGGGCACTCCGGCTCCTGCCGCTGCCTTGAGCGCAGACCTCATGACTCCGACCGTCATTCCCTGTCTTCCGCTGGTGCGGGTGTGCTGTCCTCTTACTTTCTGGCCATAGGCATGCCTGTAGCCTTTCCAGGTAAATAGGTTTTTCTCGCGCTCAATATCCTGCCTGGTGGCGAATGAAAGATCATTGCCGATCAGGTGCCTGGTTTCCCCGGCTGCCTGGGCATCGCCCTGCCGGTTTACCAGAAATGCAGGAATCTTGTATTGCAAAGGATTAGAAAGAATTTTTTCCATGTGGTCGAGCTGTTCGTCGTTCAGTTCGCCGATTACAGCCTTTTCGTGCAAGTGCAATT
Organism: Candidatus Gugararchaeum adminiculabundum; assembly: GCA_902384795.1. Taxonomy (GTDB): domain Archaea; phylum Micrarchaeota; class Micrarchaeia; order Burarchaeales; family Gugararchaeaceae; genus Gugararchaeum; species Gugararchaeum adminiculabundum. The sequence continues at coordinate 100,717 of CABMDC010000001.1, read as the reverse complement.
CGGAAATAATGACCGGGTGTAAAATTTGGGCGAGCCTTTCGCCTATGCCTTTTACTTTTGCGAGCGCGTGCTTCAGGTCTGTTTCACCCGGAACATCTTTGCCGCTTAGGCGGACGATACCGCGGATGTCCTTGAACATTACTCCCGACGCAAGCTTCTTGTTCTCGTCTATTTTCCTCTCTTCCTGCTTTGCGCCATGGGCCCGCGGGGGCTCCTTGTTCTTGAATTTCTTTTTTGTTTTTCCAACAGCCATTACAATCAACTGCAAATGCAACTTTTCTCTCGCGAATAACGAGCATGAACGGGGTTTCGGGGCAAAGCCCCGTACCTTCGGTTTTTGGGCGCTTTTTTCTAAAAAGCGCAACGCCGAGGAGGAGATTTGAACTCCTAAGCCCGAAAGGGCACTAGATTTCCAGTCTAGCGCGTTACCAGGTTCTGCCACCTCGGCATGATATGCAAAAATTCACAGGGCAAATATTATTTACCTTTGATTTTGCTGAGGAGCAGAGTTTTGGGGGCTTCAGAGAAGTTTTTCGCTTCCGCCTTTTTTGTAAAAAGGCGGATGTGGAGAACATTAGCTATCCGCAGTCGGCCGTTTCTCGGGGTAAACACCCCGCGGCATGACTACTCGCACTGTTCTCGCAACTATTCCTCGCTCTTCACTTAACATCTGTTCAGTGCTCATTTCAGCCTGAGAAATTGAGACAAGCTCATTCTTCAGGGTCAAAATATTTATCAGCTCACCTTTATTAATGTTTTCGTCGGTAGCCACGACGCCGGGTACGGCGAGCTGGGCGCCTGCGCAGACCGCTCCGGCGGCAAGGTCGTCTATAACCACTTTTTTGAGGTCTATGAGGGATTCCACGGGCCTGAGGATTTTGCGGATTTCCCCCTCCTCGCCCTTGTGCTTGTGGAGCCAAAAGGCATCGCTCAGCTCCTGGAGCGTGAAACAGTCTTTTTCCGAAAGCCTGCCAACCGCTGTCCTCCTGAGTTCAATCATGTGCGCACCGGTCCCAAGTTTCTTTCCCAGGTCAGCGCAAAGAGTCCGGATGTAGGTGCCTGCCTCGCATCTGCAGGAAAATAAAACCTGCGGGCCATTTTTTTCAATGAACTTGAAATCATAAATTTTTCTCTGGCGGAACCTGCGCGCAACCGCGCTTTTCAACGGGGGCAGCTGGGTTATTTCGCCAACAAATGATTTCATTCCTGCGAGAATTTTCTCAGTGGAAATGTCCTTGTGCAGTTTCATGATGCCAACGTACTCCTTGTCTTTCGCTGTGATGAAGCGGGAAATTTTTGTCGCGCTGCCGAGCATCACCGGCAGGACTCCGGAAACCTGCGGGTCAAGAGTACCGGTGTGGCCTGATTTTTCTATGCCCAGAATTTTTGCAACAAATGCGGAAACCTCGTGCGAAGAAGGGCCGCAGGGCTTGTTGATCAGCACTATGCCCGAGCGGAGCAGCTGCTCGATAGAACGCTTTTCGGGCTGAGTCCCGAACGCAGGATTAGTGGTGAACTCTTTTCGAATTTTCATAGAGACCGACTACTTATGGTGCTTACTTCTGTTCTATTTCTTTTTTTTAGTGTTCGCGAGTTTTATAATTTCCTCGGCAACGCGGTCAAGAGGAAGATTGTTGGTATCCAAAATCAGGTCGAAATTCTTGTGATCGTAAATGTCAATCTTGTAGAGCGAAATGTAGCGCCTGTGATTGTCCTCGTCCCTCTTTTTTATGTGGCTGAGCGCTCCGCCGTAGGTCATCCCGTCGCGGGGCGCGACCCTTTTTGCGCGCACTTCCTGGGTTGCGTCCAGCCAGATTTTCAAATCGGCATTTTTTATTGTCCAGGGCGCGAGCCAGGTGGTGACAACGCAGTTGCCCTTGCGCGCCTCCTCGGCGATTTTCGCATCCAGGTCAAGGTCGATTTTCTTGTCTGCGCGGGCGTTGTCCTGCATTTTCATCAGGTCCACCCCCTCCTGCTTGGCGATGTCCTTGAACGTGAAATTAATGTGCCTGAGCCCGAGCCTTTTCGCCACTATGTCTCCGATGGCTGACTTGCCGCTTCCTGCCAATCCTGAAATGCAGATTATCATATAACATCGACCACATGCTGTAAGTTGGGCTAAACATTGGGGAGCATTTGCTTTTTATTCCTATTTCTTTTTGGCGAACCTGTCTTTCATGGAAAAGACGAGCTGCAGGAAAAGCGAGAAGAAAAGGACGAACACCCAGAACCAGCCCACCGGCCCGAAGAAATCGCGCCAGTTGGGGAAGCGGTCGAAATTCTGTATGAAAACGGGAAGCGCGAAGCCCAATTTTATCGAATAGAACGGAAAGTAGCTCCGGAGCATTCCGGGTAAAATGAACAGCAGCGGAAAAATCACGAGCAGGGGCTTGAACTGGTGCTTCATTGATTCCATGAGAAGAGGGGACATTTCGCCCTGCAGTTTTTCCGCTGTTTTGGAATCGCCGCGCTTGCTGGCCTCCTGCACCTCCTTGGTGATCTGGTTAACGCGCGCCTGGATTTCCTTCACGCGCTGCCGGTTGCCCAGCTTGAGGGTGATGAAGTGCGAGAAAATCGCGTAGAGGATTGCCACTAGCGTTACCGCGCAAAAAGCGAAAACTTCGTAATCCATTCCGAACATGTAAGCCATTTATGCACCAAAAGTTTGTGCGCAATTCTGCGCTTTTATTCACGCGCCTGCGAGGAAATCCCTGAGCTTCTGCACTGCCTTTTCCAGCCCGTTATCCTCGTTGCTTATGATCACTGCAGGCACCCCGCAAAATGCAGAATAGGCGGCAATGTATGCCTTGCAAATGGAAAGATGCTCCTCGATTTCTTCGCGGGACTCGAGCTCGCGCACGCGCGACTTGTCGGCCGAGCGCCGGCGCAGGATCTGCTCAACAGGAGCCTGGATGAAAACCAGCCCCTCAACCTTGAGGTCCTTGAGAAGCGAAAATGGAAGGCCGGGCAAATAGCCGCGCTTGGTTTTGATTGCGGCATGAGTGTCAAGGATTATTTTTCCTGTCTCCTTGGAAAGCGATTTGGCGACAGCTGCCTGGATTTTTTTCTGCTTGTCCACGGCCAGCTTGCGCATCTCGTCGCGGTCTGAAACCAGTTTTTCCTTCTGGGCGATTTCGAACATCAGGTCGCCGTAATTCAGCATCTTCCAGCCGGAACTCGCACCATTGAGAACAGTGCTTTTTCCAGCGCCAGGCAAACCGGTTACAATTATCATATGTTCACCTTTTCAGTTTACTTTTAAATATGCGACTAGTCCCCGCCCACGATATTCTTCAGGCCCGGGTGCAGGTCAAACATCTGCTGCGCCTCCAGGTCTTCGTACATCTTGCGCAATATTCCGACGGTGAGCAGAATTCCCGTGCCTGTTCCCAGCGCGCCCGCAATGTCCGCGAATGCCGCGAGCAGTCCTACGAAAATGCTTCCTAAGATTGTGATGGTCGGGATGTAGCGGTCAAGCACGCCTTCAATCACGCGCGGGTCCCTTCTGTATCCGGGGATCTGCAATCCCTGCTGCTGCAATTGCTCTGCCACATCCTTGGAGCCCATGCCCGTTGTCTCAATCCAGAACTTTCCGAAAATCACGCACAAAATCACGAGTGAAACTGTGTAGGTGAGCAGGTGGAACCACTCGGGAAGCCCGGTCACGGGAGTAGGGGTCCCGAGGTATCCGAAGTATGCCGTGAGCGAGCGCATGGTCAGCAGGTTCGCGCGGATCGGAGTGACGAAATAAAGGAACCCGTCGGTCAGGTAGCCGTCGGTCCGCACCATTCCTATGAGCGGGACGATGTTTGTATTGCCAAGCATGAAAACTTTCCCTGCAAGGGCCCGCGCCATGATCTGTATGTTGAGCGTAAGAGCGCTGGCAAGAATCACCGGGATATTGGAAACATACATGAACTTGATCGGGTAGCGCGCGCCGAAGCCGCGGGCTGTGCCGAGCGCGAGCGGGATTTCAACCTTAATCCCCTCTGCGTAGACGACTATAAGGAAAACAACAGCGGTGAAGAAAACCGGGAGCATGACTATGAGCGCGTCCGAAAGCGCGCTTGCGCCTGCGCCCGAGCCGGTGAGCATGGAGATAACTCCGCCCTGGCCCACAATCAGCTGCACTGTCCCAAGAACCACTGAAAGCGAAACTCCTGCTGCAATGAATAAACTAATCCCGCTTCCGATTCCGTACTTGGAAACCACCTCGTCCAGGTACATAAGGATGATGGAACCAAGGGCGATCTGGGTGATGACTAAAATTTGTGTGAAGGTGAAACTTCCGAGGAGCGGATTAAAGCCAGAGCCCTCCATTCCATAGGTGAGAATGCTTCCGGTCATGATGTAGATGCCTGCTTCAAAGAAACAGAGAAGGATTGCAAGGAGCTTCTGCGTTCCCTGGAAAAGCGCCTTTCCCTCGGGGTCGTGGAGGTCGATGTCGATTATTTTCGCGCCCTTGAAAAGCTGGAGGAAAATTGATGCGAGAATTATCGGGCCGATACCGGTAGTGATTAATGAGCCGATCCTGCTTGCCGTGATGACCTGCAGGAATTCGAATTCTCCGCCCACTTTCTGCACCACCCCAATGGGGAAGATGTGGTACATCACAAAGAAGATGATGAGCGCGATTGTTGTCCACTGGAGCTTTTGCATTATTGAAGGGGCCTGTTTTGGCGCCTTTACTTCTGGCAAAAGCGAGACAATGGGCCTGAGTGCGTCAAGTTTCATAGTAAAACCAGTGGATGGCTGTTTGCGAAATATTCAGTTAGCAAACTATTTAAAGAGTGTTTTTAAGTTTGGCGCAAACGACGGGAATTATTCTTTCTTCGGGGCCTGCGCAGGAGCTGGCTTTGGAGCGTGAGTGTGCGCGGGTGCTGCTGGTTTCTGAGCCTGTGACGGCTTTGGCGCTTGAACGGGGGCAGCGGGTTTTGCTGTTTGCGCTGGCTTTGGCGCGGATTGCTTCGGTGCTTGTGCCTGTGCTGGTTTTGCTCCGGGCGCTGGCTTTTCCTTTTTCATTTTAGGAGGCTTGGTTGCTGTTGCGCTTCCCCCTGCCTTCTGGATTTTCTCAATCGCATGCTTGGAAAAGCTGTCCGCGGTTGCCGCAATCGGGAAATGCAGTGCGCCTGTTCCGAGCACCTTGCCCTTGAATTCAAACAGGAGCTTGTCGCCCTCTTTCTTGAGCTTTCCTGCAAGAGCCAGCTGGTCTATATCATACAAATTAGTGGTAGCAACATCATTGTTCTGCGGGGGCTGGAATCCATGCACACCGAAGTGGCCCGGCATGTAGCGGATCATCCATGTCCATCTCTGCTTCTGGCCTCCTCCGAGACCTACTCCTCCGCGCTCTCCGCCTCCTCTTCCGTGCTTGGCATTGCCTCTTCCGTGGACCCTTCCGCGTCCGAGTCTTTTCCTGTGCGCTCTTTTGAATCGTCTGGTCATAGGCTTCACCAATCAATCATAAATTTCATTTTCATTTTTTTCATTCTTATTTTTTCATTTTAATTTTCTCAATAATTTTCTACAGCATTCTTGAAAGCAGGTCATTGATGTCTGCACCGATGTCACCGAGCTGGCCGAATGGCTGCGAGGATTTCGTGGACTTGTAGCCCTGGCTTGGAGGCCTGAGCCGGAAAACATTTTCAAAGCTCGGGTCGTTCAGCTTCACCTGGCCGCTGAATAATTTTTCAGCAAGGTCTTTGGGATTTTTCACCGGCTGCTCGCCAACGATCACTCCGCGCTTGGTGAGAAGTTTTACGAGCGTTTCCTTGGAAATTTCTCCGAATGCGACATAGTCCTTGACCTTCTGGAGCATTCCCAGATATTGCGGCCTGTCATCAACCAGCGTCGCATGATTGACTCTGGTGATGCGCAGCATTTCGAGCGTGTCATTGATTTCGTAGTTGACCTTTACCGGCCCCCTTACCCGTACAATTGCAAATAACTTCATTCAAATCTCCTCAAACGCTTTCCTTCTTTGCCCCGAATTCGCCGTGGTATCTCATCCTATTGAGCGAATTGAGCGCATTGAAAGTCGCGCGCGTGTTATTGTAAACTGTGGCTGTTTTTCCCCTGCACTGGCTCCACACATCCTTCACTCCTGCGAGGCCGAGAACTTTTTTCACAATGTCGTTCCCTGCGATGCCGACTCCACGTGGTGCCGGCTTGAGCGTGACTTTTACACTTCCGCTTTTTCCTTCCAATTTAATCGGGATGCTGTGGGGCGCGCCGCAGCCGCATTCCCAGGAGCCGCAGCCGAACGGGATGTAGGCGATGGCCTTCTTCGCGTTCCTCAATGCGGTTTCAATCGCAGGCCTTGCCTCGTCCGCTTTTCCTGAAGCGAACCCGACATAGCCGTGCGTGTCGCCGATAACCACGATTGCGCGGTACTGCATTTTCCTTCCGTTCGCGGTCATTCTCTGGGTGGATGAAATCCCAAGGACCTCTTCCTTGAGTTCCGGAAGCAGGAAGTCCACTATCTGGTACTCGAGAATCGGCTTTCCCTGCTCAAGAATTTCCCTGAGCGAAATTATTTCCTTGCTCTTCACTTTTGCGCCGACTTCGGTTTTCGGGATCCATTCAGCTTCGTCATCCATTCCTTCCAATCAAATCACCGTTAAATTCATTTCATTCGTTTCGTCAATTTTTATTAAATTCAAATTTCATTACTGCTTGAGCACGTGCGCCTTTGTCTTGTCAAACAATGCAGCGTCTGTCTTCAGGTGCTCGCCCCTGATTCTTTTCTCGTCAAACAGCCCTTCGCCGGCATTTGCCTGAAGCCCAGCGTCCAGCGCGCCCTTCAGTGCCGCGAAAACCACCGAGCCCTTGCTCGGGGAGTTGAGGCCGATGTCAAGCACGAATTTGCTGATTCCTTTTTTCTTTGCGCGCACTGCTGCGAGCATTGCGGTCAAGTATGCCGTTGGCGAGTTGCACTTCGCAGGCCAGCCCATTTTTACCAATGCCTTGGAATCGGCTGCTGCGATGGTCTTGTCGCCAGGCGCATCGTACTCGATGAATTGAACGCGCACTCCGCGGTTGCTCTTTCTCACAACCAGCCTTGGAGTCTCAGATTGCACTAGCGCGAGCCTCTTGCTGTAATTGGTAAGGCTCTCCCTCCTTCTGCGGAATTTTACACTGTAAGTTGGTCCTCGTGCTCTGCCCATAATCATCACTTCTTATGTTTTTCCTCGTGCTTTGCCTCGTCTTTCTTGGCGTGCTTCTTTTCCTCTTCGGCCTCTTTTTTCACGTGCGCGTGCTCTTTTTTCGCGCCGGCCTCTTTCGGCTTTTTCGCCGTCTGCTTCGGCTTCGCAGGGTTCCTTGGCTTTTCCAGCTTTGCCTTTTTCGCTGCGTGCTCTGCTGCAAGCGGATTCTGTATTTCAGCCGCGGTAATGTCCCGTGTCAGCCATTTCTTTTCCTTGAAGTGCACGAGCATTGCGCCCTTGGACTTGAATGCCGCGCCCTTGATCATCAGGTATGCAATCCTGTAAATTCCGTCCGCAAGAAGCCCCTGCTCCTTGAGCCTGAAAAGGATGCTTCTCTGGGAGCGGACCTTCTGCATCCAGTGCTGCTTCTTGGAAACAATGGAATATTTCTCTCCCTTGTGAGTGCCATGCCCGCGCTGCCTTCCTTTCTTTTGCTGCAAGTGCCTGTGCCTTGCGCGCCCTCGGGAAACTCCCTGGGTCGGAAGGGTGTAAACGATTCCCTCGTCTATGAGCCCGCGGATGTCGTCGCGCGTGAGCGCCTCGGCTGCGCGCTTGGTCTGCTCAGGTTCTGGCGAAATCCTAATCCTGCTCTCGCCGATTCCGAGCAAATCGGATGCGATTCTTTTTACGGTTGTCAATGACATTTCATCAATCTCCTAAATGCAAATGAATCTTCAATCATTCTACGCGTTCAGCACGCGGAGGTTTTTCTTCACGCATGCGTCGATGATCACTTTTCTCTTTTTTCCGCCGACTCCGGAGGCGATTCTTACAACAACGCCCTGGAGCTTGGCAACCTGTCCGGGATTTTCAACCAATGCCTCGTGCAATCCGCAGGGGTGCAGGTGCTTGATTTCCTTCGGGTTCCCGTAGCCGATGCGCGGGCGGCTTGGCACATAGGCGCATCTGCGCTTCTGCTTGTTGTCAATGCCGCGCGGCCTTCTCCAGCTCTCGCCCACTCTTGAGCGCGAGCTCCTTCCGAGGTTCATTCTTGCGAACTTCGGGTGCCATTTCTTTTTGGCGCGCTTGACTGCCTGCGTTTTTGCCTGTTCTTTTGCCATAAATATTTCACCGAATTTTCATTTGATTCATTCAACTTGCCATTTCACTTACTCTTCGCTGATGTAAACGCCGTCCTGGAAAACCCTTGAGTCCTTTTTCTTTGTCCTTGTTGCCTGCCTCAGGTTTGCCACTGTCTGGCCCACATCATATTTGCTGATTCCTGTAACCGTGACATTCTGCGCAGCGACCTGCACTTTTGTCTCGCCGACAATTTTGCATTTGCGCGGAATTTTTTCACCGCCGAAATTCTTGATCAGGATTTCCTTTCCTTTTATTTCAAGCGTGAGCGGAAAGTGCGAGTAGATTATTTTCATGTTGACCGTGTAGCCCTGGGTCACTCCGATGAACATGTTGCGCAAATGCGCCTCCACTGTGCCGACCATCACCGGGTCCTTGGTGGTCGCAACGACGTCTTTTCCCTCGATTTTCAGCGAAACGTCCTTGAACGAATCAGACAGGGAGCCCTTGGGTCCCTTGACTGAAACCTTGCCTGCATCGGCAGTTACTGTGATTCCTTCAGGTATGCTAATAGACATAGGCAATCAGCCTTCCTCCGATTTTCTTCTTCTGGGCGTCCTCGTTGGTGGTCATGCCCTGGGGCGTGCTCACTATAATTACTCCGAAGCCCTTTCCGGGGATGTATCTCTGCTCCCATTTGGCCCATTCCGCATAGCCGATGGCGAAGCGGGGCTTGATGGTTCCGCACTTGTTGATTCTTCCCAGAAGCTTGACTGTGATCGAGCCGCTCTTTCCGTTGTCGTTGAACTCGAATCCGGAAATGTAGCCGCGCTCCTTGAAAATTTCCAGCACGCGCATTATCACTTTGCTCGCGGGCTTGACTATGCACTGCTCCCTGCCAGCCATTTCGTGCGTCTTGATTACGTTCATTGCGTCGCTTAGAGGATCATTTGCCATGGGTTCACCTAATATTTCCTGAATCCGATTTTCTCGCCAACCTCGCGGAAGCACCGCCTGCAAATCTGCAGCTTGTACTTGCGGATTAATCCGCGGGCAGTTCCGCAGAACCTGCACTTGCGTGCGTTCTTTCCCTTGAACTTGTGCATGAGTTCGCGCTCAATCGGGTTCAGTTTCTTTTTTTCTTTTTGTTCCATTCAAACCATCTTTCAAATTTCATTTCAATTCATTTTGATTTCTAATAAACTTCAATTCCCAGCTTGCTTTTTGCAAACTCGATTCCCTCTTCGGTGGTCACGCGGGCGCGGGTTCCCAAAATTGCCGCTGCGCGCTTCCTCTTGGTTATCCTGTTTCCTTTCTTTGCGAGTGTCACGCACACGTCAAAGCCGATGATTCCGATTTTTGCATCGTATTTCACTCCTGGGAAATCGATGTACTCGGGAACGCCAAACGAAAAGTTGCCCTTCTTGTCAAAGCTCCTTTCGCTCACCCTGTTGTCCTTGGCATGCAATGCCTTCTTCAGGAATTCCAGCGCCTGGGTTTTCCTCAGCGTGGATTTCACGCCGATTTTGTCTCCCAGCTTGATGGACCAGACAGGGTTGCGGACTTTGCATATTGTTGCCACTGTCTTTGCGCCGGTCATGGTGCCGATCAGGGTGCGGATGCTTTCCAGCTTCTGCCCCGACTCGCCAACGCCGACGTTGACTGTGACTTTTTCTACAATGATTTCGTTCATGGGTCCTGCCATTTAATTCACCGAAATATAATTTCAAAATTTATTTTCCCTCTTCCTTGCTTTCGTGCTCCTTTATCGAATCATCAATCACAAACACATAATTCTTGAGCGTTGTGAACTCGGCGTGCTTGGACTTCATGCGCACCTGCGCGTCCATGCTTCCGGCCCTCTCGATGATTTCCTCGAGCTTGGCAACCTTGCCGGCGTGCCTTCCCTGGGTCACCAGGCATCTTGCGCCGTTCTTGAGCTCGAGTTTCTCGGAAACTTTTTTCGCGTGCAAATCGAACTTCACGCTGTCACCGACCTTGTAATGATTGTCACCGAGGAATGTCCTGCCATCATGCAGGCCGATCTGGATTTTCTTGCCTGCGATGGTCACTTTCTTTTTTACTTTGCAGAGTTTCACCTTGGCATCCTTTTCGCTGATTTCAACGGGCATCAACCTTCCCTTGGAATCAATCAGGATCCTGTAGGATTTGCCTTCCGAAGGAATGGAAAGAACGTCCATCAATCCGATGGGGAAGCGCAGGTCCGTGATTTTTCTCCCGTCAACGAGCAATCCCTTTTGCAAAACTTTCTTTGCCTCGTGCGCCGACTCGACGTATTTGAGCACATCGCGCAGCAGCACTGTGAGCGGAATGGAGTCCTCTAGCCCGTGCGGCCCTGGGACCGGCTTCTGGGCCCACATCCTTCCCTTGCGCGGCAGATTCCACGCAACGGGCGAGCTCAAAAGAGCCAGATGATTTGATCTTCCTTTTCTTGCCATAAGCTTCACCAACGAAATTTCTACTTGCTTCTTTCAAGCACCCTCTTCCTGTCCGCGTCCGAGAAATCCCCCTCGATTATTTCCAGGTTGCTCGGGTCAACCGGCGCAAGGACCTCGTTTCCCTTTGCCTTCTTGGATGTGATTCCTTCAATGTAAACCTTTGAATTGTTCAGGTCAACCTCGCTCACTTTTCCGGTTGTGCCCTTTTTCTCGCCCACAAGAACCTTCACCTTGTCGCCCTTGCGCAGCTGCACCGCCCGCTTCTTGGTCGCGAGCTTGGCGCGCAATTCCTTGGACAGGTGGCAGTGCACGAACCTCTGCTTGAGATGCAGGCCTGCCTGCGCACGGTACTTGTGCTGTTGCCTTTTCTTCCTTGTTTTTGTCATTGCCATAAACATCATCTATATTACTGCTGCTGCGATAGCCGCGACCTTAGGGTATCTTTCCGCAACCTCGCGGGCGATTGCGCCCTTGATTTCCGTTCCCTTGGGCAGGTTCTGGTCATCAACCAAAACACCTGCATTGTCCTCGAACATGATGCGCACTCCGTTCGCGCGCCTGAATTCTTTTCGCTGCCTTGTGATAACGGCGCGTTCCACTTTCTTCCTGATTTTTGGGTCTCCTTTTTTCACTGAAACGATCACAATGTCGCCGACTCCAACGCTTGGGTTTCTGGCGAGCTTTCCCTTGGTTCCGATTGCCCCGATAATCATGAGCAGCTTTGCGCCGCTGTTGTCATCGCACACCAATCGTGAGCTGGTTGTCAAACCCTTGGTTACGTTTGTCGGAAGTCCTTTCATTTCTTCGCACCTTCAGTGTTTCGCTTTACGATGTCGACCACGGTCCATGCCTTGGTACTGCTGATTTTCCTGGTCTCGGCGATGTGCACGAGATCACCGAGCTTTGCCCCGATGCAGTCCGGGTTGTGAGCCGGAATGCGCGAATGGGTCCTTGCACTGCGCTCGTATTTCGGAACGTACTGCACGAGTTCCCTTTCAACTATGACCGTGCGCTTTCCCTTGTCGCTCACCACTTCCCCTTCGAGCACCGCGCCGCGCGTTGGCAGCTCGCCGTGCCTGAAGCAGTTGATGTCTCCGCAGGAGCCTTCATCAGCGCCTTCTTTTTTTGCTTCTTTTTTCTTTGCCATGATCATACACCAAATTCAAATTTTCAAACTTCAATCATAACTTCAATCTCTCGAACAGCTTCTTGGGCCTGTCCTCGGGCGCAAAACAAATTTTCGCGCCGTCCACATCAATGGTTTCTTTGGTTGGAAGGGTGAAGCGGAATGTGCTGGTTTTTTTCGGAACCACCAGATCCTTTTTCCCCCCTTTGCCGCCATCCGCCCCAAGCACCAGCGTGTTCTTCGTCTCATCGACCACAATCCCCGAAAGGTTTGTGTGCGCGAGCGAAGTTGATTTCACCACTGTGCACCTGAGCCCGATGAACTCATGCACTGAAATGTTTTGCTTGTTTATGAATCCAAACACCTGCCGTTCAATTCACAATTATCTCAGGGCGATGCTGTTTTCAGCATAGCCAAGCGCCACCAATGCCTTGAAGGCCTTGTCCCTGAGATTCCCCTGAAGGACTATCACGCCGTCTTTGGCCGTGCCGCCTGTTGCGAGCTTGTGCTTGAGTTCCTTGGCTGTCTTTTCCAGCTTTTCCCCCTCAAGCCCCTCGACGATTGTCACGAGCTTTCCAAATTTTTTCTTGGTCGTGTATATCTTGATCTTGAGGGTGTCCTCCTTTTCGAGCACATCACAAGCGCAGATATCCTTCATCAGTCCACATTTCGGGCATGTCTCAACCATTCTAGTCATCACCTTCTAATTTCTTTGATTTGTTATCGTCAGATTTTTCGGACTTCGCAGCCGCATCCTCGCTTTCCTTCTTTGCTGCGGCTTTCTTTTCCTTTGCCTCTTTTATTTTTGCCTCGGCTTTCGCAGCTGCCTGCTTTTTTCCGCGGGCAATCCTTTCGGCGCGCTTTCCCGTGGATTTTCTTTTCTTCGTTCCTGCCTCCTTGATTATGGTGAGCAGGCGTGCGATTGTCTTTTTTATTTCGCGCACTCTTCCCGGGTTCTCGGGCCTGCCTCCTCCCGCGATTTTTCCAAGCTCTGAGTTGTACTCCTTCTCCAGCTCCACGAGCCTGTGCTGTATTTCATTGGGATTCAGTTCCCGCGCTTCTTCGCTTCTTATTATTGCCATAAACTTCACACTTCAATTTTGCATTTTCATTCTGCTAATCGCTTAACGCCTCTTTTGCGGGTGCCTGCGCGGAGCCGACCTCTTCTGGGCGGGCATCCTTCTGCGGGCGTCCTGGGCCGCTGCTGCGAGCTTCTTCTTCTCCGCATCGGCCGCCTCGGTTTCTTCCCTGCTGGAATTGATTTCATCCTCGGTTGCGGCTGCGATTACCCTGGGCAATGCGAGCGGCTTGAGTATCTTCTTGTCCGGGAATTCCGTGCCTGGCATTACGATTCTCACCAGCACTCCGATTGCTCCGGATTTCGGGTAAGCGGTAACATGGGCCTCGTGAACCAAACGTGCGGGCTCACCTGCCTTTGGGATATAGCCTGCGAACACTCTCTTGGTTTTTGCGCGGCCTCCCTTGGCAACGATTTTTCCACTGGCGACAATTTCTGCGCCCAGCGCTCCTGCGTCCATGATTTCCTTGAGTAAAAATTGCAAAATTCTGCGCAGGTTCTTGCCCATTTCAATTCCTTTCACTGCCTTCTTAGCCATTAATCTCGGGTCAAGCGAAGGCTCGGAAACGCTGGCAACGGAAATCTGCGGGTTGCTGATGTCAAATTCCTTTTCAATTGCCTCTGTCAAATCGCGAATGCTCTTGCCCTTGCGGCCGATTACTCTACCGGGGGTGGTTACTGAAACGCTGATGCGCGTGACCATGGGGGTCCTCTGGATGTCGACTTTCGAAAAGCCCGCCCTGTCCAGTTCTCCCTCTAGGAATTTGCTAACATTGTAGCGCGCAATCGCATCTTCAATAAATTTCCTTTCAACTACCATTCAACAACCTCGGTATAAACTTTACGCGGGTATCGCGACTTTCTCATGGACTTTTTGCTCCTGTTTCACTTCTTTTTTGATTTTTACTTTTTCCTTTTTCATAACCTTCAGGTCTGTCTTTACCTTGCCCACAAGCCTTGCCTTCTCGAATCCCTTTGCCTCGCAGGCAACGGCCTCGAGCCTTGCGGTCTCGTAATTGTTTCTCCTCCATCTTCCGCGCGGAGCTGTGCGCGGGTAAATCTGCTGCTTGTTCGCAGAGATGTGAGCGATAACCGGTTCCATGAGTCCCTTTGCCTCGGCGTTTGCCCCGAGATTTCTCACCAGGTCAAGCACATAGCTGGAGGCGAGCATGGGGAATTTTCCTTTCCTTCCGCCGAGCTCCTTCCGGTGCGCGAGCCTCTTGTTGTAATGCCTGAAGCGCACTGCCTGCTTTCCCTCGGCCGCGAGTTCCAAATAGCCGATGGCATCCTCAATCCTTCTGTAGCGCACATTGTCGCACACGCATGCCAAATCCTTGTAGCTCGCGTTCACATCGTAGCGCTGGGCATAGGCGTACTGCCTTCCTTTTTCTTCCTTGAATCCATATCCGAAATTTGGCATAATTATCACATGCTTACTTGAGCGGGATAAACTTGGAGCTCCTGGTTGCGCCAACTCCTGGGCCAGAGTGCAAAACCCTGCCGGTTGTGTGCGCGAAATCCCCGAGCCTGTAGCCGATTTTCTCGACGGTAATATCAACCAATTTGTAATCCTTTCCATTGTGCACCGCGAACTGCATTCCGAGCCAGTCGGGCATTATCACCGCATCGCGCACCTGTGTCCGGATGGGTTTCTTCTGCCCTGCTTTGCGAATTTGTGCAACGTGTTTCATCAGATCCTTGAACCGGTAATTCTGCTTTGATGTGCGCTTGACCGCGCGGCGCGAGCGGGAGTTCAGCAGCTTCAGTGCCTGGTCAAGAGGCATGCTCAGCAATTCCTCCTTGGATTTTCCTTTGAAAGTTGTTTCTTCACGTGCCATAAACATCACTCAAAATTACTCGCTGCTCATTCCTGCTCATTCATGATTTTCTTTCCCTTTCTCCTTCCCGTGCTTCTTGCCGCAATGTGCCCGACCTTCTGTCCCGGCGGTGCGTTCCTGCTGACCGCGGTTCCCTTTCCGACATGGTGCTGCTTGCCTCCGTGCGGGTGGGCGACTGCGTTCATGGCAACTCCTCTCACATACGGCCACGTCCTGTTCTGGGCGTGGTGCTTGTAGTGGCTCTTGCCTGCTGTCATCAGCGGTTTTTCCAGTGCCCCTCCGCCTGCAACTACTCCGAGCTGCGCGCGGCATTGGGCGCCGAATGTCAACATCCTCTTGGAAGGAAGCTTGATTATCACGTTTGCACCTTCGCGCGAAACTACCGTGGCGCTGGTGCCGGATGCGCGGACGAATTTTCCGCCGTCTCCGGGTGCGAGCTCCAAATTAAATACTGGAGCGCCGTCCGGAATGCTTGAAAGCGGGAGAACATTTCCCAGACTTACTCCTGCGCCTGCGCCGATTTCAACTCGGTCGCCCACTTGTATTCCCTCGGGCGCAATGAGCATGAGCTTCTCGCCATTGTCCAATTTGAGCATCATTAGTAAACTTGATCTCCCCGGGTCATCGATGAATTCCATGACCGATGCTCCGATTACGTTTAGCTCCTCGAGCTCGTCTAATTTCCTGAAGCGCACGTTTGCCTTGTACTTGTGGCTAGGCGCGCTGTAAGCGAAAGTTCCTTTTCCTCTTCGTTGTGGTCTTAGTCTCTTTCCCATTTGTTCACCGATTAATTGTCATCTACATTCAACGTTAACTGCCCTACGCGACGCCCATCTTCGCAGCGACCTCGTCGGCTGAGAATCCTTTTGCCAGCTTGACATAGGCGCGCTTCTGCCCCTTGGGGGTTATGAGGATGTTGACCTGCGCGACCTTGACCCCGAATGTTTTCTCGACTTCCTCTTTTACTCCGGGCTTGGTTGCGCTCTTGTCAACTACGAACACTATCTTGTTCTGCAGCTCAATCATTCCGATTGCCTTTTCCGTTGTTATTGGGTATTTGATTAATGCCATGTTTATGCGCCCCTTAACTTCTCAATCGCACTCTCGGTCCAGAGTGTCAATCTCCCTGGGTTTGAGCCTGGCGCGAGCATTTCCGCGTCCAATTCATCTATGCTTGCAACGTCAACGCCTGCGATGTTGCGCGCTGCCTTTAGGATTGCCGCGTTCGCATCGCCTGCCACTACTAATATAGAGCGGGGCATTACCCTGCCTGCTTTCCTCTTCCTTACTCCGCTTCTCTTCTTCGCCCTGTCCTTGGCGCGCTCCACATCGGATGCGATGCCGAGCTTTTCAATGAGCGAAGCAAAGTCCTTTGCCTTTGCGATTTCTTCGACTTTTGTTTCGAGTATTAATGGAAGCTTTATTTTTGCGTCGAAAACATGGCCGCGTGCTTTCACGTATTGTGCGCTCGCGGTTGCCGCAATTGCCGATGCAATCGCTTTTTCGTGTTCCTTGGCATTGATTCTTTCAACTATGATGTGCTCTGGCTTGGGCGGATGTGCGCGCCTTCCTTTTACGGCGCTGGGAATCCTCTTGACTTTTCCGTACCTGCCCTTGGGCAAAACCTCGTGCGGGAGCATGGATTCTCCTTTATTTTTGTTGGAAGCATAGGCCTCTTTTCTTCCCCTGTATTTTGCGGATGTTTCCAATCCTGCGTATTTGTAAGGGCCTTTTGGCTGGTAGCGCTCGCTCTGCTCGGAAAGAACCGCGCGCCTGATTAGCTCTACGCGCACAAAGTTCCCGAACTGCGCCGGCAGTTCTACCTGCTTCAGGACTTTTCCTTCAATGGATAAAACATCTGCTTTCATGAACATCACAAATTATTTTCATTCTATCATTACTGCTGTTTTGATTCAACTGAAATGTAACTCACATCGGGCGCCTTCACATCGCCGATTTTTCTCACTGATTTTCTCAGGCGGATTAATCTTTTTCTCGGGCCTGCGACCGAGCCTTTTACCATAATGTAATCGTTCTTCACAATTCCGTATTGGAGGAAACCGCCCTTGGGGTTTACCTCGGTTCCAGCGCCGATTTTCAAAATTCTTTTGTTCAATTCGGTCCTGCTGTGATAACCCATCTGCCCTGCCATGGGGGTTGTGTACATAACGTAGGAGGGAGTCCAGGGGCCGAGAGTGCCCACGTGCCTTCTCTTGCTCGTGGCCTTGGGCCTTTGCTGGGCAACGCCGAATCTTTTCACTGCGCCCTGCCAGCCCTTTCCTTTTGTGACTCCGATTGCGTCAACGTATTCCCCTGGCTTGAAAACTTCGCTTGCCTTCACTGTCTTGCCAAGGAGTGTTTTTGCGAATTCAAATTGTTCCTTCACGCTTTTTCCGCCAACCGCGATTTCCATTTTCTCGTTTATTTTCTTGCCAATGCCTGTGGCTGAAGAGGAAACATAGCAGAGAACAAAAATGGAGCGCACGGATGCGAGCTTTTTATCAACATCAGAAGGAGGTTCGACTTTTTTCTTTTTCGAGGTGTTAACGCCGATCGCTTTCAGGATTTTTTCATCGTCCGAAATAATGTCAAAGGAAACGCACTTGTCATAGGTTCCTTTGTAGGCGCGCACACCATAGATGGTGATTGCGGGCGCCTCTAAAATCGTGACCGGGACCGAGACTTCCTGGCCTTTTGCCGGGGATTCCTCGTCTTCGGTCATTTGAATGTGAGTCATGCCTGCCTTATAGCCTGCGAAACCCAGGAGGCCGGTGTGCTCGCTGGGTGCCCAGCTATTCACGCGCGGTACCTGTTTCCATGCGCGCACTCTTGGCCTGAAAGCCAATGATCCGTGTCGGTGCCTGTTTTTCATTGCCATGTGGCATCACGTATTTATGACGAAAGTTAACTTGACGAAAAAATTTCTGCGAGCAGTGCTAACAGAAAAACTCCGTTTTCCCTTTTCCCCTGGGGCTTTTTTGCCTCAAGCAAAAAAGGGCCAGCGAACTGTCTTTATGCTTTAAATCAATGAGGCCCAATTATTGGCCGGGTTTGCCATCACTTAAAGCTCTGTATTGATATGGGAGAAATGGTTTATATAGATTGTGGGCAAGGGAACCGTCTCAAACCCCGAAGTATCCCTTGAACTTCTGCGTCGTATGGAGCGATTTTGTCCTTCCTTTCGGCTTTTGGACTATGAACTCGTTTTCCGTCAGCTCGGCCACGTATTGGTAGACGGTTGAGCCCAGTTTTCTGACGAGCGAGTTCTTGGTGATTCCATCGCTCTTGTAAATGAAGCCTAATACTTTGAGAGCGCCCTTGGAAATTTCGGTTTCTTTTGTAAGTGGTTTTACTTTTGGCGCATAGTTGGATTTCACGCGCATGATGTATTTGCCATCCTCCTGGTTGATGGAAATGGCGCTCTGCCTGTCGTCGTATTCCTTCTGGAGAATTGCGATTTCACTTTGTACGAAAGGAATGGAGCGCGTGCCAACGACTTTTGCCAACTCTTCAATTGTAAGGTGCGCTGAAGCCGTGAAAAGCGATGCCTCAATCACCCTGCGTGCATCGGGATTGCCGACTGTTTTTGGTATTATAATTGCCGCCGGCTGCTCTGGAGCGAGAATTGCCTGAACCGGTTCCGAGGATACGATGGCTGCTATTTCTTTTTTTTCTTCCTGCTTTGGCTCCTGTATTTGTTCGGCTATCTGCTCGACTTCGCTTGCCGGGGCGGGTTCTTCTGCCCGTATTCCGGTTTTTTCCAGGTCCGGCTCCTCTTCCTGTAAATCAAGGGCGGATTCGTCCGGGATTTCCGCTGACTGCAAATCGTGCTGAATGTCAACTACCTCCAGGGATGGATCTGAATCCGGTGAAACTCGAGGAGCGGATTTCTTTTTGGCAGCTTTCTGCACAGTAGCCTTAGTCGGTTTTTTACTTTTCATTTTTGTCGCCTTTTCAACGGTTTTCTCTTTCCCATTCGGGGCTTTCTCTTTTCGCAAAAGAGAAAGGGCTGATTTCATCTTCGTCGCCTTTTCAACTGGTTTACTCTGCTGCTTCTTTTGTTTCCGAACCATTTATATCATCGTTCTTTAGGCTTAGGAGCCTAATTATAATTTCGCCGAACATCTTTTCCTGCTTAAGGGATATTTTATTGTTTTGCGCCAGGTGGAGCAACGGGAGCAATGTCATTATCAGCTGCTCCGAGGTTTTCTCCGTGAGCAGGGAGGAAAAGAGCACAAGCCCTTCTGAATCGGTTGTCTCTTCTATGCGCGTGAGCATTTCCTTCATCCTGTCCTCCATGTCGTATTTGGGGACATTAATCTGAAGCGGGGAGCCCGACTCGGGAACCGCATCCAGCAGTTTCATTTCGCGCTTCCTCTGATCCTCGAAAACTTCCTCCATTGCTGTCATCAATTCTTCAAGGGTGACTTTTGTTTTCGGGGGAATTCTTGTGCGCAGCTCTAGAACTGGAACTTCTTCCACATCTCCTGCCGCCCCCTCGTCAATGAAAACATTGTCCTCTGCGACCTGCTCCTGTTCCTCGAATTTGAGCGCATCGCTCTTGAATTTCAAAAGAATTGCGGCTGCTAATATTAGGTTGGCAGGAACACGCAAATCAAGGGTCTGCATTTTGCGCACGCGCTGGATGTATTTGTCAGTGACCTCTGCCATGTCTATGTTCCAGGGATCTAATTTCTCGCTTTCAACCAAATCAAGGATCATTTCGCGCCAGGTGGGAAGCGAAACTAACTTTTCTAAATTTAGCTCCTTTTGCCCGCCGTACGCTCCTTCACTTAGAAATTCGTTCTTCTGCTGCTCCTTTTCCCTTTCCTCCTCGTCGCCGAACTCTTCGTCAGTGAGATGCGAATTGGCTTCCTCGTCCGCTTCGCTGATCTTCTTTTTGGGAGGCATGCAAAAATATTGGGTTTTGGAGTATATAATAGTAATTAGTTGTGATCCGGGCATTCGCCATTCAGTTGAGGGTGATGAAGTCCACGGTCACCTGCACCACGCGCGGGGCATAGGGGCGGACAATGTGCTCGTTGACTATCCTGACCGACCTGCCTGAGGAAAGGGCCGCCTGGGAGATGAAATCCCTGGCATTGCTGAAAGGGCTTTCCACATTGCCAAATGAGTAGAAATGAATTGTTGCCCCTTTCTTTGCCCCCATCAGGGCGATGTCCAGGAATTGCTCGGCGGATTTGGGAAGCGGCATGAGAACGCGGTCTGCCCAGCCCTTGAATTTTTGAGGGACTATTTTGCGCACATCACCTGTGAAAATCTGAATCTGCTTTTCAAACTTGTTGAGCTTGACGTTTTCCTTGGCGTATTTTGTCGCAGCAGGGTTGAGTTCAATGGCGGCTATTTCGCAATTTGGAACTTTGCTTGCAATAACGATTGGGAATGGGGCTACTCCTGCGAAGAGCGCCAAAACTCTTTCTCCTTTCTTCACCTGGTTTGCAATTCTTTCGCGCTCAGTTGCCAATCTAGGGGAGAAATAAACCTTGGAAACATCTAGTTTGAACGAGCATCCGCTTTCCCTGTAAATTGTTTCCAGGGATTTTTTTCCGCCAATCACTTTCATTTTCCGAACGCGGAATTTGCCCTGCATTGGGCTTGTTTTCTTTGCCACTGTCTTGATTCTCCTATTGACTTTCATTATTGCATCTGCAATCATCTTCTCCTTTTTCAGGAGGGAAACAGGGATTTCAACAACCGCGATTGAGCCGATCATGTCGAATGAGGTGACCAGTTGCTTGAGCTCTTTTTCAGTCAGTTTGCCAGCAAGCGCTTGGCTGAGCGAGTGCGGCTCAAGCTTTCTTTTCTCCAGTTTTGCTTCAACCAATTTCTGGCCGGGGATTGCGCGCACCACTGGGAGAAGGATGAAATCGCCATCCTGCTTCAGGGAGTAGTTTAGGTCCAGGGCTCCTTGTGAGATTAGCTTTTTGCGCAGGGGCTCGCACTCTGTTTTCTTTACCTTGATGCATTTGACCATAGGAGAAATAGTTTGTCGGGATGCCTTTTAATTATAATCAGATACCCCTTGCCTTTCTCAGTTTCACATTAATTCTTGTGACGCAGTCCTCGGAAATTTTAATCGCATCCTCAATCAGGCGCCAGGCCTCGTCATAATCCTGCTCGGTGATCTTGTTGTCAACGTCATCAAGCGAAATGGCGAACAGCTGCTGGCTCTCCTTCATCACGTCCACTCCCAGGCTGGTTGCATTGTTGGAAAGCTTTTCAAATTCCTCGATATTGGCTTTCAAAACTCCGTAGCGGGCTTCCAGGAAATCCTTGCCAACGCTCGAGGTTGGCGGCGCCTTTGCAGGGGCTGCTTCCTCTGCTTCGGCCGCTGGAGCCGCCTCTTCCTCTGTTGGAGCAGGAGCCAGTGGTTTCTTCTTGCCAACTGCTGGCTTGGCTTTTGGAGCCGGCTTTGCGGGCTTCTTTTCCTGTGCTACTTCTTCCTCGGGCATTGGCTCTGGCATTATTTTCTTTCTTCCAGCGCTGGGAGCAGTTGGAATTGCCTCGGCAGCTGTCTGGATTGCCTGGTTTATGTTTTCCTCGGCCTGGGCGAGCCTGGCTTCGAGCTCCTCCTTTTCCTTTAGCGCGCCCTGCGCCTCGCCCTTTTCCATCTGCGCCTGCTGCAGGCCTGACTCAAGCTCTGAAATCCTTTTCTCGAGCGCGTATTTCTCATTGGAAGCCTTCTTTTGGTGCTGCTTCTTTGATTTTTCCAGCGCAGGGGCGGTCAGTATTGCGCCGCCTTCAAGCGTAAGCCCCTTGTCCGAATTCTCAGCCACATAGCGCTCAATTGCCCATTTCCTCCATTGGGAAGGAATGTCCACCAGCGCCTCCTCGGGAACTCGGTCCGACTTGCTAATCATTGAAGAAATGTACTTGTCCCACTTGGGCTTCCCATCATTCACCAGGAAGACTTTTTCGTTCAGCTGGCCGAGCCCGGATTCCGCCTGGGACAGCGCGTTTTCAGCAAGGCTGAGCGCCGCGGCGAAATCCTTTTTCTTCACCAGTTTCTCAATGCGCTCGGTGGGCACCGCGTACATGGCCTTGGCCTCTTCGCGCGAATCAATGAACAGCTGGCGCGCCTGCTTCAGCAGCTTCTCGAATTCCGCGTGCATCTCGTCAAGCTCGTGAATCTTCTGCCCGACTTCGTTCTCGCTTGCGGAAGTGAGTTCCTGCTTCACTAGCACGCCGTCCTCAAGGGTTATCTGCTGCTCCGCGTGCTCGGATGCGTATGTTTCAATCGCCCATTTCCTCCATTTGGCAGGAACGTTCACCAGCATTTCCTGGGTGACCTGGGGATTCTTCTGGAACAGGGCCGTGATGAATTTGTCCCAGTCGGCCCGGTGGTCATTGACCATGGTTACCTTTTCGCTGAGAACCGCTGCAACGGAATCCGCATCGACTATCGCGTTCTGCTGCATGTTCGCAGCATTTTCCAAATCCTCCTTTTCATCAAGCATGCGCTGGATGCGCACCATGGGAATCGAAAGGAACCTGCGCTTCTCCTCGGTGAAATCAATGGAAAGCTCGGTGCAGGCATCGATGGACTTGCTTATCTCGTCCAGCGATTTCTTGAGCTCGTCCTGCTTGGCATTCAGTTTCGCGAGCATCTTGTCCTGGCGCTTCAGGTCCTGGATTTCCAGGGCCTTTGCCCTTTCCTGCTCCAGGGCCTCGCGGGCCATGAGCGTGTTGTTCTCCAGGGTCAGCCCTTCCTGCGAGTGCTCTGCGAAATAGGTTTCAATCGCCCACTTTCTCCAGCGGGCCGGGATGTCGACCGCAAGCTCTTCCTTCACTTTGCCGGATTTGGCGAGCAGGGCTGCGATGGATTTCATCCACCTGGGCTTTCCTTCGCGCAGGGTGCCGAGCTTTTCAGTGAGCGGAGCGATTGCGGTTTCAGTCGTTGAAAGTGCCTTGTTCAGGCTCTTCTTTAGTATGGCGGTGCTCTGGCCTGCGGCAACTGATTTCTGCAGCCGCGCAATGGGGATGGAATAGAAAATCTTCCTTTCATCGGTAACATCAATGCGCAGGGATGCCGCTTCTGCCAGCTTCTTCTCAAATTCAGTTTTCTTGGAAATGAGATTGTCAAAGAGTGATTTCACTTCCGAGGCTGACACTTTCTTTTCACTGATGGCAGGAGCCGCCTTTGCCGCGGGCGCGCGCAGCGGCTTGGTGATTGCGCCGGATTCTATTATCCAGCCCTCGGCTGCGTGGTCTGCGACAAATCTTTCAATCGCCCATCTTCTCCAGCGGGCCGGGATGTTCACCAGCGTTTCCTCGCCAGCGTGCGGAATAGATGTGAGAACTTTTCCAATGTAAGTTTCCCATTCTCCCTTGTTCTCCTTAACCATGGCGAGCTTTTCCCTGAGCGGGGCCATGGATGTGTCAAGCCCTGCGATGGTGCTGTTCATGAGCGCTGTTGCATCGGAATAATTCTGGCCCGAGGCAATCATGCGCTCCAGCCTCCCGATTGGCATTCCATAGTATTGCTTCCTTTCCTCGCCCACTTCGATGTGCGTGTTTATGCAATCATGCATCAGTGATTCGTATTCATCTTTCATGCGCTTGAGCTCGTTGAGCTTGGACTGCAGTTCTCCGCGCGTGGCTGCGCTCTGCGCGGCCTGCATCATGTCCTTTTCATGCATATCAGTGGTCTGCGTTTCAGCTGCTGATTTTTCAAAATCAGCGCGCATCAGGACCCCTCCCTGGATGCTTCCTGCGTCGGGATTCTCGGCCACATAGCGCTCCAGGACCCACATTCTCCATTGCTGCGGAATTTCCACCAGCATTTCGGTGGTCACGCGCGAGCCCCTGGCAAGGAGATTGGAAACGTGCTGCCTCCAAAGTTCCCGGTTCTGGCTCACGGTGTTCAGTTTCTCGCGCAAATGCCCGAGGCCGAGGTCGATTGTGGAAATCGCGTTGTCAAGCAGCGCTTTTGTCGAATCCAGATCCTCACCGGTTTCCAGGTCGCGCTGCAGGCGGGATGCCGGAATTTCAAAGAATTGTTTCCGTTCCTCGCTCACATCCAGGTGCGCCTCGGTGGCCTGCTTGATCAGCGCGTCCAATTCCTCCATGGAGCGCTTGAGCCCGTCAAACCTGAGCAGGACCAGTTTGGCAAGCGCCGCCTGGTGCTCTTCCCTTGTCTCGAATTGGCCGGTAAGATGGCGCGCTTCCTGTTTCACTATTGCGCCGCTGTCGATCATGAGCCCGAGTTCCGGGCGCTCGCCCACATAGCGCTCAATCACCCAGCGCCTCCATTTCCAGGGGATGTCCACGAGCATTTCCTCATTCACGCGCGGCCGCGTGGTGGCAATGGCCGAGACATAGGTCATCCAGTCCTGCTTGTGCAGCTCGATTTCCTTTGCTTCCTCCTTTAATTTGGCGATGATGCTTTCGAAATTCGCAATAAGCGCGTCAATGGACTGCTCGGTTTCCTGCATGTCCTCGCCGGTTGCGATTTTCTTGCGCAGCCGTTCTATGGGAGTTGCGAAAAGCAGCCTGCGCTCTTCGGTCACATCGATGTGGAATTCCTGGGACTGGTCAAGCAGCTGGGAGAGCTCGCCCTTAAGGCGCTCCAGGTCGTTGAAGCGCGCGCCCAGGACTTCGAACATCCTGTCCTTGACAGTCATATAGTAGCGCTTGCCGACCACGAGCCCCTTGAAAACATCCTCGATTACGAAATAGAGCGAAAGGACCCCGAAGAGGAACAGGAACGAGGCGCAGGATTTTACCGGGTCTGCGGTGATGTTTTTGGAGAGGGTCTCGAAGGTGAGGGAGGAGGAAACGGTGAGCGGCTGGGCGGAGGAGGCGATGAGCCCGTAGCCGATTGCGATGAGGATTATTCCGAGCGCCACGTAGAGGTGATTGTCCCCGCGCGCCTTGCCAGCGAACTCCTTCAGCCTTACCTGGAAAACCTCCTTTTTCACCAGGACCATGAGCGAGATCGTGATGAGCTTGAGAAAATTGTATGCCATGCGGATCAGGAGTATGAAAAAGAACGCGAGTGTCAGCGCCAGCGCGACGTAGAACCTGCCGAATGAATAGAACACGGAGTAAACCGACTGCACAAATGCAACAAAGCCCGAAATGAACGGGATGCTGGAAACGCTGGCTGTGCGGAATTCTATTTCAGGGCTTTGGTAATTGGCCTCCAGCCATTCCCGGGTTATCAGCTCGCTGGTGCGCACGGAGTAGATTATTGTCCGGTTGATGTCCACGCTCGCCACATCCGAGGAGCTGAAAATCGCAATGACCGGCTTTTCCGTGACTTCGGAATATTCGGTCTTGAAAACCACGGACTTGGAATTCGTTGCCAGGGATTCGGGGATTTTTTCAGAAACCTTGCTTTCGGAATAGCTGACCCCCTGGCTCTTTCCCACGAGCTGGAGCATTACCGTGATATCGGTGTCGACCTTGTCCGGGGATTTTTCAACCATGATTCCGCTCGCGGCCGAAAGCTCCTCGCGCGCCTTGCGCAATGCCGAAATGTTCATGGCGATCGGGTCGCACAGGCCCTGCGCCTGCTTGTTGAACAGCTCGTTCTCATTGATTAGGATTGCCTGCGCCTCTGCCGTATCGAGGTTGGTGAAAGCCCGCTTTACGGCTTCATCATCCTGAACCCCGTACTGATCAATGAAGCCCTTGCTGTTCGCGTCAAATTCTGTGAGAGCATTGTCCAGGTTCCTGCGCGCAGTGGAATAGTCTTCCATCCAGTTGATGAACGGCTCGCCAACGCCTATGGCATACTGCCTGCAGATTTGCGAGTTGCATGCATTCAGGCAGGATTCCTGGTCATAGCACGGGTTTTGCCCCAGGCCCGTTAGGCGGTCGCAGTCGGTCTCCGCTGGCTGGCGCGAAGAATTGAACGTGAAAACCTGGGCGCGTATGCTTGCGATTGCGGGCTGCTTGATTGAGATGTTGGCGCTCTTGAGATAGGTGACCGTGCCCGGGGTTATTATCTGCTTCAGGATGACCAGGCGCGTGATGGTGAATTTGCCGTCATCAAACGAGTGGGGCTTGAAAATGTAGGTGAACTTGTCCTGTATCCCGTCATGGTTCGTGTCCAATGAGGAGACACTGGCAACGGTTTCCTTTTCAGGCTGTATTGCCTGGTTTGAGCCAAGGCAGCCCAGCGAGAAAACCAACACAAATAATAACAGGAAAGCCAGCCGCGAACGCATGGAAGCTTCTACTCGGATATACTATTTAAATGATTCGCCAAATATCCCCGCACCAAACAAAAAGTACGGCTTTTTTATTGTTTAGCAACTTAATACCCTACAATGATTTGCTTCATAGCGCTCATAGTATTCGGAATCATCTCCATTTTCAGCGCGAGCCACAGGCCGCTCGCCAGGGAAGCCATTGACTGCATGTTCAGGAGAATTACCTTCAGGCCGTGCGTCACCAGGATGGACCAGAGGCTCAAGGGGCAGATAATCGGAAAACTTTTGGCAAAGCACGAAGGAACCGGAAGGTTCATTTCAAAATATTTCGAGGCGATAAGCTGGGCGATCACCATCATTACGATTGTGAGCCTGTTCTACACTGCCCAGGGGATCTACAACTATATAGTCTATGGAAACTGCAACGGGCCTGATTCAAACGGGTTCTGCATTTTCCAGGCCATTGGCGGAGGGCAGAAGGTGCCAACGCTGATTCCGCCGAAAACTCTGGATGGGATTAGCAAAGGGAATGCGAGCTCGCATCTCACGATTGTGGAATTCGGATGCTTCACCTGCCCGTTTACCAAGAATTCAGAGCCGGAACTGAACGCGTTTTTGGCAAAGCATCCCGGGGAATACTCGTTCATCTACAAGCCATTGGCAATAAGCGACCACCCCTATGGATTCGAGGCGAGCGAGGCTGCGCTGTGCGCAAACAGGCAGGGGAAATTCTGGGAGTACAAGGATTTGCTGTTCGCGAACCAGGATGCGGTGAGAACGAATGGAATTCCTGAATTGAAGAGCCTGGCAGGCAAAGTCAGCGGAATGGACCAGGCTAAATTTGACTGGTGCCTGGATTCCGGGGAAACAAAAGCTGACGTTGAAAAATACGTCCAGGAAGGAAAGGACGCGAACATTTACGCGACCCCGACATTCTTTTTCGGGAACGCGAGCGCGGTCGGAGTGCTGAATGCGCAGGAGTATGAAAGGCTCCTGAACAATGAGTCCATAACCAATAGCAATGCGGATGCGCCGGGCTGCCATATACCTACTAGTTGAATGATGAAAAAGAAAAAAGAATGGTTGGAAAAGAAATTGGTGAAAAAATGCTTGACAAAAAAGTGCGCGAAGATTTTCCCCTGCTTTCAAAGCAGAGAATTGTCTACATGGATAACGCCTGCACTACCCTGAAGCCGAAGCAGGTAATCGCCGCGGTCAATGATTATTACGAAAATTACTCAGGATGCGCAGGAAGGAGCGCGCACCGCATTGCCAGGAAAACCGATGCCATGGTCGAGGAGAACAGGAAAAAGGTCGCTTCCTTTGTGAATGCGAATCCCGCGGGGATTATGTGGACAAGAAACGCCACTGAAGCGCTGAACTGGATTGCAGGCGGAGTGAAGCTGGAAAAAGGGAAGGATGTTGTCACTAGCATGATGGAGCACCACTCGGTGATTCTGCCGTTCAGGAGAATGGCTG
Organism: Candidatus Gugararchaeum adminiculabundum; assembly: GCA_902384795.1. GTDB lineage: Archaea > Micrarchaeota > Micrarchaeia > Burarchaeales > Gugararchaeaceae > Gugararchaeum > Gugararchaeum adminiculabundum. The sequence continues at coordinate 73,332 of CABMDC010000001.1, read as the reverse complement.
AGAAGAATGGAAGCAGGTTCAGCATGGTGGAAGTGAACAGGGATGGAACGAGCGAAATTGGGCACTTTACAAATGCAATCGGAAAGAACACCGGCCTCGTAGTCATCCATGACACTAATAATAGCGCCTCGACTTCTGCGCCCATCAGGGAGATTACGAAACTCGCGCATGAGAACGGGGCGCTGGTTGTGATTGACGCCGCGCAAAGCGTTCCGCACAGGAGATTTGATTTCAAGGCGGTTGGCTGTGATTTTGCTGTTTTCTCAGGGCATAAGATGTGCGGCCCGACCGGAATCGGGGTTCTGGTTGCCAGCGAAAAAGGGCTGGCCGGGATGCAGAGGCAGAATGTTGGCGGAGGGACGGTGGAGGCGGTCAGCGCCGAATCGCACGTTTGGCTGCAGGGGCCGCAATCCTATGAAGCAGGGATTCAGGATTATGCCGGGATTGCAGGGCTTGGGGCTGCTGCTGATTATCTGAAAAGAATTGGCATTGAAAAAATTGAAACCCATGAGCATGAGCTGATGCAGAAATTGCTGCCGGAATTGGCTTCCATTGTGGGCGTGAAAGTTGTGGGAACAACGGACACTAAAAAGAGGGGCGGGATTGTGGCATTCAATATTGGGATGACACCTCCGCAGGAAGCTGCCGTAATGCTGGATGAGATGAGCGGGATTGCAACTCGTGCTGGAACCTATTGCGCGCAGCCGGCAATGGAATTCATGGGAGCTGGAAAGGGCGCAATCAGGGCTTCGTTATATTTGTATAATACTGCGGAAGAAGTGCAGACTCTTGTTGAAACAGTGAAAAAAGTCGCTTCGCTGCATTAGGCGAAACTTAATTTAGTTCCAAGTGCCTAAATCATGCGAATGATGAGCGTTACGACTCTGATTTGATGATGAGGTGACTTGACTCTGACACTAACTTTTCCAGTTCGCCTAATGTTTTAGCCCGCGAAATTTTCAGCCTTAGTTTTGCGCTTCCTTCAGCCCCTTTCAAAAATTGCATCGCCTTTAGCCGCAAGCCTGCGATTTCAAGGATTTTGGTTTGCCTGGAAATTTTGAGGTAATCGGAAAACAGCTCCAGCTTTTGTCTGTTGCTGGGAATTTTGCCCTCGAAAACCAATGGGTTGGACATGGCCGCCCTGGCAATCATGAATGAGTCGCAGAAATTGTTTTTTATCAAATCGCGACCTTGCGCTAGTGAACGGATGTCGCCATTTCCAATGAGAGGGATTTCTATGTGCTCTTTTATTTCTTTAATCGCGTTCCAGTCGCATTCTCCGGAGTATTTTTGCTTGACTGTCCTTCCGTGAACTATTAGGAAATCACAGTGGCAGGAGATAGTTTTGGCGAATGAGATGGAATCCTTGGTTGAATTTTTCAGCCTGATTTTTGCCGAGATGGGCTTGTTTGTATTGGCGCGCATGGAATCCAGGATTTTAGTCACGAGCTCAGGGCGGGAAAGAAGAGCGCTTCCTCCGCCCGAATCCCTTGTCCGTTCGGAAGGGCAGCCGCAATTCAGGTTGAAGAATTTCAGGGAGGGGAAAGCGCTGTCGATTGTTTTGGTTGCTTTAACAAAATCTTCAGGATTGCTGCCAACCAGCTGAAGCCCGACTGATTTTTCTTTTTTGTTCGCATCAATTAGCGCTGCAACTCTAGAGGGAGTGCGGGCGATGGCAATGGAATTGATGAGCGGAACCGTGGTGAAATCAGCGCCGTGCTTTTGGCAGAGCAGGCGAAACGGCAAATTAGTATAGCCGTCAATTGGGGCGAGAAATGCTTTTCCTGAAAATTGTTTCATGTGAGTTCACTCGTAAATTTGCTTTGTTTTTCACTTTATTATTTTACCTTCTTGGCGGTTTTCCACAGCATTTCAAAATATTCGCCATAGCTCTTTGCGAGCTCCTTGTTTTCTATTTCAAAGGCAATGGGCTCGCGCTCGTTTTTCCAGACGATATTGATAACCCGGTCACCGGAAATTTGTATCACGGTTGGGCCGATAGCCAACTCGGGCAAGAGCCGTATCTCCACGAATTTCGCCTTTACAATAGGAGTTTTCATGATCTCGGGAAGGCCGAGAATGCGCCAGCGGAAGCCTTTCTTTTCTGCGCGCGGGGCGAATGATTTGAAAAAATAGTCAGGGTCGTTTACTGCGGCCTGCCCCCTGCCCCCGATGTTGCGCACCTGGTCGTACTGGAGCGATTTGTCCCAGAGAGCGCGCAGGCCCCCAATGCCGCGGTAGATGCGGGTCTCATCTTCCCAGAGCGTGGTGAAATAATCCCTGTATCTTTGGGCAACTTCCTTGTTCTCAAGCACGAACGCGATGGGGTCTTTTTTCCAGATTACATTGGCGACCTTGTTGCCGAAAATCCATATGACAATCGGGCCCAGCGCCGCGTGGGACATTGTTCTCACTTCGATGAACTTCGCGTTCATTACCGGCGTTTCGACAATCTCGGGAATTCCGAGGATTTTCCATTTGTGGCCTTTCTTTTCTGCGCGGGGCGCGAATGATTTCCAGAAGTAATCGGGCATGCGCAGGGAGATGTCGCCCCTCCCGCCTATGAAAACAACGTCCTTGTATTGGAGCACGTCCTCCAGCAGGGCTTCCATTCCCTTTAATCCGCGGTAGACGCGGGTTTCCTCACTCCAGAGCAGCTCGAAATACTGCCGGAAAGAATCGGCGATTTCCTTCCCTTCAACAAGGAAGGTGGTCGGGCTCTCACCGCTTAGGAGTATGATCAGCACCTTGTCCTTGTACACGTTTATGGTGGCAGGAGTGCTGTATTCCGGAGGCACGTAGTGCACCTCGGTGTAGGGGGTGTTTTCCCTGTCCCTACCCAGGGTCTCGCGCATTCTTTCATTCATCACCATGCGGGCCCGGACTTTTTTCTCCGCCCTCCGGTCATGGAATTTTTTTATCAGGCGCCGGAATCTTTCAAGCTGGTTCGATGCGACAGTCACGCTGAAAACGCGCAGCTCGTCTTTTTGATCAAGGTCGCAGTAGCTGTCCTCAAGCGCGATTTCAAGCCCGCTCCAGCCTTCGAAAAACCTGGCGCCTTTTCTTCCGCCCTCGCCCCTGTTTGCTATCAGGGATTTCACTGCCCTGTCCATTTCCGCTTTTTCCGCATCCAGCCTGCGCTTGCGCTGTTCGATGAATTCCCCCAATTTGGCGGAGGGCGCTGCTTCGAAAACTCTGCGATTATTGCGCGTGATATAGCTGGCGAGCCCTTTGGAAACAAGCCGCTCAAGGCAGAAATAGACCGCACTTTTCTGCATTCCGGTCTGCTTAATCACTGGATTAGCGGTGGATGGACCGAGCCCTGCCAGCGCTAAATAGACTTTGCGCTCGCCCTTTGTAAGCCCTCCAATTTCGTCAAACTCCTCTGCCACGGAGGTAATTTGCCGTCGGATGTATTTAATCCTATCTTTTTAGTCCAGTGCTGGACTACCTTAGGATAAATAGGAAGGATGCGCAAGTTATGTGTGGGAAAGGGGGTTTTTGGATGGGAGCAGAGAAAATATGGACGGACACCTGCAGGGTGGTGCTGGGGGAGGAACTCGGCCCGCTGGGGGATTATGAAAAGCTTCTGAAACGGTATGTGCGCCAGAGCGCTGCGGGCAAATCCGCCCTGTCAGGAAAAGATCTGGCCTACTGCGACAACTGCCCGGGGGATGCGAAATTCATTCTGGCGGATGAGGCAGCGGATTATGCGAAAATGCTGAAGGGAAAAAAGCTGGATATCAATTCGATAAAGGATATTGATTCGCTGGTGCGTGCGCTGGAGGAGAATTTCTACTACGCGGGCAACATAGTGCTGGGAAACTCTTCAGAAGTTACAAACTCAACGGACATAATCTCGTCCAGCAATGTCCATTTTTCTGAGGATGTGATCGGGAGCAAGAATGTCGCCCATTGCAGCTCGGTTAGGTTCGGGGAGAACATTGTTGGGACATACCACTCCGGAAGCTCGAAGTTCGTGCTCAAAAGCTTCCGTGGTTTCAAGTGCTCGAGGCTTTTCGAAACGGTCTCGCTGAATTTCTGCTCTGACTGCTATTACACGGTGAATTTGGAGAACTGCAGCAACTGCCTGTTCTCTTTCAACCTGCGCTCCAAACTCAGGTGCATCGGGAACCTGGAGCTGCCCCAGGACAAGTTCGCTTCGCTGAAAGACAAACTGGTGAAGGAGATTGCCGGGACAATGCGCGCGAAAAAAACCGTTCCTTCCATAACGGAGATTGTGCACCGGGGTGTTTGGAATGAATGAGATTGAGAAGGCATTCAAAAGCACTTGCGCAGTGCTGCTGGGCAGGCCGCTCAAAGGCGAAACGGAGAAGTATGAGCGCTGGCTGATGAGGCATGTGACCGGCTTTACCAGGAATAAGTCGCAGATGAGCGACAAAAAAGTTTACGCAATTGGCCTGCAGTTCTACCAGGGAATGCTGCCGAACCTGGTCACCTACGAAGAATCGCTGAAGATTGACAGGAAACTTTCGCCAGAGGAATCCGGATCGCTGACACTGAAGAATGCGGAAAAGGCGCTTTCGAAAATTTGCACAACCACCACGGAAACGGTTTTGTACGAGAACATAGGAAGCGAGGAGTGCGTGTGCTACGGACCGACCCAATACTGCTACCGAGGGACCCATTGCTGGTTTTCAAAATACGCGGGCTATTGCTTCTGGCTCAAGGACACGGAGTACATATTCGGGGCGAGCAGGGCGGTTGAATGCGCGTTCTGCATCAATGTGTACAACTCGTTCAGGCTGACGCGGTGCTTTGAAACCAGCGATTCTGGCTCCTCATCGGACTGCTATTACTGCCACAATGTGGAGAACTGCGAGAACTGCATGTTCTGCTTCAATGCCAAGGGGCTGAAATACGCTATTGGAAATGTGGAAGTCGGGCCAGAGAGCTATGCAAAATTCAGGAAGATGCTGCAGGAGAAGCTGGCGCGCGACCTGGAAGAGGAGGGGACATGTAGGGATGTTTACGAACTCGGAACGGGGGGGAGCGCCGGGGCGAAGAAGAGCGGAGGCGGGGGAAAAGCAAAAATTGGGATGGTGAAAAGAAATGGCTGAACCAATGCGCGAGCTGCTTTTCTATTCTGAAAAAGTCGGCCCGGATGATGTGCGGATGCTGCTCAAAAATTTGACCAGCAGGAGCGTTCCGATTCTGGGAGTGATAGACCCTTCGTACTTTTACTCCAAAATCCCGTCCAGCATACTGATCCAGAAGGATGGGAGCACCTTGCGGTTTTATGTGAAGGAAAGCAGGACCATGCGCGGGCTTTCCAATTTGCTGTTCCCGTTCAAATTGGGAGAAGTGAAGTACGTGGAAAGGGTGAAATCAAGGGCGTTCCCGCCACCGAAAATTTACGCTGCGAGCGGGGACAATTTGCTCAATTTCATGATCAAGGAGGACATCAGGGAGCTTTCGTTTTTTGTAAGGCGCGTGCTCGGGAAATTCGTAGGCACTGTCCGCGCTGTTGACTCAGCGGGCCGGCTGCGCTACGCGCTAATCTCAAACCCCGAGAAATTTTTTGAGATCAGTTTGGAGAAGCATCCTTCGGTCTATCTGGAGGTGCTTGAACCCATCCCAAAGAGCATCGCCGTCAGCTCCAGCGCCCCGCTGTTCCAGGACGGGGATACGAAAATCGGAATGGACAGCTATGACCCGCTCCAGCACTCGCTCATAGTAGGCGAGAGCGGGTCTGGGAAAACCAAAGCGCTTTGGATGATGGTCAAGGCGCTGGAAAAAAGGTACGGGGAAAAGGTGCGCATTGTGGTGCTTGACCCGCACGGGGAATTCTCCAAAAAAATGCCAGAGTACAAATCCATTGATTTCAAGGGAAGTTATGTTGAGCCGCTGGATATCGGGGCCGAGAAAAGCCCGCTCATGACCCAGCTGATTACCCAGCTGATTTCCTCGACCATTGGGGAGAACAACAAGTATTCCGAGAGAATTTTGTTTTATTCCACATACTTGCTTTCTTCGATTGATAGGCTGACCTTGAAGGACATAAACATGCTGCTTACTGATTCCGCATACAGGATGGAAGCAACCAGCAAGAGCAAGGTGGATGAAGCGAGAAGGTTCTTTGACCAGGAATACCAGGACATTTACATCCATCATTTCAATGATGCGGTTTTGCCAATCCTGAACTTCATCGGGGAGTATGAATTGTATTTGGGAAAGGATTTGAAAAAAGAATCCCTGCTGGAAATCAGCGAAAAGAACAACGTGACCATAGTGTCCTTTGACCCGAATTTCTTCGGGAAAAAGATGATCAACTTCCTGGCAGGGGCGATAATTTCCCAGATGTACATCCTTGCGATTACCGAGAAATTCAAAACCCCGACCATTTTGGTGATTGATGAGTTTCCGAGAGTGGAGACATTGGTGGCAAAGGACATCCTGGCTGAAACCAGGAAGTTCAACCTGTATTTGTATTTGTCAATGCAGTACCTTGGGCAATTGAGAAAGGAAATTGTGGATGCGATTGTTTCGAACACAAGGAACGTGGTTTCCTTCAAAACCAACAGGGGGGACGCGGTGCTGGTGAGCTCCATAATGGAAATCAAGATGGAGGAATATTTCAAAAAGAGCAGGACTGCCACGGAATTGGAGGAAGCGAAAAGGGAGATGTTCGTAAGGCTGAACCAGAGGGAATGCGTAGTGAGATTGTACGACGGGAAAAAGTACATGCTGCCCATGCGGGTGAGGACGGTGGATGTGGACAAGTGGATGGACCCAAAGGCAGCTAGGCAAGCAGTGGAAGTGTCCGTGCCTGTGGAAGAAACGCCTGCTAAAATTCCTGGCGCGCCTGCAGTTACGGTTGTGCCTGCGGGGATTGACCTGACTTCTGCTGCGCCTGATTCGGGGTTTTTTGAAAGAAAAGATGGGATGGAAAAATTGGCCGAGATGGGGGAGAAGAAGCAAGAGACGATTGATGAGACGCGAATAGTTTCAATTGGCGAAGAGGAAAAACCAAAAGAAACAAAATGGCCAAAGGTGAGGTTGGCTAAAAAAGCAAAACGAAAGAGGGGTTAGTTTTTTATTTTACCAGGAAACTGGCTGCGATTGCGGTTAATCCCGCAAGCCAGCAGTAGTAGGCAAACCAGTGGAATTTGTCGCCCTTGAGCAGCTTGAACAGAACGTGAATGGACGCGTAGCCAACTGCAAAGGAAACTAGCAGGCCGATTGCTATTGCTTCAATGCCAATTGCTTCTATTGCCTTTCCTTTTAGCTCGAAAATGGCCGCGCCAATCACTGCCGGAACTGCAATCAGGAAGGAGAATGCTGCGACCTTTTCCCTCTGCCCCTGGGCGGCTATTCCTGCGCTGATGGTTGAGCCGCTTCTGGAAATTCCTGGCGCAACCGCTATTCCCTGCGCTATTCCCATTGCGAGCGCCTGCTTTAACCCAACTGGAGAATTTGCTTTTTTGCCGAGGTATTTGGTGGAATAGAGAACTAATCCGGTGAGGACGAGGCCTGCACCGATGAGCGCGGGCTTCTGGAACATGGACTCGAAGAAGTCCTTGAAAGCAAAGCCGATTATTGCCGTTGGAATCAGGGCGAGAATTGCGAACGGGATGATGGAGCCGTTCTCGCTTTTGAAATCGAGCCTGAGCGCAGACTGGATTATGTCAAGAATTTTTTGCCTAAAGTAAACAACCACTGCGAGCAGGGTTCCGAGATGCAGGATGATGTCGAACAGAACTGATGCCTGGATGTGAAAATAATATTGCGCCAGGGCGAGATGGCCTGAGCTGGAAATTGGCAGCCATTCGGTTATTCCCTGGATTACTGCCAGGAAGATTGCTTCTAAAATGCTAACCATAGAGAACCGCCTCTTTTCTTTGCTTGGGCATTTTTTCAATCGCGTACCTTAATAGCACACGGCCTGCTTTCTTCCTGATTTGAAGCAGGAAATTATAAACAGCATCCTCGTGCCTTTTGCCTGCCTCGCGCAGCATCCAGCCTGCTCCCTTGAGAACCAAATCATCCCTGTCCTGATGGAGAATTTGCGCAATTTTCAGGCAGTCGGAAAGGAAAAGGCCGTGGCGCGCTGGAAGGATGAGCGAAGTGCAGGCGCTTCTTTTCATCCACCTGTTCTTGGATTTTGCGTGAGGGTAAAGGCGCTTTACTAATTGTGGATATTTTTCGAGCAAATAGCCAACATGATGATTGGTAAGATGGTCGCAGTGCGCCCAGTTGGAAACGTATTTTTCAAGCCAGAAAGCAAATGTGGCAAAATCATCCTCAATGAATTCGCGCTCGAGATGCTCAAGCATGGAATAGGCCGCGGTTGTTTCCTCGAACCAGCCGGTCTTTTGGAGCTCTTCCGCGAGTGCGAAGAAGTCTGCTTTACTCCAACCTTGTTTCCTTAGGCGCTTGAAATGCTCTGCTGCAATTTTATGAACAGTTGGCAGGCGAACGCCATGCGGCCGAATTTGCTCCTTGAAATAGTTTGTTGCACCCTGCTTGTACTTCGCATTAACGTGCTTTTGCAAATCAGCCCTTAAAAGTAGAATCTCTTTTTTGCAATCCATGGGAAAACCGATTAAACAGCAGATAAGTTATTATCAGCGGCGCTATTGCATAAAAAATGATATTGCTAGGAATATTACGCTCAATGCGCATTCAAGCACCAGGAGTGACAGGGGCAGTTGCCCTGTTTTCCAGTAAGCTAAAGCACCAGTTACCCAGGAGATTAACAGTCCGATTCCGACTCCACGAAAATAATCTATGTTCATGCCGTCACCTTTCATTTCCTATTTACTTCTTCAAATGGACTTTGTTCCAGTAAACATCCAGCTTATTATCCAGGAAAAGCTTGACCGCTTCCAGCAGGGTTTTGGCTTCCAGCTCCTGGCCCTTGCGCTTTATTTCTTCCAATGGCTCGCCGAATTCCGCCTTAAAACAGTCCTGGCAGATTATCGGGCCTTGATCCAGATCCATGGTAACGAAATGAGCCGAACAGCCAACTATTCTTACTCCGCGCTCATAAGCCTGCAGATAGGCGCGGGCGCCAGGGAAAGCCGGCAAAAGCGACGGGTGAATGTTGATTATGCGGTTGGGATAGCGCCAGACAAAATTGGGCGAAAGGATTTTCATGTAGCGCGCGAGCACCAGGAAATCTATTTCGTATTTTTCCAGAAGCTTGAGGGTTTTCTCTTCCCGCGCTTCCTGCTTTTCATCATCAACCAGATGGAACGGGATTCCGTATTTCTTTGCCAGGGGCTCGAGCGCCTTTTCGCTGCCGATAATCACTGGGATTTCTGCCTTTAATCTGCCTGCTTTCCATTCTGCGAGAATTGTTTCCGGGCAGAGCGGTTCTTTGGTGACTAAAAGTGCCATGCGCTTCCTGCTGTGCTCGCTTTCAAAGGTGATTCGCACATCCATGGCGAGCTCTTGCCCGACTTTCACTAATCCTGCTTTGACTTTTGCCGGGTCTAATGCTTCTTTTTTCCAGCTCGCTTCCAGGTGCATCCCAAATAATCCGTTCACCACATGCTGGGAGATTTCCTCGACATTGCCGGCATGGGAGAACAGGAAATTGGTCACTGCTGCCACTACCCCGGCCTTGTCCGGCCCGATTATTGAAAGCTTGGCAAATACCCTTCCGTCTGAATTGCTTCGCATAAAAATCAACCGAACTGATGGATGGACGAATACTGGCTGGATGTATGGGGATAGTTAGCCCTGTGAATTATTTAAAATGGACTGCCGGGAGGGCTGGCGATTAACCTGGCGCGGCCCTGCACGCTTCCATCAACGCCTCAGGAAGAGTGGGATGCGTGTGGATCGTATTTGCGATATTTTCCAGCGTTGCGTTCATTTCAAGCGCGAGCGCTGCTTCGGAAATTAAATCGCTGGCATCCGGCCCCACTATTTGCACTCCGAGAATTTTGCGCGTGTATCTTTCTGCAATAACTTTTACGAACCCGATTGGCTGGTTAATTGTTAGTGCTTTGGCAAGGGATGAGAACTGGCATTTGCCGGTAATCACCTGGAATCCTTTGGCCCTTGCCTCTGATTCTGACAGGCCCACTGTTGCCAGTTCCGGGTCGCAGAAAACAGCATAGGGAATTGCGCGTGGGGAGTAGGTGCTTCCCAGGCCAACGATTGCTTCTGCTGCGACTATTCCCTCCTTGCTGGCTTTGTAGGCGAGAAGTGGCGGGCCGGTTATGTCGCCAATCGCATAGATTTTGGAGTCTGCAGTGCGGCGGTGCGCATCCACCTGAATGAAGCCTTTTTCATCAAGCTTGACTTTTGTGTTTTCTAGCCCCAGTCCTTTGGTAAACGGAGCTCGGCCAATGGCCATGAGAATTTTGTCTGCTGGAAGGGAAACTGTTTTTCCTTTTTGCTTTATTTTGACGAGCGCGCGCCTTGCTTTTTTCTGAATTTGCTCGTCTTCAATCCCATCGTAGATGCGAACGCCCAGTTGGATTAGGCGCTTTTGGACAATGGAAACCAATTCCTTGTCCATGTTGGAAAGGACGCCTGCGCGGGCGAGCAAGGAAACTCTGCTTCCCAATTTTGCGTAAACAGTGCCAAGCTCAACCCCTATGTAGCCTGCGCCAACGATTACCAAATCCTTGGGAATTGCAGTTAGCTCGACAGCCTGGGTCGGGCCGATTACCAGCGTGCCATCAATGGGAATTTTCGGATGTGAAATCTCTTTTGTTCCGCAGTCGATTAGGGCGTAATTGAACTGCAGTTTTTTTGATTTGCCCCGCGCTTTCCCCTGGATTTCAACCGAGCTGGGACTGGTGAAGCGCGCTGTCCCTTCCAGGATGTTGACGCCATTTTTGTCGCATGCTTTTTTTATCTCGTTGCTCAGCTTGGAAACAATGGAGTTTTTCCACGATTGCATTTTTTTGAAATTTATTTTCGGCTTGGGAGAATTGATGCCAAGCTCGGAAAGATGGTTTGCCTGCCAGGCGACTTCGCTTGCATGCACCAAAGCTTTGGAGGGAATGCAGCCATGGTGGAGCGAGACTCCGCCCAATTTGCCGCGCCGGTCAATGAGAGTGACTTTTCTGCCAAGCTCGGCTGCGCGGATTGCAGCGGCATAGCCGCCAGGGCCTGCGCCTATCACTATTACGTCAGCAATTTCAGCCATGGGAGTAGAGCACTCACCTGGCTAATTTAAGGTTTTGGGCGCTGGGGGCAGGGAAGGTTGGACGGAAGGATTTAAAAGTAAAAATGTATTAATTACCACAGTGGGTGGTCGAGATGAAGCAGATTAACAATGGAAATGCTCGGGGTGCGGCGGGTGGAAAGAATTCGGTTGTGGAGATTCCCCTTGCGGTCATAAGCAAAAATCCGTTTGAAGAATGCCGGATTTTCAAATTCAATCTGGAAGAAAGGAGATTTGACCAGGTTCCGGGGATAGACGCAAAGGCGCTGAAGAAGAACATACCGTTCAACACAGCCCTTGCCGCTGAAATCAAGAAAAGGCTAAAGGCAGGGGAGAACCTAAAGGCGGCTGTTTATGAAAATTTCGTGGCTTCAGGGAGCGGAAATGACGTAACCCAGTGGGACGGGGTCGGTTGGAAAGCACTGATGAACCTCAATGACCCGGAAAAAGTGGAAAGCGTATTTGCAAGGCTGATGACCGAGGGCACGGTTTCCTTTTCAAAAAACGTGGTTTATGAGGCGATAGCATGCATAAGGGAAGGGAAGCTGCTTGGCGAGAACACTGATTCCAAGCTTGGCAGCATACTGAAGGAAGCCGGAGTGAAGCAGAGGGAACTAAGCGCGGAATTGACTTGGGAAAAACGCATTGAGCTCTGTGATGCGCTGGAAAAAACTCTGAAGGACAGGCTTGGAAAGCTTTATGCGATAAAGGACGAACCAGTGAAAATAGATGAGGAAGCCGTAGGGAAGGTAAGGGGGAATATAGGAAAAATTACCAGCATGCTTGGGATGAATGGAAAGGGCGAAAAGGACATTAATGCGCTTAAGAAGGAGCTGAGCAGGCAGCAGAAGAAGCTGGGCCACCTTCTTGAAGGGGACGACGCGCAGAGGAAAAGGGAAAGCCTGATTTACAGGAAAGTTCTGGAGATTGGGGAGGTTATTGAGAAAAAAATCGGTTCGGTCCGGATCCAGGAAGGGCTGGAAAAAATAACCGGAACGCCAGCTGCTGAGGCACTCAGGAATCCAAGCGTGTTTGCCATGTACGCAGACGAGATAGCCGCGCTCCTGGGGAAAAACATAAGGCCTAACAACAGGGAGATGGAAGGGCTGCAGTACATAAGAGGAAAGGGGGCAGAATGCGCGCTTGCCCCGCGTGACGAGACATACCTGACGCTGGGGGACAAGACCGGCGATTCCACTGCAAAGAACCCGGCCAAGCGGGAGGAAGGGAAGGAGCCGTTGAACAGCCATTGGACGGTTTACACCTGGCTGCTTGATCCGATGTACTCCATATTGAACGTATACATTGACGGAGAATTTGTTATGAAAGCGCATCTGCGCCCCATGAGCACTGCGGATAGGCCGTTCCTGAGCGTGGATGCGATAGAGACGATTCCGGAGATGAGAGACAACCTGAAGAACACGGACTTCGCTTCACAGCGGCTGCTTTCCAGGAAGGAAGAAGCATTCGGGGAGATGATGAGGGAAACAAGAAGGATTGCTAGAAGGGCCGGGATCAAGAAGGTTTTTGCTGAAATTCATTCCAATACTGGTTGGGTCCAGGAAAAGCTAACGAACGGATTTGAGCCGAACTTCCCTGACAGCGAGCTGATTTCCCCCGTGGGAGGGCTGGAGCACGTGTATCATCTCGCAGTGAAGCTTATGGGGGAAGAAAAAGTCGGGGAACTGCTGATGGAGCTGCAGACCCAGAACCCGAAGCTGGAGCCAGAGCCCTATGCGAGGCAAACAATCAAGAGGATGGCTGTGCTCATGGGGCAGTCGGATTCGCCTCTTGGCTGGGGACTGAACACGAGCGGGCCCTGAGCAGAGAGGATCAAGGCAAACTTAATAATTCTAAGTTGCCTTACCCTTGTCCATGGGGTTCAGAAAAGAAAGCGATTTCCTTGGGAGCGTGAATGTGCCGAGCGAAGCCTATTATGGGGTTTTCACTGTGAGGGCGGGCAAGAACTTTCAAATTTCAGGAATTAAGCTGAGCGAGAACCGTGAGTTCATCAGGGCGCTGGGAATGGCGAAAGTTGCTGCTGCGCGAGCTAATATGAAACTTGGTTTGCTGGATAGGAAAATTGGGAAAACGATTGAAAAAGCCGGGCTGGAAGTTGCTGCTGGAAAGCATGACAGGGAATTCGTTTTGGATGTGTTTACCGCAGGAGCAGGCACTCCGTTCAACATGTGCGCCAATGAAGTGATTTCCAACAGGGCGCTGGAGTTGATGGGCAGGAAGCGCGGGGACTATGCAACAATTGACCCGAATAATCATGCGAACATGAGCCAATCGACCAATGATGTTATTCCGACTGTTACCAGATTGAGCACGCTATTCTTGGCTGAGAAAACGCTGAAAGAGGCGCAAGGATTGGAAGCGGGCCTGAGGGTGAAAGCAAAACAATTTGCGAAAATTGTCAAGAGCGGAAGGACCCATTTGCAGGATGCCGTGCCAATCACCCTGGGCCAGGAGTTCGAGGCCTGGGCAGAGGCAGTTGAAAGGGACTGCGAAGAGCTTGAGTGCGGGCTGGAAGGAATGCTGGAAATTCCGCTTGGCGGAACCGCTCTTGGAACAGGGATTAACACCCATCCGAAATATGTGAAAACAGTTGCCAGTGAACTGAGTAAAATTAGCGGATATAAGTTCGTGCCTGCGAAGAGCCTGGCTGAGTTGGAGCAGAACATGAATCCGTTCGTAGTTGTGAGCGGCAAGCTGAAGTGCCTTGCAATTACTTTGGTGAGAATTGCAAATGATTTGAAATTATTGGCAAGCGGGCCAAAGACTGCGATTGGAGAAATAATCTTGCCTGAAGTTGAGCCTGGCTCTTCCATAATGCCTGGGAAAATAAATCCATCAATTCCAGAAGCTGTTGAGATGGTTGGAATTCAGGTGATTTCCAATGACAATGCTGTGACCATGGCGAGCATGGGAGGGCAACTGGATTTGAACATGCTAACTCCGCTGATTGCCTATAATCTGAATGCAAACTGCGAACTGCTTGCGAACACGTGCAAAATGTTCAGCGAAAAATGCATCCGTGGAATCAAAGCGGATAGAAAAAGAATCGATGAGCACCTCGCTAATAGTTTGACCATTGGCACTGCGCTCAACCCCTATTTCGGCTATGGGAAAATGAGCGCGCTGATCAAGAAGGCGCTGAAAGAAGGGAAGAGCTTGAAGCAGGTAATTTTGGAAGAGAAGCTTTTGAGCGAGAGTGAGCTGAACCGATTGCTTTCACCTGAGAAATTGACCAAGCCGAGTTTGCGGGAGGGGAAACTGCTGAAGAAAATCAGGGGAAGCAAGGGCGCGTAGAATCTACTAATTCTAACCAAAACCTAGCCTGCTAGCGCGTGCGGGTTTCCTAGGAAATATTGCCCTAGCAGATAGCCAATTACATAGCCTATGAATGCCGCAATCATGCCTATTGCAACCAGCTCGAACCCGGCATAAATCGGATTTCCGATTGTCAGCTTTGCTTTCACGTAGCCTGCCACAAAGAGGGTGATTGCTGAAACCAAGATTGAGCCGAAGATTGCCTGCTGCATTGGAAGGAAGAAGAATGGGATTAGGGGGATTAGGGAGCCGATTAGCGCTGAAACTCCGACAATTATTCCCTCATTTACCGGATTTATCTTGTCCAGGCCGGCGAGCCCGAGCTCCTCGTCCATCATTACCTCGAGCCACATTTCCTCATTGGAGCAGACCTTGTCAACCAAATCCTCAAGCTGCCTGCCCCGGAAGCCCTTTTGCATGTAAATTACCTTGATTTCCTCGCGCTCAACTTCAGGCATGTTTTTGATTTCCCACTGCTCGTGCTCGAATTCCGCGAAGTAGTGGTCCTTCTCCGCTTTCCTGCTGGTGTAGGCGACCGCTGCCATGGAAATGGATTCTGCGAATGCCGCTGCCAGGCCCGCGATTATCGCGACCTTGGTGTTCTGGGTTGCGACTGCAACTCCGAAAATCACGCCCAGAACATTAACTAGACCATCTTGCCCTCCGAGAATTATCTGGCGCAAAAGCGAGCCCACGTTCTCGGTTTTCCGGTCCTTGGAAAGCTCCTTTTTGATGTGCGCGTCTATGATTTTTTGGTCAACCATGTTAATCAACTTTGATCATAGGTCTTTTGTTTCCCTGTCTATTTCCTTTCCCAGGTAGGAATAGACGGCCATCTTTAAAACCTTGAGCGAAAGCAGGGCGCACTTTATCCTGCTCGGGCCAGGGTCTATGCCCAGCTCTCCGAGCAGTTTCTTTTTGTCGATTTTCAGAATTTCGTCCAGCGGTTTGCCTTTCACCATTTCAGTCAGGATGCTGGCGCTGGAGAGCGAGATTGCGCACCCATCTCCGGAAAATTTTATGTCTTCCAGCTTTTTGTCCTTGGAAATTTTCAACTGCATTTCCAGCACATCTCCGCAGAGCGGATTGTTCTCGCGCCACTTGGCATCAGGCGCCTTAAGCGTGCCCTTATTCCTAGGATTTTTGTAATGGTCGAGGATTATTTCGCGGTACAAATCAAAACTCATGGACATCAATTATACTCCAAAGGCTTTTTGGGCCTTCTGAAATCCCAGCGCCAGCTGGTCGATCTCTTCTTCCAAGGTGTAAACGTAAAAACTCGCGCGCGCTGTGGCAACTGCACCCAGTTTTTGCACCAGGGGCTGGGCGCACAAATGCCCTGCGCGAATTGCGACTCCCTCCTGGTCCAGTATGCTCGCAAGGTCATGGGGGTGAATTCCTTTTAGATTGAAGGAAAAAACTCCACCGCGGGAACTGAGGTCGCGCGTGCCATAAAGCGTGATGCCGCTTAGCCCGTCGAATTTCTCAAGCGCGTATCTCACCAGCTTTTTCTCATGCTCGCGCACATGCTGCATTCCCAATTTATGCAGATAGTCAACTGCTGCGCCCAGGCCGATCACTTCGGCTATGGGAGGCGTACCTGCCTCGAATTTGTAAGGGATGTCCGCATAGGTTGCTTCGCGGAACTCGACGTTTTTGATCATGTCGCCTCCGCCTAGGAACGGGGGCATGGAATTGAGAATTTCCGCCTTTCCATGGAGAACTCCGATGCCCGTTGGGCCCAGCATTTTATGCCCTGAAAATGCTAGGAAATCCGCGCCCAGCTGCTGCACATCAGTGGGCAAGTGGGGGACTGATTGTGCGCCATCAACCATTGCAACTGCTCCGGAGTCGTGAGCCATTTTCACAATCTGCTTTGCAGGGGTGATTGTTCCGAGCACATTGCTTACTCCGGTGAATGAGACTATTTTTGGGGAATGGCGGTGCAGCAGCTTTTCGTACTCATGTAAGTCTAGCTTGAAATCATCGCCCAGGGGAATGAATTCCAGGCGCGCGGATTTTTCCTTTGCAAGCATTTGCCAGGGGACTAAATTGCTGTGGTGCTCCATTTGCGAAAGGAGGATTGTGTCGCCCTTGTGAATGTTGGAGCGACCCCAGGAATTGGAAACCAGGTTGATTGCCTCGGTGCAGTTCTTGGTGAAAATTATTTCCTTTTCGCTGGGTGAATTGATGAACTTGGCAATCTTGCGCCTGGCCCCTTCGTATTTCTGAGTTGCCATTTCGCTGTATTCGTAAATCCCGCGGTGAACGTTGGCGTTGTATTCCTCGAAATAGGCGCGCATTGCATCAAGCACCTGGGTCGGGCGCTGGGAACTTGCTGCGCTGTCCAGGAATGCCAGGGGCTTGCCATGCACCTTTTTCTGCAGTGCCGGGAAATCTTTTCTGATTTTTTTTGCATCAAACATTTTTCGCACCCCATTTTCTTTGCATGAATGATTCGATCTCCGAGGAGAATTTTGGGAACTTCTCAATCACCTGGGCCAGGAAGCCTGAAGCCAGAAGAGTCGCTGCCTTGGTTTTTGGAATTCCTCGCGATTGCAAATAGAACAAATCATCCTCGCTGATTTTGGAAGCTGAGGCCGAGTGTCCTGCCTTAATCTCGCTGTTCTCGATTTCCAAATTCGGGTTCATCTCTGCCTTTGCCCCGGTGTCCAATAGGAGCGTGTGCTGCGCCAGGAAGGTGTCGGAATTCAGCGCGCTCTTTTCAATCTTTACCAAACCCAGGTAGTCGGCGGAAGAAACTCCACCCAGCAATCCCTTGACTGTGATGCGCGAAAAAGTGTTTGCGCCTTCGTGGAAAACGGCAGTGTTGTTCTGGAAATGTTGGTTCATGGTGCCAAAGAAAATTTCATTGTCAAATAATTTGGCGCCCTTTCCCTGAAGATGAATTTCACGGACTTCTGCTGAAATTTTGCCGCCTAAATTCGCTGAGAAAAAATGCACCTCTGAATTCTCTGTGCACGCTATTTTTCTCTCTGTTTTTGAGTCCGAATCTGCCCCCTGGTTTTGAATTGAAACCATCGTAAGCCTGCTGTTTTTGCCCAGAATGATTTTTTGCCTTAAGTTGCGCGAGTTGCCTTGCGCCAAATCCAGAATTGTTGCTTGCGCTCCCTGCGCCAGCTGGATTGCGAAATCCCCGCTTTTGCCGGAGAAATCTATTTCGCGCTTTTCATTTTCTGCAATTTTTATTTCCTTTGCCATTTTTTCACTCTTAGTTTAGCCCACTGCCCCTTCCATTTCTAGTTTTACGAGCCGGTTCAGCTCAACCGCGTATTCTAGCGGAAGCTCCTTGACAAAATCCTCTATGAACCCGAGCACTATCATGGAGCGCGCATCGCTTTCGCTCAGTCCCCTGGAGCGCAAATAGAAAACCTGATCATCGGATAGTTTGCCAACGCTGGCTTCATGGGAAACTGTTGCATCATTCTCATCAATTTTCATTGAGGGATAGGTGTCGCTTCTGGAGAATTTGTCAAGCATCAGTGCATCACATTTCACGCTGACCGTGGAATTCTTTGCGCCTTTCTTCACCAGCGCTAGCCCGCGATAGCTGGTTCTTCCGCCTCCCTTGCTTATGGATTTGGAAACTATGCGTGAACTCGTATTTGGCGCGAGATGAAAAACTTTTCCTCCTGCATCCTGGTGCTGTCCCTTGTTCGCAAATGCTATGCTGAGAAGGTCTGCTTTTGCGCCTGCACCCATCAGATAAACCGAGGGGTATTTCATGGTGGCTTTGCTTCCGATGTTGCCATCCAGCCAGTAGACGCGCGCGTTTTCGTAAGCGTGCGAGCGCTTGGTCACTAGATTGTAGACATTGTTGGACCAGTTTTGGATTGTTGTATATTGCACCTGGGAATTCTTTTTTGCAATTATTTCAACCACTGCCGCATGGAGCGAATCGCTGGAGTAAGTGGGCGCTGTGCATCCCTCGATGTAATGGACCTTTGCGCCCTCGTCAACTATGATTAGCGTACGCTCGAATTGCCCCATAGCTCTTTCATTTATGCGGAAATATGCTTGCAGTGGAAGTTTCACTTCAACTCCCTTTGGAACGTAAATGAACGAGCCTCCGCTCCAGACCGCGCTGTTCAAGGCTGCGAATTTGTTGTCACTGGGAGGAACGATTTTGCCAAACCATTCGCGGAAAATTTCCTCGTGCTCCTGGAGCGCCTGGTCAGTGCTGCAGAAAATTATTCCCTGCTTTTCCAAACTCTCTTTGAGGTGGTGGTAGACGGTTTCGCTCTCGTATTGTGCGCCAACTCCTCCAAGGAATTTCTTTTCTGCTTCAGGCACCCCTAGCCGGTCAAAGGTGCGCTTAATGCCTTCTGGGACATCTTCCCATTTCCGTTCAGGCCTGTCGCTGGATTTTAAGTAGTAAGTGATGTGCTCGAAATTCGCTTGGGAAAGGTCAGGGCCCCAGCTGGGCGGATTCTTCTTTAGGAAAATTTCATAGGAGTTGAGGCGGAATTCGCGCATCCATTTGGGCTCGTTTTTCATCGCTGAAATTTCCTTGATGAGTTCCCTGCTTAGTCCCTTGCCAGTCCTGAAAACAGGCTTTACAGTATCCCTGAAGCCGTACCTCTTTTTGTAATCTGCATTTATGCTGGAAATTCCCGCCATATCTTTTCACATCTGCTCATTTCACAAACTCATAGCCCTTTTGCTCAATCTTCTGCGCCAGCTCAGGGCCGCCTGACTGGGCGATTTTTCCATCTATGAAAATGTGCACCTTGTCGGGCTTCACATGCTGGAGGATGCGCGCGTAATGGGTTATCACCAGGGCTCCGAAATCCTTTCCGCGCATCCTGTTGATTGCCGCGCCAACCAGCTTGAGCGAGTCCACATCAAGGCCTGAATCGATCTCATCAAGCAATGCGAATTTGGGCTTGAGCACTGACATCTGCAGGATTTCCGAGAGCTTTTTCTCGCCCCCTGAAAAGCCAACGTTCAGGTAGCGCTGGAGGAATGATTCGTCCATGGAAAGATCCTTGGCGCTGGATTTGGTGTTTGCAAGAAATTCCTTTATGGTCGGATTTCCCTTTTCGCTGTCGCTGATTTTTCCAAGGGACTTGTTCGCATTCAGCAGGAACCTGTTTAGGCTGATTCCCTGAACTTCGGTCGGGTATTGGAATGCGAGGAATAAACCCTTCTGGGCGCGCTTTTCCGGAGAGAGCTTTGCTATGCTTTCGCCATTCAGCAAAATGTCGCCCTGGGTGATTTTGTATTTTGGATGGCCCATGAGCGCATAGCTAAGCGTGCTTTTGCCAGAGCCGTTCGGGCCCATGAGCGCATGCACTTCGCCCTGCTGGAGCGAAAGGTTCACTCCTTTCAGTATTTCCTTTCCTTCGACGGAAACATACAAATTTTTCACTTCAAGTTTTCCCATAGGATTACCTCGCGATTATAAAATTTTCCCGCGGACTTTTCCAACCGCGCACGGAACCGTGACGCAGATGCTGCACTTGGCAGGCGCCTGCGCGAACTCGTGGCAGACGTGGCACATCTCGCCGCTGGAGCGGATTCCCTCGACCAATGAATTGAGCGCGCTGATCACCTGCTCTTCTGTCAGATGCTCGCGCACAATTCTGGAAGCCAGTGCACTGATTGCTTTTTTGTCGCGCTCGGTTAGGGTGAAACCTGCGCCCCTTTTCTTTTGCTTGTACTGGGTGATTGCCGCCGGGGTGAGGCCGAATAGCCTGGCTATTTCATTCTGGCGCATGCCCTTGCCCACAAGCTCGGTTGAAAGCTCTGCTGTGACTGCGGGCAGAATGTACCAGTGGAGTATTTCTATGGGGTTTTTCGTTTGGAACACCTTTGGATTAACTTCGAATTAACTATAGTTAATTATGAACTTTCCAGAATATAAAGCTTGCTGAAAGTGAGAGGAGGGCGGTTTACGCACATTAACACTTATAAGCAATTACTGGCATAAACTAGCCATGGCCGTTTCAGTGAAAACCATAACGCTCACCAAAGCATGCCATAGCAGCGGAAGGGCGCTCAGGCGGAAATTTACCGAGCTTGACCTATGCCCGGTTTGGCAGGGGGAGATGCACAAAACAGCTACTTTTTGCAGGCACCAGGGAAGAGTGATCACCTTGGAGGGGAGAAACGGGAAAGAGGACTTCAGGGTTTGCTCTGAAGAGCCAGACCCTCTCCTTGTTCCTGGGGAAAAGAGCAGCTTTGGCGGGCTGAAAATTTGGCTGCCGGATTCTGAACTGGATGCGCATTCGAATTTCGGCATAAAGAGGATTATTCACCTGATACTCGCGAATGTTCCCAGGGATACGGCTAACCCCTATGAGAACGACTACTGGCGATTCTTTGGGCCCGAGCCTGCGGATTTCGTCATGAAAAGGGAGAAGCTCAAAATGCTGTTCTGCGCTCCGCTGGCGAACATAACGCGGGCAGGGCTTGTTGAACTGGGAGTGCAGTCGAACATAGCGTTTGAACTTGACGAGGAGGGCCATTACCACGTCCAGCCCGAGTTCTGCCTGAATCCTTTGGAGGAACTTAGGATCCGTGAGCGCCACATCGAATGGAACGTTGATCCGCGGCGGGGATGGGAAAGGTTCCAGATGGGCATAAGGCTTGGGGGATACAGGGGAAAAGAACCTGGAAAAACACTTATCATATTAAGAGGGCTTGACACCGGGGACATCATAAAAACAAAGGAAGAGGCGCTCATTCTCGAGGAGGCTTCGGAGTCGCCTGGAAAAAGAGCGGCCTGCATGGCCATGCTAAAACAAAGGGCCGGGGAGCTTAGGGCGAAATTCGGAGACCTGCTTTGGCAGGACGAAAGGGCAGCCTAGACAGGCGAACGTATTTTATAGCTTAGAGGGGGAAAACTGCCTGGCACAAACGAGCAAACAGTGGTATTCATGGAACAGAAACCAGCACAGAAAGAAATTAGAGTTTTCCAGATGGTCGAGCAGAAGCAGGAGAACTTGGATGTGCGCTCCATAAATTTTGAGCCGGCGGATGGAAAGCCAATGTTCCAGTTTAAGCCGGGGCAGTTTGCGCAGCTTTCGCGAACGCTGGAGGGAGGGGCGAAAGAGGTGCGGTTCTATTCGCTTGCCAGTTCGCCCTATAATGCAAAGGGTTTCACCCTTATTTACAAGCTGAAAGGGAGCTTTACCAATTTCATGAATGCCATGAAAAAGGGAGATAAGGTGGAAGTGATGGGGCCCATGGGGCACCTGGCTTTTGACGAGGGAATCCACAGGAAAGTCGTATTGTTTGCTGGCGGGGTGGGCATTGCCACCATGATTTCCATTGTGCGCTATATTATTGGAAGAAAGCTGAATGTGCCGATTATTCTATTCTATTCATCTAGAACTTTGGACGAGATTGCGCTGAAAAATGAGCTGGACGGGATTGCGAAAAAGAACAGGAATTTCAAGGTGATTTACACGGTGACGCGCGAGGACCCGGAGAAATTGAAGGGCTGGAAGGGAATTTATTCGCGCCGGGTGGATGGGCAGATGCTGCGCGAGAACATTGCGAAGCCGGATGAATGGAGCTACTTTGTTTCCGGAAGGACGCAGATGGCAGTGGACATGGCGAATGCGATAAAAGTGCTGGGAGTGGGGCAGGATAAAATCAAGGTTGAAGGATATGGATAATTATTGCGAAATAATCCGATTGTTTATAAACTATTTCTGCATCAATTTATGCCTATGGATGAAAACGACCTGGCAAGGTACGCTAGCCCGAAGCCCGTAATCAAGAAGGAGCCCATAAACCTTTCCCAGTTCAAGCCAGAGGAAATTTACATGAAGCTCCAGGAATTCGGGATTCCGAGATTGGATGCGGGGCTTATTGCGGAATGCATCCTGAACATAAAATCCGAAATGTGGCAGAACAATGAGGAGCCGAAAGAGGGCGCTGTGGAAAAGGCGAACCATTTTTTCAGGGAGAACAAGGTGCTGATTTTTACTGAATTGACTCCGTCGCGTGCTGGAAAATATATTTGGGAAGTAAAAATAAAGAGATAGGAAAGAAAATAAAAAATAAATAGAAAAAGAGGCTAGTTTTTCATGGGCGCGCCAAGCACCTTGGTGCTCAGGAATTCAATGATTAGCCCATAGGCCAGGCCGAAATACAGGAAGCCGTTGAAGCCCCAGTTTCCGCCGTATAACGCAAATGGCCAGCTGATTAGGAACGCGATTAGCAGGCCGTGCGTCAGGTAGCCTATTTTCTTGGGCAGGAAAGCCAGTTCCAGCGATGAAATGCCGATTACCAGTCCGAGCGTAACGCGATTGGTGACTATGCCAACCGCCTGCTCAGCGGTCACCTTCATCCCTATGTAGACCGCTCCATACCAGCAGAAAAGGCCTGCCAGGAATCCGAGCAGGACGCAGATTGCGATTCGTTTTGCGTATGCCATTCAAACCACCTGCTAAATCGTCGTATTTTGGATTATTAAATATTCACTCTCTTCCCACGAGTTTCATGCATTCCGGGCAAATTAGGAGAGTGCCTGCCTGGGTGTCGCGCTTGAGCGGAGCCATTAGTTCGCCGCAATGGGGGCAATTATATTTTGCTTCTTCATCGCCTTTGGCTTTTGATTTTGGATTCATGGAAAGAATTTGCAGGCGAAATGTTTATCTATTAATGAACGGAAATACGCGAGCATGAAAGATTCGCGCGCGAAGCCGATTTTGCTTTCAGCTATTTTGCTAATTCTTGTTTTCTCAATTTTCGTCTCTTTCACCTATGCGAATCCCGCGGCCCCGCGCCCAGGGGCGGATCCCAGGGAAGAGCAGCAGGCAAGGGACATGATGAAATGGGGCATGATGCTCCCGGTTGCCATGATGATTGCAATGGCGGTTGAAACGCCGGTCTACTGGCTTTTCATGCGCAGGAAAGTTTCGCTTGTGAGAATCCTGCTGACCGGCTGGCTGCTGAATGGAACGACAGTCTTTATTTTGTGGCTTGCCCTGCTGGGAACTTATCCGGATTATCTGCTGGCAGTGCTTGTGGCGGAGATGGCGGTGGTTCTGATTGAAGGGGCGGTGCTGGCGAAAGTTTTCAGGACTGATTTGAAAAATGCCATGATTATTTCCCTGTGCGCTAATGTGCTGTCCTTTGTCATTGGCGCGTACGTGATGTCGTTTTAGTTGAGAACTGATTCATAGGTAATAGAGGTAGATTACGCTGGCGATGTGAATCAGCGCGAGGAGGAGGGTGAGGGCTGCGGCGTACATATGGTAAGTGAAAGGAATGCGGTGGATCTTCTGCTTGTAGAATCCGTAGCCTAAAGTTGCAGTGATGAGGAGCGAAATCAGGGTGAGCGCACCCAGCCACATGGTCAATGGAAAGCCGAGAATTATTGGTATCGCTGCCATAGGATCAACTTCTCAATTCACGATTAATAATCAACTTACGGTTATTGTTCCCTTCATCGACGGGTGGATTCCGCAGTGGTAGGCAAAGGTGCCGGTTTTTGAGAAAACCTGGCTGGCCTTTTCACCTTGAGCCAGTGGGCCGAGCTGGAATTCGCCCGAATCCCCGGCCACGGTGTGCGCCGCCGAATCCTGATTAATCCAGGTGACCTTGGTGCCTGCTTTCACTTCAATGCTCGCAGGCGAGAAGGCGAAATTCTTGATTTCAATGGTCACTTCCAGGGCAGCAGATGAATCTGCTGGCACAGAGGAATTGGCCGCGGGTTGAGCGGAGGTGTTGCCATTGCCGCTATTGCTCGCGCCTGCGCAGCCAAAGGAAAACAGCAGCACCAGCACGAAAGTGAAAACCAATGCTATTTTTTGCAGGTTTTTCGCTTTCTGCGGGCTTTCCATATTTTTCATAGTTTCCATAGGATCACCTTGCTGTAAGCTGCGAAGTGCAGTTCGGGCATTTCACCGCCTTTAGCGGGATTGATGAAATGCAGTAGGGGCATTCCTTGGTGTTTGGCGCCTGCGGGGGCTTTTCCCTTTTCAGCTTGTTGATTTGCCTGATCATGAGGAAGACCGCGAACGCGACTATGGCGAAGTCAATTATGTTGTTTATGAACATTCCGTAATTGAGGGTTGCTGCGCCCGCCGCCTTGGCGGCTGCCAGGGTGGAGTAGGATGTTCCGGAAAGCGAAATGAACATGTTGGAGAAATCCATTTTTCCCAGGAGAATTCCGATTGGTGGCATTATTATGTCGCTCACCAGCGAGGTTATGATTTTCCCAAAGGCAGCCCCGATAATGATACCGACCGCCATATCGACCATGTTGCCGCGCACGGCGAATTCCTTGAATTCCTTCATCATAAGACCACCTAGGATGTTAGTCACTGCTGGCTTTTATAATTGTTTTTGGCATAGTATGTGCATGAACTGGCGCATAATTGCATTGCTGGCAATTCCGATTCTTCTACTAGGATGCACGATTAATCCGCAGGATTCGCTGGTGAAAACACAGGGCCAACAGGCACCGGTGATTGCCTCGGATAATGGAAATGCTCCGGTCAAAAATTCGACAATTACGCTTACGCTTGAGGAAGTGGCAAGGCACAGCACTGCCAACGACTGCTGGATGGTGATTCACAACAAGGTGCTTGACCTCAGCTCGTATACCTCGCACCCGGGCGGGAGCGGCTATACCGCCTATTGCGGAACCGATGCAACCGTTGCTTTTGACACCAAGGGAGGCAGGGGAAACCAGCACTCGGGAAATGCTGTTTCGCAGCTTGACTATTACACGATCGGGCAGCTGAACCAGACGATAACTATAGGGGTGGGGCAATGAACAAGGCTAACAAATTTTTCCTGCTGCTGATTTCTACGATTGCGCTTCTCGCGCTTTACCATGCGCTTTTCCCCTTGCCAGCATATGTGGTGTTTGACAGGTTCTTTGCGCTCTCCGGCTTCTTCTTGCTCTGTGTTTCCATGGCGCTCGGGCCGCTCGCAATTCTCTGGCCAAAAGAATTCTGCCAGTTGATTGAAACCAGAAGAGCAGTAGGGATTGCCGCATGCGTGTTCGTTCTGATGCATTTCATTGTTGCATTTGGGGTGCAGTACAGGATGCAGGCGGGCATGCTGTTCGCGGAAACCCCGCTGCTGATTGCGCTTCCTGCGCTGGCGATTATTGCCCTGCTTGCGATTTTTTCCAATGATTACTCGGTGCGCATGCTGGGCGGGAAGAATTGGAAAAATATTCAGCGGTTGGTTTACATCGCGTTTGTCCTCTCGCTGATTCATTATTTGCTTCAGGCAAAGGGGCTGTTTGTTCCCGTTGGCGGAATCACTTTTGTGAATATCGCGGAGGTGTTTGCGCTCGCGATTGGCGCTGCCACCATTATTCTGCAATTGGCCGGAGTGGCAAAAAGATTGGAAAAAACAAAAAGGCAAGGATGAGGCCTGCGCCACCGCTAATCTATGCTAATTAGTGGTGAAGTGCTGGACCCGGGCCTTTTGGCGCTGTTGGCGTAAATGTGACCAGGGGTTGCGATGTTAGGGGGCTGTTTTCAGTGCCTATTTTCTCTAGCTGCAGAACCTCTTCCGCTTCCGCCTCGGAAATGCCGTCTGCCGCTCCATTTGCCTGAACTGAGATCACCGGGTCATCAGTAGCTGGGAGGGGAAAGAACGTGAATGCCACAGCACTTTGCCATAGCGCCAGTGATTGAAACTGGTTTTCAACCATTGTTTGGAAGTCGCCTAGGTGGAGGACTTGGGTTTCATTTTTTCCTCCGATAACAAATACCTGGGGCGCTTCCCCCTGGGTTTCATTTTTTATAATTTTGATTTCATCAATTGAAACACTGTGGTTCGGCAAGTCCGGCCGGTCAATCCATGTATCCAGCCTGACCTCTTTCTCAGCAAGAAGCGCTGGCGCGGAATCCCCGTATTTTACGCCATACACTCTCACGAGGTAGTCACTCGGGTAAAACGGGCCCACTGAGCTGTTCACCTCGTAATTGCACATGCACTTGCAGACATCACCCGTGTTCACTTCATGGATGTTCACTACTTTTTTCCCCTCTTCAATGGTCACGTTCCATTCAAGCCGGATGTCGGCGCAGCAGGATGAGCCTAGATTGTGAAAGACTTTTATCGAGGCCAGCTCAACGCTTATTTCAGGAGCTGCACCGAAGTTTCCAAGTGCTTTGTCTTTTTGGCAGCCTCCGACTGAATAGGTTATTTGAGGGTCGCCTGCCCCTGTTGCTGCGGCATTGACCGTAGAACTAGCGGTTAGCATAGAAGACCAGGAAACTGACGCCACCATTCCGGCCAGCAGAACGAAGGCAAAAATAAATACTGCAAAAATATTTTTCATATAATCACCAGCAATAGATGGGCAATGCCGGGCTTATGTCTTTTGTGTTTTTGTTCTGGGAATGCCGAACAATAATCGTAATTTGCAGGGAGAAAAAGAGGTTTTTAGTTTATCACAAATACCTGGCCGCTTGCTAGCTTCGTGGCGAATTTGGCACCTGAATCGATAACATCTGAGTCCAACTGGCCGGCGAAATGCACCATAGTCTCGCTCCAGGGGGCAACAATGCAGAGCGGTTCGGCATCTATTATCATGTTATGCCTGAGGATGGGGTTAGCTGCTTCCTGCGCATCTGCGACATGAATAGCAAAACCCGGTTTCCCTGACACGCGCAGCTGAACTTCCTCTGCTATCAGGGAGGGTTTGTCGCACAGAAATATTCTCTGCTCGCGGAACGGTTTGAACCTGCCCATGAATTCTGCCTGGAGGAGAATTTTCTCGGGGCTTGCTGGAATAAGGTTCAGCAGGAGGAATTCGAAAGGAGTAAGGGATAGGATGAAATTTTCTAAGCCTTGTGCAGAGCACTGAAGATGATAGCAGCTGGGCGGCCTGTACTCCTGTGCCAGGCAGCCGGTCTGGGCGTGGAAAAAGCAGTTGAACAGCCGCATGAGGCCGAATTTATCCCTAAGCAGTCCAAGGAATTCTTCCGCAATCCCCTTTGCTTCCATTTCAGGATTGACGTTTATCACGTCTACCAATTTGGCTTGGATTAGGGTCTCGACCACGGCCTTTGCGTCTGGCTTTTCGAAGCGGCCAGAATTGCTAGCGACATCGCTTATATCTTCCATAAACCGGGCACGAAAATCTTTGTCTGTGAGCAGCCCGAGAACTTGCCGCCGGTTGTTTTCCTGCATCGCACTGCCGCAGCAGAAGCCTCCGCATTGGGCGCATGTTTCCTTCGCAAAATTGCGCAAGAGCGAAACACGCAAGCCGGGTGAAAGGGATTTGCGCGATTCTAAGGGAGGGATTGGAACGAGCATGCTGGGATTACGGATTGGAAGTTTATAAATGGTAGCGATAGTGTTGAAGTATGTAGCTAAGAAGCTATTTCTTTTTGTTAAACACAGCGATGATGTTGTTTTTCATCTCTATTATTTCGTCCGCATTTTTTTCCCTGAATTCCTGCATCAGCATGTCCTTGCCGAACCATTTCACTTTTCCCAGGTCATTTATTCCATCGCCGTCCAGGGCAGCGAATAGCGGGTCCAGGATACTGGGGAACTGCTTGAAGGGCTCGGAAACGATTATCTCTTTTCCGGAGGTTATCAGCGCCCTGAGGAATTCCTTGTGGTGCGGCAGGTGATGGAGAAGGTCGCACACTAGTATGACCTCGCAGTCGAATTTGTTGAAATCGTGGATGTCCGCAACCTGCAGGTTCCTGCCCCTGCGCCTGCCGTAATTCACAAAGCGCTTGTTGAGGTCTATTCCCAAATAGTTTCCATTGAAGTACTTGGACATCTGCCCGGTTCCGCATCCGAGCTCCAGCACTTTGCGGGTGCCTGCCAGGCCTGCGAGTTTTGCGTACCTGTCCTTGGAATGCATTAGGCGTATGGTCAGCTCGTATAATCTTGGTGAATGGTATACCGGGCTTGCGATCATCAAATCAATCACTGCTTTCGAGTATTATTCGCTCCTCGTTTTTAAATGGTTGGTGGCAATGGCGCTAGCTGCTTTTTTTCACAGACAGTCCGACCAGCAGGGTCAGCACTGAGGCATAGAGCAGAAGCACGATGGAGCTTGCAATCTGAGGAGAATGGTACACCAGCGCGGCCTGCATGCTGAGCACCGCCTGGGTGAGAGGGGAAGCCATGCCGCATAGGGCGACAAGCGGGGGCATGAATTCGAACGGGAATAGGAGCCCTCCCAAAAATAACATGGGCAGCCCGACCACCAGCGAAGCCAGGAATGCGGTGGACTCGGATTCCGAATGGACGGCTATCAGGACCCCGAGCGCAACGAATGTGAGCGTGAGCAGGATGAGGGCCTGCATTACCAGGAACCACGCGCCTGCGTCCAGGGGCGGAAACGCGCCGTAGAGGACGGACGCGACCAGGGCGAGCAGCAATGCGCCGGGGAGAAGGACAACGGAATAGCTGATCACTTTCACTGCCGCGTACTCGAATGAATTCACCTGGGAAACGTAAACGCGCGTGAGCGTGCCGCTGTTCTTTTCGCGCACCAGCGAAGTCGATGCGAGGAACAGCGCGATGAACATCAGGATTAGCGGGAGAAGGCTCGGAAGCATGAAATCAAAGAACGGCCGGTTGCCGAACAGATGATTGGATGTGACCAGCATGGGCGAGATGATGGATTCGGGCGAGCGCGAGGTTATTTCGCGTATCTGATTCCTGCTGTCGGCAATTATGTTCTCGAACTCGTAGGTCTTCTGCGTTATCTGGCCAAGGGAGGCGTCAACATCCGCGATGGTGTTCAGCGCCTCCTGGCGGTTCAGCTCGAGCTGGCTCACAAAGCCGAGCATGTTGTTGATTCTTACTTCTGCGTCCGATGCGCCGCCGCGCGCAGTTGCTATGTTAGCCTTGAAATCCTGTATTGTCCCATTGGCGGCCGCAAGGGACTGGCGCGCTGCCCGCACCTTTTCTATGCGCAGCTCGATGGACTGCTGCGAGGATGCGACGCTGCCGTTGAGCGAATCGATGGACAGGCAATAGGCGAAAAACGCAAGGTCGCTGCAGTTCGCCCCGGCTTTCGCACCGGAGATGTAGCCGCTGATGTTCGCCAGGCTGGAATTTATACCAAGCAAGTCCGATTCGGTCTGGTTGAGCGTTGCATCGTAGCCTGCGAAATCCGATTCTATTTTTGTGAGATTGCTTTGCGCGATGTCCAGCGAGGAGACGGCGCCCAGCACCGTGCTGTTCGCGGCATAAATCTCGTTTCTCACGCCGCTTAGGTTGAGCGAATTCAGCGAATCCGCTGTTTTCTGAAGGCTCTTTTTCATGTCCTGCGCCCTGGTGCGCGTATTGTTGATGTCCACGAGCATCTGCGCGAGCTTGGCGTCCGCAGTGCCAAGGCGCTCCCAGACCGAGCCTATGAACTGCGCGCCGATCCGCTGGTCGGTGTCCTGGACCGCCGCTTTCACGAACGCCTCTATTGAAGGGGAAACCTGGAAGCGCGAGTTGTCCAGGTACATGGAAATGTTCTGCGTGGCGCCCAGCGTGATGCCGGCCTCGAATCCCTCGGGCAGCACGATGCCTGCCGCAAGCCTGCCTTCGGTCACCTCTTTTTTGAGAAGCGCCTCGCAGCCTTTTCCTGCGGAATAGGCACGCACCTGGCTGCTGTTCTCCATGCCGCTTATGAAAAATTGTGAGGCATTGCTCTGGTCAAGGTCGCATACGCCAATGGCAACCGTGTTGACCTGGGTGGAGTTTCCGCTGAAAATCGCGGACATGATGAGGAGCACCAGCAGCGGGGCTATTACCATAAGAAGAAGCGTGCGGCGCTCGCGCAGGAACTGCTTTCCGTCTTTTTTAATTTCGCTTAGCAGGTTCAACAGCAACTACCTCTCTGAGTTTCGAGCCGGTCATGGTCAGGAACACGTCCTCAAGCGAAGGCCGCGAAAGCGACAGTTCCACGATTGTTTCCCCGCTTTTTTCAAGCGCCTTGGAAATTTCCGGCAGCTTGGAGGAGATTTCATTGCCTTCGATTACTACTCCGTGCTCCGTGGCCGTGACGGCGTCAATTCCGTTTATTTTTTTTATTATTGCGATGAGCTTGTCAGGAGCTCCGGGAATTGTTGTGAGTTTTGCAAGCTCCTTTCCCACGCGGCGCTTGAGCTCGTTGGGAGTGCCTTCCGCGACAACCTGCCCGGAATTGATGAACGCGATCCTGCTGCAAAGAGCTTCGGCTTCCTCGATGTAATGGGTGGTGAGAAGCAGCGTAGCCCCGGTTTTCCGCACAATCTCCTGCACTGTTTTCCACATCTGCACGCGCGTTGCAGGGTCAAGCCCTGTTGTCGGCTCGTCGAGAATTATGATTTCCGGCTCGTGCATGAGCGCGCACGCGAGATTGAGCCTGCGCTTCATGCCTCCGCTGAGAAATTGGCATGGGACGTTTTTCTTTTTCTCCAGACCGAGATTGTCAAGAAGCTGGGCTGCGCGCTCGCGCGCCAGTTTTCCGCCAATTCCGTAGAGCGAGCCGAAGTATAGGAGGTTTTCAGTGCAGGTGAGAAGCGGGTAGAGCGCGTTTTCCTGGGGCGCGACTCCGATTTTCCTCCTGCCGATTTTTCCTGCGCGCTCCCCGAGAATTTTCAGGATGCCGGAATCGGGTTCCTCAAGGCCTGAAATAATCCTGATGAAAGTGCTTTTTCCTGCGCCGTTTGGCCCCAGAAGGCCCAGTATCTCGCCCTTCCTTATATTTAGCGAAAAATTGTAGAGCACGACCTTGCCCTGGTAGACTTTGGTAAGGCCCTCTGCCTCAAGCGCAAATTCCATGCTATGCTATGACTTGGTGGGATTTAAATGCATTTCACACTGGGCGAAAAAAGAAAAATAGGGATAAAAGAAAAAATGGAAAAAAGAAAATAGAATGGAAAATGGGAAGAGAGGAAAATAGAAACAGGGAAGAAAAAAGAAAAAGAAAAAAACTGCGCCCCTAGTTTTGAGGCGGCACCTGGGCCTCCGGCTGTTTCCGCAGGAAGAGCGCCCAGACAGCTGCCAGTATTGCTACCAGGACGACTGCGCCGATTACGAGCATGTCAGTGAAACTCAGGCCGCTGCTTTCAGGCGCGACCGGTGTTGCTGATGCGTTCCCGCTGATGTTTGCAGCCGGGGGCGTGGTTTTCGGCGGGGCCGCGAACTTGGAATTCAAGGCAAGCTGCGCCGCTTCCTGCGCGAGCTCCTTTGCTTGCAGATAGTCCTTGTTTGCAAACGCCGCTTTTGCCGATGCTAATTTCGTGTTTGCAACGGAGATATCATTACCCTTTTTCAGGGCGGCTGCTATTTGCGTTTCAGCATTTGTTATTTCCTGTTGCGCAACAGTGGAAGTCGAGGGCGCTGCTGGCGGAACGTTCGCCGGGGGCTGCACTGCCGGAGGCTGGGCTGGAGGCTGCTCCGGAGGCGCCTCGGGCGGAGGCGTAGTAACAACTAGCGGAGGCGTAACAACAGGCGGGTAAGTGTATCCCAGGCTCGAACCGCCGGTGTTGGAATAGGTAGTTGGCGGAGTGGGCGTGGTGTGCGGAGTTGAGGCCGACAGAGTGTAGGTGGCGAATTTTGTAAAGTGCTTGGTCCATACAACCAAATCAGAGCCTGAATTGATCTTGCACGCGGATACTCCGCCTATGCTCAAATTCTCATCCGCATTTTCCTGCGTGTCTACAGAGCAGTTTGCGGTTATCTCGGTAAAGGTGCTGCTGCCTGCGCTGGTGTAGCCAACGCTCTTATTGGCCTGGCCGGACATTACTATTCTCACCCCCTTGTCAAAGGTCAGGGGCACGGAGGTGGAGCCTATTTCAATGACTTGCGAAGTCGTTTGCGTGTAGCCGCTTGGCGCACTTATGGTCACGGTGGTGACCGCCTTAACCGTGGGCAGGAGCAACACCCCGTCCCAGCCGGTTCCGGAGATGGTGGTGTTTGCGGGTATTTCTAGGGTATAGTTGACAGTTGAGGTACTGCGGCTTACATTGAAATCTGTTCCCACGGTCACATCCGTATCCGCCCCGTTTGTTTCGGAAACAAACGAGTAGACCAGCGAAACTTCCGTTGTCGAGGTAATGGTTGAGGGTATGGTCACGTCCTCCAGTGAAGAGGTGTCGGTAACTATCACTTCCGTGGTGCTGGAATCCACAGTGACTTCTGGCGTTTCACTGGTCACTATAACCTGCCCGGCGGCTGGAGTGAAGTCGTATACTGTGAGATAGCGCGTTGCTGAGGAGGCAGTGAAATTCTCCGTTGCGTTGTAGACCAGGGTTAGGTTGTAGGTGCCAGCGGAAGTGTAATTGGAGTTGTTGGAGAGGGATGCTCCGGGCGTAGCTGCCACTGTTCCGTTTATGTAAAGGTCGAGAATCCCTTCGTCATAGGGCTTTGAGCCGGTGATGGTGGAATTGGTGCTGATGTTTATTGCCTTGTTCAGCTGGTAACCGTCTATATAGAGATACAGCGGCATTGTTGCCTTGGTTATAGTCAAATCGGTTGGCGTGCTGGTGGTTGCGGACCAGTTCTCATTGCCAGAGGAAGTGACCCCGATGGCGTATACTCCTGTTGCATTTGTAATGTTTATGAGCAAGCTGCTCACTCCCATGTTAGTGTCGTTTAGGGTCAGGTTGCAGGTGATGGCGGCGGCGCCAGTGCCAGGGCATCCGCCTGCACTCAGGGTAGTTGCCGTAGTGTATGCTATGCTCCAGCCAGCAGAACTGTTTTGGTAGAGAGTTGGAATTCCTTTGCTCACATTAACATAGGCCGAAGCCGTTGCGATGGTGAAGTTGGTCCTGTCAGTGGTGTTTACCACAAGAACGTAGTCGCCAGCCCCGAGCAATAGGTAGGTCATGTTGGACTGAACTGTCGCATTCCGGTAAAGCTTGGCAGTCGGATCACTGCAAGATGCAGTGACGAGAACAGGGTTGGGGTAGGTGAGCGTGGAACTTGCGGTTGAAACTGAGCAGCTGCTTGTGTTCTTTGTTATAATCAGGGCAAACTCGTCCGTGTTGTTCATATTGCCCTGGGTGTCGTTCACAAAGAACTCGTAGGTGTAGTTGCCTGCGGCAAGCGTTGCGTTCGTGTAGCTGTAGTACGTTCCGCTTCCTCCCCCATTCATGGTGTAGTTCGTTCCGTTGAACTCTATTAGTACGGCATCCAGGTCAGATGACTCGTCTGTCCATTTTATGCTTAGGTTGATCGTCTGGCCAGTGGAGTAGTTGATTACATTGCCCGGGGAGACTGTAAGCGATTCCCAATAAGGCGCATCAACATCTGATGAGTTCGCCCCGTAAACCGAGAAGCCTAATCCTATGGGTATTTCCCAGGTGGTGTAGTTGTAGCCATCTCCTCCGGCAACCTTTGTCGCGTTTCCGGTGACATCGGCGCAATTGCTCATGTTGTCGGTCTGGCATTTTATGAGCCCATTGCTGCCTTCCGGAATTGTTATGGTTATGTTTTCCGGGCCGAGCGTCTGCGCCAGCTCGAGCCACTTGTTGTTGTCCATGCCGACATAGATGTGGCCGCTCTCATTGGTTGCGTTGAAAGCCTCGGAAAGATCCATGGATGTAGCCTGCGCAAGATCGATTCCGCCGATTGCAATCGACCAGTTGTTGGAACCCGTGCCGGGATGGTCGAATTTCAGCGTTGCGTTCTGGAGATAGGAACTCTGGTTTGTGAGCTGCCCTGCGGTTATGTTCTGGTAGGCGGTGCCGTTCCATATCTTCATGGTGGTGCCGTTCACTAGCGGGTCTGCGGGCGGGGTGAAATCAAACTGGAATTGGACTGCGCTGGAAGCCGAGCCTGCTTTTGTAGTGAAGTTTAGGCATGCCGAAACCGCGCAGTTGCCTGCCCTGTCGCAGGAAGTCAGCTTGTAATAATAGGTGGTGTTGGAATCGAGGACTACGGTAGCTCCGTTGAAATCTGTTGACTGGTTCCTTATGCCAAAGTCATGCCATGGCTTGTAGCGGTCGAATTCAGATGGAGGCATGTCAACGAAATAGTTCAATGGCGTTGCATCGCTGCATGATTCGTAGAGGCTTATTGTTCCGTTGGATGGCTCATTGGTCACCCAGTGCAGGAACACGAAATCTTTGAACGTGTCCGCCCTTGCAGTTGGCACGGTTGGCGCGGAGGTGTCAGTGGTTGAGTTGAATGATCCGGATCTGCCTGCGCAGAATGGCGCAAACTGGCATGCCGGGTCGGCGCAGTCAGAAAGGCTGTTCATGTCCTCGTCGCCTGGCTTCATGCAGTCTTCGAATGGCATGAATTTTCCGCCGCCGATCATGCTGAATGCTGTTCCGCAGGCGGTTGGGTTTGACTGACAGTCCTGCGGCTTGAAATCGATTGTTCCCGGAGTGTAATACATTCCGCCGTTGTTCGGACCGAGTATTGTCTTGTTCGCAGTTGTCAGGGTGGTGGTGTTGTCCGAAGTCGCTGCCATTATCCTGATGGATAAGGAATTTCCTATGTCGACTTTGTCCACTGCAACCAGCGCAACCCCGAACACGCAGGACATTTTTTGGCTCCCCATGTTCATTTCAGGAGGAGGGGTTGGCGCGCCTGCGAGCTTGATTGGCTGCACAAAAAACTGCCCACCCATGCACCGCTCGGCTGTCCTTACTTCAACAATGCCGCCGCTTGAGTTCATGGATATATTATAGATTAATTTGTACTCAAAACCGGTGTAGTTCGTGCCGGCAATGTCCGCAATGCATCCTGTTGAGCTGTTCTTATCCGTGTCGAGTAAATAGTAATAGGAACCTGTTCCCACATAGCCGCCGCTGCACTCGATGCTCGTGTAGTTTCTCACCTTTATGCCGAATGCAAGCGAATTGCCCATGTCCTTTATGTCAAATCCGGTTATGTCAAGGTGCCCTGCTACCGACGGGGTCGAAGCAATTCCGTAGAGCATTACTGGCGGGCTTGGGTCCATGTCCTTGAACATCTGGAATTGCATTGCCTGTCCCCTAGTCAGGTCTGCTCCTCCGCGCGCCACCACAGTGGCATCGGTTAGCATGTTGATGTCTCCTCCGCAGAACTTATCTTGCTGGCAGGATGACTCTGCGCAGTCAATCAGGCTGTTGTTATTGTTGTCAATTCCATCATAGCAGATTTCCTGGCCAGGAGTATAACACTGGATAATGGAGCAGTGGCTTCCGCTGACAGAGCCCCCGATGTTTGTGCAGTTTGTGCTGTTGCCGGTTATTGCATCACTCCAGGTCAATGCGGCTCCCTGGCATGCTGTCTGGTTCAGGCACCGATCTGGGCTTGCGGCACTGCAGCGGAGGGAGTTTGTGCTGAAAGTTGCAAGGTCGCACCACGAACCTCCGAATACCGGGTCAGTAACCCATTGGCATCCGGCTCCGCCCCCCATGGAGTTGGGCACACGCGAGTTCGAGCAGGTTGAGCTAGAAGCGCAGAACTTGCAATCCGTATCACAGCTCCCGCTTGAGCCCCCTGTTCCCATTTGGAATGTTTGCATGTTCTCGACACACACCTTGTCTCCGCTGTCGCTCCATACTCTCATGTCTGGCGGCCGCGGCGAAGGAGGCGCGTTTACTATCTGGCACTTGCCCCTTCCCCCATTCTGACAGGTGACAGTGGAATTGCACATGCCGCAGAAATCACTGCAGTTCATTCCTCCGCCCAGCGCGAAATTCGGCTCGCACTTATTGAAGTTGGAATTCCAAGTGCATTTGTAGCTCATGCTGACATTGGTGCATGCCGCGTTTGTTGTGAAACCCATGCAAGGAGTCTGGCCCATCATCATCGGATCCTGCGAGCCGCCCATCATCATCTTTTCCTGCCCATAGCCGCCCATGTGCTCCACTGGGCCGGCTCCGGTTGCGAATGAATTCGCTTCGAAATTCGTTCCCTTCAGGCCAACGAGCGCTGACCTGTTTACTGCAAGCATGACAATTGACGGGAACGGGCCGCAGGACATATTTTTTGAAACGGTAATAGAATTATTTACCGAGAAACAGCTGCCCCCGGAGCTGCAGCTCGCGAGGCTGGCGTTGTATTTCATGAACGCAGTGGTATTGTCCCCATAGAACCATACCTGGTACTCGGAACCCGGGAAGCAGTTTTGAGCGCCCGTATTGTTGGCGTTGCACCCGGTTGAGATGTTGTTGTCAACATCTATTTCAATTCCAATTCCAACTCCGGGAGGCGAGGTGAAAGGATTGCCCAGGCTCGCGGCAGGATTGCACCACTGGGCATTCGTGAGGTTCGGAGCCATTATCATCCATGCGACGTAAGTATCATCCATGTCAACCCAGACGGCCCCCAAATCATAGACTTGGTTATTGCCGGGGCAGTTAGTCCCTGGCTGGGGATTAACGCCCATGGTGCCCATGGAACAGCCGGGCCCGTTTGAAGCATAGGGCATTCCCTGGGGACTTCCTTTGTTGAAAACTTTGAAATTTTCCCAGGTGACTGCAGAGACAGCGCTCACGCTAAGGAGCATAAAAACACAAACAAGGACGAGCAAGCCCGGGTTAACTGAGCCGTGCCTGAAGTTAACTAAACCCCATTGACTTCGTCCCGTATTCATTCGACCACCACACGAATTTGAGATATTTGCAACTTCATGCAGGGAGGATATAAAAAGCTTGCGCTGGCTGAGTTTTCCATTTGAGAATTATATTTGCGGATTATTTTTGCCGGGGCCGGGATTTGAAACTGAAATAGAGCATGACCCCGATGATTATGCAAATGACCCCGATGGCCGCTGGAATGGAATAATCTCTGATTTTTTTATTTTCATTGGCATTTGCATTGGAGGAAGAGTTTGATGAACCTGCATTTGCATTCGCTGGCGTTCCGTTGCAGGAGCCGCCTGGGCAATTCGCCTGGCTTGATCCATTTGCCGGGCTTGTGCATTTTCCAGTTTGGCAGGACTGGCCCGCGGTGCACTGGTTGTTGCAGCTGCCGCAGTTGGATAGATCGGCATCGGTGTTCGCGCAGGCTCCGTTGCAAAGAATGAAGCCGCCTGAACAGGTCAGCGGGTTTGGTTCGCTTTCCTGGGCCGCGCATTTCCCGCTTTGACAAGACTGGCCTGCTGCGCATGGATTGTTGCAGCTGCCGCAGTTTGCGAGATCTACGGATGTGTTTGCGCACATTTCATTGCAGTTGGAAAGCCCGCCGATGCAGTTGAATGCACCGGATGAGTCCAATGAGCTGGTGCATTTTCCACTTTGGCAGGACTGGCCTGAAGAGCACTGAATACGGCATCCTCCGCAGTTGGATAGATCGACATTGGCGTTAGCGCACATTCCGTTGCAAAGGGTAAGGCCATTGGAACAGATTAATGTGCCATGGTCAGAATCGGAGTTTTTGCATGTTGCGCTTTGGCAATACTGCCCGGAGGGGCACTGGACGCCGCAGCCCCCGCAATTTGATGAATCGGAATTCGTATTTCTGCAGGTTATGTTGCAGCGAGTAAACCCGTCTGAGCAGTTCAACGGGGGGATTGCTGCACAATCTCCATTTTGGCACACTCGCCCTGGCGCGCAGATGTTGCCGCAGCTGCCGCAGTTGAATTGGCTGGAAGTTGTGTCTATGCACGCTCCGTTGCACAGGATTAATCCTCCCGAGCAATTTAGCGGGGGGATTCCGGTGCAATTTCCGTTCTGGCAAGTTTGCCCGGATGGGCACTGATGCCCGCATCTTCCACAATTGAGCGAATCCGTATTATTGTCAACGCAATTTCCACGGCAGATAATTTGGCCTTGCTGGCAAACCGGGGGAGGGGGACAGTCGCTGCATGTTCCCTCAAATGTGCCCAGGCAGGCAGGGGTGCCTGAGCCACTGCCACTGGGAGGAGCAGTGCCTACGCCGCTCTGGTCTCCGCCGCTGTCTTGCTGGGGCGGGGCTATGCCAAAGTCTCCGCTTATATTATTGGCAGTTAAATCGCCCCTTCCTCTTCCCCGGCAGTTGGCGCCTTCTATGTTCCAGGCCATGCGCGGCCCGCTCACATTTCCGGACAAAACGCCCGTGCAGCCGGCTTCGCCATCCGAAGAAATGCTCCCTGAAATCACTCCGTCATTTTCAATCGCGATTGCGCTCCAGGTGCCGGTAAAGGTTCGCGTTGTCTCGTTTCTTGTGCACTCGGCTGTCCAGCTTCCACCCCAGTGGCTGGTGGCCGAATCAGCGGCAACCATGCCAGTGAATAGCGCAAAAAACAAGAAGGATAACAGAAGTCGCGGATATACCTGAGGAAATCGGCATTTTGCCATGCTAGACCAAATCATCCGTCGTATATAAATATTGCCCATGGCTGGTGAAAGGAAAATTTAGTGGCTCAGAAGCTACTCCGTCGATGCATTGGCTTGCGCCTACATCCCTGGGACGGTGTCATCACTGCCGCTAATTATTATGGTGTCCAAAGATTAAATAGTGGTAGCTAGGGAGAAGAACAGAAAAAGAGATTAGCGCGCGGGAGTTTGGATGGAATTTTTGCCTTTTTCATAGGCAGAAACGAATTCTTCGCGCGTATGGTCCCACTGGGAACAGGCACAGGTAAGAAGAATCGTGAAGGCGCCTTGGCACTTCGAGTTAAACTCGGCCGGGTCCTGGCGCTGGTCGAGGTTGGAGTAGTCGCACACAAGCAACTTGCTTTCATTGCCAATTATTACAATAAAAAAGACGGACAGGAGAGTATGCCAGTTGCTCACCACAAAACCGCTGCCGTGAATTTTTCCCAGGGCTTCGAATATTTCGAGTGAATGTTTTGCAAAATAGGCATTGGCAGGGGGCTGCAACTCTTTTGGCTGGAAGGAAAAATCGAAATTCGCTCCGTCTATGCAACGGTCTGCTCCGATGCGGAAATCGTCCATGAAAAGTACTCCGTCTTTTGCGTAGATTAAATCAACAACAGGCACGCCTGCGCTGCGCAGCCTTTCGCAAACTCGAACAGTAAAATCCTCAGGGCTTAGGCGCTCGCCATCGAGCATTTTGCCTGTTTCTTTCATATAGTCCCTGAAAACTTTCATCATGAGAATTTCGGACCTTAGCGTTTCCGGGAGAACCTCTAGCTTTACTTTTTTGGACTCGAGAGTGATAGGGACCAGGCAGCCTTCGTGCCCTCCTGCAGGAACCTTTCGCAAAGGATCCCGCTGCATCACTGCGCGCGGATCTTTCAGCAGAAGCTCTGCCCGCATTATTGAGATTGGATTGGTCATGAAAATCACAAGTTGCTAATTCTATAAAATCATGTAAATATATAGATTTGCGTCCGCGGGAGCCGGTTCGGGTATAAAAAACCTGGCTTGCAAAAGGTATCCATGGAAGAGAAAAAAATCAGGATGATTGGCATTGCCAAGGGAATCGTGCAGGGCGTTTTCTGCAGGGCGAAAATGAAGGAGGCAGCGGATGCGGCCGGAGTGCTGGGCTATGCCGAGAATCTGGAAGATGGAACCGTGGAAGTCGTTGCCGAAGGGACCGAAGAAAAAATTGACGAGTTCATTGACAAAATACGCGCATTGGATTATCCGGTCGAGGTTAGGGAATTTGAAACTACTTATGGGAAGGCGACCGGGGAATTTAAGAGTTTCTCGGTGAAGTAGAGTAGAATAGCCCCGAGCGGAGTCGAACCGCTGTCAGAAGGTTCAAAGCCTCCTATCCTTGGCCACTAGACGACGGGGCTGCGCTAATTATTTTGTTGAAATGAGTATATTATAATATTGGACGAGCCGTGCTGCCATTCTCAGTAGGCTTTTGCCCAGTAGGCAAGAGTTCCGTCTTTTCCGCACTTCACGCATTTTGCCTTTTCCTTCTTTTTGTCAAATAAAAATCCGCGCACTTCAACCCCGCCTGTTTCGGTTTTCACTTCATCTGCGCACTTCTGATTCTCGCACCAGCCTGCTGTGAAAATGCCGGTTCCTTTTTTCAAATCGTCCATGCTTTTTGCTTTGGAAATTTTTCCTTCCAGCTCTTTCTTTGCTTTTTCTTCCAGTGTTTTCAGGATTTCCGCGAATGCGTCCCGTGTAGCCTCGACTAGTTTGCTTTCATCGATTGGCTTTTTTCCGCCGGTGCGCAAGGCGAGCATTACTTTCTTGTTCGCGATGTCCCTGGGCCCGATTTCAATCCTGAGCGGGACTCCTTTCATTTCCCAGTGATAGTATTTCTCGCCCGGTCTTTTTTCCGAGCAGTCAAGATGAACGCGAATTCCTGCGCCTTCCAATTTTGCTTTCACTTCCTTTGCTTTTGCATCAACTGCGGCGCTTTCCTTTTCTTCTTTGCCTGGAATTGGAATTATGATTGCCTGAATCGGTGAAATTGCAGGAGGCAAAATTAACCCCTTGTCATCGCCGTGCACGCCAATTGCTGCCGCGAGGCAGCGCATGGACAAGCCGAAAGTTGTCTGGTGAGCATAGTGCTTTTCGCCTTTTTCATCGTCGTATTGAATGGAGTAGACTTTGGCGAAATTGTCTGCTAGATTGTGAATTGTTGCCGCCTGCAGGACTTTTCCGTCTGGCATTAGGATGTCGAATGCTATGCTGTATTTTGCGCCTGGGAATTTGTCATAATCCGGGCGGACTAAAGCGGTGAATGGGAGCGCGAGAGTGGCGTAGAATTCGGAATAGATTTGCAATCCTTCGCGGATGCTTTCCTCTGCTTCCTTCTCATTGCGGAAAGCTGAGTGAGCCTCGTTCCAGTAGACTTCACGCCCCCTGACTAATGGTTTTGTGGCCTTGGTTTCGTGCCTATATATAGTGACGGTCTGGTGAACCTTGAGCGGGAAATCTGTGTGAGCGCGGATCCACTGGGCGAACATCGGGTACATGATTGTCTCGCTCGTGGGCCGGACTGCGAGCTTTCTTTCGAGCGTCTCGTTTCCGCCCTGGGTGACCCACAAAACCTCGCCGCCAAATCCCTTGATGTGCTCGCCCTCTGCCCCGAACAAATCCTCCGGAACCAGGAGCGGGAAGAGCATTTGCCCGTGGCCGGTTTGTTCCAGGAGTTCTTCGAGGATTGCGAATGATTTGCGGATTGCTCCGAAGCCCCAGGAGGTGTAGATGGGCATTCCCTTTACCGGGTAGCGGATGTCCACTATTCCGGCGGAGTAGATGACCTCGTTGTACCAGTCTGAGAAATTGCTTTTCGGGATGTTCATTGATGGAATTTAGGCGGGAAAGTTTTTTAATGCGAATAGAGTAACCCGACTGCGGGAAGCGCATTAAGGATGGGGTGTTCCTATGGCTGAAGAAAAGAAAATCGACTGGTATGACGAGTTTGTGAATTTGAACTACAAGCCGGCAAAGGACGAGATTGTCTGCCTGTTTTATTTCGAGCCTGCTGACGGGATGAGCCCCAAGGAGGCCGCGGGAAGGATCGCTTCCGAGAGCTCCACCGGAACCTGGACCACACTTTTCACCATGCCGCCAAGGATGAAAAAACTGCAGGCAACCTCGTTTGAAATTGACGGGAACTTCCTGAAGGTCGCGTACCCCTATGAACTGTGGGAGCCGGGAAACGCGTGCCAGCTGATGAGCGGGATTGCGGGGAATATTTTCGGCATGAAGGCCGTGAAAAATTTGAGATTGGTTGATGCCACGCTTCCGCCCAAGTACGTCAAATCCTTCAAGGGGCCGAAGTTCGGGAATGACGGAATCAGGAAAATGATGGGCATTAAGAAAAGGCCGCTGACCGGGGCTGTTCCAAAACCCAAGATCGGGTTCAGCGCAAAGGAGCACGCGGAAATCGGCTATGAGACATGGATGGGAGGATTTGATTTTGTAAAGGATGATGAGAATTTGACTTCGACTCCATTCAACAATTTTGATGAAAGAGTGAAGCTGATGAGCAAATTGAGGGACAAGGCGGAGAAGGAAACAGGAGAGACAAAATCAGCATTCATCAACATTACCGCGGAGACTGAATTGATGAAGAAAAGGGCGAAGATGCTTGCTGACAATGGATGGAACTATTGCATGATTGACGTGGTGGTGACGGGATTTGCAGGAGTGCAGACTATGAGGGATTACTGCTCAGATTTGGGGCTGGCGATCCATGCGCACAGGGCGATGCATGCCGCGTTTGGCAGGAACCCGAAGCACGGGATTACCATGCAGTTTTTGGCAAAGATGGAAAGGATGATTGGGGTGAGCCAGATTCACTCGGGAACTGCCGTTGGAAAACTGGAAGGAAAGGTCGAGGAAGTGAAAGCTATTGCAGATGTGCTTAGGGAGCAGAAAGTAAAGGCAAACGGGCAGATTCTGCTTGAGCAGGACTGGGCTGGCCTGAAAAATTGCTTCCCGGTTTCTTCAGGGGGATTGCATCCTGGCCTGGTGCCTGATGTGATGAACATTTACGGGAATGAGATGGTGCTGCTTGTGAGCGGCGGAATTCATGGGCACCCGCGCGGAACGCGCGCTGGCGCGAAAGCGACCATGCAGGCGATTGAAGCGGCCATGCAAGGTGAGACTTTGTTTGACTGGGCCGAGAATCCGAAGAATATTGAGCTTGCAGAGGCATTGAAGAAATGGAACGTAATGCGGCCGGTTTAGAAAAACTGGCATCTGCTAATGCGGATTGAATTTGCTTAATTTTTCCTCCGGTTTAGGACGTAATACGCGGCTGCCAATATAAATAGCGCAACCAAGGTTCCTCCCAAAACCGGAGACCAGTTAAATCCGTTTTGTTCGCTGCTGTTTGATTCGGAAGTGGATGTGCTGTTGATTGGCTGCTGCGTTGTGCTGGCGTTTTCTTTTGGCTTCTGCACTGCTGATTTTGAATTCAATGCCAGTGAATTCG
Source organism: Candidatus Gugararchaeum adminiculabundum (assembly GCA_902384795.1). Lineage (GTDB taxonomy): Archaea > Micrarchaeota > Micrarchaeia > Burarchaeales > Gugararchaeaceae > Gugararchaeum > Gugararchaeum adminiculabundum. Next base: position 30,155 of record CABMDC010000001.1, on the reverse strand, counting down.
CTTCCTGCGCGAGCTGTTTTGCCTGGGCAAAGTCGCCTGCATTGAATGCTGCAATCGCCGCGTCTAATTTATCGGCTGCGGCAGAAGTGTCTTTTCCTGCTGCCGTTGAAATTGCTGAATTCGCCGCCGCTATTGCCGCCTGGGCATCGTCCTTTTCTTTTGCCTGCTCTTTTGTCAAATCTTCATTTGCTGGCGCGGCAGGAGGAGTGTTGGGTTGAAGAGCCGGATTATTCTGAGTTGGCGGGGTTTCTGGAGGGGATGAAGAGGGCGGGGTTGCTGGCGGAGTAGTCACAGGTGGATTTGCCTGCTGCTGGCACAAATCAAGCTCAATTACACTAAGGGCCGTGGGCGAATAGGCTCCGGTTTTATAGGTGTAAATGTCATAGGCGCCGTCTTTGGTGATTGTGAAAACCGCTTTTCCGGTTGAATCGGTTGTGCTTTCAGAAACGCTGAAATCAGCCCTGCGGAAAAGGTGGATTGCCAGGCCCGGGACGCCTGCCCTGGAAGAGGTGGCCGTCACTTCCAGCTTTCCGGTGTTGCAGTCGAATGATTTGCCTAGTGAAACGGATTTCAGGGATCCTCCTCCGGTTGAACGGGCGGCAGGTTCTGAAACTGAATTGATATAATAAAACTGTATTATGGCAGAGCGCTGCAGGCCGGTAATGATTGCGGTCGTTCCATCGAATGTGCAGGTGTAGCCGGAGTAGGTTGCGCCATCGCAAGGCACTACATATTCATCTGATTCTGTGCAGGTCGGGGAAATGCTGAGGTGAACCGCGCTTGCCTCGTCCTTCACGCACACGCTGTCGACTTCCGGGTTTGCATCATACATGTGGATGGTCTTGCCGCCAATGACATTGCTGGTGTTGATGCCGGAGATGGAGGCATAGGCTTTGCCGTCCGCGTCAACACCGGTTTCGATTGCCAGGCCTGAGAGATTCAAAGTCGAGTCCGTGAAATCATAGCTGAATTCAACGATGGGCAAACCTGAAGCGGCTATGGCCACGGTCTGGACGCCGATTTGCTCGCTGTTGTTGACATCGCTGGTGCCGCCGATAACAACACTTAGGTTGGTGGCAGAGCCGGAAACGATTATGTCCGAACCATTGGCAAAGACGTTCGGATGGGAGACATAGGGATGCCGGTCGACATCATCGCTATGCCAAACGCCGCTCCCAAGAACGGCCTCGCCAAAAGGAAGGTCGGTTCCCTGGTCTGCCCAGTAGCTTCCGCTTGTGCTGCTCGAAATGTCGTAGAGGATGGATGCGCCGGTGCCGTTCGCAAAGTAATAGCGGTTGCCCACTTCCGAATCATTGAAGTAGTTCGCATCGGGTGAGCCTGAGATTACCCAGGTGTCCGAGCGGAAGATGTTGTTTAGGAAGATGTTGCCGCCTACACTCCCACCTTCCAATGCCACTGCCACCGAACCGCTGTCGGTTGCAATGAATGTGTTCCTGACAAAGGTGCCGTTGTCCGAGCGCAGGTCTCCGCCATCATCATACATATTGAGCGCGATGTAGGATCCGGAAGCTGTCAGGGTGCAATGCGTCATGTTGATGCGCGGCGAATTGTAAATTACAACCGCGTCCCCCGAGTTCTGGCTTAGTGCAGTGGAATTTTCAAGAATATTGTCGCTGCTTGAGCTCAGATAGATGCCCGAACCGTCAATGCCGATTGAAGTGGTATTGATTATGTAGCTGTCATTGACTGAATTGAAGACAATGCCGTCTTCCCCGTCGTCCGCGTAGGTGTTCTCGATGCGGTTGTTGCGGCTGTTTTCGAATTCAATGCTGTAGCCGCCTCCGCTGGAGAAATTCCTAAGGTCGCAGTTCAGCACGCGCGTGCCCGAGTAGTTGGAGTATATTCCCTTGCCGTCGCCATGCCCGTTGATTTTGTATCCATTGCAGTCGAGGGTCACGTTCTCGGCCATTACAGTAAGGCAGGGGTGGTGGCCATGGGAGTTGATTGACTGGCTGAGAGTGTAAACTGTGTTTGGGCTGGAGAGGTATCTGCAGATGCTGACGCTGTTTGGGTCTGCCACTTGGCCCACATAGGGATGCCAGTCAGCGCCTTCTGATCCCGGCCACCTGGAGCCATAATCCGAGGCCAGGCAGGATAATCCGTTTTGTAATGGCCGGGCGCCTCCGCCATCAGCCCAGGTATTTGTTCCGCTGGTAATGTCGCAGAATGAGGAGGCGCTAGTGCCGTTGAAAAGCCGGTAATAGTTGCCGCTTGTGCTGTCGTTGAGAATTAGGTCGCTTTCATCAGTGTCAACCCAGAAGTCGGCAGTGATATTATTGTGCAGGAAGATGTTGCCCGAGCCGCCGGATGCGTTAAACGCGGCATAGCATTCGTTTGCAGTATTGTTGCAGCCGGAAAAGCCCGCGGATAGCGCACTATTTGTTATGTTGATGCTGGAACTGGAGGCGAGGAGTATTGCATAATTGCTAATGCTGGTGGAAATTGCGTTGGTTATGCGGTTGCGGGAACTGCCATAGAGATAGATAGAGGGGCCCTGGAGGGAAGTCGCGGTGATGCCTGAGAAAGTTGAATTTTCAGTGAAGTAGACTTGCAATCCGCCATTGGTGGCGTTTGAATTGGTTACGCTTGAACCGGTTGCATTGCAGAGAATTATTGCGGAGGCATCGGTGTCGCTGATTGTTGCCGGGGAGTTGGCGTAGAGCAGAATTCGCTTTCCTCCGCTTCCGGTGAAATTGGCAAGCGTATAGTTGCAAATCTTGGACGAGCCGAAAATAAAGTCAATTGCATCGGCAGCCGAGGCTGCGGTGATGTTGATGAGTGTGATGTTGCTTGAGCCCTGATCGAGGTTAAATGCGCTGTTGTAAGTGGAATTTACATTGATGTTAATGAGGGTGAAATTGGAAGTGGAATAGGATGCGATGGCAGGAAGGGGAGTGGAGGAGAGGTAGGAGGAGGTTACGTTGATGTCGTTGAATCTGCCATTGGAATCGTAAATGAGTTCAATGGCAGGATAGCCGGAGAGGGTTGCATGATAAATGTTGTTGCCTGAACAGAAAGAGAGGCTGAGGCCGGTGCCGGACAGGGAAGCCACAATGATGCCCGTAAGATTGTTGTGGTCGCTCCAAACGAATTGCATGGCAGTGGTGCCTGCGCTGGATGCGTTTACATTGGAGATGCTGTTGTCTGAACTGGCGTCGATCCAGAGGCCGGTGCCGTTGACAGAGCTTGCATTGATGTTTGCAAGGGCGGTGTTGGGGCTGTAATAGAGGTAGAGGGCGTTTTCTGAGAATGAGGTGGCGATGATGTTGGAGAATGTTGAGCTGTTGCTAAAGAGAACCTGGATTCCCCCGCGGGTGGCGTTTGAATTCGTTATGTTTGAGCCGCTCGCGTTGCAGAGAATTATTGCAGATGCATCGGTGTTGCTGATTGTTGCCGGGGAATTGGCATTGTATAAAATTGGCTTGCCGTCCGTGCCCTTGACATTGGTGAAAGTGTTGGTGCATTTTGGGAGAACATGGGGGTCGCAATCTTCACAAGTAAATGTGGTAAAGTAAAGGTCATCTGAATTGGAAGAGGATGCGTTGACATTGGTGAGATTGGTGTTCGAGCTCTCCGTGAGGTAGATGGCGGTGCCGTTGACCGAGGTTGCAATGGAATTGACAAAGGTGTTGTGGTCGGCGCAAGATTGCCAAAGGTCGCAGTAAATATAGAATGCAATTCCTTCGTTCGAGGTTGCGTTGACGCCAACTAGGAGATTGTAACTAGTAGGGTGAACTAATGGGTCGTCCGAATGCAGGAGTAGCGCATTATTTAAATCAGAGAAAAAGTTGCTGTTTGTTATGTTGTTATTTCTGCTGTTAAGGAGGTAGGCGCCGCCGTTGTTGACGGAGGTTGCATTGAGGTTGGTGATGATGTTGCGGGAGCTGCGGGAGAGGTAGAGGCCGCAGTTATTAGTGGAGGTTGTAGTGATGCCTGAGAAAGTTGAATTTTCAGTATAGAAAACCTGCAATCCGCCCTTGGTGGCGTTGGAATTTGTTATGTTTGAACCGCTCGCATCGCAGAGAACTATCACCGATGCGTCGGTGTTGCTGATGTTTACCGGGGAACTGGCGTGATATAGGATTGGCTTGCCGCCGGTGCCAGTGACATTGGTGAGAGTGTTGGGGCAATCGGAAATGGAATAGGCAAGAAAGGAAATGTCATCGGAACCGAGCGTGGTTGCAGTTATGTTGGTAAGGGTATTGCCGGAGGCTGCGTTGAGGTCTAGGGCGGCGCCAAAGTCTGAGGATGCGTTGATGTTAGTAAGGATATTGCCGGAGCTGTAAGTGAGGTAGATTCCGATGCCCGGAGTGGACGCGGAGGAAGTGGAGATTACGGTAGTATTTTCTATTAATCCATTGCTTGCTCCACTGAATAAAATTGATTCGGAATAGTTCTTCACGATGCAGTTCGTGATAGTAGTGTAGGAATAGGAGGTAGATATGCCAACTAAACCGGTGCCCGAGGCGCGGCGAATAGTGTTGCCCTGGCAATCTATCGTTATGTAGTCTGCGCCAACTGTGAGACAGGTGTCGGCTGAATCCGAGAGATCGCCGGCTAGGAAATACCGCGAGTCCGAGTCAAGCGCCTGGCCGCAGGCTGTTATTTCAGTGTCAGCATAGGCGAAAGGCAGCGCGAGAAGGAGGAATAGAATTGAAATTGCAAGAACACTGGACAACCGCACCATGAAGACCACCCTATTCTAGTGTGATGTGAAAAGGGGATTTTTAACCGTTTAGGTGGTGCGGAAGTGATGAGAAACGGGGAGCGGTTCTATTCGTAGCCATATCTCTTGATGAACCACATTTTCAGCAGCTGCACCAGAACCAGGTAAGCGACAACTATCGCAGCGGTTATGGCCAAGAATCCGATTGGCGGGTTCTCGAATCCAAACATGGGCGCAAAGGGCGAAAGGGTCAGGGCAACGCCCAGGAGCACAATGCCGATTGAACTGAAAAGCAGCAGATTGCTTGCGCGGCTCTGGATGAACGGGATTTTGGATGTGCGGATCACATGGATTACCAGGGTTTGAGTTGCCAGCGATTCAAGGAACCAGACCGTGTGGAACAGGGTAACGGAGGCGCCCAGGAACAGGAGCGCGCCAAAGCAGATGAAATCAAAGAGCGAGCTGATGGGGCCGAAAAAAAGCATCATTTTTTTTATGTAACCGATGTTCCAGGGGGTCGGCTTTCGCAGGTATTCCTCGTCGACCCCGTCGGTCGGGATTGTTGCCTGGGAAAAATCATACATGAAATTGTTGAGAAGGATTTGAATCGGCGCCATGGGCAAAAAGGGAAGGAACAGGCTTGCGCCCGTCACGCTGAACATGTTTCCGAAATTCGAGCTCGCGCCCATCTTCAGGTATTTCAGGATGTTCGCATAGGTCCGCCTCCCTTCGACAACCCCTTCTGCAAGAACTCCCAGGCTTTTGCGCAGAAGAATGATGTCCGCCGTTTCCTTGGCAATGTCAGCCGCATTGGCGACCGAAACACCTACGTCGGAAGTTTTGAGCGAGGGCGCGTCATTGATTCCGTCCCCAAGGTAACCGACAATGTGGCCTCTTTTCTTGAGCGCGATTATGATTCTTTCCTTTTGCAGCGGGGCGAGGCGCGCGAAAACCGAATTCTCTTCCGCGGCCTTGCCAAGCTCTTCTTCGCTTAATTTGTCCAGCACGTCGCCGGTGATAATGCTGCCGCTCACATCAATGCCCACGTCTCCGCAGACTTTCCTGGTGATCGCTTCGCCGTCCCCGGTGAGCACCTTGAAGCTGATGCCCAGGTTCTTCACCGATTCAATTGCCTTTTTCGCAGTGGGCTTGGGCGGGTCGAGGAAAATCATGTAGCCCTTCAGGGTCAGCTCGGCCTCGTCCTCTTTGGTATAGTGCGTTTTCTTGAGCGGGAAATTCTTGTAGGCAACGGCAAGGACGCGGAATCCCTGGTTGCGGTAGCTGTCCGCCTCCTCCTTGAATTTGGCAGGGATGTTCCCGGGCGCGTGAACCACTTTCCCATCCAGCTCGTAGCTGTGGCAGCGCTGGATTATTTCCTCCAGCGCGCCCTTGCTGATGAGCACGTGCCTGCCCTTTTCCTCGACCACCACGGACATCATTTTCCGGGTGAAATCAAAGGGGATCTCGTCTATTTTCCTGAAATTTTTAATCGGCAGGTGCCGGTGCTTGAGAATCGCCTTGTCCAACAAATTTTTCAATCCGGTCTGGAAATAGCTGTTCAGGTATGCCTGCAAAAGCACGTCATCGTTGTCCTTTCCGCCCAGGTCAAAATGCCGCTCAAGGATTACCTCGTCCAGGGTGAGCGTGCCGGTTTTGTCTGTGCAGAGGATGTCCATGGCCCCGAAATTCTGGATTGAGCTAAGGCGCTTTACAATCACCTTCTTTTTGGACATGCGGATTGCCCCGCTGGAAAGATTTACCGCAATCATCATGGGAAGCATTTCAGGCGCGAGCCCGACCGCGACAGCGAGTGAGAAAAGGAGCGCCTCGATCATGTTGCCTTTCAAAATCGCGTTGATGGTGAAAATCGCGATAACGAGAATGAGTATTAGCTTCAGCATGAGTATTACGAAATTCTTGATTCCCTTGTCAAAGGCGGTTTCAGGCACCTGGCCGGAAACGCGGGCTGCGAGCTCGCCGAATTGGGTCGAGGAGCCTGTCTTGAGCACCAGCGCCTGGGCAGTGCCGCTTGCCACGTTAGTGCCCATGAACGCGATGTTCCTGAACTCCAGCAGGGAACCGCCTTTTGCCGGGTCTGGCGGCTCGCTGGATTTTTCAGCCGGGAATGATTCGCCTGTGAGCGAGGCCTGGTTTACGAAAAGGTCCTTGGATGAAAGAATGCGTATGTCAGCGGGAATCAGGTCGCCAGCTGAAAGCGCCACGATGTCACCCGGAACCAGGTAGCGGATGTTCACCTCGTGCTCTTTGCCGTGGCGGATTACAGCGGAGGTGGTGGACACCAGCTCGCTAAGTTTCTTTGCCTCGACCCCTGCCTTGAGTTCCTGGAAAAACGAAATGATGACGCTGAGGATGGCCATGCCATAGGTGAGCAGGGCGCTGATTTTCTGGTCCATGAGGAACGAGATGGTTCCCACGACCATGAGGATTATGACCAGCGGGTTGTTGAACGACAGGATGAAGCGCACCAGGATGTGGTGTTCTTTCGCTTTCGCAGGCTCGTTGAACCCGTATTTCTTCTGGCGCTTGCGCGCTTCCTCGTCAGTAATCCCGGAGAGCGAAGTGGAGAATTTTTTCAGGAGCTCCTCGGAGGGCATGGAAGCCAGGGCTGGGTCGAATTTGGATTCCTGATTTTCAGGTTTTTCAGCCATGGGCGCACCGGACCGCTAATAGTAAATGCCTGCATTGGTTAAAAAACTATTATCGCAAATAATGCACTATAATATAGTGCGGCAGCATGAGGAATGATGAGTGATAGGGAGTAATGGGAATAGGAGTTGATTATGATGGCTAAGGAAAAAGTCGTTCTTGCGTTCTCGGGCGGAGTGGACACCAGTTTCTGCGTGCCCCATTTGCAGGAAAAGGGCTATGATGTTATTACGCTCACAGTGGATAGCGGCGGAATCGCCCAGGATGAGCTGAAGAAAATCGAAGCGCGCTCCAGGGAGCTCGGGGCGGTGAAGCATATTTTCGCTGACATGAAAAACGAGATTTACAGTGACATTATTTCCTACACCATAAAGTGCAACGGATTGTACGAGGGAATTTACCCGTGCATGTGCGCTGACCGCTTTGTGATTGCCAAGGCGCTGGCTGATGCTGCGAAAAGAGAGGGCGCGGCCGCAGTGGCGCACGGATGCACTGGCGCGGGCAATGACCAGGTGAGAATTGACGTGACTCTTGCTTGCCTGAATCCGCAGCTGAAAATAATCGCGCCAATCCGCGAGCTTGGAATTAAACGGGAAGAGGAGATTGCCTATTTGGAAAAGAAGGGGTTTGCGGTTTCCAAGGCCAGCAAAAAGTACACTATTAATGAGAATGTTTTCGGACGCACGGTCTCGGGAAGCGAAATTGACGAGGGGAAGGAGCCGGGCGAAGAGGCCTGGGTGCTGAGCAAGATTACGAAAAAAGAACCGGAATATGTTGAAATTGAATTTGACAGCGGAGTGCCAGTTTCACTGAATGGAAAGAAAATTGAGGGAATCAAATTATTGGAAGAGGCGAACAAAATCGCAGGCAGCCACGGCTGCGGGCGAGTCACCTATATTGAGGATGAGGTGATTGGCATCAAGGGAATTCAGAGCTTCGAGGCGCCGGGACTGCTTCTGCTGATTAGGGCGCACAAGGCGCTAGAGAAATTGACTCTTACAAAAAAGCAGCTGGAAATAAAGCGGGAGCTTGACCTGAAATGGGCGGATTATAATTTCTCCGGGTTGCTCTATGAACCTGCTGTGAAGGACATCCAGGCTTTTGCCGATTCCGCGAACCAGGCGGTTTCAGGAAAAGTGAAAGTGAAATTGGAAACCAAATGCGCAACCGTTGTTGAAGTGAATTCATCCAACACGCTGATTAGAAAGGACATTGCGAGCTATGCCCAAAAGGCGAGCTGGAGCGGCAAGGATGCCGAGGGATTTGTGAAAATTTACGGTATGGGGCAACGCATTGCCGGCGCGAGGAAAAAGAGATAAGGGGAGCGGACTGATGAAGCGAACACTCACGCTGGGACTAAGGCACGAGCTTGCCAAGCCGTTCGGCAAATTGGCGACCGAAGAGGAGGCCATGGCTAGGGCTGAAAAGAGAAAGGGGCTGCTGATTTCAGTGGGCGACCATTGCTCTGCATTGCTCATACGCGCAGGAGAGACCCCGGACATCGTGGTCTTTGACAATGTGATCAGGAGAATGCCTGCTTCGCCCGAAATTACAAAAGTGATACTCGAATATGCGGGCGCTGGCAGCGGGGAGATTGTGCGCGTGCGGAATCCGGCAGGAACCATTACCGATGAGACTGAAAGCGCTGTGAAAAAGGCGATTAGAAATAGGAAGGGGAAAATTGAAATCGAGGGCGAGGAGGATTTGGCAGCGCTGATTGCGATTATTTTCTCCAGCGATGGCGATCTGATAATCTACGGCCAACCCAATGAGGGGATGGTGCTGGTTGAATCGAATGAGAAAGTCAGGACTAAGGCTAAGGAATTTTATGAAAGGATGACAGTACAGGAGTAGAAGAGCAAGAATGAGAGAGACTGGTTTTACTTTAAGTTCCCTTGGACTGTTTCGAAATTAGTATGCCTGTCATTAATGCCGAAAGCGCTGCGCAGATGTAAACCTGCCAGTCAGGCATCCAGGTGGTATATTCCCAGAGCATCCAGCCTATCACTCCGCCCACTGCAAGTGAGACTACGACTCGCGCAATGCCGACTGCTGCTTTTGATGCGTCGCTTGCCATAGGTATACACCTGAAGATAGAATTTGCAGGGGTTGTTTAAATAATTAACTAAGAGCCAGGCAGGGCTAGGATTCGGAATCCTGCACGTATTTTTTGCCGTTTTTCAGGCAGTACTCCGCCTTCTGGAGCTCCCTGCCCAGATAGGCAGCATGGTCCAGGCGCGAGGCCAGGCCTGCGTCTATTATAGTATAGCCGAGATTTTTCGCGCTGATTCCCTGGAAGATGAAATCCGGGGTTCCGGTCACGCTGGCAGGCCCCTCGAACCGTGTCCTGTAATGCTCTACGAATATTTTCCTGTCAGCAAGATAGATTAGGAAAAAACCCCGGGGGTCGCTGACCCACTTGCGCGAGCCTGCGCCCTTCTCGTCTATTACCTTTATTTTCAGCTTTGCCACTGGGAGGTTATGCCCGCGGAGGGTTAAAAACGTTTATATGTCTATTTTCTGATATATCGGAATGCTTATATATCTAATTTCTTATATAGTACCCCATGAACATTAGGATAGGGCATGGCGCAGGGGATCTGGCAGGCCATGTGGTCGAGAGCGACATGATTAAGCATTTCCTCGCGGCCTTTGCGCTCTGGTACATCATGAAAAAACCGGTCCATGTCTATGAGCTGGTGAAAGTGATGCAGGACGACGGGATGCTGAAAGCCTCCTATGCGAGGATGCACCCCATAATTTCCGAGCTGGAGAAAAACAAACTGATAAAAGGCAAAGCAGGTGAAAAGACTGGAAGAAAGGTGCGGGTTTATTCGATAACCCCGGCGGGGAAAAAACAGCTGGAAATGGGGAAAAGGCATTTCTTCAAGGGGCTGAAAAAGGAATTTCTCAGGGATATGATGGGCCTGTAGGGGAGTGTAAAATGAAAACTGGTGGGGAGATGGCAGGAAAAATAATTTCGCTCAAGGGGGTCACAAAAACCTACAAGGCGGACGGGGTTTCGTTTGATGCTGTCCGCGGGGTCGACCTGGATATCATAGAGGGCGAGAGGATCAGCATCATGGGGCCGAGCGGTTCCGGCAAAAGCACCCTGATGCACATGGTCGGGCTGCTGGACGTGCCGACCAAGGGGCACATTTACATTAATGGCGAGGATGTGAGCAAGAAAAGCGAAAACGAGCTCGCGTACATACGGGGGAAAACGATCGGGTTTGTGTTCCAGTCTTTCTACCTGGTGCCCAGCCTGAATGCGCTGGAAAACGTTGCGCTGCCCATGATGTTCTATAGGATTGAAAAGGAGGAAAGGGAAAAAAGGGCCAAGGAAATCCTGAAGGAATTCGGAATCGGGGAAAAATTGGCGAACTATCCGAACCAGCTTTCAGGGGGGCAGAGGCAGAGGGTCGCCATTGCGCGGTCGCTGGCCAATGACCCGAAAATCATCCTTGCGGACGAGCCCACGGGAAATTTGGATTCCAAGAGCGGGGAGGAGGTCCTCAAGGTATTCGATGACCTGCACCAGAGGGAGGGCAGGACATTGGTCACGGTCACACACGAAAGATATGTGGCGGAAAGGGCCGAGCGCATAGTCCACATACGCGACGGCCTGATTGAAAAAATTGAAAAGGTGGATGAAAATAAGAGAGAAACAGTAAGAGGTAGGGGGTTGGTGAAATGAAAAATTTTATGGGAGCAATAATTTTGCTGGCGCTGCTGGCGGGAGTCGCTTTTGCTGACTTGCAGTTTTCCAATTATTCGGTTGCACCGTCAACCATAAAGCCGGATTCCAGCGGGACCGTAACGCTCCTAGTGAGCAACCCCGGGGCGGAGAGCATCTCAAATGTGAAAATCACTAGCGATGCCGTGAACCCGATTATTTCCTCCGAATCAAAGGATTTGGGGGATTTCAGCTCTGGTGCAAGCACCTATGTCACCCTGCAATTCAGGGTTGAAGCGGGCGCGAAAACCGGGATTTACAACATGCCGATCAACGCCTATTGGAGTGAAAGCACCGGAAGCAAATTCAAATCATTGAATGTGCCGATTACGGTGAGGGACTCGCCGAACCTGCAGATAGATGCGGGCCATCCGAGCGTTGCTCCGAGCCAGGACTTCACAGTTGAAGCAGTGATAACGAATACCGGAGGCGAGGCAAAGAGTGTGAATTTGCAGCCGAGCTCTTCCAACTTTATCCTGAAGGGCCCTTCTCCGATTAACATTGGAGACCTCCCAAAAGGAGGAACAAGGAGAGTGAATGTGAGCTTCAGCGTTGTCTCGAGCACAGTTGCTGGAACTTATAGCATACCGATCAGCGCGACCTACACCGATAATATTGGAACAGCCGGAGTCTCAACGCTTTCGTTCGGGCCGGTTGAGGTGATAAAGAACAAGGCTGACTTCATAATTGAAGTCACTCCGAGCACCACTGATGCGATTCTCCCAGGGGAGAAAGTAGGGTTGAATGTGCAGGTTAGGAATGTGGGAGGAGAGGACGCATACAATGTTAGGATAAAGGTTTCTGACTCGTTCTTCACTGCCATCGGCTCTGATGAAAGGGTCATAACTGAAATTACCCCTGGTGAAAGCCAGACAGCTGTGTTCATAATCGGCGTGAATAATGATGCTGCACCTGGCTACAAGGCAGTGCACATTGATTTGGACTACAGGAATGCACAGGGGGAACAGCAAACTGTGGTGGAAAAGGAAGCGGGGATAGCTGTGGGATGCAAGAATGATGTTTCGGTGGTAATGGCCACTGAGCCCGCCTATGTGAATGCAAAGGGGGTTTACACATTCAGCGTCCAGGTGGCGAACAAGGGGCTTGCCACCATTGACGCGGTTTCAGTGAACATGGGGAGCAGTGAGGAATTCTCCCTGCTTGAAGCCAGCGACCAGTTCCTTGGACAGATTCTTGTGAATGACAAGGATAACGCGAGATACAAGGTGAATGTCAAGACTGACACCCCTGGAGAGTACCAGCTAGGTGTCACAGTAAGCTATAGGGATGCCTGCAAGCAAACTGTGAGTGAAAATAAGACAGTCACTTTGCACGTGGTCCCTGCAGGAGTCGGGACCGCCGCAAGCAATGGGAATGGCGGGCTTTTCAGCCTTGGAAATATTGTGACTCTTTTGATAATTGCAGGAGTTGCCTACTGGGGCTATGGAAAGTATGTCAAGAAAAAGAAGTGAGTAGTGCCTATGCACCTTGATTTGCTAAAGCTTGCGGTGAACAACGTGGCTCACCGCAAGCTCAGAAGTTATCTTACTATCCTCGGCATAGTGATAGGAATAGCTTCCATCGTGCTTTTGATTTCCATAGCCCAGGGGCTGGACATGTCCATACGCGAGCAGCTCTCTTTTCTTGGAAGCGACACCATCAGCATAAGCCCTGGAAGCTCGAGCGGCTCTAGTTCCGGCGGGGGAGGAATGGGGGGCGGGATGCTTGGCCTGCAGGCTGCAACGCTGACCACCAAGGATGCCGATGCGCTGGCAAAAGTTTCAGGAGTAGAATATGTCGGAGTCACGCTGCAGGCGCGGGCAACCGTGACGTTCAAGGGAGAAGAAGTCAGCATGTACGTGTCGGCGAGCGACCCGATTACCTATGAGAAAATTTACACCTCGATCAAGGTGCAGGAAGGAAGAATCCTCGGCCAGGGAGATGGAAAATATGCGATGATCGGCTACAGCGTTGCGCACAGCCTTTTCAAGAACGAAATAAATGTCGGGGACAATATCGGGATAAAGGGGGAAAAATTCAAGGTTATCGGAATCGTTGAAAAACAGGGGGGCGGGCTTCTGTCAATGATTGACAATGCGGTAGTAATTCCCGCGGACAGCGGCAGGCAGGTGCTTCCCGGATTTGCCGGAAACAATGAGGTTTCACAAATTAACATAAAACTAAGCCCGGATGTGGAACTCGCGGCGGCTGCGGAAAGGATTGATAATGAGATGCTGCGCCAGCACAAGGTGAGCGAGAGTGAAAAGGATTTCACCATGATTACTGCGGACATTGTTTCAAAACAAATAGGAGTTATCAGCGGAATAATGAGCGTTTTCCTGGGGGGAATCGCATCCATTGCGCTCATCGTTGGCGGAATCGGAATTGCGAACACCATGTTTATGAGCGTGATGGAAAGGACGCGCGAGATTGGCGTGCTCAAGGCGATTGGCGCCCCGAAGAATGCGATTCTTGAGGAATTTCTTTTTGAAGCGAGCCTGATTGCGGTTGCGGGTGGCGCTGTTGGCGCCGGGCTTGCGTTGCTGCTGAGTTATTTGCTTTCCGGGCTGGGAGTGCCCACATTTATCAGCGGAGAACTCGCGCTTGGCGCACTGGCATTTTCCTTGATTGTGGGAATTGTTTCCGGCTATTACCCTGCGAAAAGGGCGGCCGAGCTGAACGCGATTGACGCGCTTAGGTATGAGTAGAAGATGAGCGGGATTGAAGCGAAGAGAATGGATGACGAATGCGAATGAACGATGAGCAGTGAAAGAATGATGAGCGAGGATAGTGAAAAATATGGCACCAAACTGGATGCGGATTCACATTGACCTTTTCCAATATGCCGTGGGGAACATGGCGCGCAAGCAGCTGCGCAGCTACCTTACTATAATAGGGATAGTTGTCGGAATTGCCGCGATTGTGGCGCTCATCGCCATTGCCCAGGGGCTGGATAGGGAGATAAAAAACGAGCTTGATGTTTTCGGAAGCGACACCATCAGCATAATGCCCGGGAATATGGACAAGCAGACGGGGATTGGCGGGCCCATGCTTTCCGCGCGCTCGGCCAAGCTTTCCACGGATGATGCGGACGCGATTTCAAAAATAAACGGAGTGGCATTTTCATTTGTAATAATTTATGACAGGGCCGTAGTGGAATACAGGAACCAGAACATAAGCTCCTATGTGGCAGGCGGGGATCCGGAAGCCCTGAACCAGGTTTTCACCAGCCTCAAGGCCGAGGAGGGGAGGATGCCGAACAAGGGGGAAACGGGCGGGGCTTTGCTGGGCTGGAAAGTTGCGAACGAAGGATTCAAGGACAAGGTTGATGTGGGCAGGGATTTGAAAATCGGGAACAGGACTTTCAAGGTGGTTGGAATTCTGGAGAAAAGCCAGGGGATTGCAATCTCGTCCATGGATTCCATGATAATGCTGAACGACAAGGATGCGCGCGATGTGCTGGAAAGATTCAAGGGAAGCAAGGAGGTTTCGGAGATCAATGTGAAAATTTCCCCTGGCGCCGACCCAAAGCTTGTGGCGGAAAGGATCACCGAAGAGCTTTTCCGCAGGCACAAAGTGAACGAGGATGACCGGGATTTCACGGTGATGACCGCGGAAACCATTTCCCAGCAAATCAGCGTAATCACTGGTTTGTTGACGGCATTTCTCGGGGGAGTGGCCGCGATTTCGCTGCTGGTTGGCGGGATAGGGGTTGCGAACACCATGTTCATGAGCGTTGTTGAAAGAACGCAGGAAATCGGAATCCTGAAATCAATCGGCGCGCGGAATAACGCAATTTTGGAAGCGTTCATAATCGAAGCAGCGCTGATAGGATTGATCGGGGGAGTGGTCGGGGCTTTGCTCGGAACAGGAGTGGCTTTGCTGGCCAAGGAGCTGGGGGTGCCGGCCTATGTCTCGCCTGAGCTTTTCTTTGGCGCATTGACATTCTCCGTATTGATCGGGATCGTTTCCGGCTATTTCCCGGCGAAAAGGGCAGGGAGGATGCAGGCGGTTGACGCGTTGCGTTTTGAATAGGAAACCGGGAGAAAAACGGCGAGCGAGTAATCGCGAGCCAGTTTTTCGACGGTTTATTGTTTTTTCCTGGTATCGTGAGGGGTGCGGGGCCAAGATTGTGATGGCAGATTTGACCCCGCGATGCAGGCAGTAGACGCGTTGAGATTCGAGTAAATATAGGCGAGTTGGCAAGAAAAGCTTTAAAAACTGAAGCAGACAAATATATTCCCTATTCTCCTTGTGCGGAGATCAACTGCCTAGGGGCGGTTAACGAACAGGAAGTTGGAAGAGATCGGAAAATTCCGAATTTGACAGTGTAGAATATTTAATAGAGGTGGATTGTATGGCAGAAAAAGAACATTTGAATATAATTTTCATTGGTCACGTTGACCATGGAAAGTCAACCACAGTAGGAAGAGTGCTCTATGATACCGGAGCGCTTTCTGAACAGGATCTTAAGAAACTGAAAGAGGAAGCCGCCAAGGTCGGAAAGGCTACTTTTGAATTCGCATTCGCCATGGATGCGCTGAAAGAGGAAAGGGAAAGAGGAGTAACGATTGACATTGCCCACAGGGAATTCTCGACCCAGAAACACTATTTCACAATCATTGACGCACCCGGGCACAAGGACTTCGTAAAAAACATGATTACCGGAGCCTCGCAGGCGGACGGCGCAGTGCTCGTATGCTCTGCCAAGGACGGAATCCAGTCCCAAACCAAGGAGCATGCTTTTCTGGCAAAAGTGCTGGGAATCCAGCAGTTCGTGATTGGAGTAAACAAAATGGACGCAGTCAATTATGACCGCGTGAAATACGAGGACACCAAAGCAGCTTTGACCACTTTGCTGAAAGGAATCGGCTACAAGGTTGACCAGATTAAATTCATCCCAATGTCCGGGTACAAGGGGGACAACATCGCCAAGAAGAGCGAAAACATGCCCTGGTATACCGGCCCGACACTGGTCGAGGCGATTGATGAATTCGTTGCACCGGCAAAGCCGATTGAGAAGGATCTCAGGCTGCCGATTCAGGACGTATTCACAATTACCGGCCACGGAACAGTGCCAGTGGGAAGAGTTGAAACTGGTGTAATGAAGCCGGGAGACCTGGTAACATTTATGCCAAGCGGCGCTAGTGGTGAAGTAAAGAAAATTGAAATGCACCACCAGGAACTGCAAAAGGCGGTTCCAGGCGACAACGTCGGATTCAACGTAAAAGGCGTTGAAAAGAAGGACGTAAAGCGCGGCGAGGTGGTTGGGCCAAAGAGCAAACCACCCACAGTGGCAAAGGAGTTCACTGCACAAATTGTCGTGCTCCAGCACCCGACTGCTATTGCAAAAGGATACACACCTGTGTTCCATGTGCACACATCGCAGATCGCATGCACAATCACCGAGATCCTCGAGAAGAAGGATCCCAAGACAGGATTGACTGCTGCCAAGAACCCGGACTTCATCAAGACCGGTGACGTGGCAATCGTGAAGATCACGCCAGTCAGGCCCGTGGTTGTCGAGAGATTCGCTGACTTCCCGCAATTGGGAAGGTTTGCGATCAGGGACATGGGACAAACGGTTGCGGCAGGAGTCGTCCTGACCGTGACTCCAAGAGAAAACCCCTCCTAAGGGGGGTTTTCCTTTCATATTTTTTTGATTATTTTTTTAAATGGTGGGGATTGATTTTTATGGGAAAAGCAAGGATCAAACTTGTTGGTTTGAATCCAAAAGAACTTGAAGGGGTCTGCCAGCAGATCATCGAAATAGTGAATACGACTGGCGTTGAAAAGCGGGGGCCGATTCCCCTGCCGACCCGAAAGCTTAGGGTTCCCACCAGAAGGACCCCTTGCGGCGACGGCTCGGACACCTATGAGGCATGGGAAATGCGCGTGCACAAAAGAGTGATCGAGGTTGCCGGGGATGAAAGGACGCTTCGGCAAATCATGCGCGTGAAAGTGCCGGATACGGTGCACATCGAGATAAGCCTGCACTAAATTGAATTTGTTGAATGGAACTAATTAGGTGTTTTCTATGGTTAAAATTGTAATTTCAAGCCTGGTTGACGGCGGCTCTGCAACTGCAGGCCCGCCACTTGGCCCGGCGCTGGGTCCGCTCGGTGTTAACATCAACGGGATAATTGCCGAGATCAACAGCAAGACCAAGGACTTCAAGGGAACGAAAGTGCCTGTCAAGGTAATAGTTGACAAGGATTCCAAGGCTTTTGAAATCCAGGTCGGCTCTCCTCCAGCGAGCTCGCTAATTAAGAAAGAGCTGGGAATTGAGAGCGGCGCGAAAGTGAAGGACGAGAAGGTCGGCAACCTTTCGTTCGAGCAATTGGCAAAGGTTGCAAGAATGAAATCATCTGTTTCGCTTGCCAAGGATTTGAAGAAAGTGGCCAATGAAGTGCTTGGAACATGTGTTTCCATGGGCGTCACCTGCAATGGCCAGGATCCCCGCGCAGTGATAAAGGAAATAAACGAAGGGAAACATGATTCGGTTTTCAAAGGCAAGTAATTCTTTTCTAATTTTAAATTAATTCGATATTAGCAGCAGCGCCGCCAAATGGGCGCTGCGCCTGCGGTGCCTCGTGCAGTCGCCTTCGAAGGCGACCGACTTTCTCGAGAAAGTCGCCGCATCGTTGGCGGCAGCGCCCGGCGCGCTGCTGCTCGTGAAAATTTTCGCGAAGTTCGGAGGGTTGCGAGTTGAGCTTAAGTCTTAAATACTAATTATATCAACAATCCTAGCTATGCGCAGATTATTTCTTATCGTATTTTTTGCACTGATTCTTTCTACTGCAGTATTCGCAGCTTTCAAATGGCAGTACTCCACCGGAGGCCCGGTCTATTCGAGCCCGGTTGTGAGCGACGGAGTGGTGTTCTTTGGCAGCGATGATGGCAATGTTTACGCGCTTGAGGCGCAGACCGGACTGGTGGGATGGACCTTTGCAGCCAATGGCTCGGTCAGGGCGGCTCCGCTGGTACTTAAGAACACGCTGGTAATTGGCAGTGACGACGGAAAAGTCTATGCCCTGGATGTCAAGAACGGGGGCAAGAGGTGGATTTTCCAGGCAGGCGGGCCGGTGAGGTGCCAGGTCGCGCTGGGAAGCGAAGCCGTGTTCGCAGGCTCGCTGGACGGGAAACTCTATGCCATATTCATGGGCTCGGGGAAAGAGGCCTGGAACTATTCGGCAGGAAATCCAATCCAGTCATCGCCCCTTTTTGACGAGGGAAAGGTCTATTTCGCGGATTCCGAGGGGAATTTTTACACTCTTTCTGCAAGCGACGGGAGAATGCTTTCCAATATCACCATCGGGCCGGTTGTGGGAAGCAGCCCGGTGAATTACGGAAAGTACATCTTGGTCGGCTCGCTTGACGGGTATGTTTATGCGATTGAAAAGGATACGGGAAAAATCGCCTGGAAATTCGACGCAGGCGACTGGGTGCAGAGCACTCCGCTGGTCAAAGACGGAATCGCCTATTTCGGGAGCAACGGGCACTATGTCTATGCGATTGATGCTGCGGACGGAATGCTGAAATGGAAAACAAAAACCGGGGGGGCCATGATTTCGTCCCCGAAAATCGCGCTGTCCGAGGGCGGGAAGAGCATTTTGTACATTGGAAGCGATGACACGAAACTGTACGCGTTTAATGCCGAGGACGGGGCGCTGCTGTGGAGCACGCCTGCCGGGGATTGGATAAGAACAACGCCCGAGACTTATGATAACTATGTGCTGATCGGAAGCGCGGACGGGAGCGTTTCTGCCGCAAGCACGATTTCCTGCTCATTCATGAAGCCAGCACCCATGGAACCGGTCGGAGCCTGGGTTACAGGATTCAGGGGGATTGCATTCGCAGGCCCGGGAGTGGAGAAGGTCTCGATCAGGGTAGGAGGAGGGCAATGGATTGATGCAAACGGAAAAGACCAGTGGGACGGGGAGCTTGATTTGTCCAACGAAGCCAATGGCATTGTGAGAATTGACTGCATGGTGACCGATGCCAATGGAAGGGAGGAAAACGCGCCCTACCAGTCATTGATGGTGAACAAAACCGATGCCGCGAAAATGAAGAAAATGTACGCCAATATTCCGACTTCGCTTGCGCCCGGGGAATCGTTTTCACTGCAGGCCTGGAGCGATGAGGGACTTTTGAAAAACTTCAAGGCAAAGGTAAATGGCGAGGAAAAAACAGGGGATAACCTGACTTTCAGCTACAAGGGAAGCGCCGAATCCATCAGCGTTGAAGTGAGCAAATCAGGCTATGAAACCATTGCGCAGAGTATCAGAATAAGGCAGGCAGGGGGGATTCCGCTCCCTGTTCCTGTGATTATCGGAATTGCCGTAATCGGATTGGGCGTGCTTGCCTATTTCAAATTCGTGAAAAAGAAGAAGAAGTGAAATCAGCCCCGAATGGAGAGAAAAGAAAACTACTACTGGGCGATATAAAGAAAAACTAAAAATAGGGCGCGCCTGCGCCAAGATTACGCGTTCTGTTCCGCTTTTTGTATTATCCTGATTGTGTTGGCCTGGATGGTGACAGGAATCGGAACAGCGACTTCGGTCAGCTCGACCGTGAGCTCTTCCTTTGCCTCATCAATCTTGATAACGCGAGCCTTTTCCCCCTTGAACGGGCCGCTGATCAGCTCAACGATATCGCCGCGCTGCACCGTGGATGCAACGCTCTTGGTCTCAATGAGCGAGTTGATTTCATCAGGGCTCATGGGCTTGGAAAGCACGCCCTTGATGTGCGGAATCCTCATCGCGGCCTGGCGCACAACGACTTCGTCTCGCGCTTCCACTATTAAATAGCCGCGCAACTCATCGATAACCGCGATTGCGTAGAGGTCGATTTTTTCCTTGCTCAGCTTGTTGTTCAAAACATCGGCAACTACCCTTTCCTGGCCGGCCGTAACTCTGTAGACAAATATCATTCAAATCACCAAATCATTATCATGAATTATTTTTTTATTCCGCTAGAGCGCGTCAACCACGCCGAAGAACAATGTTATCAAAAGGCCGATCACGCCGATGAGCACCATGCCGAGCGCGCAAACTTTCGCGGTCTGCCAGTATTCCTTTGATTTCGGCCGCATGGAAATCTGCATTATCCGCTGGCTTCTTGTTATGAATTTTTGTATGTTGAACATAATTTTCACCAATGATTTACGCTATCAGGTCAAGGTCCAAATCCTCGAGCCTGACCTCTTCCATGCCTTCGAGCATCTTCTTGTCATACTGCGGCAGTTTCGCGCCTGCGATTACCACGAGCACACGGAGAACGTTCCTTGGAAGATTGGGCTCGATTCTCGCACCCCAAATTATGTGCGATTCGGGGGAAATGCGCTTGCTCACTTCACTTACCATGAGTTCCGCTTCCTTGAGCGTCATGTCCTCTCCGCCGGATACGTTAATGAGCGCCCTGCTTGCGCCCGCAATATTGACATCCAATAGTGGAGAATTGAGGGCTGTTTCAATTGCAATTAATGCCCTTTGCTCTGGCTTGGCATCGCTTGAGGATTCGCCCATTCCCACGACCGCGCAGCCTGCATCTGTCAGAATTGTGCGCAAATCCGCGAAGTCCAAGTTTACTAATCCGGCTTTGGTAATCAGTTCTGCAATCCCTTTTACTGCGCTGGAAAGAACCTGGTCACTGACTTTGAATGCCGTGTTAAGCGGAAGGTCTGGAACGATGGACAATAGTTTGTCGTTTGGAATTACAATCACCGTGTCACAGGATTTCTGGAGCTTTTGCAATCCATCGAGCGCGTTCATCATCCTCTGCTTTCCCTCGCTCTTGAATGGAAGCGTGACAACTCCGATGGTAAGCGCGCCTGAAATCCTTGCTTGGTCAGAAATCAATGGAGCCGAGCCGGTGCCTGTTCCTCCGCCCATGCCGCAGGTCACGAAGACCATGCTGCTGCCATCAAGGACTTTTTTGATTTCCTGAATGCTTTCCTTTGCCGATGCTTCGCCCACCGAGGGGTTGCTGCCTGCGCCCAACCCTTTGGTGACTGTTTTTCCGAGCAGGATTTTTTTGTCCGCCTTCACTTTCACCAGGTGCTGGACATCGGTGTTCATGGCGACTATTTTCACATCGGCTATCCCTGATTCGAATAAACGTGTAATGGTGTTTGTTCCCGAGCCGCCTGCGCCGACCACGAAAATTTTGGGCTTGGTCTGCTCCAGGAATTTCAGGAGCTCCTCGTCTTCCGAGGAAACCGCAGCATGAGTCCCTTGGCTGGCCATGGGCTGTTCGGTAATCTGCTTGGCAATCATTTCAACTTGCAGGTCTGTCATAAAATTCACTCTCTGAAACCAAAACTAACTCTCGTTAAGGGCGTTATTAAACATATATTTCGCCAAACACATTTATATACGTTAGCTCACAGCCTGAAGCCATATTTACGAGAGAAGCTCGGCTATTTTTCTCCCGAAATCATGGGCCGCCTCTGGCCCGTCGGCGGTTACCAGCTTATTGTCAACTTCCAGGTGCGAGGCGGTGTAGTTCCCGCCCATCTTTTTTATGAGCGCAATATACCCCTCGTCTGGAAAAACAGTGACCTTTTTTCCTTTTACAACCCCTGCTGCTGCCAGGATTTTGGGGCCTGCGCAGATTGCTGCAAGCACTTTGCACTTGGAATTGGCATCCTTTGCGAGCTTGAGAACCGCAGGGTTTTCTGGAAGGCCGTGCTGGGTTACGCCTGGCCCGCCAACGAAAATCACCACATCATAATTGGCTGCAATGGCTTCGGAAACTGAAATGTCTGCCACTGCCCTGCCTCCGAGCCTGCCCATGAATTCGCCTTTCCTAAGGCTGGCGATGTGGGTTTCGATTCCTGCATCTTCCAGCTCCTCTTTTGTGTGAAATAGCTCCTCATCCCGGAACATTCCAGGGGAAATTACGAATAAAGCTTTTGCCATGGTGTTGCCTCCGCTAAAGTTTTACGAAACCAATCTTTTTATATTGCCCCCGTTAATCTCTTTTCGGTATTATGGTAAATGAAGATGTGGAGCAGATTTGCAGGGATATCAAGGCGCTGAAGATACAGGGCGCGCGCAACATTGCCAAATGGGCGGTGAAGGCGCTCGCACTTCAAGCGAAGGAGAGCGATGCAAAAACTCCTGCCAGCTTTTACGGGGAATTGGTTGAAACGGCGGATGCGCTTGCTTCGACTAGGCCGACCGAGCCGATGCTGCGGAATTCGCTGAGGAATGCAATCAGATTTGTTTTTGCAAAAATGACCAAGGAAAAAGTGCGTGAAATCAGCGCCCTGAAAAAAATTGTTGCTGAAGCGGCAGCGCAGTATGAAAAGGACGTGGCAAGCGATTTGGAAGCAATTGCTGAATATGGGGCAAGGGAAATTCCCAAAGGCGCAGTCGTTCTCACGCACTGCCATTCTTCGACGGTAACTGCCGCCATAAAACGAGCCTATGAAAATGATTCAAAAATAAGGGCCATATGCACTGAAACAAGGCCGAAATTCCAGGGAAGGATTACGGCAAAAGAACTGCGCGATGCCGGATTGGATGTGACCATGATTGTGGACAGCGCTGTGAAAAGCGTGATCCATGAGGTGGATGCGGTGTTGGTGGGCGCGGATGCGGTGACTGCAAAAGGGGATTTGATAAACAAAATCGGCACAGCCGGAGTCGCGCTCATTGCCTATGAGCAGGACATTCCATTTTACTCCTGCGCAGAGCTGCACAAGTTCGACCTCATGACCATCTGGGGAAAAATAGAGGAAATCGAGGAGAGAAGCGCGGATGAGGTTGCGGACCCGAAGGAATTCAGGGGAATTAAAATTCGGAACCCTGCCTTTGATTTGACGCTTGCGAAATATGTTTCGGCGTATATTACCGAGATTGGGGTGATGCCTCCGCAGGGGCTCATTGCGATTGCAAAGGAAAAATTCAAGCCCTATAACCCGATGAGCAGGAATAGGTGAATATGTTTACGGATGTGATTTTGATGGCGAAAAAAATTATCAAAAATGAGAAGAAAGCCGAGGGAGTGGTCGGGGGAAGCCTGAGGGACGGAGGAATCATCACCTGCAAGGCAAAGGTCATAGACATTGAGGCGGGCGCGCGGGCGGTTGTGCTGAACGAGGACCAGGCGAAAGCAGAGGGGATCTATCTGGGAAACCGCGTGAGGCTCAAGTCCGAAGGAAAGGAGAGCATTGCGATCGTGGATGTGAGCGACCATATGGTCAAGCCTGGAGAGATATTGATGTTTGCCGATTCTGCAAAGCAGATGAATGTGAAGAACGGAGACAATGTGAATATCTGGTTTGCGCACAGGCCGAGCTCCATTGATTACATCAAGAAAAAAATGGACGGGAAGCCGCTGAATGAAAGTGAAATCAAAACGATTATTTCCGAGCTCATGGACAACAAATTGAGCGAAGTGGAGCTCGCGTGCTTCATAACTTCCGTTTATGTGCGGGGATTGAGCCCGGAGGAAACCGTGTCCCTGACAAATGCGATTTGCAACAGCGGGGAAACGCTGGACCTGGGGAAAAAACCGGTGGTGGACAAGCACTGCTCAGGAGGGGTTGCGGGAAACAGGACCACCATGCTGCTGGTGCCGATTATTGCTGCCGCAGGATTGTACATTCCCAAGACCAGCTCGCGCGCGATTACCAGCGCGGCTGGGACAGCGGACACCATGGAAGTGCTCGCACCGGTAAATTTCGACATTGATGAAATGCGCGAAACAGTGCTCAAAACCCATGGATGCATGGTCTGGGGGGGCGGGGTTTCGCTTGCTCCTGCCGACGATAAATTGATAAGGATCAGGTACCCGCTTTCGCTTGACCCGCGCGAGGCCTTGATTGCAAGCATTCTGGCGAAAAAGAAAAGCGTCGGGGCGGAATATGTGGTGATTGACATCCCTACCGGAAGGGGAAGCAAGCACGAGGACACGGTTGCCGCCCAGGGGCTGGCACAGGAATTCCTGGAAATCGGGGCAAAATTGGGGATGAAAATCGAGGTGCTGATTACCGACGGAAGCGACCCGATTGGCAATGGAATCGGGCCAGGGCTGGAATGCAGGGATGTGCTCTGGGCGCTCTCCGGGGATCCGAGAGGCCCTGCGGATTTGATTGACAAGAGCTGCCAGCTTGCGGGAGTGCTTCTGGAATTGTGCGGAAAGGTTGACAAGGGAAAAGGCTATTCCGCTGCAAAACTTTTGCTGGAAAACGGAAAAGCCTACAAGAAAATGCTTGAGATAATTGACGCCCAGGGGGGGAACCCGAAAGTCAAGATTGACGACCTGCCCATTGGCCAGTATAAGTACGAGGTAAAGGCGGACAAGGACGGAAGAATCAGCCACGCGGACAATAAGATACTGTCAAAGATTGCAAGGGCTGCGGGAGCGCCGAAAAGCCCTGGCGCAGGAGTTTATTTGCACGCGGAAAAGGGGGACAAGGTGAAGAAAGGGGACGTGCTGTTTGAAATCATCTCGGACACCGAAGGCAAGCTGGATTTCGCCATAAAAAGTCTGGAAAGCCTCGAGCCCATAGAGCTCCAGAAGGTCATAATAGGCAAAATAGGGGGAAACAACCAGGTATAGCACGCGGTAGGAGTTTAGGGGCCGGGCGCCGGTGAACACCAACACCGCCAAACAATTATAAACACTGGAAGCAAAACGCAGTTTGATGCGTGCCCTATTGATAATATTGGCGTTGTTCCCGGCGCTAGTCCTGGTCCAGGCCTCCGCAGAAACCGGCTTTTTTTCCAATGCGCTTTTTGCACCACCTGAACCGGAGATAAAGGTGATTCAGGTGATTGATGAGAACGCCAGCAACCCCCTGTGCTTCCAGGGGTTTAGCGCATTCTGCAAATTCACCGAGAAAACCGAGATTGTGAAAAAACTGAATTCTTCTATTACTTGTCCGTTCCTGAACCAGACTGTGGAGAAACTGGACTATGGATGCAAATATGATGAGGATGACCTGGATACGCTTGCGCACTATGACACCCGGGCGCTGAAGGAATGCGGATGGAAAGCGGAAAGCATCGGGGATGTTTTCCAGTGCTCACAGGAATTCAACAGGCAGTCCAATGGCACCTGCAAAAGCTCGACTTCTGCATTCAAAATTGCCTATTGCAGCTCGGCGCTTGCCGGAGAAAAGAAGAATGCGACTTCATTTGAAGTAGAGAAAATTTTTGTGAGCGGAGCCGATTACAACAGGCATAGGTTCATTGCAGTGAAAAATGTGAACGGCTATTATGTGCTGGATCCGCTCTGGTGCCAGAAAGGGACGCTGGAGGAGTGCGTGAAGAAAGACACCAGCAGCTTTTATTTTGACCAGCAAAGCCCGAATTACAAGGGGTTTGTCTATAAAACCGAGAGAATCGGGTGAAAACGGCAATAAACCTTTAAAGCCTCGTTGGCATAATATATTAGCACATTTCTCTTGCTAAGGGAGAAAATAGAGCGTAGAATAGAAAAAATAAAAGAAAATAAATAAAAGAAAAAGAGTTGGTTTGAATGAATATTTCGGAACTTAAGGCAGGGGCAGGAAACTCGACCATTGACGCCGAGTGCACTGCGAAGGAAGAGCCCAGGGAAGTGCTTACGCGCTATGGGAAGAAAACCAGCGTTGCGAACGCAACACTCAAGGATGCGAGCGGAGAAATCACGCTCTCGCTTTGGGGGGAGCACATTGACAGGGTAAATGTCGGAGACAAGGTGAAGATTGAGAACGGCTGGGTCTCGGAATTCAAGGGAAACCTGCAGATTTCCGCTGGCAAATACGGAAAGCTGATTGTGAACGGAAAGGAGTAAGCGGCGATAATTGCAGCAGCGCGCTGGGCGCTGCCGCAGATGAGCGGCGACTGCTGGAGCAGTCGGTCGCGCTCGAGCGCGACTTGGCGCCAACCGCTGCGCAGCGCCCATTTGGCGGCGCAGCTGCATGAGCAGTTGATTGCGTTGGTCGGTAAGTTTAAATCCTAGCCAGCCAAACTATTTCTTTCAATGAACTTGTCCGATAATGACATCAGGACCGCCATCAAGGCGGGAAAATTGAAGATTGAGCCCAGGCTTTCCGAGGAGCAATTGGGCGCTGCGAGCATTGATTTGACGCTTGCAGGCGAATTCTGGAAATTCAAAAAGCAGCTTAGGGGAAAAACGGTTGACCTGAAAAAAACGGATTTCAAGCAGGCCACTTACAAAATTAATGCGAAAACTTTGGAGCTGAAGCCTGGAGAGATGGCGCTGGGAATCACCAGGGAAAAGATTACGGTTGCCAATGATTTGATGGGAAAACTCGAGGGAAGAAGCAGGTATGCGCGCATGGGGCTGGCAGTGCATGTGACGAGCGCCCTGGTGCAGCCAGGCTCTTCCAACAGGCAGGTGCTGGAGATTGTGAACCTTTCGCCGTTTACCATTGTGATCCATGAGGGGATGAGAATTTCGCAAGTGGTGTTTGAAACGCTGGCATCGAAAACAAGCAAGCCCTATGCTAAGTTTGGAAAGATTGCGAGAAAGCAGTAAAGAAAAGTATGCTCTTATTTTTTGGCCGATAACTGAGGATGAGAGCGAGCGAGGAATCGCGAGCTTCTCATCGGAAGTAGCGCTTGTTCTAGTCTGTATTCTGAACGGGTAGAGCGGCTTAAGGAGAACAATGTACGCTCTACTCGCTCTTTCCCAATGGTTTGTATTTTGACGGCTTCGAGGAGTATTTCACTTCGGGAATCTTTTCCGCTCCCTTGGTCTCTGCTTTCGCGGAACTGGATCCCCCGTGGTATCCTCCCTTGCCGCCTTTTCCAAAGTAGTTGTAAGCCAATGCGCCGATGATTAGCAGAATTATTGCCGCCGCGCCACCGATTATTGGCAGGTTGTTCCTGATGAAATTGACAATCGAATCAACGGGTGAGAACAAAGCTGAAGGCGCCTGCACTGTTTCCGGGTTTTGCTTTGCAGGAACCAGCACTGGCTTTGGGCCGCCTGTTGAAGTTGCCGGCGCAGTAACCGAGAAAGTGCCGCTGGATTCTCCGCTGAAGCCCGGGATGCTGTAGGAGTAAACCCCTGCGGACTTGGGCGTGAATACCACTTTTCCTTCGTTATCGGTTGGCAGGGTGACCTGCTCGCCCGATGGACCGTAGAACTGGATATTAGACCCCTGGACCGGAGTTCCGTCTATGCGCATTGCTATGAAGGTCGCCGGGGTGTTTGTGACTAAGCCTGCGGGAATTGTGACTGTTATTTCTTTTGTCTGCGGCATGGGTGGCTTCTCTTCAGGAGTTACGTTCGAAGGCGTCACTGGGGGCTTCACTTCTGGAGTCACGTTTGAAATCGTTGCCGCTGGTGGATAGATTTGGCCAGGCCCCCCTACGACTATGTTTCCTGGGTTTGGCGAGACCGATGAGATTGTTGCGGTTCTTGTAATGCCATTGTAATTCGCGGTCAGCGTTACGGTCCCAGTGCCAGATGAGGTGAAGATGGTTGTGAGCGAGGGAATCCCGGAAGTTGAACTAATGGTTCCTATCGAGCCTGACACGCTCCAGTTCACTCCGCTAATTGGGATCGCATCCCCGAACTGGTCTGTGGCGCTTGCTCCGAATGTGACTGAATTGCCTGGGCGTGTTGTGGCTGAACTTGGGTTGATCGAAATAGCTGTGACATTCGCCGGGTATAGGGTGTTGAAATCTACGGTTGTGTTCTGGTAGTCGCGCACTTCAATCGGGCCAATCGCGGTTGGCGCATAGTTTGTTTTTGTCACGTTCACTGTGTAGGTGCCTGGCAGGATGCCGGTGATTGCATAGTTTCCATTGGTATCGGTGGTTGCCGAAGAGCCCACCTGGGTTCCTCCGATGAACCGGTAAACCTTTACTGTTGCGCCCGGGAACACGGTTCCGTTCAGCAGTGTCACTGTTCCGGTCACATTGCCGTTTCCTGGGATGTAAACCAGCTGGAAGTTCTTTGCAAGGATTGCGTTTGAATCGAGATAGACATTTGTTGTTCCCGCGCTCACGTGGTAGGGCGCGGTCACATTGATGTTGTAGAAAGCCGGTGAAAGCAGGCCGGTGATATTGTAATCGCCGTTCGCATTGCTCGCGTTTGAACTGACCAGCGCGCCGGTGTTTATGTTGTAAACGCTGATTGTTGCGCCATCTAGTGAAGCCGAGCTGTTGGTGATTTTTCCGGTAATGTTTGACGGGAGGCTCGGGCTCATGGTGAGCGTAATTGGCGAAACCAAATCCTGCGTGTCCCTTATCGCCGGGTGGTTGCGCTCGTAGTGCATGTAACCTGCGTTTGTAGCATTGAGCGTGTACTGAATTCCTGCCGCATCTCCAAGCCCGGAGATATTCGCATAGCCGGTTAAATCTGTCAGGTTTGAGCCTGCATAGGCGCCGGTCGCAGTGACTGTGGCAGTGACATTGGCTCCGGAGATTACCAGGCCAGTGCTTGCGTCGGTCACCTTTACCGCCCAGGAGCCGGCGAAAACTAGGCTTCCTGCCAGTAGCAATAATGCGGCAACCGCAACTGCGATTTTCACGAATTTGTTTTCAATTTTCATAAAAATTACCATAGGTAGAAATCTGTAGTGTATGTTGAACCGGGCAGCACGATTATGTTGTCAACCCAGCTGGTGGTGTAGCCCGCTTTGACCATTTCAATCCTGTAAATTCCAGGGAGCACGTTTGTGATTATGTAATTTCCATTGGTGTCGGTGGTAGTTGTGTATTTGAGCAGGCCGTCCTGGTAAGCATTCACTGTTGCGAGGGAGATGTTCGCGCTGTTGTTGAAGAACTCGGTTGCATGGCCGTCCAGGTTCCCGTAATTGATGAGCGAGAAGTTGAGCGCCGAGGTGCTTCCGCTGGTTATCTCAACATTGTAGAGCGTCTGGGTGCTGTAGCCTGTTGCGCTTGCCTGGAAGTCGTAGAATCCGGGTGGGACATCAGTCAATGTGTATGCGCCGGTTCCGCTCGAAGTTGCAGTTGGCCAAGAAGCTCCGACTATCTTAATTGTTGCAGAGTTCACTCCTGCATCTAATTGGTCCTTGACAAATCCGGACAAGGATCCGGTTGAAACGAGTGAGAAGTTTGCGTTGAGAGTCTGGGCCGCGGTCACTGGCTGGGCTGTCCTTGACTGATTCAGGTAGCCTGACTTGCTGACTGAAATCGTGTAGGTTCCCTGCTGCACTGCCGCGAACGTGTAGTAGCCTGCGCCGTCAGTAGTTGTGCTGAGGCCCTGGCCGACTATGGTCACTGTTGCGCCGCCAACTCCCGAGCCGCTTCCGTTGAGCACATAGCCCGAGACCGTGCCAAAGGTTGTGGGCACGAGTATGGTGAAAACAAAACTTGTTGAATTCGTGTTGTTCACGAAGTCGAAGGCAGTGATATCCGCGGTGTAGCTGCCGGTAATTGAAAGCGCTGAAGTGTCAATCTGGTAGGGTGCGCTGGTGAGCGTGTAGCTCTGGTTGATCGGACCGGTTATGTTAATGTCCACATGCGCTATTCCGGTTTCTGCATCGGAAACATTCAGCACGATTGGAGTTCCGGGCGCGATGTTGACAAGGCTCGCCGGGCTGGTTGGAGTCGGGGAAAGCAATGGAGGAGTTGTGTCAAGTATCGCAAACGTATCCGGAACAAATGTTATTGAGTAGTTGGAGTTGTTGAGTGTGCCCTGTTGAATCGCATAGTTTCCTACTGCTTCGCCTGCAACCCTGCTCAGGTTTCCAGAAAGTGTGTCGGTTCCGAAAAGTGTACCTGTAATTGTGTAATTGAGAGCTGGGTCAAGAGTTCCATAAACTTTGCTCTGTCCGGCATCTGCTGTGACTGTCAATGGTGCAGGAGTTATTGCAAGTTGTCCATCGACAAAGGTTATGTTGTAGTCTGTTGATGTGAGGCCGTTTGGCGTAATATTGTATGTGCCAACTGCTGCTGCTCCCTGGCTTGTTCCTGCGTAGCCAAGTGCTCCCAAAAGAACTGCCGGAGTGTCAGTGCCTGTGAAGCCTGTGTAGGTAGTTCCGTTTCCTCCGGCGTATGCGATTGAATCGTAAACCTTTGTGTCATTGTTAGCTGTTATTGTGAGTTGGGCTTGGGTGATGGTGAAATT